>NZ_AFUB01000047.1 GCF_000222705.1 Streptococcus mitis bv. 2 str. SK95 | reverse complement strand
GACAATCCTTATTCTATCAATTTTTAGGCCTTTTAGCAACCGATTTTCTAAAAGAATCTATGGAAAACGCTTTATTTAACTTATCTTTAAGAAAAGGACAAAAGAAGACAAACTTCTTTCATCCTTTTCATTAGTCTTGACGTTGACCAAAGTCTGCAATCATCTGCTCCAGCTCCTCACGACTTGGAGTTGTTAACATATAGAGAATATCTCCTTGTAACTCTGCAAAGGCTGCTGGCATGATTTTTTTGACCTTGAATTGCTGGCTGTATTTGGCAAGAAGGTCCTCTTCTGAATAAACATAGTTAGCATTAGCACGACGTGATGTAGCTAAACAGTATTGAGGTTCAAATTCTGATGCTGGGAACTCTTCTCCTGCGACAATCGCCGCATAACCTCGGTAGAGATCCAAGGAGTGAGCGAAGTTATAAACATCAATAGTAAAACCACCTGCAGGACGGTTATTGTACTCAATCGCAATGTAGTCGTCCCCATCACGGAAGAACTCGATATGGAAAAAGCGCTCTTTCATGCCAAATTCTTTGACAATGGCTTCACCATACTTGCGTAGTTTGGGATCCATATCCTTAAGCACATAGTAGGAATTGTCCATCTTATAAATCATCAGATCAAGTGGTGTATGGGCATAATCGAAAGTCGTTGAAAAGACGATATTGCCATCCTTATCCACAAGCCCGTCAAAGGTACAGATTTCGCTAGAAGTGACAAATTTCTCAAAGAAATAAACGGTTGAATGATCCCATTCTTCTTTGAAGTGATGGATATCGTCTTCTGTCTCAAGCTTAAAGGTTGCTGCCGCTCCCACTCCATTATCAGGTTTGGCAATCATTGGTAGACCGATTTCTTTCACTGCTTTATCCACATCTGCTTCCGTCTGGATAACAGCTCCAGGTACCACAGGGACACCTGCTTTTTTGAAAAGTTTCTTCATCTCAGACTTATATTTGGTCTTTTTGAGATCCTCGGGTTTGGCACCAAAGACATTGAATTGTTCTCTGAGTGTTGCGTCTAGCTCAAGCCAGTATTCATTGTGGGACTCAATGCGGTCGATAGGACCATGCTTGTAGAAAAGAAAGGCAACTGCGCGTTTGACTTCATCTATGTTCTCAAGATTGTCTACACGGAAATACTCGGTCAGGCTATTGCGCAAAGGTTCATCTAGTTGTTCGTAAGGCTCCTGACCAATTCCCAAGACTGTGATGCCTTTATTAGCGAGTTCGATTGTAAATTGTTGAAAGTTTTGCGGATAGTAGGGAGAAATAACAAGGTAATTCATAGGCAACTCCTTTTATAGATACAGGTGTCCAAGAAAATAGGGCATTTGTTTACGCCACCATTCCCAGTCGTGGGCAACATCGTGTCCCCATTCAGCAAACCAAGCTGGAATTTGTTTCTGGTCAAAGGCTTCTTTGAGCTTGTAGAAAGATGGTAGACCATCTTGTTCCCAGGCACCGAGGCCCGTACAAACGACAATCTCCGCCTGACGGTAACGATCGATAAACCAGCCGTCATTCTGATTCCAGATATAATCTACTGGCGAGTTTTGGTAAATGGCATCGTCATTGTAGTAATCTCCAACGAAGAAACGTGCGTCGTAAACGCCGCTGAGAGCAATCACTTTAGTAAAGACATCTGGATGCTGGAGGAAGAAATTGAGTGCATGGTAGGCACCCATTGAGCAACCAGTCGTCATCATACCGTCAAACCAACCTGTCTTATGCTTGATAAAAGGAATGCCCTCCTCAATCACATAGCGTTCGTAGGCACGATGCATCTCCGCTTGGTCATGACCATTTTTCCAAGTAGCCAGCCAGCTCTCACTGTCAACACTGGAGAGAGTAAAGAATTGGACACGACCTTCTTCGATAAAGGAAGCACAGGCATCTATCATGCCAAAATCATAGTATTCATTGTGACTGCCACCAGATGAAGCAAAAACCACAACTGGAATCCCAGCATGCCCATAACGGTTGAGATACATTTCACGGTTGAGGTGGCCACTCCAGTGGCTAAGGTTTTCAATATGCATTGGCTTTCTCCTTTCCTAACTTACCATTTCTCTGCAAAAAATCGGAGACAGTCTGGTAAATTTTCCGACCAAGGGATTTCACTATGGATAGCACCAGACTGAACTTTCAATACAAGATTATCCAAGTCTACTCCACCTGCAATCAAATCATGATAATAGCGAAGCGATGAGTCGATATAGGCTTGCTTGATATTACCAGCCATCAGGGTCTTGTCCGTATCGTCTGCTTCTTCTGTTCCTACATAAATGAAAATTCGCTGATCAGGCGACAGTTTTTTACGTTCGATGTAGCGGTTAAAGGCTTCTTGGTGGAGCCAGTTGGCAGATGAAAAGACACCTAGACAACCAATTCGGTCTTGGTATTCCAGTCCGATAAACTGGGTAATATTGCCTCCTAATGACGAGCCAATCATAGCCGTATGCTGGCGATCAGCTTTGGTACGGTAGGTCTCATCGATAAAGGGCTTAACCACCTCCATGACAAACTCGGCATACTCCACGCCCTTACCGCCGAACTGTTGCCCTGGAATAGGAGATTCTTGAAACTTCCAAGCCGCATACTCATTCATCCGTCCCATGCCATCATTGTCAATAGCTACAACAATCATGCGACTAATGTCAGGATTTCGCTTAATAGCCGGAATAATCTTCCAAGAGTGTCCGATATAAGACTCCTTGCTGTAAAAGACATTTTGCCCATCATGAAAATAAACAACAGGGTAAAAACGGTCGGTGTCTTTCTCGTAGTCCTTAGGCAGAAGCACACGCACACGACGCTCTTTTCCAGTATAAGGAACCTTGAGTTTGTGTTCTTTCATTTTTAAGTAAAAGTAGGAATGATTCATTGTCAGAAAACTCTCTATATTCAAAATTTTATCTCATTATACCATAAAAATAGAAAAAAAGTCAGTTAATGTCCATTTTAAGGATAAATAACTAACTTTTTTCATTTGTTTTTCTGAATTCTTCTGGATTTTCTGATTAGAGGAGATTGTCAATTAACTCATCGACAGCATCTTTTTCAGCCTGAGGTGTAATCTCAGTGATCATGATACCAGCCACTGCTCGTTCAACCAAGCCTTCAACATCCATGCGTTTTTCATACTGCTCTGCATTCTCTATCTTAGGATTGGTCTTAGGACGGTCAGGTGCAAAAATAGTACAGCAATCTTCAAAAGGCTGGATTGAAATTTCAAAGGTATCGATTTCCTGCGCGATGTCAATGATTTCCAACTTGTCCATAGTAACCACGGGACGAATGATGGGAGTGTTGGTCACAGCGTTGATAGCCTGCATGCTTTCCAAGGTCTGGCTCGCTACTTGACCTAGACTCTCCCCATTGATAATGACCAGACCCTTTCTCACTTCACGAATACGGTCAGTAATCCGCATCATAAACCGACGCGTCAAGGTCATGAGGTAGGCTTCTGGCGCCTTGGCCTTGATTTCTTCTTGAATCTCAGTAAAAGGCACTTCGATAAATTGGATATTGCCACCAAACTTGGTCAATTTACGGGTCAAATCTTGGGCTTTTTTGAGAGCGCCAGGGCTAGTGTATGGTGGGCTAGCAAAGTGAACCGCCTCGATATCTACCCCACGTTTAAGAGCTAGATAACCTGCTACAGGTGAGTCAATCCCTCCTGACAACATGAGCATGCCCTTACCAGAAGTACCCACTGGCAAACCACCTGCTCCACGAATGGTTTCATAGGAAAGATAGGCTGCTTCCTCACGAATCTCCACCTGAAGAGTGATATCAGGGTTTTTCATTTGGGCTTGAATAGTTGGAATTACGTCAAAAACAGCACCACCAAGGGTTTGGTTAAGTTCACGACTGTCGAGTTCAAAGTTGTGGTCGCTACGTCTACTAGAGATTTTAAAGGTCATGCCCTTCTTGTAGATGTCTTGCATAATCTTTTGCACGGCAGCTTTGAGAGTTTCAACAGACTTTTCAACTTTGTAAACTGGAGAAAAGTTTTGAATCCCGAATACTTGCTTGAGAGATGTTGCTACTGCTGTGTAATCGGCTCCATTCAGGTAAACGTGGGCACGGTCACGATCAGCGGTTACCTTAACTTGAGGATAGATGGACAAAACGTCTGAAATATTATTACGAAGTTTATTGATGAACCGCATACGGTTTTTGCCCTTGGTTGACAACTCTCCGTAGCGAATCATAATTTCTGAATACTGCATAAATGCTCCTATCTTACTTTTCTAGTTTGATTGTAAATTAATTTTAGCTTGGTCAAAAACTGCTCAACCTGACTCATATCATTTTCCAGATCTAGACTTAGGCGCACAGCTGACTGGGCCTTATCTTTATCTACTCCCATTGCAATCAAGGTGCCTGCAGGTTTTCCAGCCTTGGACGAACAAGCAGAGGTCGTTGAAATGAAAATATCATAGTCTTCAAAGGCGTGAACGATGACTTCACCACGAACACCCTTAATCCCAAAAGTCAAGATATGAGGGGCAAAGTCATCCTCAGCTGAAAAGACAAAAATATCTGGATAATCCAGAAGGGCTTGACGAATGACTGATTTCATCTGCCCTGTCTTATTAGTAAAGATATCTAACTTTTCCATAGACAAACGGAGGGCCTTGGCTGTCGCTGCAATCCCTGCCACATTTTCAGTTGTCGAACGATAGCCTCGCTCCTGACCACCACCAGTCAACAGAGGCGTAATTTTCTTACCAGACTTGATATAGACAAAGCCAACACCTCGAACTCCGTGAAACTTGTGACTAGAGAAAGTCGCAAAGTCCACTCGATCAGTCAGATACTTTTCAGTCGGAATCTTAGCGAGTGCCTGAACTGCATCAACGTGGAAGGAAATAGTTGGCTTGTCTGCCAACAGTTCTGAGATGGTCTCAATAGGCTGGATAGAGCCAATTTCGTTGTTAACTGCCATGATGGAGACGAGGGTCGTATCAGGTCGTATCAAAGCTCCTATAGCCTCAACATCTACAAATCCTTTCTCATCAACCGGAGCAAAATCCACCTCAAAACCTTGACTTTTCAGCCAGAGGGCTGACTCCTTGACTGCTGGATGTTCAATAGCTGATACGATGATGTGCTTGCCAAACTGGGCTTTTTCAAAGGCCACACCCTTGATGACCCAGTTATCCCCTTCTGTTCCACCAGAGGTAAAGAAGATTTCATCACTCTTCTTGCCAATCAAATCTGCAATTTGCTGCCGGGAAGCATCTAAAATTCGTGTTGCCTGATCTCCCAAACGATGGAGACTAGAAGGATTTCCTACAATTTTTGAAGCGACCTGCATATAGGTCTCAAGTGCTTCAGGATAAGGCTTGGTTGTTGCCGAATTATCAAAGTAGATCATGTTTTCTCACGCTTTCTAAAATCACTCCTTCTATTTTATCATGAAACGAAGCTTACGACAAGAAAGGGAAGTTTCTCTTTTTTTAAGATTTTTTTAAAGAAATGAGGTATAATAAATCATAATCAAAGGAGAGTATCATGTCTAACTATCGTAGAACTTCAAAACCAAAAACAGAACACATCAAAAAGGGATTCACTGTCTTTCAAAAAACGATTGCTACCATCGGTAGTATCCTTGGCCTAATCACCGCTAGTATCACCATCATGAACGCTATGGATAATAACAAAAACAATAAGAAAGAGCCTACGACAACCCAAACAACTGTTGTCAAGGAAATTCAAAAGGAATCCCCTCAGGAAAATACTACACCTAACAAGGACAACACTTCTACTAAAGAAAATAGCCCACAAGAAGAAACTTCTCAATCCAACAAGAAAGAGGAGAAAAAAGAAGAACAGAAAACAACAACTCAGGACTCTTCTACACCTGCTACAAATAAAGAAACAAGCGATAGCGGAACACAGTCAAATACGACAAATTCAGAAAATAAAACGAGCCAGTAGCCACTAAAATAGCTTCCCTCCAGATTTGGAAAGAAGCTATTTTTTTATTGTTGCAATACTTTTCGTGGTTTGGTTCCTTCAGCTGGACCGATAACACCCGCCATTTCGAGTTCTTCCATAAGGCGGGTCGCACGGTTAAATCCAACCGACAAACGACGTTGAATCATCGAAGCACTGGCTTTCTGCGTCTCGATAACCAGAGCCTTAGCTTCTTCAAAAAGCGGATCGCCACCAGCTTCACCATCTGAAAATTCTCCTTCATTTTCAGAAACCTCACCTGGGTCAAAACTCTCATCGTAGTCCGCATCCGCCTGAGCCTTGATGAAGTTTACGATGCGTTCAACATCATCATCCGAGATAAAGGATCCTTGCAGACGGACTGGGTGATTTTCATCGATTGGTTTAAAGAGCATGTCTCCTCGACCAAGCAGTTTTTCTGCTCCATTCTCATCCAAGATGGTTCGTGAATCTGTGCCTGATGAAACTGCAAAAGCCACACGAGATGGGACATTGGCCTTGATGAGACCAGAGATAACATCAACCGATGGCCGCTGCGTTGCGAGAATCATGTGAATCCCTGCGGCACGCGCCTTCTGTCCGAGACGAATGATGGCATCTTCCACTTCCTTGCTAGCCACCATCATGAGGTCTGCCAACTCATCCACAATGACAACAATCAAAGGCAGGGGTACTTGTTTGTACTCAGACTGGGCATTGAATTCCTCGACCTTGGCATTGTAACCAGCGATATTTCGTACACCAACCTTAGCGAAGAGTTCATAACGGTTTTCCATCTCATCCACAACCTTTTGGAGAGCCTTGCTGGCCTTGCGTGGATTGGTCACAACTGGAATCAAGAGATGGGGAATATCATTGTAAACAGACAACTCAACCATCTTAGGATCGACCATCATAAACTTGACCTGGTCGGGTCTTGCCTTCATGAGAATGCTAGCGATAATGCCATTAACTGCGACTGACTTCCCTGATCCCGTTGAACCTGCAACAAGTAAGTGGGGCATTTTGGAAAGGTCAAAGGTGCGAGCAGTTCCATTGACAGCCTTACCTAGAGGTATTTCAAGGAGATTTTCTGGTTTTGTTTGAGACTGTTCCCAGAGTTCACGGAAGGAAACGGTCGCAATCTCAGAGTTGGGCACTTCAATTCCAACTAGGGATTTTCCAGGGATCGGAGCTTCAATCCGAACATCCTTTGCCGCCAGAGCCAGCGCTAAGTCGTCTGCCAGATTGGAAATGCGGTTGACCCGTACACCGACTGCTGGCTTGACTTCATACTTGGTAACTGATGGTCCAATTTCAGCTCGTTCAACCGTTACCTTGATACCAAAGCTAGCAAAGGTTTCTTCTAGGATTTTGATGTTTTCTCGAACAATCCTCTTTTCCTTGGACTGATCTTTTGGTTTATCTGGCGCAAAGAGTTGCAAGCTTGGTAGCTTGTATTCGAGAGCTTCTTTGGCAGAAAAATCAACCTGCACCTCTTCATCCTCAAAGTCTTCTTCCACATCTGGAACGTCAAAATCAGTTTGAGGGAGGATAATCTCAGGTTCACTCCATTCTTTTTCAGGAATTGGAGGGAAATCGTAGTCTGGTACTTCTGATAAGATTTCTCCAGTTTCAGGATCTACAGGAGGAAGCGGTAGGGCATCCTGTTCTTCTTGTTCTCTCTGAATTCTGGCTGCTTCTTCAGCTTCTTGACGAGCCTTTTCTTCTTCCCTCTTGATAAAGCGTTCTTGTTTTCTCTGTTCCTGTTTTTCCATGAAGGATCTGAACTGCGCTCCAATAAAGGCTGCAACATCATAAATAGACCAAGGACTGACCAAGAGTGCCCCAACTAGAATCAAGAGAACTCCAATAAAGTAGGAGCCGATATTTGAGAAAAGAAAGGCAATGGGGATATAAAGTCCAACACCAAGCAAGCCTCCACCAGCAAAGCTAGTCACCCGGATACCAATCAGGTCCGTCATAACTTGAGCCAAGGTCCCTTTTAGAACTGACTGCTCCAAGCCAAACTTCCAGACAAGATAAGCCTCAAAAATTAAGAGTAAGCCAGCGAAGATACAGAGAAATCCTGATAGAAGCCCCTCCTGCTTACGTATCCATTTAAATAGAAAGAGATAAATGAGGAGGGCAACAATGGCCACATAGGCCAAACTTCCGACCACCAGTCGAATGAGATTGTAAAGGGTGATACCCGCCGCACCGAGCTTGAGGGCTGCAATAATCAATAATAAGGCAATCCCTAAGGAAATCAACATCCTCTGGATAGCCTGTTTTCTTTCAAGTTCTGCTTTAGACGGTCTCCGTCTTGTTTTTGTAGTATTCTTGTTTGCCATTCTTTTATTATACCATATTTCACAGCCATTTCGAAAAGAGAAAAAGATTGCACCAAATGGTAACAATCTTTCTATTCTAATCCTTTTTATGCTTGTGGTTTGCGTAGGTAACCATAAACCACACCACTTACAATCGCACCAATCAAAACAAAGACTAGGTAAAGTAGGGCATTTGAAGTTAGGGCGATAACGAAGATTCCTCCGTGTGGCGCCATGAGTTTGATACCAGCAAGACCAACGAGTCCGCCTGCTACTGCCGAACCAAGGATAAAGCTTGGGATCGCACGAGCTGGGTCGGCTGCACCAAATGGAATCGCTCCCTCAGTGATGAATGACAAGCCCATGATGATGTTTGTCAAACCAGAGTTACGCTCTTCTTTAGTAAATTTATCTTTGAAAAGAAGGGTTGCGACAAAGATAGCAAGTGGTGGTACCATTCCTCCAGCCATAACTGCTGCCATGGCTACAGAACCACCTGAAGAAACAGTCGCTGCAAGCGTACCTGTACCAAAGACATAGGCAGCTTTGTTAACTGGTCCACCCATGTCAACAGCCATCATTCCACCAAGAACGATACCAAGAAGGACAGCTGATCCTCCTCCAAGACCGCCAAGGAAGTCATTCATAGCAGTGTTGATTGCTGCCATTGGAATATTGACAGCCAGCATGACAAATCCTGTCAAAATTGTTCCAAGAAGTGGCAAGAGAAGGATTGATTTTGCCCCTTCAAGTGAACGAGGAACTTTAACGTATTTCTTGATAGCAAGAACCAAGGCACCTGCGATAAATCCACCAACAAGGGCACCTAGGAAACCAGATGATACACCTGCAAGAGTTGAAGTTGCTTCACCACCTGCTGCATAAGGGATTTTACCAAAGGCAAAACCTTCTTTAGCAATAGCACCAGCTACGAATCCAGCTACCAAACCTGGTTTTTCAGCGATAGAGTAGGCAACATATCCTGCAAAAACTGGAAGCATTAAGCCAAAGGCTGCACCACCGATTTTCATGAACATGGAAGCTAGCTCATGGTAGGATCCGAGATTACCAAGACTATCTTGTGGCACACCAAAAGCTCCGTCGATTAAGAAGGCGAGGGCAATCATGATACCACCACCGATAACGAATGGCAACATTTGAGATACACCACTCATCAAGTGTTTGTAGAAAGCGCCACCAAGGCTTTGTTGTTCGTTAGACGCTGCTACAGCTTTGGCCCCATTAGCAGCACGGTAGATTTCAGCATCTCCTGAAAGAGCCAAGTTAATCAACTCCTCTGTCTTACGGATGCCGTCTGCAACTGGACGATTGATCAATGGTTTGCCATCGAAACGATCCATCTCAACAGCCTTATCTGCTGCAATGATAACAGCTTTAGCCTTACGGATGTCTTCAGCAGTTAGTTGATTTCCAACACCGCTAGCACCGTTGGTTTCGACCTTGATCCCAACACCCATTTCAGCAGCCACTTTTTGAAGGGCTTCTTGCGCCATATAAGTGTGGGCGATTCCTGTTGTACAAGCTGTAACAGCTACGATAAAGTCGCCAGATTCATTAGCAGGTGCTTGAACAGGTTTCTCAGCTTTTTCTGAAGCTTGGTCAAAGAGTTCGATGACTTGGTCAGCTGATGTTACTTGGCGAAGTTTGTCAGCAAAACCGTCTTTCATCAAGTATTGAGACAATTCTGCCAAGGCTGCCAAGTGAGTATCATTGGCACCTTCTGGAGCTGCAATCATGAAGAAGAGGTCTGTTGGTTGCCCATCCAAGCTTTCGTAGTCAACCCCCTTGTTTGACTTAGCAAAGAGAACCGTTGCTTCTTTGACAGCAGAGTTCTTGCTGTGAGGCATAGCAATTCCGTCACCCAAACCAGTGGAAGTGAGAGCTTCACGCGCTAAGATCCCTTCTTTAAAGGTTTCAAAATCCGTCACGTAACCGTGATCTACCAAACTTTTAATCATCTCTTCGATGACAGCTGTTTTTTCAGTTGCCTGCAAATCCAGCAACATGACATCTTTTCTCAATAGGTCTTGAATTTTCATCGTTTTTCTACCTCAACTTTTTCATATGTTTCTTTAATAAAGTCCGCTGTTGCCAAGTCATCTGAGAAAGTAGTTGCTGTGCCACAAGCCACTCCCCATTTGAAGGCTTCTATTGCGTCTTTTGATTTGACAAATTCACCTGTAAATCCAGCTACCATAGAGTCACCAGCTCCAACAGAATTTTTCACTGTTCCCTTGATAGGTTTGGCGAAGTAAGCTCCCTCAGGTGTGACAAGAAGGGCACCGTCCCCAGCCATAGAGATAATGACGTTTTGAGCACCTTTAGCCAGTAACTCTCGCGCGTATTTCTCAATTTCATCTAAACTGTCTAATTTAACACCAAAGATAGCTCCTAGTTCGTGATTGTTTGGCTTCACCAAAAGTGGCTGGTAGTCCAAACTATCAATCAAGGTCTGTCCTTCAAAATCGCAAACTACTTGCGCACCAGTCTGACGGGTCAAGGCAATCAAATCCTTATAGATAACATTGCCTAGATTTTTAGCACTCGAACCAGCAAACACAACCGTATCATCTGCAGTCAGACTAGATAAAATAGCTTTCAATTCTTCTAGCTGTGCTGGTTCAACGTTAGGACCAGTCCCGTTGATTTCTGTTTCTTGGTCTGCTTTAATCTTGACATTGATGCGAGTATCTTCTGCTACTTGGACAAAGCGTGTTTCAATTTGCTCTTTTGCCAGGGTATCTGTGATAAATTTACCAGTAAAGCCACCGATAAATCCGGTCGCTGTATTTGGAATATCTAATCGTTTCAAAACACGACTGACATTGATTCCTTTCCCACCAGCAAACTTATCATCACTGTCCATACGATTGACACTACCGACTTGAACTTGGTCCAAACGAACGATATAGTCAATGGAAGGATTGAGTGTGACTGTATAAATCATACTTCTATTACCTCCGTTTTCTTCTTAATAGCCTGCAAGAGCTCATGCCCTTGACTTGTGATGACAATAGCGCGTTTAAGTGGTGCTACCTTGGCAAAGCAAGTTTGTCCAATTTTGGACGAATCCACCAAGACGTAGGTCTGTTTGGCATTCTCCAAAATAGCACGCTTAACAGCTCCCTCCTCCATATCTGGAGTCGTATAATAACCATCGTCCACACCATTCATCCCGATAAAAGCACGGTCAAAGTGCAATTGGTTAATCTGGTTAAGAGCAACGCCCCCGATACATGCATCTGTCGCCATCTTGACACTACCTCCAACCATGACAGTTGGAATCTGCTTTTCAACCAACTGAACCGCATGATGAATGGAGTTGGTGACAACTGTGATATTCTTATTAACCAATTCCTTGATTAAAAAAGCAGTTGTTGTTCCAGCATCGATAAAGATAACGTCTTTTTCCTTGATAAGAGAGGCTGCTTTCTGAGCCAGTAACTTCTTCTCTTGAAGGTTTTTGACAGATTTTTCTTGAATAGTTTCTTCTTCCTGCAAGGAGTGGGGCAATTCTGCTCCACCATGCACACGGCGAAGTTTATTTTCTGCTTCCAACTCATCCAAATCTCTTCGTACCGTTGATTCTGATGTTTCTAATAGACTAACCAATTTTTCTAGGGAAACTACATGATGTTGATTTAACTCCTCTAAAATCAGTTGCTTCCGCTCAGTTTTTAACACCAAATCACCTCCTGTTATCGTTTACACTATTCATTCTAACACAATTTCTATCAAAGTCAAGCATTTTTTATCACTTTCTTTCAAAAACTATCATTTTTGCCAATTCCAACATTTTTATTGCAAGATAAGTGGCTTTATGGTAGACTATTTGAGTAAGTATTGGAAGATTACTCAAGAGGCTTAAGAGGCCGTGTTGGAAACGCGGTAGGCGTGTAATAGCGTGCGTGGGTTCGAATCCCATGTCTTCCGTAGAAAAAACATATTTTGGGATACGACAAAAACGTTGTATCCTTTTTGTATCCCTTTTTTAAAAAAGAATCCCAAGGAATACCAAAGACAAAAATAAAAAACGTTGATTTAACAACGTTTTTCCAAGTTTAGCGAAAGAATAATGGAGCCGGTGGGAGTCGAACCCACGTCCAAACACCTGCCAACATATTTGTCTACAACCATAGGTTATGTATTGTTTTAACAGTCCCTCGACACATAACTCAAGCCTAGAAACTGCGAGTCTATTAATCTCTTATCAAGTCGCTAGACAAGACTTAATCGTATCTCGCTAATCATAAGACCTGTCATTGAACACGAGCAATCCAAATCAGGTCACGCCTGCTGGTTTTTAGGCAGCTAAAGCGTAAGAAGTGTTATTTTTTGCAGTTATATTTAACTGAGCGTTTACGTCGCCACACGGGTTGCAAAATATGCCTCATAATGCCTGTCGAATCCGTAACGACCCCAAAAGACGATAGAACCATTATAACCTATCTTCATAAAAAATGCAAAATCAAGCCGCCTCTTTAGAAAAGATACTCTTTTAAGGCTTCCGATAAGGCCTGATAACCTGCGACACTTAGATGGAGGCCATCCGTTGTATAGGCTGATTGAAGTTGTCCTTCTGAATCTGTCAAACTATCATAAATCGGCACAAAATCTACTTGCACATAGGCGGAGGCTAGAGCCTCATAGGCTTGATTCCATTCTCTAATCTTTTCATTGGTACGAATATAAACTGTCTGCTTGTATTCTTCGCCTTCATTAACTGGCAGAATAGAAACAAGCTTTATTTGTGACAGCGGATAATCTCGGGCAATCGATTGGATTACACGTTCAAGATTATCCAAGGCTTCATTCATGGGAATATCTTTTCCGATATCATTTGTTCCAATTAAGAGAACAATTTGATCCACAGCATCACCATAAAGATGGGCATCAAGATTGTCTAATAGAAGTCCCGTCTGGTAACCTCGGATGCCACGATTAACAATCGTCTTTGCAGTCCCAAGTAACTCTTGCAAAGGGTAGTATTCTACAATTGAATCTCCGATAAAGATGATATCTGGCTCTATAACAGAAGCTTGATTCAATTCACGATACTTGGTTTGAATCTTTTCCTGCTCCTTTAAGAGCCAATTTTCTAATAACTGTACTGCCACCTTATCCCTCTTTCTCTAACCAATTTTCTAGGACCTGATAAACGCCCCCCTGGCTGTTAGCTGGAGCTAGGGCAGTTGCAACTGCCTTGGCTTCATCATCAGCATTTTCCATAGCATAGGCAATTCTAGCCATCTCCAACATCTCAACATCATTTTCGCTATCACCAAAAGCCATGATTTGTTCAGATTTCAAATTCCAGCGCTTGAGTAATTCTTCCAATCCCCATGCTTTATGAATCCCGGCTTGGAGGATGTCAATGCAACCATAACCGCTGGAAACAGCTCTTACACGCCCATCAAAGAGGTCATTAATTTCCTGCAAAACAGAACTCGATCGTTCTTCACCAACGACCATGCTCATTTTAAGCACTCCACCAAAGAGATCAGCTTGTAACTCTTCCACAAAATTCATTCGTTGATAGAGCCTTTCAATCATCTCTGGTGTCATAAATTTTTCTAGGTCTGTAAAAACAGTCCCTTTCTTGACAAAACTCCCATTCATACTAGTGACGACGAACTGATCTCGACACTCCCTCCCTTTAAAATGAACTAAAGCCTTGTCAACCATAGCATCATCCCAGGTCTGCGCTTGAATCAGTTCATTGTTTTCAAAAATACGCGCCCCATTGGCAACTACTAGGATCACTCGTTCAGCCAAGTGTCCCAATAGTTCTCTCATACGATGAACTTCATTCCCCGTCGCAATGACAAAACGGATATCCCTTTGATCCAGCTGATCTAAGATCTTTTCCAAGCGGGGCAGATCCAGCTGACCTCTCGGATCCAGCAAGGTTCCATCCATATCTGTCGCAATAATCTTAATCGTCATTTTACTTCCTCTGGATTCAAGCTAGTCCCACTTCAATCCTACATGTTCATTCATTTCTTTATAAGCTGTGTCAATTCGTTCCTTGGTCGCCTCATCCAACTTGTCACGGTAACTGCCTCCCTCGATGAAGTCTTCTAGGATATAGGTCTGATAGAGGAAGAGCGGATAGCCTTCTGGAGAGTATGTTCCTTTAGGCGTCCGATTGACCCAAGTCGGATGCGCTTTGGCCGTTTCAATCCTTGTCTTGCCATCTTTTTTCTTAATAGTCACATCCATGAGAACACCGCGCTCCGTCCACTTGGCATTTTCCTCATCTTGCATGGTTTCAATGCGCTGATTTGAAAGGAAATTCCCCATGGAATAGATAATCAATTTTTTGTCACCATCTTTTTCAACCGTTTCAGCAGGTTCAACGACATGAGGATGGCCTCCAAAGATAATATCAGCTCCCCAGTCAATCATCTTGTGGTACAGTGTTTTCTGTTCTTCCGTCGGTTCTAGCTGGTACTCAATTCCCATCTGAGGCATGATGACAGTGATATCCGCTTCTTTCTCTGCACGCTCGATTTCTGCCTTCATCTTTTCTTCGTTTAAGTCAGAAAGATAGCGATTATAGTCCTCTTGGGAAATGGATTGTTCAATACCATTAAAGCCATAGGAATAGGCCAAGAGAGCTACCTTGATTCCATTGACTTCCTTGATGACTATAGGGGCTTGGTCACGGGATTCATGTGTGTAGACTCCGATGGGTGTCATTCCAGCCTTTTCAATAGCTTGAGCCGTTGAGACCACTCCCTCTATCTGAGAATCCAAGATGTGGTTGTGAGCCAAGTCTAGAACTTGGTAGCCTGCATCCTTGATAGCATCCATGACTTCTCCAGGTGCATTAAAGAGAGGATAACCTGCCAAGTAGTGGTCCTTGTTCACAGTTCCTTCAAAGTCACCAAGCACTAAATCCGCTTGCTTGAGCCAGGGTTTTACATATTCAAAATTTTCGTGGAAATCATAGGTTCCGTCTTCTTTTAGAGCTGTTCGGTAGATAGGGATATGGTAGAGAAGGTCACCATTTGCCATGATACGAGCTGTCTTTTCGTCAGAATCATTTTCCTTGAATTGACTAGAAGTACTTGCAGAATCAACTGGATTCGTTCCCTTGTTGCCTTGTACTGCTCGAACTAACAAGTTCAGCCCCATGGACAAGGCAACTGCCAGCAACAACACTGTAATAAACTGGGCATTGGTCCAAGATTTATAATTCCTAAAGAAACCAATACTAGTCTTCAACAATCCAAAAATAGGACCATGAGATTGTCTATCTTTTCGCTTTTCCATTCTTATTCCCCTTTGCTTTCTTATGCAAGTCTTTCCTTTTATTATACCACAGACAAAAGGGGAATACCGTTTATTATATTATTTTTTAAGAACTTCTGCGACTTTCTTTCTCGCCTATTTTGTGTTATCATGTAGAAGTAATGAAAGGAGAGAAAATGTCTGCTATAGAACGTATTACAAAAGCTGCTCATTTGATTGATATGAATGATATTATCCGTGAGGGAAACCCAACTCTACGCGCGGTTGCTGAGGAAGTCACTTTCCCCTTGTCTGATCAGGATATCATTCTTGGTGAAAAAATGATGCAATTCCTCAAACATTCTCAGGATCCTGTTATGGCTGAGAAAATGGGCTTGCGTGGTGGTGTTGGACTTGCAGCTCCCCAGCTAGATATCTCAAAACGCATTATTGCCGTCTTGGTCCCAAATATTGTAGAAGAAGGTGAAACTCCACAGGAAGCCTACGACTTGCAAGCTATTATGTACAATCCCAAAATCGTCTCTCACTCTGTTCAAGACGCTGCTCTTGGCGAAGGAGAAGGTTGTCTGTCTGTCGACCGTAACGTGCCAGGTTATGTTATCCGTCATGCCCGTGTCACTGTTGATTACTTTGACAAGGACGGAGAAAAACACCGTATCAAGCTCAAAGGATACAACTCCATCGTTGTCCAACATGAAATTGATCATCTAAACGGAATCATGTTTTACGATCGTATCAATGAGAAAGACCCATTTGCTGTTAAAGATGGTTTACTAATTCTGGAATAAAGAAAATCCCGTTGCAAGACGGGGTTTTATGTTATAATAGAGGCATGAAAACAAATGATATCGTCTATGGCGTACATGCCGTTACTGAAGCCCTCCTTGCAAATACAGGAAACAAACTCTACCTCCAAGAAGATCTAAGGGGAAAGAATGTTGAGAAAGTCAAGGAACTGGCTGCTGAGAAAAAAGTCTCCATCTCTTGGACCTCAAAAAAATCCCTATCTGAGATGACCGAAGGCGCTGTTCACCAAGGCTTTGTCCTAAGAGTCTCTGAATTTGCCTATAGCGAGCTGGATCACATCCTTGCCAAAACACGCCAAGAAGAAAATCCACTTCTATTGATTCTGGACGGATTAACTGACCCCCATAATCTAGGTTCTATCTTAAGGACTGCTGATGCGACCAATGTTTCAGGTGTCATCATTCCCAAGCACCGTGCTGTCGGAGTGACTCCTGTCGTTGCCAAAACGGCCACAGGTGCTATTGAGCACGTACCGATTGCCCGAGTGACCAACCTCAGTCAAACCCTAGACAAACTCAAGGATGAAGGATTCTGGACCTTTGGAACGGATATGAACGGTACTCCTTGCCACAAGTGGAATACAAAAGGGAAAATCGCCCTCATCATCGGAAATGAAGGAAAAGGCATCTCTAGTAACATCAAAAAACAGGTTGATGAAATGATTACCATTCCTATGAATGGACATGTTCAAAGCCTCAATGCTAGTGTTGCCGCAGCCATTCTCATGTACGAAGTTTTCCGAAACCGACTATAAAAAAAGTTTCCAATCACTTGATTGGAAACTTTTTTCTTAACTATGTTCTGTGATAAATTTATAGGCTTCTTGACCCGCGATAGCCCCATCTCCAACTGCTGTTGTGACTTGGCGAAGGTCTTTATGGCGAACATCCCCAACCGCAAAGATACCGTCAACGGCAGTTTTCATGTGGTTATCTGTCACAATCCAGCCTGACTGGTCTTGGATATTCAAGTCCTTAACAAAATCACTAACAGGGTCCAGTCCAACATAGATAAAGACACCTCCAAAGGCTTGCTCTGTTACTTGACCCGTTTTCACATTTTCAAATACGACAGATTCTACTCGGTTTTCACCTTTGATTTCCTTGACGACAGAATCCCAGATAAAGTTGACTTTCTCATTTGCAAAAGCACGGTCTTGCAAAACTTTTTGAGCACGAAGTTCATCTCGACGGTGAACAATGGTAACAGTCTTGGCAAAGCGAGTCAAGAATAGAGCTTCTTCTACCGCTGAATCTCCACCACCGACTACGAGCAAGTCTTGATCACGGAAGAAAGCTCCATCACAGACCGCACAATAGGAAACACCACGACTATTCAGTTCTTCTTCTCCGGGAACTCCCAAGAGACGGTGTTTTGACCCAGTTGCCACGATGACAGTACGGGTTTCGTAAACTTGATCATCAGTGATTACCTTCTTATAGTCACCTTGGTCTTCAATATTTTCAACATAACCATAAAGATGCTCCACTCCAAGATTTTCAAGAGGTTCAAACATCTTCTCTGCCAATTCAGGTCCACTGATATTGGCATATCCAGGATAGTTCTCAATATCAGATGTGTTGTTCATTTGCCCACCTGGCAGACCACCCTCAATCAAAGCCACTTTCAGATTGCTTCGAGCGGCATATAAGGCAGCTGTCATTCCCGCAGGTCCAGCACCGATAATAATCGTATCGTACATTTTGATTCCTTCTTTCTTGTTGTAACTATCTTTATTCTAACTCATTCTTGCTAATCACGCAAGGATTATGCCTTGAAAACCAAGAGCAAACTCATGACGGCAAAGGATAACACCGGAACGACCAAAACTCCAATCATAATCATATCATAGAGATGAGCTTGACGAGCCTTGGCTGTCTTGTCCACACCAGACATAGCTCTCAATCCAATCCAAATCCCCAAAAAAATTACAACCAGGATGGTCGTTAAGATCAAACTCTCGAAATATAAAGAAAACAGTTGCAGCAGCATGATCTCTCTCGTTTCTATCTTTTTTAAAGAGTAAACTCAGCTAGTCCAACTAACTGAGTTTTCCTTTTTCTATTATATCAAATATAAGTTCGTTTGTAACTAGCGAAGAATTCTTTTGTTCGTTCTTCTTTCGGATGATTGATGATTTCATCCGGTGTGCCTGACTCGATGATTTTCCCTTTATCTAGGAACAAAATTTTATCTGCCACTTGGGCTACAAAAGACATATCGTGACTAACCAAGATCATGGTCTGACCAGACTTAGCGGCGTCTGCAATAGACTTTTCTACTTCTCCGACCAATTCTGGGTCCAGTGCTGACGTTGGTTCATCCAAGAGCAAAACGTCTGGTTTCATAGCGAGGGCACGCGCTAGAGCAACCCGTTGCTTTTGTCCACCTGATAAGTGGCGAGGATAATGCTGTTCACGGTCAGAAAGACCAACCTTGGCCAACTCTTCCTTGGCGATTTTAGTTGCTTCCTCGTCCGATAATTTCTTAACAACAACCAAGCCTTCCTTGACATTGTCAAGGGCTGTTCGGCGTTCAAACAAATTAAACTGTTGGAAAACCATGGACAACTTGCGACGAAGGGTTAGAATCTCTTCTTGGCTAATCTGAGAAAAATCAACTTTAAAATTGTCAATCTGAATCGTTCCACTATCTGGAGTTTCAAGGTAGTTCAAACTACGAAGAAAGGTTGATTTCCCAGCTCCAGATGAACCAATCAAAGCCACTACCTCACCTTTTTGGATATCCAAGTTCAGATGATTCAAGACTGTCTGTCCTGAAAAGGATTTACTTAAATTCGAAATCTTAATCATTAACGAAGGTCCCCTTTCACATCTGTTTGCACTGTATCGGGTGCAGAAATAGCCATTTTTCTCTCGATGAAACGGCCGAGGCTTTCAATTCCGATATTGACCACCCAATAAACAAGAGCAACAGAGATAAAGCGCTCAAAATAGCGATAATCGGCTCCACCCAAAATCTGAGCCTGGGCAAAGACCTCCACAACACCTGCGCTAAAGGCTAGAGAAGTTCCCTTGGTCAAGCCGATGAGGGAATTGATCAAGGTTGGAGTAGCTACCACCGCTGCATTAGGAATAATCACGCGACGATAAACTTGCGCTCGTGTCATACCCAAACTACGTGCCGCCTCAATTTCACCTGGATTAACAGAAAGGATGGCTGCACGAATCGTTTCACTTGCATAAGCCGCCTCGTTAAAAGCAAAGGCCACAATCGCAAAAAGTGCCGCTGGAATCGCATTGATATTGAAACCAGTGCCCCATTGCTGGTTGATAGCTTTCAGTGCTAAAGGAATTCCGTAGTAGGTCAACATAAGTTGAACTAGGATTGGGGTACCTTTTAAGAAGCTGACAAAAAAGGCCTGCAAGGGATATAGAACCTTAACACGATTGATCTTTACAATGGCAAAAATCAAAGCAAGTAGCAGACCAAAGAGTGCACCTCCAAGCGTCAACATCAAGGTTGTAGGCAGTTGCTGGACAATCCTTGGAATTCCATCAAAGACCGAACGCAAACTAAAGAGCTTACCATCCGGAATGAGTTGCATCAAACTTTGGTACCAATCTGATGCTAAAAATGTTGTAACAGTCATAAAAACATCCTCTCCTGATAATGATTCATTCTACCATACTTCTGCTCGCAAGCAAATTATTTGCTACGGGCTGATCAGACTTTGTCTATCTTCTAGTTTATCACACTTTAAAACAGGGAGGCTATATATTTTACCTATCAAGGAGATAGATAAAAACTATCTCAAACCTAAGTTCTCATAGGTTTTTCTATAGCCGATTTGTTTAACAGCACCATTCTCCACCAAAATTGGACGTTTCAATAACATGCCATCACTCGCTAGAAGCTTAGCTGCTTCTTGTTTTGACAAACTTCCTACCTTATCTTTCAGGTCCAGTTCACGATATTTGATGCCACTGGTATTGAAAAATTGTTTCACTTCAAAACCAGAAGTTTCTAACCAGTTCAAAATCACTTCTTCACTTGGTGTTTCTTCTACGATGTGGACAGCTTTGTAGTCCACACCAAGTTTATCCAATTCATTTTTTGCTTTCTTACAAGTTGAACATTTTGGGTATTCGATAAATTCTAACATTTTCTTTTCTTTCTATTCTTTATTTTCTTGAAAAACCGCACCTTCATGCTTCAAGAGCCAAGCTTTCTTTTCGACTCCCGAAGCATAGCCTGTCAGACGATTGCCTGCCCCTAGCACTCGGTGACAGGGGACGAGGATGGACCAGGGATTGCGCCCCACTGCTCCGCCAATAGCTTGGGCAGAAGACACTTGCAGGTCTTTCGCTATTTGTCCATAAGTCACTGTTTGACCGTAAGGAATGGTCTGTAAGTATGCCCAGACTCGCTTTTCAAAATCCGTTCCAATGGGAGTCAAAGGTAAGTCACACAGAACCTGATCCCTGCCTTCGAAATAGGTATCTAAATAGGAAATAACTTGCTCCAATACAGGATGGCTACCAACTTCTTCTATCGTTTCATCCCCTAATCCCCTCTCAAAATGCTTCTGGTCCTGCACCCAAATTCCATACAGATATTGCTCGTCAGCAACTAAGGATAAGGTTCCAATTGGCGACGGGTAGAGCATTTTTGCGTACTTATTCTGCTTCATTTCTTTAATTTCTGATAGGCCAAACGTTCCCCATCAACCGGAACTTTACCAACCTGTTGGAAGCCTAGCTTTTCAAAGATATGCTGCATGGCTTTGTTTTGTGTATGCGTATCTGAACGAAAATCTAGATAATCAAAACCTTCAATCAAGCCTTCTAGGAAAGTCTGAGCAACACCTTGTCCTTGTACATCTGCTGCCACAGCGATACGGTGAAAGACCAGATATTCTGACTCTCTCCCTTGCCAACTTCCTTCATAAATGGCTTCATAGGCTTCCTCTGGGTTCTTGGTCACAGCAGCATAGGCTAACAGTTCTCCCTCTTCCAAGGCCACATAGGCTTGACCAGAGATGATATCATCAATAATGATGTCAGCATTTGGATAGCCATTTTGCCACTGGTCACTACCAGACTTGGCTAAACACTTTTTGGCATCCTCCATCACCTGCATAATCGCATTTACTTCGTTTGGAAAAGCTAAACGAATCTCCATCTCTTCCCCTCATTTCTAACTAGTTTCTCTCATCATAGCATAATTTAAAGCTTTCTACAAGCAGTTGAAACTTGACTTTTGTTTTTTATTATTTTATAATCTAGTTATCTAAACTAGATAAAAGGAGTTGGAAATGAATTCTAACTTTTCCTACCCAAAATGGGAAGACATTCCAAACATTGACCTCTATCTGGATCAGGTTTTGCTTTATGTCAACCAAGTCTGTGCCCCCATCTCTCCAGATAAAGACAAGGGGCTAACAGCATCTATGGTCAATAACTATGTCAAACATGGTTACCTGACAAAGCCTGACAAGAAGAAATACCAACGCAAACAGATTGCTCGTTTGATTGCCATTACTACTCTCAAGTCTGTCTTTTCAATCCAAGAAATCGCTCAGACCCTCAATACTCTACAAACTCAAGCGAGTTCAGACCAGCTCTACGATGCTTTTGTGGACTACATGAACCATGGGATTGATCCAGAAAATCCTATTATCCAAACCAGCTGCCAAACGGTTAAACTCTATCATCAAACTCTAGACTTAATCCTTAGCAAAGAAGAGGAGGAAATCCAATGAATACCAGCTTAAAACTCAGTAAAAAACTCAGTTTTGGAGAGGAAATTGCTAATAGCGTGACCCATGCTGTGGGTGCCGTTATCATGCTCATCCTACTCCCCATTTCATCCACCTATAGTTATGAAGCACATGGATTTTTATCGTCTTTTGGCGTTTCTATCTTTGTTATCAGTCTATTTCTCATGTTCCTCTCGTCAACCATATATCACTCTATGGCCTATGGTTCGACCCAAAAATACGTCTTGCGAATCATCGACCACTCTATGATTTATGTGGCCATAGCAGGCTCTTATACGCCAGTCGTCTTGACCTTGATGAATAACTGGTTTGGCTATCTCATTATTGCCATTCAGTGGGGAACGACCATCTTTGGCATCCTCTATAAAATCTTTGCTAAAAAGGTCAATGAGAAATTCAGCCTTGCCCTTTACCTGATCATGGGCTGGTTGGTTCTGGCTATCATTCCTGCCATTATCAGTCAAACAACGCCAATTTTCTGGAGTCTCATGGTAACTGGCGGACTCTGTTATACAGTTGGAGCTGGATTTTACGCTAAGAAAAAACCTTATTTCCACATGATTTGGCATCTCTTTATCTTAGCTGCGTCTGCACTTCAGTACATTGCGATTGTTTATTACATGTAAAAAAAGTTGAGAATCTTTTCTCAACTTTTTTCTTTACACATATTGATAAAGTACTGGTGCAAGCGAGCATCATCTGTTAACTCAGGATGAAAAGAGGTTACCAGCATATTTTTTTCTTGCGCAGCAACGATTTGATCATCAACTGTTGCTAAAACTTCTACACCCTCTCCAACACTGCTGATAATCGGTCCACGGATAAAGGTCATGGGAATCTGACCAACTCCCTTACATTCTGCTTCTGTATAAAAACTTCCTAGTTGGCGCCCATAGGCGTTGCGCTCAACCACTATGTCCATAGTCGCTAGATGACTTTCTTCCTGAGAAATGATTTCCTTAGCTAGCAAGATTAAGCCCGCACAAGTTCCAAAGACTGGTAGTCCAGAAAGAATGGCTTCTCGGATGGGAAGCAGCATGTTCTGGTCGCGCAAGAGCTTGCCCATGGTTGTAGACTCACCGCCAGGTAATATCAAACCCGCCAAGTCACTCTGATGTTTCTGAAAATCATCTAAATTTCTGATTTCGACACTAACAACACCTAACTTTTCTAACACTTTTGCATGTTCTGCAAAGGCACCTTGCAAGGCCAATATTCCAATTTTCATCTATTTTCCTCGCTCTGCCATAAGAATTTGGATTTCATTCTCATTGATACCAACCATGGCTTCCCCTAGATCTTCAGAGATTTGAGCCAAAATTTGAGGATTTTGGTAGTTGGTTACAGCTTTAACAATAGCACTTGCTCGTTTAACAGGGTCGCCTGATTTGAAAATACCTGACCCAACAAAAACGCCTTCTGCCCCCAATTGCATCATTAGCGCAGCATCTGCTGGCGTTGCAACGCCTCCAGCTGCAAAGTTTACAACTGGTAATTTTCCATGTTCGTGGACGTATTGGACCAATTCAACAGGAACTTGCAAGTCCTTGGCAGCCACATAGAGTTCATCTTCGCGTAGGTTTTGAATCCGTCGAATTTCTTGATTCATCATACGCATATGTCGAACAGCTTGGACGATATCTCCTGTACCCGGTTCTCCTTTTGTCCGAATCATAGAAGCTCCTTCAGCGATACGACGCAAGGCTTCACCCAAATCCTTAGCACCACAGACAAAAGGAACTTGGAATTCTTTCTTATCCACATGGAAACGGTCATCAGCTGGAGACAGCACTTCACTCTCATCGATATAGTCAATCTCAATAGCCTCTAAAATCTGAGCTTCAACAAAATGCCCGATTCTGACCTTGGCCATCACTGGAATACTGACCGCTTTTCGGATTTCCTTAATCATCTTTGGATCGCTCATACGGGAAACTCCTCCAGCTGCACGAATATCAGCTGGAATTCGCTCCAAGGCCATAACAGCTGCCGCACCAGCAGCCTCTGCGATACGAGCCTGTTCAGGGTTCTGAACGTCCATGATAACCCCACCTTTGAGCATCTGTGCCAAGTTTTTATTTAGTTCATAACGATTTTCAGTCATTTCTTTTTCCTCATCATTTGTATTGGTAGCTACCATTTCATTTTAAGTCAGAACAGAGTGAAGTACAAGATAGAAAAATAATATTTGTCTGGGTACAGATTGACAAAAAAACTACCTGACCTTCAGTTAAGACCAGATAGTTCATCCATTTCTATTTTTCAGCTGTAAGTGCAGCCATTGTGATGTAGTTGTATGGTTTGTTGAAGTGTGGCAAGAAGAATAGGTCCGTCAATGCCAATTTATCAATCGTCACATGCTCTTGGATAGCAAGTGAGAACATGTGGATTCCCATACTGATAGCAGCATCATGTGAAACCATTTGTGCGCCAAGAATTTCGCGGCTGTCTTTATCAAAGACAATCTTGATGGCAACTTCATGGTTATCATGTTTGATAAATTCTGGTTTTTGAAGATCGTTAAAGCCAGTTTCAGCTGCGTTATAGCCTGCAGCTTTGGCTTTTTCAAGAGTCAAACCAGTCGAAACCATGTGAAGTCCGTAGATGGAGATACCGTTTGATCCTTGTACACCGATTCCTTCCAATTCATAACCACAAGCATTGTAAGCACCCACGATACCAGTACGTACAGCGTTAGATGCAAGAGCAATGTAGCTTGTATCTTTACGAGCATTGTCATAAACAGTTGCACAGTCACCAACAGCGTATACACCTGGGATAGATGTTTCTTGTTTCTTGTCTACAAGGAAGGCACCGTTGCGGAAGAGTTCGATCTTACCGTCAGCAAGAGCTGTGTTTGGACGGAAACCAACAGCAAGAACCACCATATCCACATCAAACGTTTCTTTGTCTGTTACCAAGCGTTCTACTTTACCATCACCTTGGATGGCTTTAACTGTTTGACCAAGAGCCAAGCGGATGTTGTGGTCTTCCAAGTTCTTCGCCATCATTTGAGTGAAGTCCTTGTCATAGTAGCCGTTCAAAACAGTGTCTACGATATCTACAAGCACCACTTCTTTTCCAAGACGCTCGAAAGCTTCGGCAAGTTCTACACCAATGTAACCACCACCAACAACGGCAATGCGCTCAAGGTGCTTGCTCTTGTCTTCAAGTTTTTCAATAACTTCTTCAGCGTTTTGGTACAACTTAACAAATTGAACATTTTCAAGTGTTGCTTTGAATTCGCGGTTGCCCTTAACGATTTCAACACCTTCGATTGGAGGCAAGATTGGAGTTGAACCAGTCGCAAAGATCAATTTGTCATAAGACTCTTTGTGTTCTTTACCTTCAACTTCTGCAGTCACAACTTTATTGTCATAGTCAATTGAAAGAACTGGTGAGTTCATGTAAACTTTAGCACCTTTTGCTTCCAATTTTTCTTTATCAGAGTAGAAGAGACCTTCTGGGCCGTCAATTTGTTCCCCTATCCAAAGAGCCATTCCACAACCAAGGAATGAAATATTTGAGTTTTGGTCAAATACAACGATTTCATTTTCATGTCCAAAGTTGTCCAACATAGTGTTGATACATGCTGTACCAGCGTGGTTAGCACCAACTACAACGATTTTACTCATAGAATAATTCCACCTTTAAAATTTAATTTACCCCTCTAGTATATCATTTGCTGTTAGCGTTTACAAGGTATTTGCTTGGAATTCTCTTTTTTTCAGAAAAAATTATTCTTTACTATACTATTTGTTTCATTTCCTTCCAATTTTTGAGCATATTTCTTGACTTTTGTTAAAATTTATTTGTGAAAACGCTGACTTTATGGTATGCTAGATACATGGAAAGAAAATGTAAGGGGTTTAATTTTTCTTTAACCAACTTATATTGAATGATTTCCTATAAAGAGAAAGGAGCTGGTAGCTTGCCTCTTCATTCACGTTCTGAACGGCTGATGGGAACAACTATCACGATTTCATTAGTAGATGAACAGGCTGATTGCCTACTTCAAGGAGCCTTTGATTTGCTCAAGGAGCTTGAATACCGCTTCAACGCCAACAGTCAAGAATCCGAACTGATGGAAATCAACTACCAGGCTGGAATCGCACCTGTTAAGGTTCATCCTGACCTATTTGAACTGATTGCTCTTGGACTAGAGCATAGCCTAGCTCCCTCTAGCCATCTCAACATCAGTATTGGTCCCTTGATTCAAACCTGGCGAATTGGCTTTTCAGATGCTCGGCTTCCAAAGCCAAATGAAATCGAAGCCGTCTTGCCTCTAGTTGACCCGCATTTTATCAAGTTAGATCCGACTAGCTCTTCTGTCTTTTTAGAGAAGAAAGGAATGAAGCTCGATCTAGGTTGTTTGGCTAAGGGCTATAGTGCAGATAAGGTTGCCCAGTATTTAAAAACACACGGTGTCACCTCTGCCTTGATCAATCTGGGAGGAAATATCCTTACCATCGGGAATAACCAAGCTAAAGAAGGGAACGACTGGCAGATCGGCATTCAGGATCCGCGAAATCCTCGTGGCAATCATCTCCTAACCATTTCTGCTTCTAACAAATCCGTTGTCACTTCAGGTATCTATGAACGCCACCTGACAGTAGATGGAAAAGACTATCACCATATCTTTGATAGTGAGACAGGATTCCCTGTCGAAACCGAACTCGCTAGCCTAACGATTATCTCTGATAAATCCGTTGATGGTGAGATTTGGACAACGCGCCTTTTCGGAGAACGAAGCGCTTCTATCCTCTGGCAAGTCGAAAGTATAGATGGGATTGAAGCTATCCTCATCGACAAAGAGGGACGCCTTGCTTGTTCTTCAGGCCTTCAAAATTGTATTATGTAAAAAGAGAAAGGAAATCTCATGCTAAAACTTATTGCCATTGTTGGAACGAACTCTAAACGTTCTACAAACCGCCAATTGCTCCAATACATGCAAAAACACTTTGCGGATAAAGCTGAAATTGAACTCGTTGAAATCAAGGATATCCCTGTTTTCAACAAACCAGCAGATAAGCAACTTCCAGTTGAAATTCTTGAGATTGCAGCTAAAATTGAAGCATCTGACGGTGTCATTATTGGTACTCCTGAGTACGACCACTCTATCCCTGCAGTTTTGATGAGCGCTCTTGCTTGGCTATCTTACGGTATCTACCCACTTTTGAACAAACCAATCATGATCACTGGTGCTTCTTACGGTACACTTGGTTCATCTCGTGCCCAATTGCAACTTCGTCAAATCTTGAACGCTCCTGAAATTAAGGCAAATGTTCTACCAGATGAATTCTTGCTTTCTCACTCTCTTCAAGCATTTAACCCAAGTGGCGACTTGGTTGACCTTGATGTCATCAAGAAATTGGATGCCATCTTTGATGACTTCCGTATCTTTGTGAAGATTACTGAAAAATTGCGCAATGCACAAGAATTGCTTCGCAAAGATGCAGAAGAATTTGACTGGGAAAATTTGTAAGATAGGAGACCGAAAGAATGAAATTTGTTGGACTTGTTGGATCAAACTACGATCAATCATATAACCGCAAACTCTTGGAATTTATCCGTCGCAATTTCAAATTTAAATTTGAATTAGAAGTTCTTGAAATCGATGAAGTTCCAATGTTTAACCAAGACGAAAAATGGGACGACAGTTTCCAATTACGCTTCTTGTATAACAAAATTACACGTGCTGATGGTGTCATTATCGCCACTCCTGAGCACAACCACACTATCTCAGCTTCACTCAAATCTGTACTTGAATGGCTTTCATACGAAGTTCATCCATTTGAAAACAAACCTGTTATGATTGTGGGTGCATCATACTACGACCAAGGAACATCACGTGCCCAAGTTCACCTTCGTAAAATCCTTGATGCTCCAGGTGTTAATGCCTACACGCTTCCAGGTAACGAATTCCTTCTTGGTAAAGCCAAGGAAGCTTTTGATAACGACGGAAATATCACCAACGAAGGCACTGTTAAATTCCTTGAAACTTGCTTAGATAACTTTGTAAAATACGTAGGAGTCGTTTCGAAATTGAAAAAACCAAAACCAATCGAACCAGAAGACTTGGATTGCGGAAAACCAATTGCTACAACTATCACAGAAGTTGATCCTGACGATCCAGAATGGGTAGAAAAAGTTGCTGCAATCACTGGAGCTGTTTCTGGTGATACCTATGTCAAATTGGACCACGGTATCCTTACAGTTAACCAAATCGATATGTTCTTGAAAGCTATGCCATTTGAATTGACATACGCTGACGATAACAACCAATTCCTCTACTACAACAACGCTCACCAAGATCCAGACACCATGTTTGCCAAACGTGTACCACCTCAATCAGGTAACCGTATGTCGACTGTTCACAATTCTCTTCCAGCAGCACGTATGAAGAATGTAGAGTGGGTCATCGGAACACTTCGCAATGGAAACCAAGAATACGTCCGTACGATCGTTCCAGGTTCTCCTGCTGGTGTCATCAACACTCATAACTACCAAGCGATGTATTATCCTGATGGATCATACGCTGGAATCAATGAAATTGTCTTTAACTTCCAACCATGGCTTGACTGGTACCTAAAAGAAACGGGTCAACGTTTGGTAGGTGGTAGCGGACCATTTGCTCCTGCTGCTGGAGGTCATGGAGACGCCGATGCCACTTCTGGCGCTTCTGATTCAGGAGACGCTGGAGGCCACGGTGGTGACGCAGACGCTACTTCTGGTGCAAGCAACTAAGAAACCAAAAAGGAGCCATTTGGCTCCTTCTTTTTTATTGCTAAACAAAGGAACTTCGTAGCAAATCTACAGAGCCCTTTTGTTTAATGAATGTAGTTTGAAACTTAGTGATTCTTTTTTTCTGCCTCTATGGATTTATAAAGTGTTTTTTTAACTTTGTAAAAAGCTTTCTTTTTCATTTTTTCATATTTCTTTTTATCTTTCTTCCTATCAACTCTTCTAAACTCATGAATAGAGATTACATTACCAGACGTAATTCCTCCACCTACAATGGCTGGCTGACAATAAAAGAAATTCTCCTCCAATTTGCTCAAAAAATCATCGGCTTTAAAATTTTCACTCTTCTTTTCCGCTTCCGAAAATATTTTGTTAAACAATTTCTTCCATGCTCTATCATACTTTCGAAAAACAAAAATTGGTATCTGGGTTTCATTATCATCAGCTACATATTGATAAATTCTTCTCAAAACAATATAAGCACCTAACCGAGATAAGTTTGAATTGA
Organism: Streptococcus mitis bv. 2 str. SK95; assembly: GCF_000222705.1. GTDB lineage: Bacteria > Bacillota > Bacilli > Lactobacillales > Streptococcaceae > Streptococcus > Streptococcus mitis_AY. The sequence goes on along the minus strand of NZ_AFUB01000047.1, from coordinate 4,668 downwards.
GAAGAATCTTTTCACCAATACCATCTTCACCTAAAGCTGGTTGAGAGCATGAAAAAGGATAAATTTCTAAATTACAGATTTTTTTAGCAATTTCTTTAACATTATTATTCTGTAATTCTGAGATATCTATAATAAACGGTCCTTTTTCTGGTCTCTCTTGAACTATTTCTTTATAATATTCCGGTAAATAATAATACCCTAACTCTTTTAACTCCTTATTATTATATTTTTTATCAAGACTAATTTCTTTAGAATTAAACATATGAGTTAGTTCTTGTGTTAAATTACTATTTTTGCTATAGATAATTTGAGTAATACACGTTGAAAGTTTAGCGTCACTATCTATTTCCCCTAAACCATATCTTTCTTTTATGATTTCTTTAACAGGTTTATTTTCTGGCTCACCTTCTAAATAATTTCTAATTTCTTTTATTGTCTTTTTATTATCCTCTTTTAATAATTTATAGGTTTTTCTATAATAATCTTTAAGGTTTGCACACTCAAGACCTTTATCAATTTGATTATCTGTATAACTTCCTAAATAACCTCTAGGATTTTCCATACAATGGAAAAGAATAGCTTTATCAATATCCCCATGAAAATGAGTTGGAATTTGGTAGCGCATATTTACATGTTTACTTTTGTCCTTGATTTCCTCTTTATATTTTGCTTCCTTCCACTGGTTGTCTTCTTTCAAAATATTCAACCAAGAAAAATCTTCAGAAGTAGCACTTGTAACTTGAGTTACAAATTGATCTACCAGTATCTCTTCTCCCCCTTCTTTCTTCTTATGCCAAGGGCTAAACTCCTCTAAGAAGGTATCTTTATTTTTAAATATATCTTCATTTTGTGAGATAAGGTTAAAACAGATTTTTAAATTTGTCTTTAGATACTCTTTTTCTTCATCTCTTAATTCTTCATTAGTATTCGTATCTAGCATAAATCCAACCTCACTTTATTGCATTCTCTATGTTCATTGTATCATATTCTACAGAAAATAATATCTCCCTATTCATTTTTTACATTACTTTTTGTCCTCTGAATCTCTGCTATTCTAATAGCATAAAGAAACTGACTAGCAGCACAAACTACTAGTCAGTTTTTTTATGAGTTGGGATCATCTAAACTACGCCCATGCAAACCTTTTTCACGTTGTACCTGACGTAGTTTTTCTGGTGTGACGTCATTTCCTTCTTCGTCCACAATTTTGATTCCTTCAATGTGGTGACGAACAGAACGACGATAGCCTTCAATATACTCCTCACGAAGTTTAGCTTGTTCCACTTTTTCAGCAGAAGTTAAGCCTTCTGTTTTTTTCTTTTTAGCAAGCTCGTTAATACGATCAATTTTTTTAGGATCCATGTTTCTCTCCTTTATGATAAGATTTAATCCGTTTAACAGATTTTACTTGGTATTAATTTGGTTGAAACGTGCAAGTTTCGCTGCTTTCTTGGTTAATTGCGACAAGATGGCCAATCGATTTTGACGAATATCTTGATCATCGGTCATTACCATAGTATTCTCAAAGAAAGCATCAATAACTGGACTAAGCGCAAAGAGTTGTTCTAATTGCTGACTTGCAGTCCCTGATAAAACGAGTGACTCTACTGCTTCCGACAAGGCTTTCTCTTCTTCATTTTCAAAGAGAGCAGGATCAACTGTTTCATATCCTTCCGCTTTCTCAGCCAAGTTGAAAGCACGAGAGAGAGATTCGACAGACGGTTTGAAGTTTTCTTCCTTGCTTGCTTCTACGAGAGCACTTGCTACTTCTAGCATATCTGCCACGACAAAGTTCGAACTTGCAAGAACCGCTTCCTTAATGTCTTTTGGAGTAGAACCCATCATCTTATCGACACGAGCCTTGATAAAGTCCATGACTTCTGCTTTATTTTCATAAGTCAAGCTATCAAATTTCAAAGCATAAAGGCTATCAATCAACTCATCCATAGCAATGTGCCAACCAAAGGCATCCAAGATACGAACCACACCTTGGGTCGCACGACGGAGGGCATAAGGGTCATTAGAACCTGATGGAATCAAACCTACTGAGAAGAAACTCAAAATCGTGTCCAATTTGTCTGCAATGGCTAGAATAGCTCCAACCTTGCTCTCTGGAAGTTCTCCTTCAGCTGATGTAGGCATGTAGTGTTCACGAATAGCAGCTGCAACTGCTGGAGTTTCCCCAGCAAGAAGAGCATATTTCTCACCCATAATTCCTTGGAGTTCGTCAAATTCACCAACCATACCTGTCAACAAGTCAAACTTGTAAATAGCTGCTGCACGAGCAAGGTCAACTGTTTCATCCACTGACAAGCCAGCTTTTTCCGCCAAGAGAATGGCAATTTGACCAGTACGAATCATGTGTTCACGAAGAGAACCAATCTTTTCGTGGAAGGTGACGTTGTTTAATTTTTCAACAAGGTCAGAAATCACCAATTTTTGGTCTTCACGCCAGAAGAATTCTCCGTCTTCCAAGCGGGCTACCAAGACTTTTTCATTTCCTTTGATAACATTTTCCAAATGCTCAGCGTTTCCGTTACGAACAGAAATAAAGTTTGGCAAGAGTTTACCGTCTTGATCACGAACAACAAAGTAACGTTGGTGTTCCTTCATCGAAGTCACCAAAACTTCTTCTGGAACTTCAAGGTATTTAGCATCAAAACTTCCCATAAAGGCAGTTGGGTATTCAACCAAGTTCAAGACTTCATTCAGCAAGTCAGCATCAATTTCGATACGTACACCATGCTCTGCTTCGATTTCCTTGATTTGGTCAACAATCATTTGCTCACGTTCACGAGGATCCGCGATTACAAACTGTGCACGAAGGTCTTCTTCGTAGCTCAAAGCTGACTGAATCTTAGTTTCTTGTCCCAAGAAACGATGACCACGACTCACACGATCTCCCTTGATATCAAGGAAATCCAAGTCAAATTCTTCTTCATCTAAAAGAACAGTTAAAGTGTGAACAGGGCGGATATATTCAAAGGTGTTGTTAGCCCAGTGCATGCTGACAGGGAAAGTTAGAGATTTCAAGACGTCTACTACACCTGGAACAATGGCTTCAACTACTTGACCAATTTCTTCCTTGGTAACATAGACATATTCTTCACCCTTGATTTCACGGAATTCAATATCTTCAACCGTCAAGCCTTTTCCACGGACAAATCCTTGAGCTGCTTTGGTGAAGTTCCCATCACTATCCAAGGCAATTTTCTTTGCTGGACCCTTGAAATCTTCTGTCAAATCAGACTGTTTGTCTGCAAGACCAGTCACACGAACAGCCAAACGGCGTGGTGTGGAGAAGGTTTGAATAGCTTCAAAAGACAGGCGGTTTTCCTTGAGGAAGGCTGCCATTTTTTCACCTAGTTGTTTTTCACTTGGAGTTACTACATAGGCTGGTAACTCTTCAAGACCGAGTTCTACTAATAAGTTTTTTGTCATGTTTTTTCTCCGAAAAGTATCTTTTTATTTTCCAGTTTGCCTTATGTGATTGGCACGCAAGCAACCGACTTCGTCGTTTCATTGCTAAAATTGGAGCCGAAAGTCTCTAATTTTGCCTAGTATCCTTAGCTTCACTAAGGATACCTTCATCACTGTGGCAACTGGCTCAAGGCTCACTCTGTTCGCCCATTTTCGTAAACGGTCACTCTCTTTATTCTGCGTCTTCTGCTAAGAGTTTAGCTCGTGTTGCTTCATCCAAAAGTGGGTAGCCTAGGCGTTTGCGTTCTGCGACAAAGGTTTTGGCTACGACACGGGCCAAGTTACGAATACGAGCGATATAGCCTGCACGCTCGGTTACAGATACGGCACCACGCGCGTCAAGCAAGTTAAAGGTATGTGAACATTTGAGAACATAGTCATAGGCAGGGTGAACCAAGCCTTCCTCTAAGGCACGACCAGCTTCTTTTTCAAACTTATCAAAGTTTTCCAGCAACATTTCTTGGTCCGAAATTTCAAACGAATATTTTGAATGCTCGTACTCAGGCTGGATGAAGATTTCTCCGTATTTTACACCATCAGCCCACTCAATATCATAGACAGAGTCTACTTCTTGAATATAAGAAGCCAAACGCTCCAAACCATAGGTAACTTCCGCAGTCACAGGGCCAGTTGCCAATCCACCAACTTGTTGGAAATAAGTGAACTGAGTGATTTCCATCCCATCAAGCCAAACTTCCCATCCAAGACCAGCTGAACCAGTTGAAGGATTTTCCCAGTTGTCCTCAACAAAACGAATATCGTGTTCCAAAGGATTGATACCCAATTTTTCCAAAGACTCAAGGTAAAGTTCTTGGATGTTTGATGGAGAAGGCTTCATAACTACTTGGAATTGGTGGTGTTGGTAGAGACGGTTAGGATTTTCTCCATAACGACCGTCAGCAGGACGACGTGATGGCTCTACATAAGCCGCATTCCATGGCTCAGGCCCAATAGCACGAAGGAAAGTGTAAGGACTCATCGTCCCCGCACCTTTTTCATTATCATAAGCCTGCATAAGCATACAACCTTGGTCATTCCAAAATTGTTGCAAAGTCAAAATAATTTCTTGAAATGTTAATTTCTTAGACATTGTTTACTCCTTTTTTTATAAATTACTTGCGACACGAGTCTGCCTCGTCGATCATACGAGGCAAGACGAGTTAGTACTGCGTCTAGCTCAGGCACTCC
>NZ_AFUB01000048.1 GCF_000222705.1 Streptococcus mitis bv. 2 str. SK95 | reverse complement strand
AAACCAGGTCTTAAGAAAGCTCGTAAAGCTTCACAATTCTCAAAACGTTAATCAATACGATTATATCAACGTTTCAAAGCACTCAAGAGTTTACCTCATGGGTGCTTTTTTTGTGTTTTTTGAAAAAGTTCACCTCAAAGTTTACCTTATTTTAACCTTATTGTTTTAGAGACTTTAAGGCAAATTCACCGACTGCCATAGGGACTACGTTAGAAGTATTGACATAAATCTGTGTTGTACCTGTGTCGCTATGTGTTAGAGCTTCGGAAATGGCTTCTAAGCTCATTCCAGCCTGTTTAGCGAGCGTTGCTCCCGTATGACGTAGTTTATGTGGTGTAGCGTGTGTAAGCTCTGGGTGTCGCTTTCTGATAGTTTTCATCTTATTATTAAGATAGTCAGAATGTAGGGGTTTATTGATATTCCCTCTGGTATCTATATAAGTGAAGATGAATTGTTCTGGATTACTGATGATACCAAACTTTGCTAGTTCATATTTTTGTTGTTTTTTCCATACGGTTAGGAGTTGAAGCAAGTCGCTAGAAATAGAAAAGATAGTTTTTTTATTTCCTTTGGTAGATTTTACTTGTCCGTATCTATCTAAAGCCTGAATTAACTGAATCTGAGATTTTGAAAAGTCGATATGTTTCCACTGGAGAGCATATGTTTCTGATTTTCTATCTCCAAGGAAAAAAGTGAGATAGAAAAGGACGTAATCTTTGAGTGATATTCTATCATTCTCTAAATCCTCTTTAAAGGCTGAGAACCACTCTTGGAGTTGCTCATGAGTTAAATATAAATCTTCATCATGTTTTGATTCTGCAAGTTGAATTTTTTTTACAGCCTTAATTCGTCTTAAAGTTTTTGCAACTCTATTTGCTTCAATATACTCAAGTTCTTCTGCCCAATCAAACATAGAAATGACGTAACTTCGTAAAGTTTTGAAGTTTGCATATTCATTAGCTTTTGAGGTCATCAAATTTAGAATAACCTGTTTATTTTGGTTTAAAAATTGAATCGTATAGTTGCCAAGAAGTGGTAGTATATGCTTTTCAAAACATGTTTTGGTATTGGCAATTGTTGACCTGCTTGGTGGTTTAGAAGTTGATGTAGTTTGTCCTGCTTTATAGGATTCCCACCAAATATTATTATAGAAGTCTGAGAAAAGAATATCTTCTTTGCCTAGTCCCGAAAACGCATTGTCTTCAATTTGGTTTAACTTCGTGAGTAAGTCTATCTCTGCTTGTCTTGCCTCCTTTCTTGTTTTGAATCGTTTATCGTAGTAGTTGTTGCTGACGATTCCAAGTGGCATTCGAGCTTCTATTGGAATGTAGATTTTTAAACGATAAGTACCATTTTTGGTTTTAGTGATAGTCATGATATTCTCCTTGTGTATCGAACCAGAAAATATCATGACTATTATAAAACAAAAATCTTGATATTTCTAGTTATGTGAGTTTAGCCATTGGTCGATAGTGTCTTTATGGAATCGAATCGTTTTACCGATTTTGATTTTGGGTAGGCCTTTTACAATCCAAGAATCCAGTGTATTGTTTGATATACCTAAATAGTTACAAGCTTGTTGCTTGTTCAAATAGGGGCTATCGATACCGCTCTTGTCTAATTGCTCTCTGATTTCTTTATTTATAAGATTAGAGAGTAAAAGTTGAATTTGATGAATTTGCTCATCTGGTAAGATTACTTGCATAGCTTTTCCTCCATTATACTTCTATTGAAGTAGTGCTTGACATGACGTCATTAGTTTCATTAGGAGTATTCGTCAAAGAATTTTCTGATGAAGTTATTTTGCTTTTGTCTGTGCTATACCTTCGTGAATCTAAATACTTAGCAAAAAAGTAAGTTTTATCTACGATAAGCCTTAATAAGATCGGATTTTCTTCTCTCGCATATCTAACCAGATGATTAAACTCTGTGAAATTCTTCTTGTCTATCACGTCAATAATAATTGATAGAAAATCATCGTTGTTATTGTTTATGAGGAATTTGTCTAATTCAAATCCGCATCCTATTTCTATATCATCAATTTTGTATTGAGTCTTTTCAGGATTCTCCGCATGAACAAAGTAGTCATACATCCCCTTGGGAGACATAATAGGCTCTACATGAGCAGGTCCCTTTAATTTATCCTTGATGAGTTCAGATACTTGATTATAGCTTTTAAGCGAATCAAAGAAAAAGGCTCCATGTTTATGAGCTTTCTTAAGTTCCCCTGTTTTTCGATTGATATCTCTATCATGCCAAGGTGATAAGATAAAGGGGATATGAAAACCTTCAAGGATTTCCAAATAGTTTTCTGGGGCGCTCTCTCTGTAGAAAAGAAAAGCCCATTTATTAGAACGTTGTTCTTTTGCCATATTCAATATGTCTCGCTTTCAAATTGTATTTCTATCTATAAGGAGATTTAGAGGGGTGTCTTCGGAATGTGGAACATGATTTATTTGATTTTTGATGATTATTGATTATTGGACTAACGGGGTCGTAGTAACCCGTTAGTCCATATACCAAGCAGACGGGCGCTAGGTGGCGCTTACTTCGTGCGCCATAGCGCCCGTCCTATCATTTACGTCTTGTTCCGATAAAGTAGAAGTCCATGCCCTTTCTTTCAGGTCTTGAAAAATAATAGTCAGGATTGCGACTAGAAATTTCTTCACTGATGATTGTTTCCAAATCTTTTAGAATTCTAATGGCTTGTTGCGATTTGGGGACAGGAATAATCAATGTTGTGCTTTCCTCTCGTATATCTACAACCACTTTCTGAATCGCTTTATTGAACTGTTTGTTGATAGGGTTGTATCTCTTTGTGTTTCCTTGCTCGCTTGTGCTTACAGTTTCTGAGTACTCTCTTTGAATCAGAAATAGACGAAGAGAAAAGGTCTGTGTAATGGACTTAAAGAGGTTTGATATTCTATCTTCTCTATGGCGTATCTTAATTTCATAGCCAACTAATCCAAGGAATAAGAGAAGGGACAATAAAGAAATAGATGAGCTGATAAAGTGAAGCAAGCGCAGGAAATCAAACAGAGATGTGAAATAGATACTGTTTTCCAAGGGATTCATTCCAAGCCTCAATAAGATTGAAATAAACATAGATAGGATTCCCATTATAAAAAAGGTAGTTGCTGGATGAATGGTTTTTTGAAAATTCGTTTTTCTCATAGTCTATAAAATTCCTTTCTTGGTGTAATAGGTGGGACAGAGGAGGGGGAAAACTTGATAAGGATGTTCGTTATCAATAATCTGTATAAGTCCTGTTCCTTTGCCTATCGGAATAACGATGCCCTCAGGGTCGAGGTCGGGAAACAAAAACTGTGTGGTCTTTTTATTAATGTTTCCAATCTGTATCAGAACATTCAATTGTTCCCGAACAGATACGGGGATAGTTGTATGGTCAAAGCGTTGACTGACTAGAAGTAAATGAACACGTGTAGCTCGTCCCAGTAGTGCGATTTGAGACAATAAAGAGAAGAAAGAATCTTTGATGGTTCTGTTGACTCCTTCTGACAAGGCTAGTACTTCATCAATAACAATGGTTAGATGTTTAAATTCATGACGTGGATTTTCAAACAAGATGGCTTGCCTTTTATGAATGATGGTCATACACTTGCTCAGGTTTTCATTAATTTCTGACACAAAATCAGATTTAGAGCGGTTTTCATGGGGGTGAATAACGGGAGTTTGGTGTTCTCTTGCCCAGCGTGATGGTGTATCAAACTTAGGGTCAATAATAATTAGGTCAGAAATGTTTTTCAGGACGCTAAGTAGATAAGTCAAAGCGTAACTTTTCCCACTACCGGAATTACCAGCAATAGCCAAAGAAGTTACCTTATCATAGTTAATGGCTAGATTTTTCATGATAGGAATATTATTACCCTTTAGAGACGAGGTAAATATCTCAAGGTCTGGAATGACCAAGCGCTCCGAAACTCCTTTTTTCCATGGAAAGAATAAGCCACGCTGAACATGAATATCCTCTGACTTTAAGGCGATAAAGTAAACAGAGTTTTGTTTCAATAGCGTATATTGAGGATAGAGGGAGGCGTTTGCGATTAGAAAAATCTTCTGATACAAGTCATCATCAATGATAAAGCCACATGGTAGACGAGGGACAAAGATAAAGCCGTCTTCTCGGACAAGAATGTTAAAAGAGTTGGTGTAGGATGTTTCACCCTGTAATACAGAGCCCAAACCCATATTTAGGCTCTGTAACAGGTATTGTTCCAACTCTCTTTGTGTGAGAGTTGAAACCATTAGTTCACCTCTTTCAATCCGTCAGCTTTGAAGTAGACATTGTAGTTAACTTCGCATGCCATTAGACCTTCAAATGAAACCAGAGATAGGTAGTCTGGTAGTTCAGGTGCTTCTGTAAATTTCACTTGAAAAGGCGGAAGTCCTTTTTGTCCGAACCAAGCCTTATAAGCGACAATTTCCCCTGTTGGTTTGTTGTTTTCGTACTTTTGTTGGGGTTCGAGTTCGTCACTCAGTAAGTAGATAGGAGCGTTGAGGTCAACGTATTGTTGAGCGATATGGTTTGAGTAACCGCCTTTTCGGTGTTGTGGTTTGATTTTCATATGGATATACCTTTCTATATGAAGCTTAAAAAGTAAGAAGAGACAAGCTCGGTTTGAGGTCATGAGCTGGACTTTTAAAACTACCTCCTAATTAATGGACAAAATTAAGGGTAGTTGAACCATTTTTGAGCAAAAAAGGCCTAATTTTTTGTTCAATTATTCTGTGAGTCTTTCTTTTATATAAGACATTATTTTCGGTATCTTACGTTGGATTTTACGATAGTCCTCATTTAATCTTCTACCCATTTCTCTGAAAGAAAGTTTCTTGTAGTTTATATAGGTTTCCCCCCTATACGTATATTCATATTCTTCAAATGAATGGCAAAGTAAGATAATGTCTCTGTCAAGTTCATCTAATTCAGATAGAACCTTTTTTAATCTTGGCAATTGAGCTAAGGTAAATTCTTCATCTTCTGTCTGAATGAGAAAGTCAAGAGGATTAGGGGAATCATCTATAAACAAGTCAAGTGGAGTTGTTTCGTTATTTGTTCTTCCATTGTTTATTTTGGAGTTTAGACTTATTTCTTTACGACGACATTGGCGAGCATAACTATTTTCATGTCTATCACTCTCATTTAGCCATTCAAGCCAGAAAGATTGCTCTTCTGGAGTTAGAGATTTAACGAGTTTTTCATTTAATTTCTTTTTAGAAATTTCTTCATATATATTATTCATGTTGGTTCCTTTCTGTCCTTAGGACGGAAAGAAACTTTAATGAGCCATACTGAATACCGATAGATGTGAAAAGGGCACACCAAATAAACGGATAAACAGATATATGCAGAACTCGACCGTTATCGTCTGAGTTTTCATATTCGTTTCAATCCGTCCATTGGGTGTACACCTATTAGGACTAATGTTATTCTTTTGAAGAAAACGCTTGTAAAATTTGATATAATAGTATCAAATATACATTTGCTTTATCTTCACTCTCTATTATAAAGTAGATAGTGTTACCATCAATTGTAGATAGAGTATATATAGAGTATATAAAGTAGATACAGTTACTAATTTAGTTATGAGGAGTAAAAAATGTCTGAAAATATCCCACGACTCACAGGAGGTATTCTATTTGGACTGATGCTTGAAGCTAGAAAACCCAAAAGTAAGGTTCGAATTGGATGCTTAGAAGAACGAACTGATGCATTATCCGAAACTGATATTATGAAGTCTCTTATTGATATTTTTACAGGAGAAATTCAGCAAATGCCTTACAGGAACTCGTTTAAAAAGAATGTTTCTGAATATAAAAAATGTATTATTTCTAAAGCAGGGTATTTACCTTTTGATGATTCGAGGTTCATTAATTCATTTAAAGATTCTGTTGAACAAAATAAAAAAGACACACTAGAAAGTATGTCTGTATTTATTAATGACAAGTTTTCGGAACAAAAATTGAAGTGGCTTGTTTCTGCGGTTATTGAAATTATTTGTAATGATGGAACGATTGCTGACTTGGAGACTTTTAAAGTTTCCTCCAATGAATCAAAACTTAAGCAGAAATTATTAGAAGCTGAGGTAATCGAGATTGAGTCATTTTTATTAGATGTAATGAGATATATTTTTGTCAATAAAATAGATAATACTGTCGGTAAGCCAACATTTGAAGCATGGTATTCTAAAATCGGAGAACGAGCCCCTTGGGAATTTACTAATGCAGAACTTGGACAACATATGAACGGCATAGAAATAACTCGATATAATCCAAGTGTGGAAGATGTCGAGAAACAAGAGTATATCGAAGAATCAGATGTTGAGTTTGAAGAAGAGTTTCATTCTAATGTTGAAAGTGATGATGCAATAACAAAACAAGTGTTGAATAATCCTAAAGTTATCAACCAGTATGCTGATAATATCTATAACATAGAACATGTAGAAAATCTAAATTAAGGAGAATACATTGACAAACTCACTAAAAAGACAGGGTAATTTGCCGTCAGAATTTCCCCAACAACCACTACAACAAAATGCAGAAAGAATTTATAATATTGAGCAAGCGAACAATGTAAACAATATCGTCAACTATGTCCCTGCACGCAAGATACTTTCTCCTAACGAATACTACAACTTATTTATAATTTACGGTGAACAGTATGAAGGAGATTCATTTACCATAGAAAATGGTAGAATTTTTGAATATACTAATACAGCGATAAAACAAAAGTTTTCTCAATTTACACTAGAAGATATTGACGAAATAATGAGTTTACCAACTTTATTCCTTCCAGAGTATAGTGAGGTGAACCAAGAGATAAAAACTGGATTTTTGGGACAATTAGTGGATATAGATAAAAGAGCTGGATATATAAAATTTGATTTTCAGAAAGAATGTGAAATTGATTTAAATCTGATCGAACTTCATCAATCAGAATTAAAAATAGAAGATTGGGAATTAAGTAGGACTCACTGGGCAATTAAAAGAGCTAATTTAAAGAACATTTTAAAAGGCTTTGGTAATGGCAACGAAACAGAGTAAAGAAGTAAAAATTCAACGTGAAGTTGAAGAGTGGCAACGTCTTACGGCATGGAGTTTGTGACACAAAATGAAAGTGTCAATCCAAAGATTGACAAAGCCTTATCAAAAGCTTCCTCCGTAAGAAATCAAAAGCTAGAACGAACTTATAAGATGTCAATAATGCGGTAGGACGTTATGAAGAGGTCGTCAATCTCGTCAAATTTGGTAAAGACGAAATGAAATTAGATGGATTATTTATTGAGGTAATAGCGATGAAATATTTTAAATTAATCAATGGTGGAACTTATCATATTGATGAGTTTGAAGAGAAAACAAATAAAGAATTACCATATTATCAAAATGGTAGTAAGTACGCATTGTGTCCAACTTGTGGTTCTTCGATTCAACTTATCGGGGGAGAAAATAATAATACGCAAAATAGAGCTGGAAGATATTATGCGGCACATACAAAAAATTCTATAGAAGGACTGTTATTCGACATAGAAAGAAAAAATAATTGTGCAAATTATGAAGGAAATCAAAGTAATTGGCAAGGAATTTATCAAAGGGGAAATGGTCTCCCTGAGAATAGGGAGCTTCATCAATTCATAGAAGATTATAAACAAGATATTGCTAGAAAAGTTGGTGATTTGATTGGATTTAATGGACTAAAAAGAGATGAAACACCAAGTGCTATTTTTGATAATATATTAGAGTCTTTTTTTAGGAATGGAGGATTATGTATTTCACCAGAACAATTTGCACCTGAATATATTCCTAGAATGATTATCGAAAGAGCTGAGCCAGTTATTTGCTGGGGTTCAATTCCTCATGAGGAAATACGCAATCGTATCCTACAACATCCACTGTTACAAGATTCAATTGATGGGAGACAATTTAAACCAAATATTGAAACAAGACTTGTTTGTGTTCTAAATAATGGGAATGCTCCTACTCAAATTCAAATCAGATTATTGTTTGAAGATGAGGAATTGAACTTAAAACAAGTAAATGCTAGAGTTTAGTAGGGGGATAGAACGGTATAAAGATAAAAAAGAGGAGCTTCATTATGAAGCTCCTCCTCTTGCTTTTAATTGTCCGAATCAATATTCTTATTTCAAAAAAGGTAGTGAAAAAGGTAGTGATTCGGTTGATTTTTATTGCAATGTAGTGAAATTTGAAATTTCAAAAATCGCTTAAAATCAAGGTTTCTCACGTTTGTTGACGTGTAGTGAATCCCTATTTCACTTCTGTAAAAATTAAATAATTTCTATTTTAGCTGTTAGAAACGTTGGTACATCAATGTTTTTAGAATGCTACATAATAAAAGGTAGAGTGAATGGTAGAGTAGTAAAAATAGTTGTTATCCTAGTTGATTAAAAAAATCTCTGATTTCCTCATCTTTTATAAAATAATATATAATTTTCCCCTCTCTTCTAGTATCCAAGATGTTTTGATTGGCTAGTTTACGAAGATGGTGGGAGGCAGATGCCATACTGAGATTTAGTAAACAGGCTATATCACAGACACAGAGTTCTTCAACAGCAAGGAGATAAAAGATGATATTTATCTGTTTATTATCGGTAAACTTTGATAAAATACGAAGCGATTTTTGGACTTTTTCCTTTTCAAGGTAGTTCGTTGCGGTTGTAACATTTTGTTGATTTATAATATTCACTTGGCATATACTATCTTTTTTCATAATTTTTTCTCCTAGCCGAACACAGTCCTTAGCATGTCAAAGCTGTTGTTTTCAATCAGGATATACATCCCCAATCCTAAATAAACAACGGCAATAAACCATCTGCTATATTTTTCCAAAGTTTCTCCAACAGAAGGGACTTGTGCCAATTTTTGGGCAGAAAAAACCAAGAGATAAATCATGACTAGAAAAGTAAGTAAAGCCACTATCAAATTCGCTAAATTTAAGGTAATAAAATATGGGACAAAAACACCAATATTGTCAGCACCACAACTAGCAAAAGTAATCATAGCTACTAGAAAAATCAGGTTTTTATCATCTTTGCGCAAACCATCTTTTGCAATAGCTTCTCCATCAGAATCTCCTAAAAGCAAAACTTTGAGTCCTAGGAAAATTGGAATCAAACCGAGCAAACCTAAAATCTCTTTACTAGGAATATAATTTAAGACAAATGCAAAAAGTAAACTTAGCAATATTAGACTAACAGAGCCTAGAAATTGTCCTAAATAGATGTTAATGATGTCTTTTCTGCTTTTTCTTTTGGCAAAAAATAACATTAGGATAATAAGTAAGTCTACGGCTGTCCCAGAATACAGGATTATTGAAGTAACAACATTTTGAGCCATAAAACACCTCGTTCAAATATATTTTTGAATGTATTTTAACATTAAACTTTGTAGATGTCAACTTCAGCTCCATCAAAATATAGATAAGAAGGTAGTGTACCAAACATTAAAAAGCCCTGCCATCGAAATGATAGCGGGGCTTAACTTCAATATCCAGATGATATATTTATCTAAAAAAGGTAGAGAAAAAGGTAGAGTTTGGACTGAAATATAGTGAAATGTATTGAAATTGAAAAAAGAAAAAACGCTTGAAATCAGCGTTTTTCTTATGTATTGATTCGTATTGAATGCTTACTTCACTTCTGTAAAACTAAATAAGGTAAACTTTTGATATTCTGGTTCGATTTTAGCTTATTTTAGCTTATTTTTAATGAAAATTTACCTTATTTTGATGAAATTGATTGAAATTAGTTGAAATTTTATTTTTAGAGACCCCATGAAAACGTTGATTTTAAAGCACTTTGAAATTAGATGAAATAAGTGGTGCCCCAACCAGGTCTTAAGAAAGCTCGTAAAGC
>NZ_AFUB01000049.1 GCF_000222705.1 Streptococcus mitis bv. 2 str. SK95 | reverse complement strand
TTCTACAAAGTTAGCACCGCCTTTGAATTCTGGAACATCGTTCACTGCTGCTTCTACAAAGTTAGCACCGCCTTTGAATTCTGGAACATCGTTCACTGCTGCTTCTACAAAGTTAGCACCGCCTTTGAATTCTGGAACATCGTTCACTGCTGCTTCTACAAAGTTAGCACCGCCTTTGAATTCTGGAACTTCATTGACTGGAGCAGGCTCCTCGCCTTTACTACTTGAAATAGATGCTTTCACTCCTACTTCAACAATGCGATCCTGAGCCTTTCTTTCTTCAGAATGAACAAGACTTCTAGTAGTACCCAAAACTTGAATATAGTCAACTTTTTCTCCATCTTGTCCTTCAGAAACGATACGACGTTGACCTTGAGCAAGTTCAGGGTTTTCACGAATAACTTCTTTAAACGGAAGCGGAGTCTTTTCAATTTCCAAACTTGGAGTTTCTGCTACTAAGTTCTTAACGCCTTCTGTTGGTGTTGTTTGGATGGTAGACTTAAAGTGTAAACGATATTCTTTCACCAGATTTCCATCTTTGGAAACAAGACGAACCAGTGTTGGAAGATTGGCATTTCCAGAATCCACAACTGTAACTACTCCATGTCCACTAGTTGTTGCAGTGACTTTTGGTTTTGAACCCATTGTTGTTAGAGTGTAATCTGTCACATTTGGATCAAAGTTTTCCAATGCTTTTCCGTCGATCGAAATAGTCGCTGATGGTGTTTCCACTTCTGCTCCCTTGCCTGCAGAGTAGGCTGTAAATTCTACAAGTGCAAGACCATTGGTAGTAGCCTTACGAGTCATGCGAGCACGAATTGCTGTCGTTTGAACCGGATCAAAATTAAACTCGATTGGTTTACCAGCTACTAATTCTCCAGAAGCTTTGTAAGGAATAGGTGCCCAATTTTCTGCCTTGTTGAATGGATGGTCAGCATTTTCTTCATAACGAGAAATCGTACTTGGTTCTGTAAAGGCAGGGCCAATATATCTTTCTAGAACCATTTTCTCTGGGGCATCTGTTCCACTATCTTTAAAGAACTGAATAGCTACTTTTCCAATAGATTGGGTGGCAATTTTACCGTCCTTCTTAAAGAGTAGTCCGACAGAAGTTTCTTCATTTTTCGGAGTACGAGACCAGTTTGTCCAACGTCCATCTTCATTGTATTTTCCATCATTGATATAGAAAATTCGATCATGTGAAGCTGCTTGTGTATCGTTCGTTGTCGAAGCAAAGGCTTTAGAATCCGTTTCATTGTTGCTTGGATTTTCTGAAATGACTTGATTTCCTTTAGAAACAACTGTCACCTGCATTTTAGTCATTAGATTTGTACCAATGACATGACCGGTAATTTCAAATGTTCCCTCATGCTCTGTTGCATGTTCAGGAATAGCATCCCATTTCACTGCCAGTTTATCTGTAGTCCAAGTAGTTGAAGTTGGGTAATAAACAGTGACTTCTGAAGGAAGTCGAAGAGCATCTCCAATATTCAAGATTTTAGCACTATTTTCTGCAGCAAGAGGTTGACTAGTTTCTCTCTCATCATTGCGGAAGATTCTATATTCTTTCAATACCGTACCATCTTCTGCTTTTAAGATGAGACGTGTTGCACCTTTTGGACTGGTTGCAGGAACAACTGTTACCAAACCATTATTGCTAGCTGTTGCAGTGATTTCTTTGCTAGATTGAGGAATATAGTAATCGGTCTTAGATGGATTAAAGTGTTCAAGATCCTTGCCATCTACCTTGATAGAAATCTCTGAACTTGTTTCACTTAAGACCTTGTTTCCAAGCACAGTTAGCTCTGTCAGACCAACACCTGAAGTTCCATCAGCCTTCTTCATACGAATACGAACAGCATAGGTTTCTACCTTGTCAAATGTGAAGTGATTTGTTTGAGTTGCAGATAGCTGACTTGGAGCATGTAAGTTTTCAACTGCTTTCCAATTGTCTGGATTATTAAATGGATGATTGCTAGCTCGTTGCGCATGACTGACATCACTTGGTAAATCAGGAACTTCTTTACCTACATAATATTCAACTACATATTCTTTTGGAAGACCAATTGCTCCATCAGTATAGAAATCAACCGACAAATTGTTGACAAAACGTTTCGTCAAGTCTCCTGAATTACCAAATAAGATAGAAGCCCAGTCATTATCAGTATTTGTTCTCCAAGTTGTCCATCTATTTTTAGCATCTGATGGCGTTCTTGATACAGTCAAGTCGTTCAAGGTATTGGCTGAATCATCTCCACCTGTATTGGATACAATGGCAGCTGGTAATTGTGAACCTGTCCATTGTTTAGAGATATTATTTCCAGCAACCACTTGACTAGACACTCGAACATGAGCTTTAGTTGTCAGATTGCTACCTACTAAACGACCATTGATTTCATAGACCCCTTCAGTTTGACTAAAGTTAGCTGGAACCTGATCCCAAACAACATCTTTGTAGATAGTTGTTCCGTTAGAATGGTAAGCCCGGACATTGGCTGGCAATTGAACCGTCTCACCCTTAGGTACTGTGAGGCTGATTTCCTCTGCAACTTGCAATCCTTCAACCGTTACAGTCGCTTGTGCTTCGATATCTGTACCTTCCACATGTCCTTTAAGCGTAAAGCTATGATAGTGCCCCAACTCTTTTTCATCTACCTTATCCCAAGTTACAGATACTTTGCGTGGTAAGCCCTTATCAAATTCTGCTCCAACTTCTTTAGGTAGATTCGGTTGCTGATTGATGTCTGTAGAAACAGATACAGGATGCAGTTTCACAATCTTCTTGTTAACTTTATTTTCTTTAATCACTACTTCAGTAGTTACAGATTCTGTTTTCTCTGTTTGATTATCGATTCGAGGTGTCAAAGTCACTCTTCCCTTAGTATAGAGCAATAGATTCTGACCATTCACCTCAAGATGTCCCCCATCAGATGATTTAGCTTCTAAGTGAATATCTGAAGCCGAAAATTCTGTTTGTGAACCATCCTCATAACGACCAATGACGTGATAAGTTAATACTTGATCTTCAGTGGCAGTTTCTTTTCCTTCTACAACCACTTCCAAACGTTTCAAAGCAGGAGCTTCCTTCACAAACTGAATTAAGTAAGTTTGAACCAAGTCACCCTTTTGGTCACTCAAGAAGAGAGAAGCCTGATAACCATTATCAGCAGAAGCTTGCTGAACAGTTACTTGATATCCGGTAGTCTGAGCTCCAACACTTGGAATTGTTCCAGTGTAAGGAAGAGATACACGGTAATAGGTCTTGCCAGACTCAAAATTCTCAAGAGCTTTATCCCCAACAGTAAGTCCTGTAATGCTACTTGTTGTTTCCTTACTACTTGCGATAAAGGTTGCAGTCACTTCACGGTCGTCATCTACCAATTTACCAGTAGCCTCCGTACGTCCACCTTCCTTGTTCAAAGCAGCAGGGTCTTTCAAGGTCCAAGAAACAACATCAGTATCAATCAAGCTACCATCTGTCAGAACAGCAGTGACCGTTTTATCCAAATCAGCCGCATTCGTTCCAACTGGGACTGTAGCAACTTTTGGTAACCATCTATCTAAAGCAATCACTTTAACAAGTGCCTCAGCTGGGGTTTCCAAACCTTCCACTCGTCCAAAGACTTTCTTTTCACCTGCGCTTGTAAGCAAGTCTGATGGCACGTCCCATGTTACAGTCTTTTCCTCAACACTACCATCGCTATAAATAGCTGTTACTGTTTGAGGCAATTCAGGATTTGTTGTCACGTCAGTTGTTGCTTTTACAGGAGCAAAGGCTACAAAGTGACGGTTTTCTTTCTTACCAGACACAGTTGCGACTGTTGCGCTATCAGAAGTTAAACCAGCAGAATCTGCATAAAGAGTAAATTTACCTTCTTTTTCTGTTGATTTTACAATGACAACCCCTTTACCATTGAAAGCACGTCTTTGCCATGTTCCATCTGCTTGAGCTTTGTAGCGTTCACGACTAGCTTGTTCTCCATTATCCACACCAACGATTTGTCCCTGACCATGAAGATTGAAATGAACAAGATTGTTAGCTGTTGGAACCACATTCCCATCACCATCAACAATTTCGTAATGGATGTAGGATAGGTCTTTTCCATCTGCAGTGATAACATGCTCTTCTTTAGTCAGACGAACTCTTGCTGGCTCCCCAGCAGTTGTCACACTATCACGCGCAATTTCATTCCCATTTTCATCTCGAGCAATCGCAGTCAGTGTACCTGGTTGGTATTTCACAAGCCACTCAAGATACAATTCACTTGGTTTAGCCCCCTCATGATATGGACGTCCATCTTCTGTCGTTTTCTTAGTAAATTCCTTTTTACCAAGTGACTCTCCATTTAAGAACAATTCGACGCTTGCAGCATTTGAGAAGGTACGAACCGGAACCTTTCCATCAACCAGCATCTTGCGTTCCTTAAGGGTCTCTTCAGTCCAGTTCCAATGTGGTAAAATGCGAACAGTTGGCTTTTCTTTAGCACTATACCATTCACTACGGTAAAGGTAGAAATCATTCTTTGGTAAACCAGCCGTATCGATGATACCAAAGTAAGAACTTTTTACAGGTGTATTATCTTGGTTATGCCATGGAGTTGGTTCACCGATATAGTCAATTCCTGTCCAGATAAATTGTCCAGCATAGCCAGCACGATCACGGTCAAAAGTCCATGATTCAGTAGCTGTTCTTCCCCATCCAACACGGTCATTACCATAGTCAGATTGTTCATAGTGACGATTTGGACGATTGTCATGTCCAAGGATTTGAGCAGGGTTATAATAAGAATCACGCGTTCTAGTAGCTGAAGAGGTTTCAGAACCATAAATGAGCCAGTCTGGATGAGCACTACGAACCGCATCATAAAAACGTTCACCATAGTTCATACCGACAGCATCCATGATTTCTGCGAGTTTCAAGAAATCACCTGTCGCTGCACGACTAAATTTATTTTCACCCATGGTGACATAACGTTCAGTATCAATCGCCTTGATAATAGCCTTCAGACGTTTAGCTGTCTCGATAGAACGAGGACTACCATTTGCCTCTTCCACCTCATTTCCAAGAGACCACATTACGATAGACGGATTGTTCTTATCACGTTCTACCATTGTTCTAAGATCAAAATCAGACCACTTCTCACCCTTCTTAGCTTCAGGATGAGTTGCATCTTGATCAAAGAACCGTCCATAGTCGTAAGTCTTCTTGCCACCATACCAAGTATCAAAAGCTTCCTCTTGAACCAAGAGACCTAAACTAGCTGCAGCATCAAGCAACTGAGGACTCGCTGGATTGTGGGTTGTTCGAATAGAGTTAACTCCCATATCTTTCAAGAGTTTTAATTTACGATAGGTAGCCTTATAATTCTCTTCTGCCCCCAAAGCTCCATTGTCATGGTGAATACTTACCCCGTGGAATTTCATACGTTCACCATTCAGAGAGAAACCTTCCTTCGCAGTCCAATTGAAATAACGGTAACCAAATGTATCTTCTGTTACATCAACTAGTTGACCTTCTTTATAAACCTTTGTTTTCAGCACATACAGTTGTGGATGATAACTTTTTGTCGTCCAAAGAGTTGGTTTATTAACTAGGATTGTTTGTCTGAAATCTGCAGTTTCATTTTCTGCTAAATTCTTCGTTTCAGAGCGGACTAATTCTGAAACAACCTTACCTTCCTTAGTAAAAATTTGTTGTTCCACAAAGACTTTAGTAGCCTTTTTATCCGTATTTTTAATCCTACTCTGAACCTGTGTTTCAACATTCCCTTCTTTTTGCTCAGCAAGTTTTGGAGTAGTGATATGATTACCATTTTCGGCAACATGAACTTTATCACGATAACTAAGGGTTACATCACGATAAATCCCACTTCCTGAATACCAGCGACTACTTGGTTGCTTATTGGTCACTTGAACAGTAATTGAATTTTCACTACCATCCTTGTTTAAAAATTCTGTGATATCATATGAAAAATGATTATAGCCGCTTGGATAATGTCCGACAAATTTACCATTTACATAGACCTTTGAATCCATGTAAACCCCATCAAAATTGATACGAACATCCTTATTCTTGTCAGCTTCATTTAATGTGAAAGTCTTACGATACCAAGCTGTTCCACCATTTAACTGGCCACCCTCATTACGCGCGGGAGATTTGTGATCAAAGTCAAAATAAATACTCCAATCATGAGGAAGATTCAATTTAGACCAATCATGAACATCCACATCTTTTTTTGAAAAATCTCCTTGAGCATTTAGTTTAAAATACCAATCTTTATTAAAATCTTGTTTTCGTTCCGATAATAGCTGTTTTTCCTTTTCAACTTCGGCTTTGTTTGACTCTCTAGACAGCACTTGCGATTTTTCAGAAGAAGGTTTAATCTCTGTGTCTGCTTTCACTTGGTCCTTTTCAGAAGTTTTTTTAGAATCCTCTTTCACTTCTGTTCCAGCTGTTACTGCAGATTCAACAGGCTTTGGATTTGCCTCTTCAGATTTCTGTTTGTTATCAGCCTTGTTTCCTTCTTCTACTTTATTTGGAGTTTCCCCTTTAGGACTAACCAATTCACGACTACTCTCGTTAGTAGGTGTAGTAGGTTCTGTATCCTTAGCAACTTTATCTTCTGCAGATTCAGCTTTTGGTTTTACAAACTCACGCCCACCATTCTCATCAGCCTTTGCGATAGCAGCTGCCACATCATCGGGAAGCTTATCTAAAGGTTGAGCTTGATGAACAGTTGTTTCTTCTGTTTGAGCATTGGATGAAGCCAACTCCTCAGCTTGGACAGCAGAAATACCAAATATACTAGCCCCAATCATCACAGATGCCGCACCTATTGCAAATTTACGAATGCTATAATGACAACGTTTATCAAAAAGTCTTTTGTTCATTAAAATCCTCATTTCTTTTTCTTGATACAAAGTAAGCGTTTACTTTATTTTTAAAAATAACCTCCTTCTGAATACACAAACAAGTACCAAGTTTTATAATATATTTTATATATTAAATATATCAAAACACACCTTATATTGCAATTATTTTCCATCAATTTGACCTAATAAAATATTATACAAGAAAAGTTCATTTAAAAGGAATAGTTGCAATGAAAATAGCTTTCGGTTCTAGACTCTTTCTACTACAAATTGAATTCCATTAATATCTTTTTCAAACTTCAAATTTATAGTTTATAGACTGCATTACTCTACATAAAAAGAAGGCGAACCTCCTTCTACACTATTTTCCCTTAAATTCCGCAAAGGTCTGTAAGATTTTAGCTGCCACTGCTGGAGAAGGTTCTCCTTTTAGCTCAAACGTTTCATCCGCATATGGAGTAAGGCCAGCAAAATCTCCTATCTGGACTGAATAGAGCGACGTTTTAAACAGTTCAATATCGTTTTGGTCATTTCCAAAAGCAATGAAATTCTCCCCACATAACTTTTCAACAGTTGTCGCCTTATGAGTATCCAAGGGATTAACATAAAGGCACTTTTCATGCGCATGATAAGACAGATGAGCCAGCTCCAGTCTTTCTAACTGACCAAGCAGGTCATCAATCAAATCCTCATGGTCTCCCATATAAACAACTACCTTAATCGGAGTACCCAAATCCTCGAGTTTCTGATGACGAGCTACCTTTAGGGGATCCACACTGGAAATAAATGGAATCTTCTCTACAATCTGACCACTATAGTCAAAGCAATCATCTACAAAGAAAGGGAGATTATAAGTCTGGCAATAATCCACTAGCGCCTGATAAACTCTGGCATAGAGATTCCTTTCGAAAACAGCCTTCCCTAGATGATAGGCTACGCCACCATTCAACCCTATGACCAAGCGCTGACTGAGTTCAGGGCCTAATAAACCCAAGCAATCCCGATAAGAGCGGGCTGAGGCAAACACAAGCTCATGCCCATAATCTTCAGCCTTTAAAAGAACCTGCTTAATCTCCTCATCTATGGTCATGTAATCAAAAGATAGCGTTCCATCCAGGTCAAATACGAATTTCATCTTCCTAGTCCTTGTTTAGTGTTCGAAGCGCTGCCTGATAGGTTTGCTCCATTAGCATGGTAATAGTCATAGGACCAACTCCACCCGGTACAGGTGTGATGTGACTAGCAAGTGGTGCAACGGCATCAAAGTCAACATCTCCACAAAGTTTGCCATTTTCATCTCGGTTCATCCCAACGTCAATGACAACCGCTCCTGGTTTGACAAAGTCAGCAGTCACAAACTTAGCACGACCGATTGCAACCACAAGAATATCTGCCTTAGCAGCAACCTTGGCAAGATGATGGGTACGTGAGTGAGTCAAAGTCACTGTTGCATTTTTAGCCAAAAGAAGCTGAGCCATTGGTTTTCCAACAATATTTGAACGACCGATAACAACCGCATTTTTACCTTCTAGATCAATCCCATATTCATGAAACATTTCCATAATTCCTGCAGGTGTCGAAGGAATCATAACTGGATGCCCAGACCAGAGACGCCCCATGTTTAGGGGATGGAAACCATCCACGTCTTTTTCGGGGTCAATGGCTAATAACACTGCTTCTTCGTCAATATGTTTAGGTAAAGGCAACTGGACCAAAATCCCATGCCAAGCTGGATCTTGATTGTACTTAGCAATCAAGTCTAACAATTCCGCTTGGGTAATGGTCTCTGGAACTCGCACTACTTCACTTCGGAAGCCAGCAGCAAGAGCTGATCGTTCCTTGTTACGAACATAGACTTGGCTGGCAGGATTGTCCCCCACCAAAATCACCACCAAGCCTGGAACTAGACCTGTTTCTTCTTTTAGTTTGGCAGTCTTTTCAGCCAACTGTTCTTGTAACTTAGCTGCAAGAGCCTTCCCATCAATAATCTGTGCCATATTTCTTCTCTTTTCTATCAAATATCTTCTATTATATCAAAAAAAACCTTGGCATTCTAACACTTCTTGACTAATAGACCTTATAGTTTGAAACTATAAGAAAAAGCTCTTATCGAGCTTTTAGTGCCTATTTATCTTAGGCGAATCGTTCATGTTTTCTTTTTAACCTTGGGAGCAGGCAAAACTTCGTACATCTCCTTGATTAGTCTCGCTAGAAATAACTTGTCTTCAAGGTCTTCTATTAAAATCATCTCCTTGGCTCCTTCATAAGGACGTTCAAGTCTTGTCTGCCCCAGTTGATCCATGACTACCTTCACAGGCTTCAATAACAAACGATTATCATAGATTCCCCCAATAATCTTCCCACGATAATAAAGGATATACTCTCCCATCATTGGACGATAACTCATCTCCTCTAACTCCGATAGCTGATCGAGAATAAAGGCTAAATATTCCTTACTTGAAGCCATGATTTCTACTCCACTTCTTCTAAAAATGAGGTCTTACAAAACCTTACTCAAAAAATCCTTGGTCCGTTGTTCTTGGGTTTGGTCAAAAACCTCCTCTGGCCTTCCATCTTCAACAACAACCCCATCTGCCATAAAGATGACACGGTCTGCTACCTCACGCGCAAAGCCCATTTCATGAGTCACAATCACCATGGTCATCCCTGACTTGGCGAGGTCTTGCATAACAGATAGAACTTCGCCAACCATCTCAGGGTCTAGGGCTGAAGTCGGTTCATCAAAGAGCAAAACGTCTGGCTCCATTGCCAGTCCACGTGCGATAGCAATCCGTTGTTGCTGCCCACCTGACAAATTCTGAGGATAGGCCATCGCCTTATCTGGCAAGCCAACTTTTTCTAACAGTTCCTGTGCTCTTTTCTCCGCAACTTTCTTGCTTTCACCTTTGGTTTTAATTGGTGACAAAGTGATGTTTTCCATGACCGTCATATTTGGAAAAAGGTTGAATTGTTGGAATACCATGCCCATCTTTTCACGCATAGCAAAAAGGTCATTTTTCTTATCTGTGATATCAACCCCTTCAAAGATAACCTTTCCCTTACTTGCTTCCTCGAGAAGATTCATCGAACGAAGAAGGGTTGATTTCCCGCTACCTGACGGACCGATAATTACCACGACTTCCCCTCTTTTGATCTCAAGGTCAATCCCTTTCAAGACTTCATTCTTCCCAAAAGACTTATGCAAGCCTTCGATTTTTATCAAGGTTTCTGTCATTATTTTTTGTCTCCTTGTCCAATGTAATTTTCAAATGCCTTCAAAGCCACTGTCAAAACAGAGGTCATAATCAAATAGTAACAGGCTGCAAATAAAAGAGGCGTTAAAGGTAGATAGGTCGTCGTTGCTACCGTTGTAGCTCCATTCCAAAGTTCCATGACTCCGATTGTTGACAAAAGCGAACTATCCTTGATAATGGTGATAAATTCATTTCCCAATGCTGGAAGAATATTTTTGATTGCCTGTGGCAAAATGACATAGCGCATGGCATTTTTAGGACGAATACCCAAGGAATAAGCTGCCTCCAACTGTCCTTTAGGAACTGCATTGATCCCTGCACGAACGGTTTCAGACACATAGGCACCACTGTTCATAGAAATAATCAGAATACCAGGAATCAAACGAGAAAGATCAACTCCTAAAATTCCCACTTGGATAGTCGGAGCGTTGATATGCATAAGGGCAAAGGCAATCATAATTTGCACCATCATCGGAGTTCCACGGAAAATCCATACATAGACATTTGCAAACCAGACAAGAGGTTTAAAACGTGAGCGTTGGGCAAAGGCCAATAAGACACCTAGAATGGTACCGAAAAAGACTACCAGAATTGAAATCACTACAGTGATAAGAGCACCATAATTAAAATAAGGTAAATACTTTGGTAAAAAGGAAAAATTCATATAAACTCAGCTTTCTAAATATCAGATTGTATGATTATAACATGCATTGAATTAAAATTCAATATTTTCCCACTGATTTTCACCAATAATTTTATGCAAAAGAGAAATAGCGAGAAATCTTAGTTTTTTCTAGTCAAGTCCCCGTGGTTTATGGTAAAATAGTAACGATAAGAAATGGAGGAGAATCATAATGGAATCACATTTGGTTAGAATCATTAACCGCCTAGAAGCAATGACAAAAGATGGTGGAAATCTAAAACGTAATTTTGAACGTGAAGGTGTTGTTGTCGCAGAAGTTGCATACAGCCACGACGAAGAAAACGGATCACTCTTCACCCTTCGCGATGTAGAGGCTCGTGAAACCTATACCTTTGATAGCATTGACTTGATTGCAATGGAGATCTACGAACTCCTTTACTAATATAAAAACAACGGGCAGTAAGGCCCGATGAATGAGAATCCTTTTTGTCACCACAAATGGGATTTTTTCTTACCTTCAAGTCGCTTAATCCTCCATAAATCCTTCTTTTAAAAACGACCACTTCCCAATCTTTTTACTTGCTTTACACCTTAATCATGCTATAATGGGAGTATAAAACTTTGACTATTTTTGACCTTTTTATTAAGCCAAGAATAAGAATGAAATGAGGTAGATGTATGCTCTGTCAAAACTGTAAAATAAACGACTCAACAATTCATCTGTATACCAATATCAATGGACAGCAAAAGCAAATTGATCTCTGTCAAAATTGCTATAAAATTATCAAAATGGATCCAAACAATACCCTCTTTAAAGGAATGACTGACCTAAACAATCGAGACTTTGATCCTTTTGGAGACTTTTTCAATGATTTGAATAATTTCAGAGCTTCTTCAAATAACGTTCCCCCAACTCAATCAGGTGGAGGATATGGGGGCGATGGGGGATACGGACCTCAAAACCGTGGTCCACTTCAAACACCTCCTAGCCAAGAAAGAGGACTCCTAGAGGAATATGGTATCAACGTAACTGAGATTGCCCGTCGTGGGGATATTGACCCTGTTATCGGTCGAGATGAGGAGATTATCCGTGTTATCGAAATTCTCAACCGTCGAACCAAAAACAATCCTGTCCTCATCGGTGAACCAGGTGTTGGTAAAACAGCAGTTGTTGAAGGTCTAGCTCAAAAAATTGTCGATGGTGATGTTCCCCATAAACTCCAAGGCAAGCAAGTCATCCGTTTGGATGTGGTCAGTCTAGTTCAAGGAACAGGTATTCGGGGCCAGTTTGAAGAACGTATGCAAAAACTCATGGAAGAAATTCGCAAACGCGAGGACATCATCCTCTTTATCGATGAAATCCATGAAATTGTTGGCGCAGGATCAGCAGGCGATGGCAATATGGATGCAGGAAATATCCTCAAACCTGCCCTTGCCCGTGGTGAATTGCAACTGGTCGGTGCCACTACTCTCAATGAATACCGTATCATTGAAAAAGACGCTGCCCTCGAGCGCCGTATGCAGCCTGTCAAGGTAGATGAACCAACTGTCGAGGAAACCATTACCATCCTCAAAGGGGTTCAAAAAAAATACGAAGACTACCATCACGTCAAGTACACAGACGCTGCTATCGAAGCAGCTGCAAATCTTTCCAACCGCTATATCCAAGACCGTTTCTTACCTGACAAGGCTATTGATCTGTTAGATGAAGCCGGTTCTAAGATGAATCTGACGCTGAACTTTGTGGATCCTAAAGTGATTGATCAGCGTTTAATTGAAGCTGAAAATCTCAAATCTCAAGCTACACGAGAGGAAGACTTTGAAAAAGCTGCCTATTTCCGCGATCAGATTGCCAAGTACAAGGAAATGCAGAAAAACAAGGTGACCGATCAGGATACTCCTATCATCAGTGAGAAAACAATCGAACATATCATTGAGCAGAAAACCAATATCCCTGTTGGGGAACTAAAAGAAAAAGAACAGTCTCAACTCATCCATCTAGCAGAGGACCTCAAGTCCCATGTTATCGGACAAGATGAGGCTGTCGATAAGATTGCCAAAGCCATCCGTCGTAATCGTGTTGGACTTGGAACTCCTAACCGCCCAATCGGAAGTTTCCTCTTTGTCGGACCAACTGGTGTCGGTAAGACAGAACTTTCCAAACAACTAGCCATTGAACTCTTTGGTTCTGCTGACAGCATGATTCGCTTTGATATGAGTGAATACATGGAAAAACACAGTGTGGCTAAATTAGTCGGAGCCCCTCCAGGCTATGTCGGCTACGATGAAGCTGGTCAGTTAACGGAAAAAGTTCGTCGCAATCCCTACTCTCTCATCCTTCTCGATGAAGTTGAAAAAGCCCACCCAGATGTGATGCACATGTTCCTCCAAGTCTTGGACGATGGTCGTTTGACTGATGGGCAAGGACGAACAGTTAGCTTTAAGGATGCCATCATTATCATGACCTCAAATGCGGGTACTGGTAAGGCCGAAGCCAGCGTTGGTTTTGGAGCTGCTCGTGAAGGTCGAACCAACTCTGTTCTCGGTGAACTCGGCAACTTCTTTAGTCCTGAGTTTATGAACCGTTTTGACGGCATCATCGAATTTAAACCTCTCAGCAAGGACAACCTTCTCCAAATCGTCGAACTCATGCTAGCAGATGTCAACAAACGCCTCTCCAGCAACAATATCCACCTCGATGTGACAGACAAGGTCAAGGAAAAGTTGGTTGACCTAGGATATGATCCAAAAATGGGAGCACGGCCACTCCGCCGTACCATTCAAGACCATATCGAGGATGCCATCACTGACTTCTACCTTGAAAATCCAAGTGAAAAAGACCTCAAGGCAGTCATGACAAGCAATGGTAAGATTCAAATCAAATCTGCCAAAAAAACTGAAAAAACAGAAGATATTGCTTCTGAAAAAGAAGAATAAAACGATCTAACAGGTGCAGGAAGTCTATCAATTTCTGCACCTTTTTTTACTAAAATAACTGTTTATTCTTGACAGCTAGCCCCTCGTCCATTATGATAATAATAAAGATACTAGAGAATGAGGAAAATGCAATGGCAAACCCAACTTTTGGTGATAAAAAAGAGAATGTGACCTACCAGCCCCGCTATGGTGTTTACGCAGTTATTCCTGATCCTGAAAAAAAACAAATTGTCTTAGTTCAAGCTCCCAATGGTGCTTGGTTCTTGCCAGGCGGAGAAATTGAAACAGGTGAAGACCATCAAGAAGCACTGAAGAGAGAACTAATCGAAGAACTTGGCTTTACAGCTGAAATCGGAACCTATTACGGACAAGCTGATGAGTATTTTTACTCTCGTCACCGTGATACCTACTACTACAATCCAGCTTATCTCTATGAAGCCACTTCTTTCCAAGAAGTACAAAAACCATTAGAAGATTTTAATCATATTGCTTGGTTTCCTATTGATGAAGCAATTGAAAAACTCAAACGTGGTAGCCACAAATGGGGAATTGAAGCTTGGAAAATTCAGCATAGAATTGACTAAAATACACGATTTTATCCAAAAAGTGCTATAATAGAGTTAGAAAATCGGAGGAACTATTATGAAGCTTATCAACACGACTAATTCACACTCGCAACTTGTTAAAAGTCAGCTAGAAAGTACCGACGCAACGCTTGTTGAGGTCTATTCCGCAGGAAACACCGACGTGATTTTCACACAAGCTCCGCTTCACTATGAAATCCTCATTTCCAACAAACACCGCACTATTCGTGAACCAGAAATCGAAACCATCCAAGATTTCTTCATGAAACGCAAAATCGATAAAGATAATATCGATGAAGCCAATATCAAGACGCTTTATTCAGATAAATTGATTGAAATTTCTATTCCTACAAAATAAGAAAGCCAGCCAAAAGCTGGTTTTCTTTTGCAATAAAAGATTGGTAGTTCCTACCAATCTTTTATTTTTATTTCACAGCTTCTTTCAAAGCATCTACCTTGTCCAAGCGTTCCCACGGAAGGTCAATATCTGTACGTCCCATGTGTCCATAAGCCGCTGTTTGACGGTAAATTGGACGTTTAAGGTTCAGCATTTGGATAATTCCTGCTGGGCGAAGGTCAAAGATTTGACGAGTCGCTTTTTCAAGCTTGCTTTCAGCTACCGTTCCTGTACCAAAGGTATCGATACGAACGGAAACAGGTTGCGCAACACCGATAGCATAGGCCAATTGAACTTCTGCCTTCTTAGCTAAACCTGCTGCAACGATATTTTTTGCAATATAGCGAGCAGCATAAGAGGCTGAACGATCCACCTTAGTCGCATCCTTACCAGAGAAGGCACCACCACCGTGACGAGAGTAGCCGCCATAAGTATCCACGATAATCTTACGGCCAGTCAAACCTGAGTCTCCTTGAGGTCCACCGATAACAAAGCGACCAGTTGGATTGATGAAGAATTTTGTTTGCTCATCCAAATAAGAGGATGGAATAACTTCTTTGATAACCTTGTTGATCACATCATTGTGGATTTGTTCGTTGCTGACATCTGGATCATGCTGAGTAGAAATAACGACTGTATCCACGCGCACTGGACGGTCATTTTCATCATACTCAACTGTAACTTGTGATTTGGCATCTGGGCGAAGATAGCTGATTTCACCAGACTTGCGAAGTTCTGCCAAACGACGAACCAGTTTGTGGCTAAGCGAGATTGGTAATGGCATGAGTTCCTCTGTCTCATCCACTGCAAATCCAAACATGAGACCTTGGTCACCAGCTCCGATTAAATCAAGCGGGTCTTGATCCGCATTTCCACGAACCTCCAAGGCTTCATTAACTCCTTGAGCAATGTCAGGAGATTGTTCCACCAAAGATGGGTGAACTCCCACCGTCTCCGCAGAAAATCCATATTCTGCATTGGTGTAACCAATCTCTGCAATGGTATCACGAACCACACGGTTGATATCCACATAGGCATTTGTAGAAATTTCACCAAAAACGTGGACAGAACCAGTATATACAGCTGTCTCAGCAGCAACGTGCGCCTCTGGATCCTTCGCTAAAATAGCATCCAAAATCGCATCTGAAATTTGGTCTGCAATCTTATCCGGATGCCCCTCAGATACAGATTCAGACGTGAATAATTTACGTTCTGACATAAAAATGTCCCCCCTTAAAAAATATTGTTATAGAGTTACAAAGTACTGATAGAAATTTCTACCATCTTATCGGGACTATATAACCTTATCATTATACCACTTTTTACTATTTTTTGCATTTTTTTAGAAAAATCTTAAAGAAAAGTAACAAAAAAGGAGCCATTCAGCTCCAATTTTGTTCTTAGAAAGTTTGGCGTTTGGCTTTTCGCTCAGCACGCCCACGTGCGCGATTTTCAGCACGCTTGGTTTTGCGGCGTTTTTCATCCACCGCCCATTGAATCTTCTTCTTATAGCCTGGTTTGACTTTTTTCTTTTTCTTTTTAACCAAGCCAATCATTTCAATATCAAGCTTATCTTGCTTCTTTTCACGATTGGCGCGACGATCACGGTCATAGGTATCTTGGAATTCTCCGTCTTTGACCATCTTAGGAATAAACTTGATCCCTAATTTCTCCAACTCACGAATATCCGAGTCATCACTTGGCTGGTAAAGGGTAATAGCTGTACCAGGTAGACCATTGCGCCCAGTTCGACCAACACGGTGGACAAAGAAGGACAAATCTTGCGGAATGGCATCATTGATGACATGACTGACACCTTCAATGTCAATTCCACGCGCTGCCAAGTCCGTTGCGACAATGTACTCAAAATCCAGATTTTTCACCTGATTCATGATCCGCTTGCGCTCACGAGGAGCAATATCTCCATGAATCTTTGCTACCTTCAATCCTTGAGCAGTCAAGTATGCATGCAATTCATCTGCCCGCGTCTTGGTATTCACAAAAATCATAGCCAGATAAGGTTGCATAACTTGAGTCAACTCATAAATCTGAGCATTCTTGTCACGACCCTTGTTCGAAATCAACCAATTATCAATCGTATCTGAGATGACTGTCTTAGTCTTGATTTTCTCCATGACAGGATTTGACAAGTATTTTTTCAAGAACGGTTGCAATTTTTGTGGAATAGTTGCTGAAAAGACCATGAATTGCAAGTCCTTAGGAAGGCTTCCTGCAATCTTGTCAACTGTCTCCAAGAATCCCATATCCAAGGTCATATCGGCTTCGTCTACGACAAAAGTCTTAGCCTTGTGAATGGCTAAATCATCAGATTTGACCAAGTCATAGATACGCCCTGGAGTCCCGATGACAATATGGGGTTGGTTGCTGGCAAGTTTTTCAATCTGACGCGCCTTATCCGTACCGCCAACATAGTTAACCACACGGACTTCGACATCTGAGTGGGCCGCAATCTGACGAGCCGCTTGGTAAATCTGAGTAGCTAACTCACGACTTGGAGCCGTAATGACCGCTTGCACACTATCACTAGTTTCATCTAATTGCTGGAAAATGGGTAGCAAGAAAGTGTGGGTCTTTCCTGAACCTGTTTTTGACTCGCCCACCAAATCACGACCCGCCAAGACAATAGGAATCAACTTTTCCTGAACTTCGGTAGGAGTTGTAAACTTCAACTCCTCCAAAGCCTTTTCTATGTAGTTTTTAAACTGAAATTTCGTAAATGACATATTATCCTCAATTCTATTCTTCCAACCATTATAACATATTTTGTTCTTTTTCTGTAGCCACACTTATCTGACCGATCATAAGGCTCTCAACTTCTCCAAATACCAATCTTAGACTTGAGATCACACATTTGCTTTCTATCCAAAATGCAAAAAGAGAAGACCAAATTGGTCTTCTCTCAGCCTTCAGCTTGCGACTCAGATAGATTTGTCAAACAGTTGCTTAACAATCTTGTAAAAGTCGAAAGCTTCTAGATAAAATTAGTGCTTAATCATCTTTCCGCTTGCGACCAAGAAGCAATGCTGCTAGACCTGCAAGAAGAGAACTAGTCATTAGTCCAGTGAGTGAAAGCGGTGCAGTGCTACCTGTGTTTGGTAATGTAGCTTGTTTTGCCTTTTCTCCTGCTGGACTTTGAGCTGGTGGATTATCTTCAGGTTTTCTTGGTTGTTCTGGTTGAAGTCTATTTGCCTGATTATTATCAGCCCCCTGCTCTTCCCCTAGCTTCACTGGTGGAACTGGATTTGGTTGAGGTACTGGTTGCGGAACCGGTTGTGGTTGTGGCGTTGGTGCAGGCTGTGGTTGTGGACTAGGATCTTGCTTAGCTTCAAAGACCCACTTACCGACGAAGGTTAGATTTGCCCCCTCTTCCACTTCTTGGTAACCTAGGAATGTCCATGTACCATTTGCAACAGCTACCTCTACAGGCATCGGTGCTTCTGGAACAAAAGCAATCGCTGCAGAAGAACTTGTAGTATATGTTCCACTTTGTGGAAGTAAGCTCAATACTTCTGCTGGCAAATTGTTGTCTGCGGTTGCACTTTCGAAGCGATAAGTCACTTGATAGGTTTCAGTTACCGGTGCAGGTAAAACATTAACTGGTACAGGAACTTCAGTAGAAGAACCATCTGGATAATCAACTCGTACTTTACCTGTGTAAGTTCCTGATTTTGTTGTGTCAATTTGACCTGCAGGTGTAATATCCACTACCTTAGTGCCAGCTGGAAGGCTTGACAAGTTCGTCACATTATCGGTCAAGTCAGGTGTTTGTCCAACCTTGATAGTCTCTTCCGTTACCTGAGGCGTATAAGTTTCAGCGTTTGTCGGATTCGCCTTGAATTCCCACTTACCGACGAAGACTACATTTGCCTTGTTGACAACGGCGCTAGCTGCGTCATAGCCCTTGAAGGTCCAAGTACCATCGTTCACAGTATCTGTGTATGTGGTTTGAGATGGTTGTTGAGCGGAAACAGAGGCACCATTCACATATCTTGCACTGTCGCTTGGTGTTAAGGCTGCGATGGTTGCTGGAAGAGCTTTCCCTGATGTTGCGCTCTCGAAGCGGTAAGCTGCTTGGTACTTGTTAGCTTCAAAGGACCATTTTCCTACAAACTCGACATCGGCCTTGTTGACAACGGCGCTAGTTGCATCGTATCCCTTGAAGGTCCAAGTGCCGTCATTCACTGCATCTGTATAGATTCTATCAGATGGTTGCTTAGCGGAAACAGAGTCTCCATTCACATAAGTTGCACTGTCACTTGGAGTCAATGCTGCGATGGCTGCTGGAAGAGACTTACCTGCTGTCTCGCTCTCGAAGCGATAAGTAGCTTGGTACTTCTTAGCTTCAAAGGCCCATTTGCCTACAAACTCTACATTTGCCTTGTTGACAACGGCGTTAGCTGCGTCGTAACCCTTGAAGGTCCAGATGCCGTCGTTCACTGCGTCGGTGTAAGTGGTTTGAGATGGTTGCTGAGCGGAAACAGAGGCACCATTCACATAAGTTACACTGTCACTTGGAGTCAATGCTGCGATGGCTGCTGGAAGAGACTTACCTGCTGTCTCACTCTCGAAGCGGTAAGTAGCTTGGTACTTGTTAGCTTCAAAGGTCCATTTACCTAAAAACTCAACATCGGCCTTGTTTACGACTGCATTGGCTGCGTCGTAACCCTTGAAGGTCCAAGTGCCGTCGTTCACTGCGTCGGTGTAAGTGGTTTGGGATGGTTGTTTAGCGGAAACAGAGGCACCATTCTCATAAGTTGCACTGTCGCTTGGAGTCAAGGCTGCGATGGCTGCTGGAAGAGCTTGACCTGCTGTCTCACTCTCGAAGCGGTAAGTAGCTTGATACTTGTTAGCTTCAAAGGTCCATTTGCCTACAAACTCCACATTTGCCTTGTTTGCGACTGCATTGGCTGCGTCGTAGCCCTTGAAGGTCCACGTGCCATCGTTCACTGCGTCGGTGTATGTAGTTTGAGATGGTTGCTGAGCGGAAACAGAGGCACCATTCACATATCTTGCACTGTCGCTTGGGGTTAAGGCTGCGATGGCTGCTGGAAGAGCTTGACCTGCTGTCTTGCTCTCGAAGCGGTAAGTAGCTTGATACTTGTTAGCTTCAAAGGACCATTTTCCTACAAACTCCACATTTGCCTTGTTCACGACTGCATTAGCTGCGTCATAACCCTTGAAGGTCCATGTGCCGTCGTTCACAGTATCTGTGTATGTGGTTTGAGATGGTTGTTTAACTGAAACAGAGGCACCATTCACATATCTTGCACTGTCGCTTGGGGTCAATGCTGTGATGGTTGCTGGAAGAGTCTTACCTGCTGTCTCACTCTCGAAGCGGTAAGTAGCTTGATACTTGTTAGCTTCAAAGGACCATTTCCCTACAAACTCAACATCGGACTTATTGACTACAGCGCTAGCTGCGTCATAACCCTTGAAGGTCCAAGTGCCGTCGTTCACTGCGTCGGTGTAAGTGGTTTGGGATGGTTGTTGAGCGGAAATAGAAGCACCATTCACATAAGTTGCACTATCGCTTGGTGTCAAGGCTGCGATGGCTACTGGAAGAGATTTCCCTGATGTTGCGCTCTCGAAGCGGTAAGTTGCTTGGTACTTGTTAGCTTCAAAGGTCCATTTCCCTACAAACTCAACATCGGACTTATTGACTACAGCGCTAGCTGCGTCATAACCCTTGAAGGTCCAAGTGCCGTCGTTCACTGCGTCGGTGTAAGTGGTTTGGGATGGTTGCTGAGCGGAAACAGAGGCACCATTCACATAAGTTACACTGTCACTTGGAGTCAAGGCTGCGATGGCTGCTGGAAGAGTCTTACCTGATGTTGCGCTCTCGAAGCGGTAATTTGCTTGATATTTGTTAGCTTCAAAGGACCATTTCCCTACAAACTCTACATTGGCCTTGTTTACGACTGCATTGGCTGCGTCGTAACCCTTGAAGGTCCATGTGCCGTCGTTCACTGCGTCGGTGTATGTGGTTTGAGATGGTTGTTGAGCGGAAACAGAGGCACCATTCACATAAGTTGCACTGTCACTTGGAGTCAAGGCTGCGATGGCTGCTGGAAGAGATTTCCCTGATGTTGCGCTCTCGAAGCGGTAATTTGCTTGATATTTGTTAGCTTCAAAGGACCATTTCCCTACAAACTCTACATTGGCCTTGTTTACGACTGCATTGGCTGCGTCATAACCCTTGAAGGTCCAAGTGCCGTCGTTCACTGCGTCGGTGTAAGTGGTTTGAGATGGTTGTTGAGCGGAAACAGAGTCACCATTCACATATCTTGCACTGTCACTTGGAGTCAAAACGCTGATGTCTGCTGGAAGAGCCTTACCTGATGTTGCGCTCTCGAAGCGGTAAGTAGTTTGGTACTTATTGGCTTCAAACTTCCACTTACCTGTGAAAGTCAAATCAGCTTTTTTCACAATCTTACTTTTGGCATCGTAACCAACGAAAGTCCAGGTACCATCGTTCATATCATCTTTGTAAGTCGTTTTAGTCAACTCTTCTGGTACAACTTTTTGCATGTTGTAATAGGTTGAGCTATCTTTCGGTGCTTTCTTCTGGATAAATTCAGGCAAATCAACACCAGATGTAACACTTACAAAAGTATAGCTTACATGATGCGGTCTAGGCGTTACTTCCCAGATACCCGTAAATGTCACACGCTTGCCATTATAGGTCGCATTCTTCTGATCATATCCTTTGAAGGTCCAGACATAATCTTTTTCTTCGTCAACTACCGATTCTTTAGCAGGTTGTTTGGCTACAATGGTGTCACCAACCTTATAAGAAACCTCATCACTTGGCAGCATTCCCAAAATACTTTGTGGCAATGGAACACCTGCTTTAGATGATTTGAATACATATTCTGGATTTGGAGTAGGTACCCAGCTTCCAAGGAAAGTCTGTCTGCCTTCTCCTACAACAATTTTTTCTTTATCGTATCCTGCAAATGTCCAAGTCACTTTATTCGCTGTATCAACATAAGTCGTTTCACTTGGTTGTTCAGCCAGAATTTCCTTAGGATATAACTTGTAATCATAAGGATTTTTCGGAGTCAACTTGGTGATATGATCTGGTAGTGCAAAAGCAGGATTAGTTGATTGGAACTGATAGTCTATACCATTTGGCGTAAAGCTCCAAGCTCCTGTGATGGTCTTCACTTTCGTACCTGCAATAGCTTTTCCGTATTTATCCGCATCAAAACCATGGAAGGTCCATGTACCTGTCGGAACAGTTACTGTCGATGTGTCAAGTTTGCTGGCATCTTTGTAATCGTCAGCTCGTGCAACGAAATCAGTGCCAGCTGGAAGCATATCGCGAATCTTGTTTGGAAGAGGATAAGCAGGAGTCGAGTTAGTAAATTTATACTCCACTCTGTAGATTGTATCAGACTGATCAGTAGGAACCAAAATCCATCTTCCTCTAAAGATAACGTCTCCTGTCCCTACTGTTTTCACACGTGGAGAAATAGTCGTATTATCATCTTCATAGTAGTCATCAAATACCCAAGTTCCTCTACCATCTGGATCCTCAATTCTTGTTTTAGACGGCATTTTAACGCGAGCTTTTTCACCCTTGACAAATTCTCTTTCATAAGTGATTAGATCAAACAAAGTTGATGGTGGATAGATTAAATTACCAGAAGAATCTTTTGAATCTGTATAGAAGTCATAGTAGACACTATGCTTAGTCGGTTCAAAGACCCAGTGGAAAGTGTAAGTAGAGTCCTCATCATCAGTTGGATTTTCTATCTTCTCAGGAGCAATAAACTTCCAAGTACCATCATTATCATCATCTGTGTATGTATAAAAACTTCCAATGACATATCTAACATTATCAGAATAATCTTTCGGAGATGTCGTGATAGGAGCTGGAATTTGTGCCTTCAGATCATCTGGAATAGTCTTCCCTGGAGTATCACTGACAAAGTCAAAGGAAACAGTCTTATCTCTGTGTGGTGCGAAAGACCATTTACCTGTAAAGAGAACTTTATCTTGATTAACTACCTTGCTATTAGCGTCATAGCCATCAAATTTCCAAGTACCCTCGTTATCAAAGTCCATGTAGGTCGTCTCACGTGGATATTCCGCATATACAGTATCGCCATTTTCGTAAGTATTTGTATTACTTGGCGTCAAGGCCTTAACTGCAGCTGGTAGAGTTCGACTAGGATCTGAGCTAACAAACTCATAGTTTTCTGAGTACTTATCCGCTACAAAAGTCCAAGTACCTGTAAACTTAAGGTTCCATCCATCGTGCTCCCAGTCGCTCACTGGTTTTTTAGTAAAATCGTAGCCTGTAAAGGTCCAGGTACCCTTGTTAACTGCATCATAGTAGGACTCTTGAGTCGGTCTAACAGACTGAACCATCTCACCTTTCGGGTATTTCTTTCTCTTTGCATACTCCCATTCAGGCATATCTACCGGCTTCAGATTATTGATCTCAGCAGGTAGTGCTTTGCCAGCAGTTCCACTAAGAAATTCGTAAGTCGGTTTCCGAGGAACCCCTTTAAATACAAACTCCAATGGTATTGTAACTTTTGGTATTTCTCCATAAGTAGCCGCCCGCTCTAGTTCACGACTGAAGGTTAAATCCACTATATCTTCCTCAAAGGTCCAATTTCCTTCATTTTCCGCATCATAGAAGGGTTTGTAGACACCTTGAGCTTCATCGTAGCGAAGCAAAGCTGCTACCGTATCCCGTATATCTTTAGGTAAATGCTCATGACGTTTATCAAACTGATTGAGAGAAAGCTTGTAATCGTATAGCTTACTTTCTAGATCTTTTATCTCCTTAGGAAGAGGTAATTTATATTCGTCACGTGAAGTCTTAGGACTACTTGGTAAATTATAAAAATTCTCAAAATCATACTGGTTCATAGGCTTGTAGGATACAGTGACATCCTCAAAGTATTTCCAAGTTCCTACGAACTCCACATCGCCATTGTTTGCCACTTTACTTGGAGCATCAAAGCCAGTCAAAGCCCAATAGCTTTTTCGGTTAGGGTATTCTTCTGAAGTATAAAAAACATAGTGAAATTCTTTTGGTCTTACTACTTCTCCATCTGCAAATCTTCTCTTATCTTCTGGACTCCAGTTTGCAACATAGGGTGGCGGAGTTTTTCCAGGTGAACCATTAACTGCTCTATAGGTAGCCTTGTATGGTGTTGGTGTATATTCCCACTTACCTGTGAAGAAAACATCATCTTTGTCAATCACCTGACTATCATAGTCATAGCCCTTAAAGGTCCATCTACCACTTCCATCATTCTCTACATAAGTTGTTTCAGTTGGCTGGATGGCCTTTACTTTATCACCCTTTTTGTAGATTTTTGTGTCTTCTGGCTTCAAGTAGTTCAGACCAAACGGAACCGTTTTTCCTGGTGTAGCACTTTCAAACTCATAAAGTGCCGAGTGAGGAGTCTTATCCTTGTCTGGGATGAACTTCGGATTTTTATCACGAAGACCTGAATTGACAAAAGTCACGAGATTGCGATAAACTTTATCAATTTCTTCTTGCTTTGTCGCAGTTTGAAGCACACCATCTGCAGCTGTCATTACACCATTCAAGATTTCTAGACTATCGTCTGTCTTACTTGAAAAGTCCTTGCTACGCAACTCTTTGAGGTAGTTCTCCAAAGTGCTCTTATTGAGACTAGCATTTGCTGGAGTTGCTTGAGCAGTGGCTGCAGCTGGCTGACTTGTACCTGTAGCTGGCTGAGCATTTTTAAAAGCAGTCGAATCTGTTGCTTGACTTGTCTCTGTCGCAGCAGGTGCAGCAGACTTCAAAGCAACTTGGCTTTCCTTCTGGAATTCTGCTTGCTCTGTTGCAGAAGAGACCACCGAGACCTGATTCTCTGCTTTATTCTCCACTTGTTCAGTAGTTGCAAGCTCATCAGCTTGAGCGACTTGAGCGACTCCAAGCGCCGCAGGCGCAAACAAAAATCCAATCGCAAGTGACACAGTAGCAACTGACAATTTGCGGATTGAATATTTTATCTTTCTATCCTGAAAAAACATTCCAGTCCTCCTTTTATTTCATTATTTTCATTCTATCATAAATAGTTAATATTAGCGATTTTTTTTGACCGTAAATTTTTAAAAACTTATTTGTGGATATTTCCTCATAATATACAAATATACAAAAAACTCCTTCTCCAAAATAGTAATTATAGAGATTTTTGTAAAAAAATGAAAGGAATCTCTCCCTTTCATTTTTTGCTTTTATTTCCAATTTAATACCGCATTCAAACCATAATGATCGCTGACTTGTGGACTATTCTGACCATCAAAAACTACATGCAAGCTTTCTACTTCTAACTCTTTCGTTGTAAAGACATAGTCAATTCGAAGCGGTTCGGCATTGCCTTTCCAACCATCAATTTCTGGTGGTACTGTATAGCTACCACTTCTCTCCTTAGCTACTTCAAAAGCATCTTGTAACTCTAGAGGACTAGCTAGAATCGCTTGATAGCCTTCCTGACCAGCTGGGTTATTGAAATCACCAGCTAAAATCAGAGGTTTGTTCAAATCTTTCAGCACAGCCTCAAATCGTGCCCATTCTTCCTGGAAACCTTTATCCCACCAAGAAAGATGGACACTTGCAAGAGCAAGCTCCTTCCCTTCAACTTCTGTCTCTGCCAAGGCGACACGGCGAGTATGGTAGTCAGTTGGATCATCCACATCTGAAACTAAAATCTCACGTGCTTGAATAGGCGTTTTAGATAAGATTGCCACACCTTCATGGTAGCGGTCATAGCCGATATGATTGTAAGCCCAAGTCCAGTAGTAGGTCTTCTCCTTCTCAGCCAACTTTTCAACCAAAAGTCTCACATAGTGGTCTTGATGAATGGGTTCTGCCGCTGGTAAAGCTTGATAGAGGTCATCAACCTCCACTTCTGGAGAAGTAATTTCTTGATTGATTTCTTGGAAACAAATCAAATCATAGTCTTTTTCAAGAATATCCTGGAGCAAGAGCTGGAATTTTTCCTCTGCTTCCTTCTCCATCCAACTGTGGGTATTGAGTGTTAAAAATTTCATGCTTTTCTCCTAAAATAAGAGGTTGGAAAACAGCTTCCAACCTCAAGTATATTACAATTCTACTTTAGCAACTGCTGTTTTAGCTGCAAGAGAACCAGTTTGTTCTAATTTAACAGATTTGAGAACATCTCCATTTGTGAAGACAACCACTGTTGAAGTTTCACGACCTGCTGCACGGATAGCATCCAAGTCAGCTGTGACAAGAAGATCACCAGCAGCAACCTTTTGTCCTTCAGAAACGTGAACTGTGAATGGTTTTCCTTCAAGGCTTACAGTATCCAAACCAATGTGAACAAGTACTTCAAGACCTGCTTCAGTCACAAGACCAAGAGCATGTTTTGTAGGGAAGATACTTGATACAGTACCTGTAACTGGAGATACGATATTTCCATTTGCTGGTTCTACCGCAAATCCGTCACCCATCATTTTTTGAGCAAAAACTGGGTCTTTCACTTGTTCCAAGGCAATGACTTGACCATCAGCTACTGAGTAAACTTCCTCAGTTACACCCTTGAAATGTACAGTATTTTGTTGAGCTTCCGTCATTTGGCTTGGAAGAGTTTCAGGAATAACCTCACCTGAGTCAAGGATATCTTGGATATCAGATTTCAATACGTCAGCTTTTGGTCCGTAGATAGCTTGGACGCCTTGTCCTTTCATGACAAGACCCATAGCTCCTTCAGCTTTCCATTGTTCCTCAGTACCAACACGATCTGCATCTTTAACAGTTACACGAAGACGGGTCATACATGCATCTACATCTACGATGTTTGCACGTCCACCAAGAAGGTTAATGACGTTTACAGCTTGAGAAGCAGCTGCAACTTTTGTTTCACCTGAAGCAGCTCCTTCTGAAGCTCCTTCAGCAGTTTCATAGTTTCCGTTACGTCCTGGAGTTGCATAGTTGAATTTTTGAATCATGAAGTTTGCGATAAAGTACATGATTACAGCAAAGAGAACAGTTACCCAGATAAAGTTAACGATATCCATACCAATACCAGCATTAATTGCTAGTGGTGTACGAGTCAAGAATTCAATTGAACCGAATGAGTGGACACGAAGGTGAACAATATCTGCCATAGCAAAGGCAGCACCTTGAACTACTGCATAAACAAGGTAAAGCGGTGTTGCGATGAACATGAACATATACTCGATTGGTTCAGTAACCCCTGTCAAGAATGTTGCAAGAGCTGTCGCAATCATCATACCTTTATATTGATGTTTCTTATCAGCATCGACATTACGGTAGATAGCCACGATCACACCCATCAAGATACCGAATGAACCGATCATTTGACCAACTTTGAAACGAGCTGGAGTGATAGTTGTAAGAAGGTGTTGGTATTGGTCAGCATTTGAACCTTTAAGGTTAACAAGGTCTGTTACCCATGCAAGCCATAGTGGGTCTTGACCAAATACTTGAGTACCTTTAGCTGCACCAGTTAAAATGTCATAAGTACCACCAAGAGCTGTGTAGTTCATTGGGATAGTCAACATATGGTGAAGACCAAATGGCAAGAGCAAACGTTCCAAGGTACCATACAAGAATGGTGCGAGAACTGGCGCAGTTTCTTGTGAGTTGGCAATCCAGATACCAAAGCTATTGATACCTGTTTGAACTACTGGCCAGAAAGCAGCAAGTAGAATTGCAGCGATTGCTGAACGAAGAATAACAACAAACGGTACAAAACGTTTCCCGTTGAAGAATGAAAGTGCGTCTGGAAGTTTACGGTAGTTGTAGTATTTGTTAAAGGCAGTTGCCCCTACAAAACCAGAGATAATCCCTACAAAAACACCCATGTTCAATGCTGGTGCTTCAAGAACACTGATGAAGTAATCAGCAACTTTGATTGAGCCTCCAAAGAGAGTAGTGACCATAGCCTCAGGGTTTTTCAGCATATCACTTGTAACTCCAAAGATAGTACCAGTGATACGGTTAATCAAGATGAAGGCAAGACCAGCGGCGAAAGCACCACCAGCGCGCTCTTTAGCCCAGCTTCCTCCAATAGCGAGGGCAAACAAAATATGAAGGTTACCGATAACCCCCCAACCAATTTGCTCTAGTACGCCACCAGTAATAACTAGGGGAGCAAGGTTTGGGTCAATCATTGCAAGTGACTTACCGATTGAAATCATCAATCCAGCGGCTGGCATAACAGCGATAACCACCATCAAAGCCTTACCGAATTTCTGCCAAAACTCGAAAGACAAGACATTTTTGAATGTAGCTTTCATCATTCAAATCTCCTTTATTTTATTTAGGCAAACGTTTTACGAAAACGTTTGCACTTGTTTATACTCTAATTATACCACTTTATTTTTTTTGTAAAGGCTTTTATAAAAAAATTTTCCGTTTTTCTTAAATTTTTATACAAGGCTAAATTTCAAGTTCAAGTTAGCCAGCAAGCAGTCTTCTCTGGGCGACTTGTAGTCCAAGCATTTTTTAGGATAGTTATTGATCCAGTTTTCGATGGAGGCGACTTCTTTGGAAGTCGTTTTCTTGGTTCCTTTAGGTAACTATCTACGAATGAGCCTGTTGTGATTCTCATTGGTTCCCCTTTCCCAAGAGGCATAGGGGTGTGCATAGTAGATATGTTCCTTAGAAAACACATCAGATAAGCGGTTGAATTCGGCTCCATTATCTGCCGTGATGGAAAGAATCTTGTGTTGTCTTAAGATAAGTTTTAGAGCCTGATTGACAGACTCAGCGATTTTATTTGGAATTGATCGAATGATTTGGTGTCTGCTCCTTTGATCCGTCAAGGCCAGTAGACAGTAGTTTTTCGCTTTGAAACATCCCTTTCCAATACATTGTAGGACTGTACCACGCTTGATTTCATTGTGGATGGTCTGAGGAGCTTTTCCAAGTAGAGAGGCGATTTCTCTATTTGATTTCTCTTCTAATTTCCATCGTTCGATTAAGCGACGACTATGG
Organism: Streptococcus mitis bv. 2 str. SK95; assembly: GCF_000222705.1. Lineage (GTDB taxonomy): Bacteria > Bacillota > Bacilli > Lactobacillales > Streptococcaceae > Streptococcus > Streptococcus mitis_AY. The sequence goes on along the minus strand of NZ_AFUB01000049.1, from coordinate 661 downwards.
ATTGTCAAGTGTTTAGCTTTTGTAGTATAATTGATTTGCATCTCTGTGCCTTTCTTGTGTTTGTGGTGAACAACAAGTCTAACACAGAGGTGTTTTCTTATGCCTATAACTAGATTTCATTTAACAACATAGACTAGTTGAACCAGCTCATTTTTAGGAAAGTTGGCTGGCTAACTTCATTATAGAACTTTCAATTTTTATACAAGCGCTAAAAGAAGAAGCTCTATAATATTTGTAGTGGGTAAATCCCCTATAGATATTATGGAGCCTATTTTGTTGTAGAAAAAAGTCCCATATGACCTATAATGAAAAGCGACTAAACAACTCATTAGAAAGATTCATATGGAACCATTACATTTTATCATAAAACTACTCGGTATTAAAGATCCTAATATCCAGATTCTAGATATCATCAATATGGATACTCACAAGGAAATCACTGAAGAAATATGATTTTCAAAAACCGTCTAAGATTCCTTCCCCTGAAACGACTGGCATGCCTACTAGAATTCTCCTTAAAAACGCCGTTTAAAGTGCTATCATTGCTCAAAAACTAGTTGAAAAAACTTCTATGACCGATATCGCTCATCAGCTGTCCATTTCAACTTCAACCGTCATTCGCAAGCTCAATGACTCTCACTTTAAACATGACTTTAGCCGA
>NZ_AFUB01000050.1 GCF_000222705.1 Streptococcus mitis bv. 2 str. SK95 | reverse complement strand
TTTATCTCTTAAATCCTAAACAAATCAGTCTTTTAAAGGAAATCAAGGAGCTTCCTCAGGAAGAAAAAGGGAGGAAATGGCTCCAGTTTGACAACAGTGATCGTGACCGTCTGGCCGTCTGTTTGCCTTTGTTTGGACAGCTGGGCACAGTTTCTGCTCCAGAACGTTTACAAATACGAGCCTTTTCACCGATTTTTTACTTTGACAAGGAGAAGGATGGCCGCATCCGCTTGGATATCGAATTTGACTATGGAGATGTTAAGGTGACTAGTCGTCAACAGCTGGAACAATTACCTTTTTCAAGCGATGCCGTCTTGGAAAACCAACTATTTCAAGTCTGTTTAGGGGCTGGTTTTGAGGCTGATTTTCAGTCTTGGAGACAGGTTTTGAAGCCAGAGGCAGTTTATTCTTTCTTTCACCATACGATTCCTGCTTTTGAGAAGTTGGGTCAAGTTTTCTTGTCTGATGAGATAAATCAGCTCTACAGCGTCCAAGCTCCTCAGGTTCAGATCGAGTCCAAGGGAGGACTGTTGGAGATTCAGTTTGATTTCCAAGGGATTGCCCAAGAAGAGATTGATCAAGCTCTTAAAGCCTTAACCAGCAATCAGGATTTCTATATCAGTTCTTCTGACCAAGTGTACTTTTTTGATGAGGAAACCAAGCAGATTCGTCAAAATTTGCAAGAACTGGGGGTTGAGCTAAAAGATGGTTCTTTCCAAGCGCGAAAATCCCTAGCTTATAGCCTTTCTCAGCTTTTTGAAGGTCGAGACAGGTTCTCCTTCACAGAGGAATTTCAGCATTTAGCTCATGATTTGACCCATCCAGAGGATTTTCCTTTGGGAGATATACGGGTTCAGGCGAGTTTGAGAGACTATCAAGAAAAGGGAGTCCGTTGGCTTCAGATGCTTTATCACTATGGCTTTGGTGGCATCTTAGCCGATGATATGGGACTGGGAAAAACACTGCAAACTATTGCTTTTTTGACAAGTCAGGTGACAGAGGGTAGTCGTGTCTTGATTTTGGCGCCGTCAGGTTTAATCTACAATTGGGCAGATGAATTCAGGAAATTTGCCCCACAGTTGGATTTGGCTATCGTTCATGGTTTAAAAGCGAATCGAGAAGCGATTCTTTCTGAAAATCACCAAATCTATGTGACTAGCTATGCCACCTTTCGTCAAGACAGCGAGCTTTATCAAGAGATGGACTTTGATTTTCTCTTCTTAGATGAAGCCCAGGTCATGAAAAATGCCCAGACTAAGATTGCTCAGAGTTTGCGCCAGTTTGTGGTGCCGGCAGTCTTTGCTTTGTCAGGTACGCCTATCGAAAACCATTTAGGAGAGTTGTGGTCTATCTTTCAAATTGTACTTCCGGGGCTCTTACCTAACAAGAAGGAGTTTATGAAATTACCGGCTGACCGAGTCGCGCAGTTTATCAAACCCTTCGTCATGAGGCGTAAGAAAGAAGAAGTCCTAACAGAACTACCTGATCTGATCGAAGTTGTCTATAAAAATGAACTGGAAGACCAGCAGAAGGCCATTTATCTGGCCCAGTTGCAACAGATGCGAGACCGCCTAGCCCAAGTGACAGATCAAGAATTCCAGAGAAGTCGGGTAGAAATCTTATCTGGTCTCATGCGATTGCGCCAGATCTGCGATACGCCAGCACTCTTTATGGACGATTACCAAGGAGCCAGTGGTAAATTGGATAGTCTCCGAGATTTATTGCTACAAGTGGCTGCTGGTGGGCATCGGGTCTTGATTTTCTCCCAGTTCAAAGGAATGTTGGAAAAAATCGAGCAAGAGCTCCCAGATTTGGGCTTGACTTCCTTCAAAATTACGGGCTCAACTCCTGCTCAAGACAGACAAGAGATGACCAAGGCCTTTAATCAGGGAGAAAGAGACGCCTTTCTCATCTCTCTGAAGGCAGGTGGTGTCGGTCTTAATCTAACGGGAGCTGATACCGTCATCCTAGTGGACCTCTGGTGGAATCCCGCTGTCGAAGCCCAGGCTATCGGACGAGCCCACCGCATGGGGCAGGAGCAGATGGTCGAGGTCTATCGTTTGATTACCAAGGGAACCATTGAAGAAAAGATCCAAGAACTTCAAGAACAAAAGAAACATTTGGTTTCCCAAGTTTTAGATGGTACGGAGTCGCGTGCGAGTCTCAGTTTGGCAGAAATTCGTGAAATTTTGGGAATTTCTGAAGCCAGCACTTGAAAAATCAAGACAATACGCTATAATGAAGTGTTGAAAGGAAATACAAAATGAAACAAGATCGATTTCCATTGGTGTCAGATGATGAGATCATGCTGACCAAAATGCCAGTCATGGACTTGTACGATGAGTCAGACTTTATTAGCAATATCAGAGGTGATTACCGAGATAAAAATTATTTAGAATGGTCTCCTATCAATGAGGAAGAAACCGTAGTTTCTCCAGTGGTTAAAAAGGAGTCAAAACCAGGCCCAGAACCTAAAAAAGTTGAAAAAACGTATGCTGAATTGGCTAGAGAAGAGGCGCGTGCGGACTTGAAGAAGAAACGTTCAGCCAAGTATTTGACTCAGGATGTTAGTCATACCAGACGACACAATGGTTCAACACTTGTTCGTCAAGGAAACCAACCAACAGCACCATTTCAAAAGGAAAATCCAGGTGAGTTTGCCAAGTTTAGCAAAAACTTGAGCCAGTCCCACTATATTCTAGCTGAGGAGGTTGGCCAAGTAGCGAATCCAACTCCGAAAACTCAAACGGGAAAAGCTAAAAAGAACAACTATGATTTTCTAAAGAAGAGTCAAATCTATAATAAAAAGAATAAGCAAACAGAACAGGAACGTCAGGTTGCCCAAGAGTTGAATCTGACAAGAATCACTGAATAAGGGAGAAAAGCATGTCAAAAACATATCATTTTATTGGAATCAAGGGATCAGGGATGAGTGCCTTGGCCTTGATGTTGCACCAAATGGGGCATAAGGTTCAAGGGTCAGACGTTGAAAAGTACTACTTTACTCAACGTGGACTAGAGCAGGCAGGAATTGCGATTCTTCCTTTTGATGAAAAGAACCTACAAGGTGATGTGGAGATTATCGCGGGGAATGCCTTCCGTCCAGATAACAACGTTGAAATCGCCTATGCAGATCAAAATGGTATCAGCTACAAACGTTACCACGAATTCCTAGGTAGCTTTATGCGCGACTTTGTCAGCATGGGGGTTGCAGGAGCGCATGGTAAGACATCAACGACTGGGATGCTGTCTCATGTTTTGTCTCACATCACAGACACTAGCTTCTTGATTGGTGACGGGACAGGTCGTGGTTCAGCCAATGCCAAATATTTTGTCTTTGAATCAGACGAATATGAGCGCCATTTCATGCCTTACCACCCAGAATACTCCATCATCACCAACATTGACTTTGACCATCCAGACTACTTTACAAGTCTAGAGGATGTTTTCAATGCCTTTAACGACTATGCCAAACAAATCACGAAAGGTTTGTTTGTATACGGTGAGGATGCTGAGTTGCGTAAGATCACAGCTAATGCGCCAATCTATTACTATGGTTTTGAAGCTGAGGGCAATGACTTTGTGGCTAGTGATCTCCTTCGCTCAACAACGGGTTCGACCTTTACAGTTCACTTCCGTGGTCAAGAATTGGGACAATTCCACATTCCAACCTTTGGTCGTCACAATATCATGAATGCGACAGCTGTAATTGGTCTTCTTTACACAGCAGGATTTGATTTGAACTTGGTGCGTGAACACTTGAAAACTTTTGCAGGTGTTAAGCGTCGTTTCACTGAAAAAATCGTCAATGATACAGTGATCATTGATGACTTTGCCCACCATCCAACAGAAATCATTGCAACCTTGGATGCAGCTCGTCAAAAATACCCAAGCAAGGAAATCGTAGCAATCTTCCAACCGCATACCTTTACAAGAACCATTGCCTTGTTGGATGAATTTGCTCACGCTTTGAATCAAGCAGACGCCGTCTACCTAGCGCAAATCTATGGATCAGCACGTGAGGTAGATCACGGAGATGTCAAGGTAGAAGACCTAGCAAGCAAGATCACTAAGAAAAACCAAGTCATCACAGTTGAAAATGTATCCCCACTCCTAGACCATGACAATGCTGTTTACGTCTTTATGGGAGCAGGAGACATCCAAACCTATGAATATTCATTTGAACGTCTCTTGTCGAATCTGACAAGTAACGTCCAATAGGAAAAACAAATGGAAATTCCAATTACTATAAGGCAAGCCACCTTATCAGATTTAGACGAAATGTTGGCGATTGAAGAAGTCAATTTTTCATCAGAAGAGGCACTTAGCCGTCAATCTTTAGAAGAGAGTATCCGTAAAACTGCGGATACCTTTCTTGTAGCTAGGGATGAAAATCAGCTCCTAGGCTATGTTTTAGGAGAAGCTCAGTATCTTCATCCCAAATGGATAGAAATAAAATCATTGACCATTCATTCTGACCATCGTAGACAAGGTTTGGGAACTCTTCTTCTTGCATCCTTGAAACAGGTGGCAGTTGAACTAGATTACCAAGGTATTCTTTTGCAAAGTCCTGATGAGCTGCTATCTTATTTTGAAATGAATGGCTTTGTTGGAGAAGAAGTGACAGAGAGTCAATATGACAGTGGTTCTGAATGGTATATGACTTGGGAAAATCCCTTTTATCAGGAGGAAATATGAAAATCAGACAAGCGAGATTTTCAGATTTAGATCGAATTATAGAGATAGAGCTAGAGAATTTCTCCTTTGAAGAAGCTATTCCTCGTTCGGTCTTTGAGGCGCATTTGCGGGAAATTCAGACCAGTTTTCTTGTAGCTGAAAGGGAGGGACGTATCCTTGGTTATATCGAAGGTCCAGTCGTCCCAGACCGCCATCTACAAGATCAGTCCTTTACTGAAGAAGTAGAAGACCATAGTCACAAATCTGGTGGCTATATCTCTGTGACCTGTCTATCCATTGCTAAAGAAGCGCAAGCTTTGGGAGTCGGTAAGAGATTGCTGACTGCCCTAAAAGAAGTCGCTTTAGAACATGAACGAGAAGGCATTAACCTGACTTGCCATGATTATCTTATCTCATATTATGAGAAACATGGTTTTGTCAATGAAGGACTATCCCAATCTACCTATGCAGGTGAGACCTGGTATAACATGGTTTGGAAGCCTTGAAAACAAGAAATATAGTTGGAGAAAGGTATATTTTGTTGCTTTTCTGCGACTTTTAAGATATAATGTTATGGATTGCCAACAAGGAGGTAAAGCTTTTGAGCGAGAAATCAAGAGAAGAAACGTTAAGCTTTAAAGAACAGATTTTACGCGATTTAGAGAGAGTCAGAGAGAGAGAAAGAAGAGGGAAAGAAGATGAAAGTCCGACCACCCCAACTCCATCTTCTCAAGTGACTCCACCCGCTCCTTCTGAACAAGAACCAAATCTTGCCACAGAAGGTTTAATGGTAGACTCTCTGTCAACTGTGGATGAAATCCTTAAAAATGCCCCAAGTGTGCCACCACGCCCAAGTTTTGAATCAAGCGAAGTGACAGCACCAGAATCAGAAGAGTCAAAACTAGAAGAGCCTGCACCAGCCAAGATTGATGCTGTAGAGCCTAAAAAGGAAGACAAAGAGTTTAACACTACTCCAACTAAAGTGGCTGTTTCCTATAAAACAGATGACAAAAAAGAAGAATCAGTCCCTCCTGTTGTGGAGAATGTAGTCCCGGCTCCAGTTGAGAAAGTTGATAACCTAGCGGATGCTCCACGACGCAGTCGTCGTGAAGGAACAAAGCCAGCTAAGAAAAAGAAGAAATCAAAAGCTAAAGGCTGTTTGCTAACTTTCCTAGTTCTCCTAGTGCTCGTAAGTATTGGTGGCTTCTTTGGTTATGGATACGTTCAAGAATCCTTGAAACCTGTTGATGCAAGTTCTAAGGACTATGTGACAGTTCAAATTCCAGAAGGTTCAAATATTCAAGAAATTGGGAGCACTTTGGAAAAATCTGGTCTTGTTAAACATGGACTTATCTTTAGCTTTTATGCTAAATATAAGGGCGCAGACTTAAAATCAGGTTATTACAACTTGAAGAAGAGCATGAGTACGGATGAATTGATCCAAGAATTGCAAAAGGGGGGAACTCCTGAACCACAAGAACCAGCTCTTGCAAGCCTGACAATTCCAGAAGGATATACATTAGAGCAAATCGCTCAAACAGTAGGACAACTTCAAGGTGAATTTAAAGAACCTCTTACTGCGGATGCTTTCTTGGCAAAAGCTCAAGATGAGACCTTTATCTCTCAAGTAGTAGCCAAGTATCCAAACTTGCTTGGAAGTCTACCAACAAAAGATAGCGGGGTTCGTTATCGCCTAGAAGGTTACCTTTTCCCAGCAACTTATACCATCAAAGAAAGCACTACAGTTGAAAGTTTGATTGATGAGATGTTAGCTGCTATGGATAAGGCCATGTCATCATATTACGCCTCAATTAAAGAAAAGAATCTGACAGTCAATGAATTACTCAGCATCGCTTCTCTTGTTGAAAAAGAAGGTGCTAATTCAGAAGACCGCAAGAAGATTGCTGGTGTCTTCTATAACCGCCTAAATCTCGGTATGCCACTTCAAAGTAATATCGCTATCCTATATGCTCAAGGAAAACTTGGTCAAAAGATTAGTTTAGCGGATGACGCTGGAATTGATACAAATATCGATTCTCCATACAATGTCTATACGCACCTTGGCCTCATGCCTGGACCGGTTGATAGTCCAAGTTTGGATGCGATTGAAGCAAGTGTAAATCAGACAAAGAGTGAGTACTTGTACTTTGTAGCCAATGTCGAAGATGGTAAAGTATACTTTGCAACGACCAAAGAAGAACATGATCAAAACGTTGCAGAACACATCAATAGCAAACTAACACAATCAAGTAGTTCAAACTAAAATTATGTGGTTTTCCACATAATTTTGTTTTAAAAACAAATTAAGAAAAGAAAGTTGAGAAAAATGGCAGAAAAAACTTACCCAATGACCCTTGAAGAAAAGGAAAAGCTAGAAAAAGAATTAGAGGAGTTGAAACTCGTTCGTCGTCCTGAAGTGGTAGAACGTATCAAAATTGCTCGTTCATACGGAGACCTTTCAGAGAACAGCGAGTACGAAGCAGCCAAGGATGAGCAAGCTTTTGTTGAAGGACAAATTTCAAGTCTAGAAACAAAAATCCGCTATGCTGAAATCGTTAATAGCGATGCAGTTGCCCAAGATGAAGTGGCTATCGGTAAGACTGTAACGATCCAAGAAATTGGGGAAGATGACGAAGAAGTCTACATCATCGTCGGTTCCGCAGGTGCAGATGCTTTTGCTGGTAAGGTTTCAAATGAAAGTCCGATTGGACAAGCCTTGATTGGTAAAAAGACTGGTGATACAGCGACCATCGAGACACCAGTTGGTAGCTATGATGTCAAAATCTTAAAGGTTGAAAAAACAGCCTGAATAGAATGAAAATGGAGTAGTGGAGGTCTTGACTTGCTCAACTCCTTTTTGATTTTTTGAATAAATAGGAGACTATATGAGTTCAAATAAGAAAAAAAATAAAATGGAGCGTGGTTTAACCAATCGTCATGTTCAGGTGATGGCCATTGCGGGGACAATCGGAACAGGACTTTTCCTAGGTGCTGGTCGTTCTATCAGCCTTACTGGACCTTCTATCATCCTGATTTACATGATTACAGGAGCCTTTATGTTTTTGATGATGAGGGCTGTTGGAGAGATGCTCTACCAGGATCCAGAACAACATACTTTTATCAACTTTATCACCCGTCATTTGGGTAAAGGCTGGGGGTATTTCTCTGTTTGGTCTTATTGGTTGTCTGTTGTCTTTATCGGTATGGCAGAAATCACTGCGATTTCGCATTATGTTCAGTTTTGGTTTCCTTCTTGGCCTAGTTGGCTGATTCAGATTGTCTTTTTAACGATTTTGGCCTTGGTCAATCTGATTGCGGTTAAGCTCTTTGGAGAAGTCGAGTTTTGGTTTGCTATGGTTAAGATTGTGGCTATTTTAGCTATGATTGCAACAGGAGTCTTTATGGTCTTGACAGGATTTGAGACGCCGCATGGGGCTGCAAGTTTGGCAAACATCAGCGACCAGTTCTCCCTTTTTCCAAATGGAGTCATGAACTTTGTCATGGCCTTTCAAATGGTATTTTTTGCCTATCTGATGATTGAGTTTATCGGAGTGACAACCTCTGAAACGAAGAATCCTCGTCAGGTTTTGCCAAAAGCAGTTAAGGAAATTCCTCTCCGAATTGTCTTCTTCTATGGTGGAGCTCTATTGGCCATTATGTCTATCATTCCATGGAGAGAACTTGCTTCTTCAGATTCACCATTTGTAACGGTTTTTGAGCTGGCAGGTATCAAGTGGGCGGCAGCTCTGATTAACTTCGTTGTTTTGACGTCGGCAGCGTCTGCTCTTAACTCAACTCTCTACTCAACAGGTCGGCATTTGTACCAGATTGCTCATGATTCACCCAATCGCTTCTTAAAAGCTATTAAGGCAGATACTCTTTCTCGTCACAATGTTCCACAAAATGCCATCATTGCTTCAGCAATTTTAATTGCTCTGGCAGCTTTTATCAATGTTTTGCCAGGTGTTTCAGATGCCTTTGCTTTGATTACGGCGTCCTCATCAGGTGTTTACATCGCGATTTATATCTTGATCATGGTGGCTCATCTCAAATACCGCAAGTCACAAGACTTCATGGCGGATGGCTACCTCATGCCCCATTACCGTTTTCTAAATCCTTTAACCATGCTCTTTTTTATCTTTGTCTTTGTAACCCTCTTTTTACAAGAATCCACCTTTATGGGAGCAATTGGTTCAGCTATCTGGATTATCGGTTTCGGAATTTATAGCCAGTGGAAATTTAGAAAATAACTCATGAACTCATCAACTCAGCTTGGTGAGTTTTTTTCTAGTTTGACAGTCTATTGAAATAAGATTATAATCAAGCTGTAACAGTTTATTAGGAGGTTTGAATGCACGTTAGATTGGAAAATAAGGAATCTCATAAAGCGCAAGAAATAGGGAATTTGATTCGTGCTTATAATCGTTCCAAAAGAGAAGAGGCTGAAAGCGAGCCACTGAACCTTTATGTTGAAGATGAAAAGGGCGATCTCTTGGCGGGCTTAGTAGCAGAGACTTTCGGAAATTGGTTGGAAATTGAGTATTTGTTTGTAACAGAGGAACTGCGAGGGCAAGGAATCGGTTCAAAACTATTGCAACAGGCAGAAAATGAAGCTAAGAATCGAAACTGTCGTTTTGCTTTTGTCAATACTTACCAGTTTCAAGCTCCAGATTTTTATAAAAGGCATGACTACAAGGAAGTCTTTACCTTGCAAGACTATCCCTATACAGGGCAAAGATATTATTACCAAAAGGATTTGTAAGGTGAAAATGGAGAAATAAAGATCAATTCTTCATATCACTATGGAGGTGGGCAAATGGACATAATATTGGATATGGGTAACGTTTTATTAGAATGGAACAAGGATAAGATTTTACAAGGTGTTTCGGATACGAGGGAAGAATATTTGATTTTAGATAAGGTCATTTTTCAGTCGGGGCTTTGGGAAAGATTAGATCTTGGAACCATGACGAGAGAAGAGTTGGTGCTTAAAGTTGTGTCAATGATTGGCAGGACCTATCAAAAGAAGGTCGAAGAAGTTATCTGGAACTGGCCTAGCTACATTGACATTTATACGGAAGTCTTTCCTGTCTTGTCAGAACTAAAGAAAAAGGGGCATCGCATCTTTGTCTTGTCCAATACCTCAAAGGTATTTTATGACTTGCTGGAAGAGCAACTATCTCCCTTAAAAGAACTTTTAGATGGCTTTGTCTTATCCTGTGATATAAAAGCTATAAAGCCTGATTTGGTAATGTTTAAGGAGATTCTCTATAAATACCAGATAGATCCTACAAATTGTGTCTTTCTAGACGATATTGAGGACAATACAATCGCAGCTGAGAAATTGGGCATCAAGGCCTATCAGGTCAAGAAAAGAAGTGATGTCGTTGATATTTTGAAATCCTATATTTAAAGGCAGCGCTCTCTATTTTTTTGTAGTAGAGAGTTTTTTTGTTAATAAAATCTTACAAAATGACATTTATATATTGCATTAAGTTAGATATATGGTATAATATTTTTAAAAAAGAAGTGCAACTTTTTAAAAATGTGAAGGAGGACGCTAGTGGCTAAAAATTTAAAGTTAAAACTAGCTCGTGTGGAGCTTGATTTAACACAAGGGGATTTGGCAGAGGCTGTTGGTGTTACTAGGCAGACTATAGGCTTGATAGAAGCTGGGAAATACAATCCTAGTCTCTCCCTCTGCCAGTCTATTTGTAGATGCTTAGGAAAAACATTAGACCAACTATTTTGGGAGGAAGAAGATGAAAAATAGAAAAAAACTTGTGATCAAAGATGAACGTACGGAAAAATTGGATGGAAAGATTTCAGGAGAAATTCTCTTGGGAATGTGCCTATTTTTGGCACTGGAAATTTTTGCCAAACTTTATATCTTCAATTTAACGCTTCTGTCCTATTTACCAGAATTACTTTTATTGATTGGAGTAGGTTTGTATGCCATTATTCGCCGCATGTATGTAGGAATTGATATTCGAGATATTGTTGAGAATACTGGAAAAGAAAGAATTTTATCTGCTTTGGGATTTTCTATAGTGATTTTATTGATTGATATCGTAGGTAATCGCGAGGAACTGGTCAGTCTATTGACTTGGAAGTACTCCCTAAAAGTGGTTCTAGCAGTTATCATCTATCTCGTTGGGAGTTATTCTATGGATAGAGTTATCCTATACTTGAATCGCAGAAATCAGCAAGTTTGGGAGGAAGAAGATGAAGAATAGATTTTTTTATTATCAATTATTAGACGAAAGAGAAGAACAACTGATCAACAAAGCAGGAACAGAGTCTTTTTATGTGTTTATCGGGCTCATTCTGCTAAGTTATTTGGTGGCTGTATTAGCACCTGCTCTTTTTAATCCTGATATTCTTCTGGTTACCCTTCTTTTAGGAATTTTCTTCTTTTTCAATCGTGCACGAGAACTTGGAGTGACCTACTATAGTCGTTTTCATTTTACGATTGTAGGATGTTTGCTGGTAACTCTCGCTATTACGACTCTCTTGATGTTGCAGAATTATCAATTCAATATCGAAATTTATCAGCACAATCCTTTGAACTTTAAATACTTGTCTACTTGGGGCATTACTTATCTTCTTTATTTTCCATGGGTTTTTATTGGAAACCTTACTTTAAGAAATTTTGGAGAATGGGCTCAGAAAAAGTTTGAGCAAGATATGGATGAACTGGAGACTATGGAATAGCTTGTTAGTTTTTTATCAATCTCGGTAAAATGTGTTATAATAGTACTAATTTATCGGACGGTGTGAAAGTGGTAGAATACGTTCATACCTTTGTAAAGTAGGAAGAAGGAAAACAGATGTATCCAGATGATAGTTTGACATTGCACACGGACTTGTACCAGATCAACATGATGCAAGTTTACTTTGACCAAGGGATTCACAATAAAAAGGCGGTTTTTGAAGTTTATTTCCGCCAGCAACCTTTTCAGAATGGTTATGCAGTTTTTGCTGGTTTGGAAAGAATTGTGAACTATCTTAAAGACTTGCGCTTTTCAGATAGCGATATTGCCTACTTGGAGTCGCTTGGCTATCACGGGGCATTCTTAGACTACCTCCGCAATCTCAATTTGGAGTTGACGGTTCGTTCTGCCCAGGAAGGGGACTTGGTTTTTGCTAATGAACCAATTGTACAGGTAGAAGGCCCTCTAGCCCAATGTCAATTGGTCGAGACTGCTCTCTTAAACATCGTTAACTTTCAAACCTTGATAGCGACCAAGGCAGCACGTATTCGTTCGGTCATCGAAGATGAACCCTTGATGGAGTTCGGGACACGTCGTGCGCAAGAAATGGATGCAGCTATTTGGGGAACACGCGCAGCCGTGATTGGTGGAGCCAACGGAACTAGCAACGTGCGAGCAGGGAAGCTCTTTGGTATTCCAGTATTGGGGACTCATGCCCATGCCTTGGTACAGGTTTATGGAAACGACTATGAAGCCTTCAAGGCTTATGCGTCAACCCATCGTGACTGTGTCTTTCTAGTAGATACTTATGATACGCTTCGTATCGGTGTGCCAGCTGCCATTCAGGTAGCGCGTGAGTTGGGAGATAAGATTAATTTTAAAGGCGTTCGTATCGACTCCGGGGATATTGCCTACATTTCCAAGAAAGTCCGTCAACAACTGGACGAGGCTGGATATCCAGATGCCAAAATTTACGCTTCCAATGACCTCGATGAAAATACCATCCTTAACCTCAAAATGCAACACGCTAAGATTGACGTTTGGGGGGTGGGTACCAAGCTGATTACAGCCTATGATCAGCCTGCTCTTGGGGCAGTTTATAAGATTGTAGCTATCGAAGATGAAAATGGTCAGATGCGCAATACCATCAAATTGTCCAATAATGCTGAAAAAGTGTCTACGCCAGGTAAGAAGCAGGTATGGCGCATTACCAGTCGTGAAAAAGGCAAGTCAGAAGGCGACTACATCACCTATGATGGTGTGGATGTGAGTAACATGACAGAAATCAAGATGTTCCATCCAACTTATACCTACATCAAAAAGACCGTTCGAAATTTTGATGCCGTTCCTCTCTTGGTGGATATTTTCAAAGCAGGAACATTAGTTTACAACTTGCCTAGTTTGACTGACATTCAGGATTATGCCCGCAAAGAATTTGATAAGCTTTGGGATGAGTATAAACGGGTTCTCAATCCGCAACATTATCCAGTAGACTTGGCGCGTGATATTTGGCAAGATAAAATGGACTTGATTGATAAGATGCGCAAGGAAGCTCTTGGTGAAGGAGAAGAAGAATGAGTTTGCAAGAAACCATTATCCAGCAACTAGGTGTCAAGCCAGTGATTGACACTCAGGAGGAAATTCGTCGTTCGATTGATTTCTTAAAGAGATACTTGAAAAAACACCCTTTCCTTAAAACCTTTGTACTAGGGATTTCTGGAGGACAAGACTCAACCTTAGCAGGGCGCTTGGCACAATTAGCTATGGAAGAAATGCGAGCAGAGACAGGAGATGACAGCTACAAATTTATCGCTGTTCGGCTCCCTTATGGAGTCCAAGCTGACGAAGAGGATGCTCAAAAAGCCCTCGCTTTCATCCAGCCTGATGTCAGCTTGGTTGTGAATATCAAGGAATCATCTGATGCAATGACAGCAGCAGTTGAAGCGACAGGAAGTCCTGTTTCAGACTTTAACAAGGGCAATATTAAAGCTCGTAGTCGTATGATTGCCCAATATGCCCTTGCGGGTGCCCATAGCGGAGCGGTCATTGGTACAGATCATGCTGCGGAAAATATCACAGGTTTCTTTACTAAGTTTGGTGATGGTGGTGCGGATATTCTCCCTCTTTACCGCCTCAATAAACGTCAAGGAAAACAACTCTTGAAGGAGCTTGGTGCAGACTCCGCCCTCTATGAAAAAATCCCAACAGCAGATTTGGAAGAAGAAAAACCAGGTATTGCAGACGAAGTAGCCTTGGGAGTCACTTACAACGAAATTGATGACTACCTAGAAGGCAAAACAATCAGCCCAGAAGCTCAAGCAACTATTGAAAACTGGTGGCACAAAGGCCAACACAAACGCCACCTACCAATTACTGTCTTTGATGACTTTTGGGAGTGAAAACCTCCAGTGGAGGTTTTCAGCCCGAGTCTAGAAACGGGAAAACGAGGAACCTCCAGTGGAGGTTTTTACCCTGAGCCTAGAAATGAGAAAGCGAAGAAGGTTCTGTTGAACCTTTTTTGCTTGAGCCTTAAGCTTAGAAAGCGAGGTAACATTATGAAAGCAATCGGTACGCAAATGTTACAGACAGAACGTTTGATTTTAAGAAGATTTGGGGAGAGTGATGCGGAAGCCATGTTTCAAAATTGGGCTTCATCTGCTGAGAATCTGACCTATGTCACCTGGGATCCTCATCCTGATGTTGAGGTGACTCGGAACTCGGTTCGAAATTGGGTTGCCTCCTATGCCAATCCCCACTATTTCAAATGGGCGATTTGTCTCAAAGAAAAACCAGAGCAAGTGATAGGAGATATCAGCATCGTTGAGGTGAATGAGAACGATTCTTCTTGTGAAATTGGCTATATTTTAGGTAAAACCTATTGGGGCCGTGGTATGATGACAGAGGCTTTGAAAACTGTATTAGACTTCTGTTTTACTCAAGCAGGATTTCAAAAAGTTAAAGCACGTTATGCCAGTCTCAACCCAGCTTCAGGCCGAGTCATGGAAAAGGCTGGAATGACCTATCTAAAAACCATTGCCAATGGTGTGGAGAGAAAAGACTACGTTGCGGACCTTATTTATTACCAGATTAAAAAGAACTAAGAAATGACCTGGGCTTCAAAATCTAACTTTTGAAGCTCAGGTCATTTTCTTCTGCTCTTTTATTTTAACTCATAAAGCCAGTCATCGCCGTCTTTATAGTAAAAGAATTCACTGAGATCCTCTTCTAGAAACACACGAAGCATATCAGACATATCATCGGTTGCAAGTTTTAGTTGAGAGAGATTTTCAAACTCTTCCCACCATACCTTTCCTTCTTCTGAAGACTGGAGTTCACCAGTAAAGTGTTCTGTTTTGTAAAAGAGGACGACATACCGATAATCCTCGTCATCGTACCAGTCTTTGATACCACAAAGTTGAGGTTTGGATATGGTTAGTCCAGTTTCTTCCTTGACTTCTCTGATAACTGCATCGGTAAACGATTCCCCACGCTCTACATGACCACCAGGAAAAGTGATTCCGGGCCAGTCGGGATTAACTCGATCTTGAACTAGAACCTTGTTTCTGTTTTTAATCATGCACATGTTGACAAATTCGACTAATTCTCGTCTGTTCATATTGTTTTTCCTATTTTGTTAGTAACTTTTCCACGACGTTTAACTTTCGCATGGTCAAATCCACGCCAAACAGTTTTTCAAGATAGTTGGTATTGAGCTTTTTTCGTTTTGCAGTTCTAGGGAGATAGAGGTAGAGACAGTGATCGCCTACACAAATTTCTTCCTCACCGTAGTCAGCTTTCAAATTTTCTAATGGCAGACTTTGGATAAATCCCTGATAAAGGATCACATGCACACGATCATGAAGATAGTCTTCTCTAAACGGATTCTCATGAACAATCTTTTCAAAATCATTCTTATTCTTGATAACTATTTTTAAGTCGGCTCCAATTTTTTCCTTTATCAAAGTATGAACACGTTCTCGTATTTCTTCTAAATCTAAGTCACTTTCAAGAATGATATTCCCACTTTGAATATAGGTTCGAACGTGTTGAAAACCAGCTTCTGTCAGAATATCTACCAAATAAGACATTTTCGGGATAGCATTTTTTCCATTAGGAGTAACGCCTCTTAGTAAAATAATATGTTCCAAAGGACTTCCTTTCTTATTTGGTACTTATTGGATTTGAGCCTGCCACCCAGCCGGTACAGAGGGCAGAAGTGATATTAAAGCCACCTGTGTGGGCATTGATGTCTAAAACTTCCCCAGCAAAGTGGAGCCCAGGTACTAGCTTACTTTCCAGAGTTTTAGGATTGATTTCTTTGAGACTGACACCACCTTTGGTAACAAAGGACTTGGCCAGGGACATTTTGCCTGTGACGGGGATTTCGAGTGCTTTGATAGACTGGAGAAGTTGTTCTCGTTCTTTTTCAGTTAGCTGTTTGACTTTTTCAGGAAATCCTTGTACAAAAAACTCAGCCAAGCGTTCTGGCAACAAGGTTCTTAAGGCATTTTTCAAGGATTTTTCACGGTTTTCTTCTAAAAATGACATCAAATCGCTATCAGAAAGTTGAGGTAAAACATCGAGTGAGAGAACCTCTCCACCTTTTACAAAGCTAGACATGCGTAGGGCAGCAGGTCCTGACAAACCAAAGTGGGTAAAGAGCAAATCATGAGTGATGACATGCTTGCCGTAGCTTAAGGTCACATCGTCTAGTGAAATTCCCTGCAAGGTTTTATGCGGAAAATCTGTTAACAAAGGACTTTCAGCAGCCTCAAGCTCGGTAATGGTATGTTTGAAATGACGGGCGATCTCATGTCCAAAACCAGTTGAACCAGTCGAAGGATAAGACTTACCACCTGTTGTGACAATGAGTTTGTCACAAGTGAAGGTTTGGTCCGCGGACTTAAGGACAAACTGGTCGTCTATCTTTTTCACCGAAACAATCTCTGTTTGAGTAGCAACTTGACCACCGAGTTCAGTGATTTTCTTTTCCAGCGCCTCGATAATGGTACGAGACTTGTCACTGGCAGGAAAGACGCGTCCGTGGTCCTCGACCTTAAGCTTAACACCATTCTCTGTAAAAAAATTGATGATATCATGGTTATCAAACTGGGAAAATACACTGTATAGAAAGCGCCCGTTACCAGGAATTCCAGCCAGAAGGTCATCTAAACTTCCGTTATTGGTCACATTGCAGCGACCACCGCCCGTTCCAGCTAATTTTTTGCCAAGTTTCCGATTTTTTTCGATGAGAAGAGTTTTCTGACCATAAAAGCTACTAGAAATCGTAGCCATCATGCCAGCAGGCCCTCCACCGATAACAATAGTATCAAAATGTTTCATAGCTCTATTGTACCACAAAAAACAAGAGATGCTTGGCATCTCTTGTGGCTAATAATCTTAGTTGATTTCATACCCCATCAACAAACCGCCATCTTCTGCATAAAAACTGCAGAGACCAGACGTAGGGATGATTTTGATATTGGCTTGTGGGAATGTTTCCAGCAAGCGTTCTGACAATTGCTGACAGAATTTTTCATTGCTGCGATGAGCCATGACGATACGACCACCAGCATAGCCAGCCTTGATGAGTTCTTCATAGGCTGCTTGAAGGGACTTTTTAGCACCACGAGCTTTTTGAAGAAGCTCTAGGGTTCCAGTTTCACTTGCTTCCCCAACCATACGGATGTTGAGAAGACCAACGACTGTACCGATAAGCTTACTTAAACGGCCATTTTTTACCAAGTTATCAACTTTAGCGAGAACAAAGAGCAATTTTGTTTTTTCTTGGTAAGCTTTGATAGCTTCAACAATTTCCTCATGAGAAAGTCCTTGGTCAATCAAGTCATTGATTTTCTCGACAATCAAATCAACTTCCCCTCCTGCAGATAAACTATCAATCACATGAATCTGAGTGTCAGGGTGTTCTTCGAGGTAGATATTTTTAGCGAGTTGTGCACTATTATGACTACCTGAAAGAGTACCGGTGATAGTAACGACAAAAATATGTTTGGCACTTTCAAATGCACGCAAGTAATCATCAGGGCTAGGACAAGCTGATTTTGAAGCCTCAGAAGTCGCATACATGGTTTTCATCATGTGGTCAATGTCGAGATTGGCATCATCGATAAAGACCTGATCAGCTACTTGAATGGTTAAAGGAACACTAACAAATTCAGTATCAATAGCAGGAGTTGCCAGTTGACGATAATCACAACCAGAGTCAGCTACAATCTTCCAAGTCATAGAAATTCTCCATCTTTGTCACTTATACATTGACAAAGGTTCTGTCTTTTTTTACAATTATATCATGAAAGCCCTTGAAACAAAAGTATCATCTCTCTGTTGTCACAAGTAGAAAGAAATTGTTATGTCTGAACGCAAAATATCTGAAAAATCTCTTGAAAATCTCAGAAAATCAAATCAAGAATCCAATTTCTTGACCAGAGAAGCGATCGAGACTGCTCTTTTGCAACTTCTGGAAAAAAAAGACTTGGCTAAGATTAGTATTTCAGAGTTGGTCAAGCGGGCGGGTGTCTCTCGCGCTGCTTTCTATCGCAATTATGACTCCAAGGAAGAGATTTTGGAAAGCGTCTTTAAACGCAGCGTACACAATATCATGGAGCAGCTCAGTCACTACGATGTCAGAACAGACCTTTATCTAGTCTGGGTTCACCTTTTTCGAGCAGCCAAGAAAGAAGCCAAGGTTATCCAACTTGCTCTGGACTACCACTTGGAAAAGATTTTTATCCAAGCTATGCAGGAATTTCTGGAAAAATACCACGGAAAATCAAAAGATGTCAGTAGCTACCTTCATTCGTTTTGGAGCTCTGCCATCGTATCGGTTCTGCTCAAATGGATCAAGGATGGCATGAAGGTTCCAGCTGAAAAGATTGCAGATTTACGCTTGCCATTTTTCAAAAAATAGAGGACAAGGAGAAGACTTATGACAGAAAAAAGACTAGCTTGGGATGAGTACTTTGCAGCCCAGGCCTTACTGATTGCTAATCGTTCCACTTGTAAACGCGCCAAAGTAGGAGCTGTCCTAGTTAAGGACAATAAGGTCATTTCAACAGGCTACAATGGTTCCGTATCAGGAACGGAGCACTGCATCGACCACGAATGTCTTGTCATTGAAGGACACTGTGTCCGAACCCTTCACGCCGAGGTCAATGCCATCTTGCAAGGAGCCGAACGAGGGGTACCTAAGGGATTTACAGCTTATGTGACCCATTTCCCTTGTCTGAACTGCACCAAACAACTGCTACAAGTTGGCTGCAATCGCGTAGTTTATATCAACCAGTACCGAATGGATGACTATGCCCAATACCTTTATCACGAAAAAGGTACCGAGTTAACCCATTTACCATTAGAGACTGTTCAGACAGCTCTCCAAGAGGCAGATTTGATTTAGAAATTAATAAAAATAAGTGGTTTATAAAGCTTTTTAAACCATTTTTTGATATAATAAGAAGAATAAATTGAAAGAAGGAATTCAGAAAATGGGAAAAATTGAAGTCATTAATCATCCACTTATTCAACACAAGTTGTCAATCTTGCGTCGTACAGACACTTCTACAAAAGCTTTTCGTGAGCTAGTAGATGAGATTGCAATGTTGATGGGATATGAAGTACTTCGTGATCTTCCACTTGAAGATGTAGAAATCGAAACACCAATCACAAAAACAGTTCAAAAACAATTGGCTGGTAAAAAATTGGCGATTGTCCCAATCTTGCGTGCAGGTATCGGGATGGTAGATGGCCTCTTGAGCTTGGTTCCTGCAGCCAAAGTTGGTCATATCGGTATGTACCGTGATGAAGAAACCCTTCAACCAGTTGAATACTTGGTGAAATTGCCTGAGGACATTGACCAACGTCAAATCTTTGTAGTGGATCCAATGTTGGCAACAGGTGGTTCAGCTATCTTGGCTGTTGACTCCCTTAAAAAACGTGGGGCATCAAACATTAAGTTTGTCTGCCTTGTAGCTGCTCCAGAAGGAGTGAAAGCTCTTCAAGCAGCTCACCCAGACGTAGAAATCTTTACAGCAGCCTTGGATGAACACTTGAATGAACATGGCTATATTGTTCCAGGTCTCGGAGATGCTGGAGACCGCTTGTTTGGTACGAAATAAGACTCAGATAGAGTCTTAAAGATGAAATTGGAGGATGTTTCTAATTTCGCGAGGAGGTTGAATTTTTGATTCTGTCGATAGTATAGAGCAAAAAATTTGACCTTTTTTGACCAAAAAGATATAATAGTTCTATATTGAGTCGTATGACTAAGAAAATTCAACATTAAAAGGAGAAATGAATGATTCCTGTAGTTATTGAACAAACAAGTCGTGGAGAACGTTCCTATGATATTTACTCCCGTCTTTTGAAAGACCGCATCATCATGCTAACTGGGCCAGTCGAAGATAATATGGCGAACTCAGTTATTGCCCAATTACTCTTCTTGGATGCCCAAGATAGCACAAAAGATATTTACCTTTATGTCAATACACCTGGAGGTTCTGTGTCAGCTGGTTTGGCAATCGTTGATACCATGAACTTTATCAAGGCAGATGTTCAAACCATTGTTATGGGGATGGCTGCATCCATGGGGACTGTCATTGCATCAAGTGGAGCAAAAGGCAAACGCTTCATGCTTCCAAATGCAGAGTACATGATTCACCAACCAATGGGTGGTACAGGTGGTGGTACCCAACAAACGGATATGGCAATCGCAGCAGAACACTTGCTCAAAACTCGTAAGACATTGGAGAAAATTCTTGCAGATAACTCTGGTAAATCAGTTGAGCAAATTCATGCGGATGCGGAACGTGATTACTGGATGAGCGCCCAAGAAACGCTTGAATATGGTTTTATTGATGAAATCATGGCCAACAATTCTTTGAACTAATAAAGCATGAAAGCGAACTCGACGGAGTTTGCTTTTTTTGATATAATTAGGAGAAGATTTCTTAGAAAGAGGATTCCTCATGTTTGAAAAAACAAATCGATCAGGATTAATCATCTATCTCTACTATAATAGAGATGTAAAAAAACTACAGGAATATGGAGATGTTTTCTATCATTCCAAAAAGCATCGCTACCTGCAACTTTATGTCTCAACTGAGAATCTAGAAGGCTTGGTTGAGAAATTAACTAAGGAACGATTTATCAAAAAGGTAAGGCTTTGTCACATTCAAGAGCTAGAAACTCCCTTCGTTGGGAATCTCTATCGCACTGAAGAAAACGTTATCATTTAAAAAATGAGACAAAAGTGTTGACAATTTTCTGATAATTCGGTATATTCTTAACATACTATTTTTGAAATAACTATAAGGAGATTAAAAATGAAGAAAAAATTTGCCCTATCTTTTGTGGCTCTTGCTAGCGTAGCTCTTCTCGCTGCCTGTGGAGAGGTCAAGTCAGGAGCGTCAAACACAACTGGTAACCCAGTAGACGAAAAGACTATCAAAATCGGTTTTAACTTTGAAGAAACAGGTGCTGTAGCTGCCTATGGTACTTCTGAACAAAAAGGTGCTCAACTTGCTGTTGATGAAATCAACGCTGCTGGTGGTATCGACGGAAAACAAATCGAAGTTGTAGACAAAGACAACAAATCTGAAACTGCTGAGGCTGCCTCTGTTACAACTAACCTAGTGACCCAATCAAAAGTCACAGCTATCGTAGGACCTGCGACATCTGGTGCAACTGCTGCAGCTGTAGCCAACGCTACTCAAGCAGGGGTTCCATTGATTTCACCAAGTGCGACTCAAGACGGTTTGACCAAAGGTCAAGAATATCTATTTATCGGAACTTTCCAAGATAGCTTCCAAGGGAAGATTATTTCAAACTATGTGACAAACAAATTGAACGCTAAGAAGGTTGTTCTTTATACGGACAATGCTAGTGACTATGCTAAAGGTATTGCTAAATCTTTCCGCGAAGCCTACAAGGGTGAGATTGTAGCAGATGAAACGTTTGTAGCAGGTGATACTGACTTCCAAGCAGCCCTTACTAAAATGAAAGACAAAGAGTTTGACGCTATCGTTGTTCCAGGTTACTACACAGAAGCAGGTAAAATTGTAAACCAAGCTCGTGGAATGGGAATTGATAAACCAATCGTTGGTGGTGATGGATTTAACGGTGAAGAATTTGTTCAACAAGCAACTGCTGAAAGAGCATCAAACATTTACTTCATCTCTGGATTCTCAACCACAGTTGATGTTTCTGCAAAAGCTAAAGCTTTCCTTGAAGCATACCGTGCTAAATACAACGAAGAACCTTCAACATTCTCAGCTTTGGCCTATGACTCAGTTTACCTAGTAGCTAATGCTGCAAAAGGTGCTAAAAACTCAGGTGAAATCAAGGACAACCTTGCTAAAACCAAAGACTTTGATGGTGTGACTGGTCAAACGAGCTTTGATGCAGATCACAACACAGTGAAAACTGCTTACATGATGACCATGAATAATGGTAAAGTGGAAGCAGCAGAAGTTGTAAAACCATAACATTAGAATAGTAGCTGAAATAGGGAATGAGCCTTTGACTCACTCCCTGTTTCGGTGTTTATGAACTTGTGAAAATTGAGAAATTTTCTAAAAAATAACAATAGAAAAGAGTGAATGCTATGCTCCAACAACTTGTGAATGGTTTAATTCTGGGTAGTGTTTATGCACTTTTGGCCCTGGGTTATACCATGGTTTATGGAATTATCAAACTCATCAACTTCGCCCACGGTGATATTTATATGATGGGAGCCTTTATTGGTTACTTTTTGATTAATTCTTTCCAAATGAATTTCTTTTTAGCTTTGATTATTTCAATGGTAGGAACCGCACTGCTTGGTGTTGTGATTGAATTTCTTGCCTACCGTCCTTTGCGACACTCTACACGTATTGCTGTTTTGATTACAGCTATCGGAGTGTCTTTCCTACTGGAATATGGAATGGTTTACTTAGTCGGTGCCAATACTCGCGCCTTTCCTCAAGCCATTCAAACAGTTCGCTATGATTTAGGACCAATCAGCTTGACAAACGTACAGTTAATGATTTTAGCAGTTTCCTTACTCCTGATGATTTTATTGCAGGTGATTGTTCAAAAAACAAAAATGGGTAAAGCCATGCGTGCGGTATCAGTTGATAGTGACGCAGCTCAATTGATGGGAATCAACGTAAACCGTACAATCAGCTTTACCTTTGCTCTGGGTTCAGCCCTTGCTGGAGCGGCAGGTGTCCTAATCGCCCTTTACTACAACTCTCTTGAACCATTGATGGGTGTTACTCCAGGTTTAAAATCTTTCGTTGCGGCCGTACTGGGTGGTATCGGGATTATTCCTGGTGCAGCTCTAGGGGGATTTGTGATTGGCTTGTTGGAAACATTTGCTACTGCCTTCGGTATGTCTGATTTCCGTGATGCTATCGTATATGGAATCTTACTTTTGATTCTGATTGTTCGTCCTGCAGGTATCCTTGGTAAGAATGTGAAAGAGAAGGTGTAAACAATGAAGACAAATCTTAAAGTAAATATTCTCTGGTTATTCCTTCTGTTAGCGGGTTATGGATTGGTTAGCGTATTGGTTTCTGCTGGTGTTCTTAATCTATTCCATATCCAAATTTTAGAACAAATTGGGATTAATATCATCCTTGCAGTAGGTTTGAACCTAATCGTTGGTTTTTCAGGACAATTCTCACTCGGTCATGCAGGTTTTATGGCGATTGGGGCTTATGCAGCAGCGATTATTGGCTCAAAATCACCAACCTATGGTGCCTTCTTTGGAGCAATGGTCTTGGGTGCCTTGATTTCTGGTGCAGTCGCTTTGCTCGTTGGGATTCCAACACTCCGTTTGAAGGGTGACTACCTGGCTGTTGCGACACTAGGTGTTTCAGAAATCATCCGTATTTTTATCATTAATGGTGGAAGTTTGACCAACGGTGCTGCTGGTATCCTAGGTATTCCAAACTTTACCAACTGGCAAATGGTTTATCTATTTGTGGTGATCACAACTATTGCAACTCTCAACTTCTTACGTAGTCCAATTGGACGCTCTACTTTATCTGTTCGTGAGGATGAGATTGCTGCAGAGTCTGTTGGGGTAAACACTACAAAAATCAAGATTATCGCTTTTGTCTTTGGTGCCATTACAGCAAGTATTGCTGGTTCACTTCAGGCTGGTTTTATCGGATCTGTTGTGCCAAAAGATTACACCTTTATTAATTCCATCAATGTGTTGATTATCGTTGTATTTGGTGGACTTGGATCTATTACTGGTACCATCGTTTCAGCGATTGTTTTGGGAATTTTAAATATGCTCCTTCAAGATGTAGCTAGCGTACGTATGATCATCTACGCCTTGGCTCTTGTATTGGTTATGATTTTCAGACCAGGTGGACTTCTTGGAACATGGGAATTAAGTCTATCACGTTTCTTTAAAAAATCTAAGAAGGAGGGACAAAACTAATGGCATTACTTGAAGTTAAACAGTTAACCAAACATTTTGGCGGTCTAACAGCTGTTGGAGATGTCACTCTTGAATTGAACGAGGGAGAATTGGTTGGTTTGATTGGACCAAACGGGGCTGGTAAAACGACCCTTTTCAATCTCTTGACCGGTGTTTATGAACCAAGCGAAGGTACTGTGACACTAGATGGTCACCTCCTAAATGGGAAAACTCCTTATAAGATTGCTTCGCTTGGACTCAGTCGTACTTTCCAAAATATTCGTTTGTTCAAGGATCTGACAGTTTTAGACAATGTTCTCATCGCTTTTGGAAATCATCATAAACAACATGTCCTCGCTAGCTTTCTACGCTTACCTGCTTTCTATAAGAATGAGGAAGAATTAAAAAATAAAGCTTTGGACTTACTGAAGATTTTTGATTTGGATGGTGACGCAGATACTCTTGCTAAGAATCTGGCCTATGGTCAACAACGTCGATTAGAAATCGTTCGTGCTCTGGCAACCGAACCTAAAATCCTCTTTTTGGATGAACCTGCAGCTGGGATGAATCCACAAGAAACAGCTGAATTGACAGAGTTGATCCGCCGTATCAAAGACGAATTTAAAATTACTATCATGCTCATCGAACACGACATGAATTTGGTTATGGAAGTCACTGAGCGTATCTATGTTCTTGAATATGGTCGGTTGATTGCTCATGGGACTCCGGATGAGATCAAGAACAACAAACGTGTTATCGAAGCTTATCTAGGAGGTGAAGCCTAATGTCTATGTTAAAAGTTGAAAACCTTTCTGTTCATTACGGCATGATCCAAGCGGTTCGTGATGTAAGTTTCGAGGTTAATGAAGGTGAAGTTGTTTCCTTGATTGGTGCCAATGGTGCTGGTAAAACAACCATTCTTCGTACCCTTTCTGGTTTGGTTCGTCCAAGTGCTGGTAAAATTCAGTTTTTAGGAAAAGAAATTCAAAAGATGCCAGCGCAAAAAATCGTGGCAGGTGGCCTTTCACAAGTTCCTGAAGGACGCCATGTTTTTCCAGGATTGACTGTTATGGAAAACTTGGAAATGGGAGCCTTTTTAAAGAAAAATCGTGAAGAAAATCAAGCTAACTTGAAAAAAGTCTTCTCACGTTTCCCTCGTCTGGAAGAACGCAAAAACCAAGATGCGGCAACTCTTTCAGGTGGTGAACAGCAGATGCTAGCTATGGGACGCGCGCTCATGTCAACACCTAAGCTCCTTCTCTTGGATGAGCCGTCAATGGGACTTGCCCCGATCTTTATCCAAGAAATTTTTGATATCATCCAAGATATTCAGAAGCAAGGAACAACGGTTCTCCTAATTGAACAGAACGCTAACAAGGCCCTTGCTATCTCTGACCGAGGTTATGTACTTGAAACAGGAAAGATTGTCCTATCAGGAACAGGAAAAGAACTCGCAGCATCAGATGAAGTCAGAAAAGCATACCTAGGTGGCTAAAACAATCCAGTGGATTGTTTTAGTCGGTGGATGAGAGTTACGGAAGCAATTCCTCTATAGTCCGGGGGACCTTTTTAGTCGGCAGATAAGGATTGCATAAGTAATCCTCCAATCCAGTGGATTGTTTTGTAGATGAATTTGAAGAGCTCCAATTTGGGGCTCTTTCTTCGTTTAGTCCCTATTTTGATGGACTTGATTTGAGCACCTGTTTTCTTAATATAGAATCTAACTTGACAAAAGTATGCGTTCATTATATAATAGAATAAATAAAAATATTGAACAAAAGAGGCTGAGGATATGCTATCAGAAAAACAATTTAAACTTTTACGTTTTTTGTTGACTCACAAAGACGAAAACTTTACGCAGAGACAATTGGCTGAACAGCTAGACATCTCTTTGGGGACGGTAAATAATCTTCTCAAGGAATGTAAAGAAGAGAAGTGGATCAGTGAGGAAAATCATTTAACTGACTTAGGTGAGGAGGCTTTAGCTCCGTATCAGGTGAAGAATGCCATTATCATGGCTGCAGGTATGAGTAGCCGCTTTGCTCCTTTGTCTTATGAGCTACCTAAAGGATTGCTTCAAGTTAAAGGTGAGCGTTTGATTGAGAGAGAAATCAAGCAGTTGCAAGAAGCTGGGATAGAGGATATTACAGTTATTGTAGGCTATCTGCAGGAAAAAATGTTCTATCTAGCAGAAAAATTTGGTGTTAAAATCGTTGTGAATAATGATTACTACAAGTACAACAACTGTTCTTCTCTCATGCTAGTCAGAGACCAACTTTCTAACACTTATATCTGCTCTTCGGATAATTATTTTGCGGAAAATCCGTTTGAACGATACATTTACAGGGGTTACTATTCGACTATATTTGCAGAAGGGGACACAGACGAATACTGCTCTAAGGAAGACTCCAATCACACGATTATCGATATTCAAATCGGTGGGACGAATACTTGGGCTATGGTGGGGCACGTTTATTTTGATCGTGCATTTAGTGAAAAGTTTGTAGATATTTTAGAAACTGAATTTAAGCACGAACCATATCGCGAACAACTCTGGGAAGATTATTATAGTCGTCACGTCAAGGAGCTTCCTTTAGAAGCTCGGCATTATTCAGCAGACATTGTTAAGGAGTTTGATTCACTAGATGAGTTGCGTCAGTTTGATGAACACTATTTGGTGAATACTAATTCGGAAATCATTGATAATATCTGTAAGACATTAGGATGTATAGCTTCAGATATTGTCAATATTAAACCCCTAAAAGACGGTTTAACAAACACTTCGTTTTCATTTGACTGCCTAGGGAAGAAATATGTTTACCGTCATCCGGGTAGAGGAACGGAGAATTATATCGATCGTGCTAGTGAAGCGGCTTCCATGGAAATTGCTGCAAAATTAAAGATTGACCGTACTTTTGTCGCCATGAACAAGGATGAGGGCTGGAAAATTTCAGAATTTATCCCTAATGCCAAGCAACTAGATTATGATAATTGGGATGATGTAGCACAAGCAATGGAGCTCTTGAGACTCTTGCACCAATCTGGAGAAAAAACAAATCATTCCTTTAATCAATTTGAGGGGATTGATGATTTTAGACAAAAACTAAAAGCCAGCAATCGTTTTGAATTTGATGGGCTTGAAGAGTTAGATAAGAATGTCTCAGTCCTCGAAAAGTTTCTACAAGAAGAGCAAACGAAAAAGGTTCTCTGCCACGGAGATTCTTATAGCCCGAATTTCTTGTTGAATGAAGCTGGCGAAATGAGCTTGATTGATTGGGAATATTCTGGTATGGGAGATCCAGCAGGAGATTTAGGAACCTTTATCGGGTGTTCAAATTATACAGTGGAAGAAGCTGAAAAGGTACTTGAGATCTATTTACAAGAAGTTCCAGATAAGAAAACTAAACGTCACTATTTTGCCTATGTATCAGTGACTTCATATTATTGGTTTTTATGGGCTCTGTTCCAAGAAAGCGTTGGAAAACCAGTAGGTGAATTTCTCTACATCTGGTATCGTTATACCAAGCAGTATGGAAAACTTGCATTAGATTTATATTTGGAGGAGAATTGAGATGAAGCCGACATCTGAAATTGAAGAATTAATAGCAAATGAA
Source organism: Streptococcus mitis bv. 2 str. SK95 (assembly GCF_000222705.1). Lineage (GTDB taxonomy): Bacteria > Bacillota > Bacilli > Lactobacillales > Streptococcaceae > Streptococcus > Streptococcus mitis_AY. Next base: position 7,424 of record NZ_AFUB01000050.1, on the reverse strand, counting down.
ACGAAAAGAAGGCTAGAAGAAATGGAATCACCAAACTATGTGTTTGCCCAGCCATTTCTAAAAAGTGATTTTATTATAGTCATTGGCTTGGTTCTAATTAACCTTATTCTGATTATCTTAGCCATGACAGGAGGTATTCAATAAAATGTCCAAGATGAATGACTTTATTCAACAGGAGACGATAACGGGAATTGTTCCCATGACCAATAAGGATCGTCAGTATTCTTTCTGGGATCTCTTTCTGTCGACAAGTGGTTTTGCCATCGCAACTTGGTGTTATACCCAAGGAGCTTATGTGGCTCAATATTTGACCTTTAATCAAATGTTGATTAATATTTTTAGTTTTAACATTATCTGGGTTTTTATCGAATGTCTCCCGATTCTGTTTGCGGTTAAATATGGGATTGATTTGTGGATTTGGTTAAGGGCTGTCCTCGGAAAAAAAGGAGTGGCCTTGCTATCAACCATTATTAGCTTAGCTAACTTTGGCTGGTATGCCGTTGCGGCCAATCTTTTTGCTAGCTCCATGATTCATTTGGCAAATAATTTCGGTCTTGGTTTGGACAAGGGAGTATGGGCACCTGTTCTTGGTACACTCTGTGTTCTTCTTGGAACGCTGATTGCTCTTGGAGGTCCAGAAGTTATTAAATGGACCAATCGATTCTTGGTCATCGCCCTGCTGATTGTCGGTCTGATTATCGTTGGAATCTGTTTTGTAGCCGTGCCTATCACTGACATTATGAACATTCAACCGGCTACCCAAGGAGATTTGACGCCATTAGAACGCTTCATGCTTTCTGGAGAAGGAAATGTTGCCTTTGCCTTTTCTTGGTCTACACAGGCATTGGTTTTACCGCGTTTAGCAAAATCAGAACGCAGTGGTTATTGGGCTACAGCCTTATCATACGGAGTTGTGGCTCCATTCTTCGTTGCGACAGGTGGAGTCATGGCTCTAGCCATGTTTGTCAAAACAGGTGTTTATGAAAGTGATCCAACAACCATGCTTTCAACTCTAAGCACACCTGCCTTTGCACTCCTAAGTCTACTACTAGTAGCCTTTGCCAATATTGGAACCCAAGGGACAGGATCATACGTGAACTGTATGATTGTTAAAAGCGGGATGCCAAAAGTAAGCTATAAACTAATGGTTTGGATTGCTATGGTTTACGTGAGTCTACTCACCATCTGGGGAGGGGTAGAAGAGTACTTCGGTTCCTTCATCTCCCTAGCCGCCTATATTCAGGGGCCAATTATTGGTATGATTGTTGTCGATTACTTTATCTTAAGAAAACGAAAACTTGATTTGCGTTCAGCCTATTTCCTTGAGGGACATAAAGCTTATGAGTTTACAAATGGCTTTAATCTGGTTGGCTTATCTTGCGTATTTATCTCCTTGTTGGTTGCAGTACTATTTGTTTATAACCCTGTAACAGCACAGATTCAAAGCCCAATCTTTTTATTCACAACAGGTAGTGGCTTTACTGCGATTTTTGGAGGTTTATTGTACTGGTTAGCTAGCTTAACTCCGTTAAAACGCTATATGATCAAGGATCGAGATTCCGTTACGATTTAAGGATAAATAAAAGTCTTAATCTATATCTATTTGCTTCCTCTTTTTTGAAAGTTAATTTTACATAAGTAATTGATATGATTCTAGTCAATCATATTCTGATTATCCTAGCCATGACAGGAGGTATTCAATAAAATGTCCAAGATGAATGACTTCATTCAACAGGAGACCATAACGGGAATCGTTCCCATGACCAACAAGGATCGTCAGTATTCTTTCTGGGATCTCTTCTTATCGACAAGTGGTTTTGCCATCGCAACTTGGTGTTATACCCAAGGAGCTTATGTGGCTCAATATTTGACCTTTAATCAAATGTTGATTAATATTTTTAGCTTTAACATTATCTGGGTCTTTATTGAATGTCTCCCAATCTTGTTTGCTGTTAAATATGGAATTGATTTATGGATTTGGTTGAGAGCTGTTCTAGGTAGAAAAGGGGTGGCCGTTCTATCAACCGTGATTAGTCTGGCAAATTTTGGTTGGTACGCCGTCACCGCCAATCTTTTTGCCAGCTCCATGATTCATTTGGCAAATAATTTTGGGCTTGGTTTAGACAAGGGAGTATGGGCACCGATTCTAGGCACTCTCTGTGTTCTTCTTGGAACGCTGATTGCTCTTGGGGGGCCAGAGGTGATTAAAGGTACTAATCGCTTCCTGGTGGTTGCCTTGTTATTTGTTGGGCTAATCATCGTTGGAATCTGTTTTGTTGCGGTTCCGATTAGGGATATTATGAATGTCCAACCTGCCATCCAAGAAAATTTGACACCGATTGAACGTTTTATGATGTCAGGGGAAGGAAATGTGGCCGTAGCCTTTTCTTGGTCTACACAAGCCTTTGTCTTACCACGTTTGGCAAAATCAGAACGCAGTGGCTATTGGGCTACAGCATTATCGTATGGGGTTGTTGCGCCATTCTTCGCTGCGACAGGTGGAGTCATGGCTCTAGCCATGTTTGTCAAAACAGGTGTCTATGAAAGTGACCCAACGACGATGCTTTCCACTCTAAGTACTCCTGCCTTTGCCCTTTTAAGTTTACTACTGGTAGCTTTTGCCAATATTGGAACCCAGGGTACAGGATCGTACGTGAACTGTATGATTGTAAAAAGCGGGATGCCCAAAGTGAGCTATAAACTAATGGTTTGGATTGCGATGGTTTATGTGAGCCTGCTTACGATTTGGGGAGGAGTGGATGAATACTTCGGTTCCTTCATCTCGCTGGCTGCCTATATTCAAGGCCCCATTATCGGAATGATCGTTGTAGACTACTTTATCTTAAGAAAACGAAAACTTGATTTGCATTCAGCCTATTTCCTTGAAGGGCATGACGCCTATGAGTTTACAAATGGCTTTAACCTGGTGGGATTATCTTGTGTAATCATTTCCTTGTTAGTTGCAGTACTATTTGTTTACAACCCTATAACAAAGCATATCCAGAGTCCTATGTTCCTGCTCACAACTGGTAGTGGCTTTACTGCGATCTTTGGTGGTCTATTGTACTGGCTAGCTAGCTTAACTTCTTTAAAACGCTATATGATTAAGGATAGAGATTCTGTTACGATTTAAGTTTAAGAGAGAAGGCTATTTCTCTCTTTTTTGTGATTGAATGTTACAAAATCTTGAAAAAGAGATGAAAGCGTTTGATAGTTTTTGTAAGAAAGTGTATAATTATAGTAGCAATAAAGAAGGAGAAGTCTCATGGCAGTTAAAGATTTTATGACCCGCAAGGTAGTTTATATCAGTCCAGATACGACTGTAGCACATGCAGCAGATTTGATGCGCGAGCAAGGTTTGCACCGTTTACCTGTTATCGAAAATGACCAATTAGTTGGTCTTGTAACAGAAGGAACTATTGCTGAAGCCAGTCCATCTAAAGCAACCAGCCTCTCTATCTATGAGATGAATTATCTTCTCAATAAGACCAAAGTCAAAGACGTCATGATTCGGGATGTTATCACAGTGTCAGGTTATGCAAGTCTAGAGGATGCGACTTATCTTATGCTGAAAAATAAAATCGGTATTCTTCCAGTTGTGGACAACCAACAGGTTTATGGTGTGATTACAGATCGTGATGTTTTCCAAGCCTTTTTGGAAATCGCTGGTTATGGAGAAGAAGGGATTCGTGTTCGGTTTATTACGGAAAATGAAGTCGGGGTTTTGGGCAAGATTGTGACCTTGATTGCAGAGGAAAATCTGAATATTTCACACACAGTCAATATTCCTCGCAAGGATGGTAAGGTTGTTATTGAAGTTCAAATTGATGGGACGATTGATTTAACCTTCCTGAAGGAGAAATTTGAAGCGCAAGGTATCCAAGTAGAGGAGATTGCTCGAACATCTGCTAAAAAGTTATAAAATGGAGGGTGAAAGCCCTCTTTTTTGTATACAATTTGAAATAACAAGCAAAATATGGAAAGAAATGAGAGAATGTGGTATAATGAAACGATGTGAATGAAGGAGTATTTATGGACATTTCAGAAATTCGTCAAAAAATTGACGCAAATCGTGAAAAATTAGCTTCTTTCAGGGGGTCTCTTTGACCTCGAAGGACTAGAGGAAGAGATTGCCATCTTGGAAAACAAGATGACGGAACCTGATTTTTGGAACGATAATATCGCGGCCCAAAAAACGTCGCAAGAATTAAATGAATTAAAAAATACCTACAACACCTTCCGCAAGATGGAGGAGTTGCAGGATGAAGTTGAAATTTTATTGGACTTTTTAGCAGAAGACGAGTCGGTCCATGATGAACTGGTTGAACAGTTGACAGAACTGGATAAGATGATGACCAGCTACGAAATGACGCTTCTCTTGTCAGAACCTTATGACCACAATAATGCAATCTTGGAAATCCATCCAGGTTCTGGAGGTACAGAGGCTCAGGACTGGGGTGATATGTTGCTCCGTATGTACACTCGTTATGGAAATGCCAAAGGCTTTAAAGTTGAGGTCTTGGATTACCAAGCTGGTGATGAAGCTGGCATCAAATCTGTAACTTTGTCTTTTGAAGGTCCAAATGCCTACGGTCTTCTCAAGTCAGAAATGGGTGTTCACCGTCTGGTCCGTATTTCACCATTTGACTCTGCCAAACGTCGCCATACTTCATTTACATCCGTTGAGGTTATGCCTGAGTTGGATGATACCATCGAAGTGGAGATTCGTGAAGATGATATCAAAATGGATACCTTCCGTTCAGGTGGTGCGGGTGGACAGAACGTCAATAAAGTTTCAACAGGTGTGCGTTTGACACACATTCCTACGGGAACTGTTGTCCAATCAACGGTTGATCGTACCCAGTATGGAAATAGAGATCGTGCTATGAAGATGTTGCAAGCCAAGCTCTATCAAATGGAGCAAGAAAAGAAAGCTGCGGAAGTCGATTCCCTTAAAGGTGAGAAAAAAGAAATCACTTGGGGAAGTCAGATTCGTTCTTATGTCTTCACACCTTATACCATGGTAAAAGATCACCGTACGAGCTTTGAAGTCGCTCAGGTAGATAAGGTCATGGATGGAGATCTTGATGGTTTCATAGACGCTTATCTCAAGTGGCGAATCAGCTAAGAATAGAAAGGAACTCATATGTCAATCATTGAAATGAGAGATGTTGTCAAAAAGTATGACAATGGAACGACTGCCCTGCGTGGTGTCTCTGTCACCATTGAACCAGGAGAGTTTGCCTATATCGTAGGACCTTCTGGGGCAGGTAAGTCAACCTTTATTCGAGCTTTATACCGAGAAGTAAAGATCGAAAAAGGAAACCTAACAGTAGCAGGCTTTAATCTGGTTAAAATCAAAAAGAAAGATATCCCTCTGCTCCGTCGTAGTGTAGGGGTTGTCTTCCAGGATTATAAACTCTTGCCTAAGAAAACCGTTTATGAGAATATTGCCTACGCAATGGAAGTTATCGGGGAGAATCGCCGAAACATCAAAAAACGTGTTATGGAAGTGTTGGACCTAGTAGGTTTGAAACATAAGGTTCGTTCATTCCCGAATGAACTTTCAGGTGGAGAGCAGCAACGGATTGCCATTGCCCGTGCGATTGTGAACAATCCCAAAGTCTTGATTGCCGATGAGCCGACAGGAAACTTGGACCCAGATAATTCATGGGAAATTATGAATCTGTTGGAACGCATCAATCTCCAAGGTACTACTGTCTTGATGGCGACCCATAATAGCCAGATTGTAAATACCTTGCGCCACCGTGTCATTGCCATTGAAAATGGCCGTGTCGTTCGTGACGAAGCAAAAGGAGAATATGGATACGATGATTAGTAGATTTTTTCGCCATTTATTTGAATCGTTAAAAAGTTTAAAGCGAAATGGCTGGATGACAGTAGCAGCAGTGAGTTCGGTTATGATTACCTTGACACTCGTTGCTCTGTTTGCGTCCGTAATTTTTAATACAGCTAAACTGGCTACCGATATTGAAAACAACGTTCGTGTCATGGTTTACATTCGTAAGGATGTGGCAGATAACAGTGAAACGATTGAAAAAGAAGGTCAGACAGTTACCAATAATGACTACCACAAGGTTTATGATGCCTTAAAAGCTATGCAAGGTGTTAAAAATGTCACTTTTTCAAGTAAGGAAGAACAGTATCAAAAATTGACTGAAACGATGGGAGACGATTGGAAGGTCTTTGAAGGAGATGCCAACCCTCTCTATGATGCCTATATCGTTGATACAAATTCTCCGAGTGATGTTAAAACGGTAGCTGAAGAAGCTAAGAAAATTGAGGGAGTATCAGAAGTTCAAGATGGTGGAGCCAACACTCAACGACTTTTCGAACTGGCTTCCTTTATCCGTGTTTGGGGATTGGTTATTGCAGGGCTTTTGATTTTCATTGCGGTTTTCTTGATTTCCAATACTATCCGTATTACCATTATTTCTCGGAGCCGTGAAATTCAAATCATGCGTCTAGTAGGAGCTAAAAACGGCTATATTAGAGGACCATTCTTGCTAGAGGGTGCCTTTATTGGCTTACTAGGTGCAGCGATTCCTTCAGTCCTTGTATTCTTTATCTACAATATGGTTTATCAATCTGTCAATAAATCCTTGGTGGGGCAAAACTTGTCAATGATTACGCCAGATGTGTTTATCCCTTTGATGACAGTCCTATTGTTTGTGATTGGTATTTTCATTGGGGCAATTGGATCAGGCATTTCAATGCGTCGATTCTTGAAGATCTAGTTGGATATAAATGCAACTTGCAGACCAAATCAGAAATAATACAATTTTAAAAGAGAAGTTTTCTGGCTCTTTGTCAACTGTAGTGGATTGAAGTCAGCTAAGATCGAGAAAGGACGAATTTCGTCCTTTCTTTTTTGATGTTGAGAGCGATGAGAATTCTAGTTTTAAAGTTGTCAAAGTTCCGAAAGTCAAAAGCCAAAAGCGTTTCGTTTGATGAGTTTAATGAATTTATTAGTTGCTTCCAAATTTGCGTTGGAATAGGGTAATTGGAGGGCGTTGACGATTTTCTCTTTGTCCTTGAGGAAGGTTTTTAAGACAGTCTGAAAAAGAGGATGAACCTGCTTTAGATTGTCCTCAATGAGTCCGAAGAATTTGTCAGGTTCCTTGTTCTGAAAGTGAAAAAGCAAGAGCTGATAGAGATGATAGTGGTGTTTCAGGTCTTCTGAATAGCTAAAAAGCTTATCTAGAATCTCTTTTATCCTGTTGGATGATCTTCCAGTAACGTTTGATAGCCTTGTATTCATGGGATTTTCGCTCAAACCGATTCATGATTTGGACCCACACACGGCTCATAGCACGGCTAAGATGTTGCACAATGTGAAAACGATCTAGAACGATTCTAGCACATGGAAAAAGCTGTTTAGCCAAGTTATAGTAAGGGCTGAA
>NZ_AFUB01000051.1 GCF_000222705.1 Streptococcus mitis bv. 2 str. SK95 | reverse complement strand
CTATAATGAAGTTATTTTAGATGCAATGTATCACTTGCCTACGAATTATTTTAATACTTGTGTTGAATATTTACTGGCTGATTTTGATAAAACACTCTTTGAAAAATCTCAAGGGCATTCAAGCAAATTATTTTTAGCCAAACGGTTGATTTCAAAAGTTTCACAGAGCTGTTCGTTAGAAATGTATAATAAACTTGAAGAACAAATTATTCATTATGTTTCACCTGAGGCTAAACAAAGACTAGCAAGAAGAATTGAAAGAAATAAATCTCAAGATGATTACAGGGTTTATTGGCCATTTTGGGGAAGTTTACAATATGAATTACTATCAGTTTTACCGAAAGAAAGGATAAGTAATGAGGTTATCGACTTATTAAAGGTATTAGAACGATCTAATAGTTTTCCTGATTCTTTTTATGGTTCACATTGTGGAAGTGTAGTTTCTCCGCTACAAGGAAAGAATATTTCTCCTAAAACTTGGAGAAACATTCTTATCAGCCCAAAAGGTGAGACAAAATGTAGATGGGATAGTAAGAGAAAAATATTTATTGAGTCTTCTCCTAGAGAATTGGCTATTGATTTTAGAAGTACTGTTTCTAAAAATCCTAAAGAGTACGTTTCTTTATTTTTAAACTTATCGTCTAATCATAAAATCAATGAACATTATATAGATGGTCTACTGGGGGATTGTAGACTTAGAAAAAATTCCAGATACTATTTTAAGTGATCTTGAATTCATACTATTAAATTTTGTAAATGAAAATAATTGGGAGAATCTTTATTATTTTTTCCGAGTCATAGAGAAACACGCAAACATAGAATGGTCCGAGAAAGTTTTGGAAAGGCTTAATTATTATCTTAAGAAAACTGATTTAGATGCTCTTGATAAATTTAACGAGAATCAAACTATGGAAAATTATTTACAACAGTCATACTCAACTTTAAGAGGTCATGGAATACATGCTTTAACAAAACTAATAGAAAATTCACCAACAAACATTTCGTACTTCAAAAATACTATCATTTCACTTGCTAATGATAAGACTGATTACATACGCTTAAATGCTATTTTTCTTCTGTATATAATTTTGGATTTAGATAAGGATTTTGCTAGAGAGTTATTTAGAGGGATTTTTACGGATGAAAAGATGTTAGCTCATTGGCATAGTAACTACATTTTGTATAGACTATACGAAGATGAGAAAGAACAAATTCAATGTCTATTGCAGTTAGCTTTTGATTCAAAAGATACATTACTTGTAAAAAATGCTTCATGCCTGATTACAGAAATTTACTTAAATAAAGGAGATATGGAATCAACTGTATATAGTGGAAGTGGACTTCAAGTAGAAGGTATTTGTCAGATGGCTATTAATTATTTAAAGGAAAAGAACCATGAAGACAAATCAAAGAAGATTATACTGAGTTATTTAGGTAAGAATGTTACAAATTTAGAAAAAATTTTACCACAACTATTCTGGGATGATTTATTAGATATTAAAGAAGATAAGGATTTAATATTTAATCTACTAACTTCTGAATATAGAGATAAATTATATTATTATTTTTTAGAATCTCTTGAAAAACAAGAATCAATTTCAGAATATGAAAATATCATTTTTGAAACAGTATGCAATATTGTGAGTAAAACTAATAAATTGAAATTAGAACCATATTATTATAGACGAATAGAAGAATATCTTTCTAGATTGATGATGCAACTTTACGATAAACATATGGGGGACGATATTGCCGATAGGTGTTTAAATATTATTGATCAAATGTTTGAAAATGAGTTCGGCAGCTCACGAACTCTGATTGAAGCATTGATGAATAAATAACAAAATTTTATAAGAAACTGATTGTAAAAGATTGAATTATTATGAATGTTAGAAAGAATTAGTTAAACATAATGTAATGTATTCTTTTCAAGAGTTAATCTTTTTACATATAAATGCTAAAGGAACTCCCATTTAACCTTTGACTATTCTGCAAAATTATCGTACAATAAAGAGTACATGATAAAATGAGGTCAGAGTCTGTTCGCTCTGGCGATAGTAGTAAAAATGAGGAGAAACGCTTTGGAATTAGAAGTATTTGCTGGGCAAGAAAAAAGTGAACTATCTATGATTGAGGTAGCGCGTGCTATCTTGGAACTTCGTGGTCGCGATCATGAGATGCATTTTAGCGATCTTGTAAACGAAATTCAAAACTACCTTGGAACATCAAACAGCGATATCCGCGAAGCTTTACCTTTGTTCTACACAGAGTTGAACTTTGACGGTAGCTTCATCTCACTTGGAGACAACAAATGGGGTCTTCGTTCATGGTATGGTGTAGACGAAATTGACGAAGAAATCATCGCTCTTGAAGAAAGTGACGACGATGAAGTAGCACCAAAAGCTAAGAAAAAACGTGTCAATGCCTTTATGGATGGCGATTCAGATGCCATTGACTACAATGCGGATGATCCCGAAGATGAAGATGCATACGAAGCAGATCCAGCTCTTTCGTATGATGATGAAAATCCAGATGATGAGAAAAATGAAGTGGAAGCTTACGATGCAGAAATCAACGAAATCGCTCCTGATGACTTGGGTGAAGACGTGGATCTCAACGAAGAAGACGACGAGTTTTCTGACGATGACGCTGAAACAAGCGACGAAGTATAAGAAGCCTCACAGAGGAGATCAGTTTGATCTTCTCTTTTTATTTGTCGGGAGAGAGTTGATGATTTCCTTGAAATCAGGGGCTAGAAGGTGTAAAATAAGGGTAGGATGGTGTACATTTTTCAAAGGAGGTGCCTGCCTATGGAGTTTTGTTTAGATAAAAGTTTGTATGACTTGGGGATCAAGAATGTCGTAATTGGTATTGCTAAAAACGTCGATCCTCATGCTGATTTGCCTCTTGCTTTTCTGAAAAAGAAAGAGGAGAGGGAGAAATGGGCGCTAGAGTGTGATGTAAAAGAAGTTCAAGAGTCTCCTGTTGTCCAAGGTTATAGGCAGTTGCTCCAGCGAGTCGGGCGTAGCGTCAAGAAAAATCCACCGACAGTAGTCGCCCTCATTCGCAATATCCAGCATCGTGGCTCTCTCCCTCACATCAATAGTATCATCGATATCTACAATGTAGAGGCGCTTTCTTATTTGCTGGCGATTGGTGGGCATGATTTGGATAAGATTGGAGGGCAGATAGAGTTTTCTGTTAGCAAAAGGGAGGACATTTTCCTACCTATCTTGTCAACGGAGAAGCACGTTGCGCAGACGGACTATGTCTATCGGGATGAAAATGGAGTTTTAGCTTGGCTGGATGTCCGCGATAGTGAACATTACAAATTTGATGAAGATACAAAAAATGCTATTTTCATCATTCAAGGAAATGAAAACACTTCTGTCGAGATGCGTTTAGAAGCGTTAGAAGAAATTGAAAAGGATTTGGCTGCTTGCATGCCTAATTTGCAGTTTGAAAAGAAAGTCATTTCACTTGAAGGAAACCGCACGGTGGTTCAGGACATTTACTGAGTTTTATAGTACCCACTTTATGGTATGTAAACAAAGGAGGAAAGTGCCATGAAGTCCAATGCTTGGATCAAGTCCAAGGCAAGTGGTACTACTTAGACTCATCTGGTAAAATGCTTCGCAACACCTACACACCTGATGGTTATTATGTCGGCAACTCAGGCGCTTGGCAATAAGGATAAGATGTCCTCTTTCCTCATTGAGGAAAGGGGATTTTCCTTGCCCATATACGGCTTCCCTATTTGTCCTAAAACCCTTTTTGTGTTACAATGAATGGTATGAAAGCTAAGAAATTATGGATGACTGTCTTGACAGTGGCTGGTCTGAGTGCCCTTGCTTTGGGTGCCAAAAAAGCAGCAGATAACCACAAACTCATGAAGACACAAGAGGAGTTAACCGCTATCGTGCGCGAACTTTTTTCAGATATGGGTGAGATTGTGACACTCTATGTTCAAGTCTACGAAAGTAGTCTAGAGCGACTCGTCGGAGGGGTCATTTTTGAGGATGGTCGTCACTATACCTTTGTCTATGAAAATGAAGATCTGGTCTATGAGGAGGAAGTCTTATGATAACTCCTAGTAGTATAGAAGAACTAGCAGGTTTTGTCGAGCAGGATGGCAAGAAGGTCTTCCTTTTTGTGGCGAACTGGTGTGGCGATTGTCGTTATATCTATCCTTCCTTGCCAGAGATTGAGGAGACTAATCCAGAGTTCACCTTTATTCGAGTGGACCGTGACCAGTATATGGATTTAGCCAAACTCTGGGATGTGTACGGGATTCCTAGCCTTGTTGTTCTAGAAAAGGACAAGGAAATCGGTCGTTTTGTCAATCGCGACCGTAAAAGCAAGGAACAAATTAACGACTTTTTAGCAGGACTGAAATAGGAGAAAAAGGAAACAATGATTTTTACATATAACAAAGAACATGTCGGTGATGTCCTTATGGTCATCGTGAAAAACAGCGGAGATGCCAAGCTGGACGTGGAGCGCAAAGGCAAGGTAGCCCGTGTTTTCCTCAAAGAAAATGGAGAAACAGTGGCTTGGAATATTTTCGACCTTTCAAGTTTGTTTGAAATTGCAGAGCGTGGTCAAGTCTTTTTATCAGATGAGCAAGTAGCACGTTTAAACCAAGAGTTGCAGGTGGAAGGCTTTACAGAAGAGATTGTCAACGACAAAGAACCTAAGTTTGTTGTTGGTGAAATTGTCGAGATGGTAGCTCACCCAGATAGCGACCACCTCAATATCTGCCAAGTGGCAGTCGCAAGTGACAAGACAGTGCAAATTGTTGCAGGGGCTCCTAATGCGCGTCTTGGCTTGAAAACCATTGTAGCTCTTCCAGGAGCTATGATGCCAAAAGGCAATCTTATTTTCCCAGGCGAGCTTCGTGGTGAAAAGAGTTTTGGCATGATGTGTAGTCCTCGTGAATTGCATCTGCCAAATGCTCCGCAAAAACGTGGTATTATTGAATTATCAGAAGACCAAGTTGTTGGAACTCCATTCGACCCAGCTAAACACTGGACTGCCTAGGAAGTTGTTAGTATCTGATAAATCAGATAGAAGGAAATAAGATGGCAAAAAATGTAGTGATTACAGGAGCGACCTCAGGAATCGGTGAAGCGATTGCGCGTGCTTATCTGGAGCAGGGGGAGAATGTCATTCTAACAGGGCGACGGACAGACAGACTAGAGGCCCTCAAGTCAGAGTTTGCAGATACTTTCCCAAATCAAACAGTTTGGACCTTTTCACTGGATGTTACGGATATGGCCATGGTCAAGACTGTCTGCTCCAATATTCTAGAAACGATAGGTCAGATTGATATCTTGGTCAATAACGCTGGACTGGCTCTAGGATTAGCACCCTATCAGGACTATGAAGAGCTAGATATGCAGACCATGTTGGATACCAATGTCAAGGGTTTAATGGCAGTTACTCGCTGTTTCTTGCCAGCAATGGTAAAAGCCAATCAAGGCCATATCATCAATATGGGGTCAACTGCAGGAATTTACGCCTATGCGGGTGCAGCGGTCTATTCAGCCACCAAGGCAGCTGTCAAGACTTTTTCAGATGGACTGCGAATTGATACCATTGCAACGGATATCAAGGTGACGACCATTCAGCCTGGAATTGTCGAAACAGATTTTTCTAGAGTACGTTTCCACGGTGATAAAGAGCGGGCGGCGACAGTTTATCAGGGAATCGAAGCTCTGCAAGCACAAGACATTGCAGATACAGTGGTCTATGTGACCAGTCAGCCCCGCCGTGTGCAGATTACAGATATGACCATTATGGCCAATCAACAGGCGACAGGTTTCATGATTCATAAAAAATAAAAATTTCCTCGAAAAGTTACAAATTTCTGTAACTTTTTTGATTTCCTGCGAATAGATAAGTAGGAGGAAGAAAATATGTATAATAAAGTTATTCTTATTGGACGTTTGACGTCTACACCAGAATTGCACAAAACCAACAATGACAAGTCAGTGGCGCGCGCAACGATTGCTGTGAACCGTCGTTACAAAGACCAAAATGGGGAACGCGAAGCCGACTTTATCAATCTTGTTCTTTGGGGAAAATTGGCTGAAACCTTGGCAAGTTACGCAACTAAAGGTAGCCTCATTTCTGTTGATGGGGAATTGCGTACCCGTCGCTTTGAGAAAAATGGGCAGACCAACTATGTGACCGAAGTTCTCGTGACAGGTTTCCAACTCTTGGAAAGCCGCGCCCAACGTGCCTTGCGTGAAAATAACGCAGGACAGGATTTGGCAGATTTGGTTTTGGAAGAGGAGGAATTGCCATTTTAATACTCTTCGAAAATCTCTTTAAACCACGTCAGCTTCACCTTGCCGTAGGTATGGTTACTGACTTCGTCAGTTCTATCCACAACCTCAAAACACTGTTTTGAGCAACCTGCGGCTAGCTTCCTAGTTTGCACTTTGATTTTCATTGAGTATAAGCATTGAAAAGTCTGAGTTGCTCTCAGGCTTTTTATCTTGAGAAAGTCAGACTTTTTTCTTGACTATTTCTGACCAAGTGATACAATAGAACTATGAATTAGCACTCAGGTATAAAGAGTGCTAATAATATGTAGTTCATCATGGAGGAAAACAGATGTTGAAACCATTAGGAGACCGTGTGGTCTTGAAAATCGAAGAAAAAGAACAAACAGTTGGAGGTTTTGTCCTCGCAGGTTCAGCCCAAGAAAAAACCAAAACAGCCCAAGTTGTAGCTACTGGACAAGGTGTTCGTACCTTGAACGGTGACTTGGTTGCTCCAAGTGTTAAAGCTGGAGACCGTGTCTTAGTTGAAGCCCACGCAGGTATTGATGTCAAAGACGGCGATGAAAAGTACATCATCGTTGGCGAAGCTAACATCTTGGCTATCATTGAAGAATAGAAGGAGAAAGTAAGTATGTCAAAAGAAATTAAATTTTCATCAGATGCCCGTTCAGCTATGGTCCGTGGTGTTGATATCCTTGCAGACACTGTTAAAGTAACCTTGGGACCAAAAGGTCGTAATGTCGTTCTTGAAAAATCATTTGGTTCGCCCCTCATCACCAATGACGGTGTGACCATTGCAAAAGAAATCGAGTTGGAAGACCATTTTGAAAACATGGGTGCCAAATTGGTATCAGAAGTAGCTTCAAAAACCAATGATATCGCAGGTGACGGAACGACAACTGCAACTGTTTTGACCCAAGCGATCGTCCGCGAAGGAATCAAAAACGTCACTGCAGGTGCCAACCCAATCGGCATTCGTCGTGGGATTGAAGCAGCAGTTGCCGCAGCTGTAGAAGCCTTGAAAAACAATGCCATCCCTGTTGCCAACAAAGAAGCCATCGCTCAGGTTGCTGCCGTATCTTCTCGTTCTGAGAAAGTCGGTGAATACATTTCTGAAGCTATGGAAAAAGTTGGTAAAGATGGAGTCATCACCATTGAAGAGTCACGTGGTATGGAAACAGAGCTCGAAGTCGTGGAAGGAATGCAGTTTGACCGCGGTTACCTATCACAGTACATGGTTACAGATAGCGAAAAAATGGTGGCTGATCTTGAAAATCCATACATTTTGATTACCGACAAAAAGATTTCAAATATCCAAGAAATCTTGCCACTTCTAGAAAGTATTCTCCAAAGCAATCGTCCTCTCTTGATTATTGCGGATGATGTAGATGGCGAAGCTCTTCCGACTCTTGTATTGAACAAGATTCGTGGAACCTTCAACGTGGTAGCAGTTAAGGCACCTGGCTTCGGTGACCGTCGTAAGGCTATGTTAGAAGACATCGCTATCTTGACAGGCGGAACAGTCATCACAGAAGATCTTGGTCTTGAGTTGAAAGATGCTACTATTGAGGCGCTTGGTCAAGCTGCTAGAGTGACTGTGGACAAAGACAGCACGGTTATCGTAGAAGGTGCGGGCAATCCTGAAGCCATTTCCCACCGTGTTACGGTTATCAAGTCACAAATCGAAACCACAACTTCAGAATTCGACCGCGAAAAACTGCAAGAACGCTTGGCCAAATTGTCAGGTGGTGTAGCGGTTATCAAGGTCGGAGCCGCAACTGAAACTGAGTTGAAAGAAATGAAACTCCGCATTGAAGATGCCCTCAACGCTACTCGTGCAGCTGTTGAAGAAGGTATCGTTGCTGGTGGTGGAACAGCTCTTGTAAATGTCATTCCAGCTGTCGCAGCCTTAGAATTGACAGGTGATGAAGCAACAGGACGTAGTATCGTTCTCCGTGCCTTGGAAGAACCTGTTCGTCAAATCGCCCACAATGCAGGATTCGAAGGATCTATCGTCATCGATCGCTTGAAGAATGCTGAGCTTGGTACAGGCTTCAACGCAGCAACTGGTGAATGGGTTAACATGATTGAAGAGGGGATCATCGACCCAGTTAAGGTTAGCCGTTCTGCTCTTCAAAATGCAGCATCTGTAGCCAGCTTGATTTTGACTACAGAAGCAGTCGTAGCCAATAAACCAGAACCAGTATCCCCAGCTCCAGCCATGGATCCAAGCATGATGGGCGGGATGATGTAAAAGCAACTTATAAAAAAACAAAAGGAGGGAATACATATCCCTTCTTTTTATGATATTCACTTCTAAATAGATTTGAGCTCTCCTAACTTATATGATAAAATAAAACTAGAAAAAGGAGAAGAACATGATCGATGTAGAAGAAATTCTGAGCAAGATGAATCCCAATCAGAAGGTTAATTATGACCGTGTCATGCAGAAAATGGTTCAGGTTTGGGAAAAAAATGAGCAACGTCCAACTATTCTCATGCATGTTTGCTGTGCTCCTTGTAGTACCTACACCCTAGAGTACCTGACCAAATACGCCGATGTGACCATCTATTTTGCTAATTCCAATATCCATCCCAAGGCAGAATATCACAAACGGGCTTATGTTACAAAAAAATTTGTCAGTGATTTTAATGAGCGAACAGGAAATACAGTCCAGTATCTAGAAGCACCTTATGAACCAAATGAATACCGTAAGTTAGTCAGAGGCCTAGAGGAAGAGCCAGAAGGTGGCGACCGTTGCAAGGTGTGCTTTGACTACCGTTTAGACAAAACAGCGCAAGTGGCTATGGACTTGGGCTTTGACTACTTTGGTTCAGCTTTGACCATCAGTCCCCATAAGAATTCTCAAACAATCAACAGTATTGGGATCGATGTGCAAAAGATTTATACCACCCACTATCTTCCAAGTGATTTCAAGAAAAATCAAGGCTACAAGCGTTCGGTGGAGATGTGCGAGGAGTATGATATCTATCGTCAATGTTATTGTGGATGCGTCTATGCAGCTCAAGCCCAAAACATTGATCTTGTTCAAGTTAAGAAGAATGCCACGGCTTTTTTGTTGGATAAGGATGTTGAGAAAGACTATTCCCACATCAAGTTTACTGTTACTAAATTAGATATATAGAAATCAACCCAGCTGAAAAGCTGGGTTTTTCAAATAAAAAACCAGGGTTCTCACCCCAGTTTGACAACTTTACCGATTCTTTAGTTCTATGTAGCGTTTGTACCAAATGTTGACATAGGCCTCTGAGAAAGGACCGCGTCCATTGTTGATCCAATCAACAAGGATTTTAACATGCTCTTTCAAAATATAGTCTAAATCATCAGAATACTTCATTTTGCGTTTATGGCGCTCATACTCTTCAACGTCCAAGAGACGCTTTTCACCATCAGTGAAGACCTTGACATCCAAATCATAATCAATGTATTTCAGGGCTTCCTCATCTAGATAGTAGGGGCTAGCCATATTGCAATAGTAGGAAATTCCATTATCGCGAATCATAGCAATGATATTAAACCAATATTTTTTGTGAAAGTAAACAATAGCCGGTTCTCGAGTCACCCAACGACGACCGTCACTTTCGGTAACAAGTGTGTGGTCGTTGACGCCGATAATGGCGTTCTCTGTTGTTTTTAGTACCATGGTGTCCCGCCAAGTACGGTGGAGACTCCCATCATGCTTATAACTTTGAATTGTAATAAAGTCGCCTTCTTTTGGAAGTTTCATAACTAACCAACTTTCTACAATTTATAAGTTTATCGTCTACTATTATATCATAAATCGGTCTAATTTTTTGAATTTTACACGAAAATATTAAAGATATTCTCTGAGAGCGCTGGCTATATCCGAAAAATCATAGCCTTTTCGAGCTAAAACTTGGGTTAAACGCTGTTTAAGTTCGTATCCTTCATACTTTCGAGCATATTTAGCATATTGTTTGTCTAGCTCTTTAAAAATGAGTTCTTGAGTCGTTTCTTGGTCAACTTGACTGTCCAAGTCATCAAAAGCACTTTTAGCATCAGCATAGGAGAAGCCCTTGTTAGTCAAGTTTTGGATAATCTTATCTTGCAAGGCTCGAGCAGGAAGCTTTCCGGTGTGTTTTTTAAGCAGTTTCTCAGCAACACGTTGAGCAACTTCTGTATGATCAAAATCCTTTAGAACATCTTCAATAGTTGATTTAGCAATCCCTTTTTGAGACAGTTTTTGAGCTAGCACATAAGGTCCCTTATCTCCAGAAAGTTGATTGGCATTGATGATAGAGTAGGCATACTGACGATCATTAATCCAGTTGTCTTCTTTTAGATTAGCGATAACTTGACTAATGATTTTTTTATCAAGATCATACTTTTTCAGATACTCACGAACTTCTTTTTCAGTACGAGCCTTGAAGGATAGATGGTAGAGAGCAAGATTTTTACCATAAGAAAACTGGGCAAAATCCTGAATCTCGGTAAGTTCCTCTTTGCTAATGACCTTATCTCGAGACAACATAAAACGGACAATGGTATCCTCTGTGATATAAGAGGTTTGCTGATGATCTAGCTCCATCAGGTAGAGGCGTTTTTTCTTTTCAAGTTTTGTGATTTTCATAGTTCTATTATACCCTAAAATGTGATAAGATAAGGGTATGAATCTGAAAGTGAAACAAAAAATATCATTAAAAATCAAGCGCATGGGAATCAATGGCGAGGGAATCGGTTTCTACCAAAAAACCTTAGTGTTTGTACCCGGAGCCCTTAAAGGAGAAGACATCTATTGCCAGATTACTTCCATTAAACGAAACTTTGTTGAAGCCAAATTGCTAAAGGTTAATAAGAAGTCTAAATTTCGAGTCGTACCTGCTTGCACGATTTATAATGAATGTGGTGGTTGCCAAATCATGCACCTTCACTATGATAAACAGTTAGAGTTTAAAACGGATTTGCTCCACCAAGCCTTGAAAAAATTTGCTCCTGCAGGATATGAAAACTATGAAATCCGTCCAACTATCGGAATGTCAGAACCAAAATATTATAGAGCAAAACTGCAATTTCAGACTCGAAAATTCAACAATCAGGTCAAGGCAGGCTTGTATGCACAAAACTCTCATTACCTCGTAGAGTTGAAAGACTGCTTGGTGCAAGACAAGGAAACCCAAGTGATTGCGAATCGCCTAGCTGAGCTTCTCACTTACCATCAAATTCCCATTACCGATGAGAGAAAAGCGCTAGGTGTTCGCACCATCATGGTACGTCGAGCGAGAAAAACTGGACAAGTCCAGATTATCATTGTCACAAATCGCCAGCTTAATTTAAATCAACTAGTTAAAGACCTAGTCAAGGATTTTCCAGAAGTCGTTACGGTTGCAGTCAATACAAATACAGCAAAAACAAGTGAAATCTATGGTGAGAAGACGGAAATTATCTGGGGCCAAGAGAGTATTCAAGAAGGAGTACTCGACTATGAGTTTTCTCTCTCCCCTCGAGCTTTTTATCAGCTTAATCCTGAGCAGACAGAAATTCTCTATAGTGAAGCAGTTAAGGCTCTGGATGTTGGCAAAGAGGATCATCTGATTGATGCATATTGTGGTGTCGGGACGATTGGATTCGCCTTTGCAAAGAAAGTCAAAACTCTTAGAGGTATGGATATTATCCCAGAAGCCATTGAAGATGCCAAGAGAAATGCCCAAAAAATGGGATTTGACAATACCTATTATGAAGCAGGTACAGCTGAAGAGATTATTCCCCGCTGGTATCAAGAGGGATATAGGGCCGATGCCCTGATAGTCGACCCTCCTAGGACGGGTTTAGACGACAAATTATTAGATACGATCCTAACCTATGTACCGGAAAAAATGGTTTATGTATCTTGCAATGTATCGACATTAGCTCGAGATTTGGTTAAACTAGTAAAAGTTTATGATCTCCAGTATATCCAGTCAGTCGATATGTTCCCACACACTGCACGGACAGAAGCAGTCGTTAAGTTAGTGAAGAAAAGAAAAAATCAAATTCACTGAAAAAAGTTCTTGACAAAGGGGAAAAAGTAGGTATAATAGAAAGAGTTGAAAAGCTCAAGGTCCGTTGGTCAAGGGGTTAAGACACCGCCTTTTCACGGCGGTAACACGGGTTCGAATCCCGTACGGACTATGG
>NZ_AFUB01000052.1 GCF_000222705.1 Streptococcus mitis bv. 2 str. SK95 | reverse complement strand
AGTTTATATTATCTTTTTAAATTTATTTATCAAGCAACCAAGAAAAAGCTGGGTCCTGAAAAATATGACGTTTAGGAACAGTTTGTAAATTCTGATTGCATTCATCTACTGTACCTAATTTTAAAGCACAAACTTCTGGTACATCTTCTTGAATAGTGAAAATTTGACTATGACAGTTCTGGCAGTAATAGCGTTGTTTCCCTGGAGATGAACTATAGGTAACCAAATTCTCTTCTCCATACAATACCAGATTTTTGCTGCTAACTTTGGCATTAACTGTATAGGCAGACGCAGTTGCTTTCCGACAGAATGAGCAATGACAAAAAACTAATTCTGACAATTCCTCATCTAAAGTGTAGGTGACTGCTTTACATAAACAAGATCCTTTAAGCATTATGTTCCTTTCTACTTAGGCATTAGATCAAATTCAAAAAGAACCGAATTTCAACACCCAAGCCTTGCGACTAGGGGCGTCAGAAACGCGGTTCCACCCTAATTTATTACTTCATTGTTTTTAAAAATACGACAGAAAGCGCCAGTTTCTTACCTTGTTCTACTTGGCTCCCACTATCCCAAGCTCGCTTGAAGAACGCCATAAGACTTTCTCTCTTGTTGATTATTATATCAGAAAGAGAGAAAATTTACAATTCTTTTTCTTACTTTCTAAAAATACCATCTCATCCACACGAGGTGCGCCAGAAGTCACTGAAATCGTCTTTAAGATCTCTCGCTCTTCTTTGCTGAGTTCAATCCCAAAACAGTCAAGATTGCTCTGGATGCGAGAAGCTGTTACTGACTTAGGTAACGGTAAAAACTCTTCTGCCAAGCTCCAAGCCAAGGCGATTTGGGCAACTGATTTTCCATGCTTATCAGCAATTTCTTGGACTTCTTTCTGTTCAAACAGCTCCCCTTGCCCAAAAGGTCCCCAAGCCTCTAGGAGAATTCTCTTCTCTCTACAGTAGGCAACTACTTCCTCTTGATAAACTCCTGGCGCTAAGCGCACCTGATTGACCGCTGGAATAATTCTTGCTGTCTCAAGCAAAGCATCCAGATGATGAGGGAGAAAATTACTAACGCCGATAGCACGGATTTTGCCTTCTTGGTAAAGGTCCTCCATCGCTCTCCAGACTTCAGCATTGCGAATTTTCCATTCGTCATTTTCCCTTAGTGGTTTTGGATTTGGCCAATGGATAAGGTACAAATCTAGATAATCCAATCCCAGTTTTTCCATTGATTGCTCAAAAGCTTGGCGAGCTTCTTCGTAGCTGTGATTGGTATTCCAAAGTTTGGTCGTTACAAAGATTTCTTGTCGTGGAATACCGCTATCCCGAATAGCGCGACCAACGCTCTCCTCATTTTGATAGATAGCCGCAGTATCGATATGACGATAACCAGCCTTTAAAGCTTCTAAAACGGCTTGGTAGGCCACCTCTCCATTTTCAGCTTTCCATGTTCCAAATCCTAAAACTGGGATTGAAACTCCATTATTAAGGGTGTAAGATTTCATCTTTTTTCCTTTCTATGTGAAGAAGATCTAAAGAAACAAAGTCCTGATTATCAGAATACTTGCTCCTTTAGATTTCAACAATTATTGATCACGGTCATAATACATTTCGTGAGCTTTTAGACGTGAATTGAGCATTTCCGGAACAGTCACAAATGTATAACCTTGCTCTTTCAGATATTCTATAATCTTTGGAAGAGCATTAACTGTAGCGCCGTGAATATCATGCATAAGAACGATCGATCCATTACGAACCTGATGCTGAATCTCTGTTAAAATAGCAGATTCGTTCTTGCTCTTCCAGTCTAAACTATCCACGTCCCACATGATAAAGCTCAAGTCCAGACTGTTACGGATATCATCAGTAATGGCACCATAAGGCGGACGCATGAGTTTAGAACTCGAACCTAAAACCTTGGTCAAGGCATTTTCTGTATCCGTGATTTGCTTTTTAGCATCTTCAAGAGTCAATTTTGAAAGAACGGGATGATCCCAGCTATGATTTCCCACAACATGTCCTTCTGATTTCATTCGTTTCAGAAGATCTTCATTGCCAGCAATGTTTTTACCAAGTACAAAGAAGGTCGCCTTTACATTGTACTTAGCTAATGTATCCAAAGCCTGGGTAGTTGTAGATGGATTTGGACCATCATCAAAAGTCAAGGCTACAACTTTTTTATTTTTCTGAGCAAAGTAAGCCTGGTAAAGTTCAGCATCCTTTTCTAATAGATAAGAGGACTCCAATGTGTCAAAGAAACTGGATATTGGTAAAGCAATTTCCTCCAGAGTCTCCCCTAGGTCAGCAGGATAAAGGATGATTTGACTATCTTTATAATCAAAGCTCCATGACGACAAATCTTGGTCTGTAAAGGTTTTTAGCACCTGATCAATTTTTGTCTGGTCAAGTTTCTTATCTTCTAGGGTTGATTTGATTTGACTCAGCAGGAGTTCCTTAGCCTTGCTAGCATCCTTGAAAAGTTTACTCAGATCAAAAGTTTTCCCATCTTCAGTCAAGAAAACTTTTCCTAAAGATGTTTTTTCTTTTTCTTCAACCTTTGCTGCAGACAAATCGTAAACTTGCTTACTAATATTACGAGCCACAACTCCCTTTAAAACAGGATCCAATTGCTCGGTATAATAAAAGACCAAATCTTCTTTATCTTCCAGCTTTTCTTTAATATCTTGGTTGATTTTTTCTCTAACAGGCGCAATGACCTCCTCCCCTTGAAGAGGGTAGTAGACAATCACTTCAGCTTGACCTTTTCGGAAATGGTCTCTCTGACTGCCTACGTTGAATTGTTGATCTTTTTCACTTTTTAGCGCTTCAATTTTTTGTTCGTAAGATTGCTTCTGTAGAATCTTGTAACCAATAGCACCACCTAGGCAGATCATAGCAAGACCTAAGATTCCAACAAGGGAAAGCAATCTACTTCTCTTTTTATCGTGGGAAACACGCTTCTCTCTATTTTTCTTCATACCTACATCATATCAAATCAGAACTATAATTTCAATGATAAATCAATATTCTTCTATTTTTGAAATAAATAATAAAAAGCCTAGATGATCTAAGCTTTTCAGGTATTAGAAGCGAATCGCTTCACGTGTTTTTTCATAAGAAGAAACAAAGCGATTTGTGACTCCTGGTTCTGCAACTTCCAAGGCTTGAGAAATCTTCTCAAATGATGCCTTGTAGTCAAATTCTTTTTCAAAAATTTCAAGTGCTTCATTGAAGGCTTGCTGGATACGCTCATCAAATGAACGGTAACGGTTTGAATACTGCAAGAGTTGCTCCGTCAAGGTCGCGTATTGAACAATATTGTAGGTTTCTGTTTCAAGAGCCTCCATGTCATGGGTCGCAATTTCAAGAATTCGTTTAACTGATTCAATATTAACTTGTGCTTGTTCTAACTCTGCCATCAGATCTTCTGTGTTATGGCTTGCAGTGAAGAAAAGTTTCAAGAAACTTTGAGGAATACCCGGCAAGTTTCTCTTCTCCATGTAACGTTTGATAGTATGCAAACGGTTCACATAGACATTTGCTTTTTGACGAGCATTGATGTCGTCTTTTTCGATTTGAGCTAGGCGTTCACTAACAGAAACTTGTTCGTCTTCAATGTCTTTTAGATTACTTTGAAGTGAACTAAACTGCTCCTCTAAAACAGAGTAGGCTTGAGTAGGTTCTGTCTGATCTTCAGTTGCCTCTGTGATCGCTGTATCAAGCCCTGACAATTCAGCTTGAAGACGGCGGACATGGTTCCCATCACTTTCTGGGAGAAGATAGGTTTTATTTAAGCGTTCAAGGTCTTGAACTAAAACCTGATTATTTTCTTTCAAGTGATTGAGGTAGGTTGGAAGCGTTGAAAGGAGATTTTCAACGACTTTTTGGGCAGCTATTTCACGCGTGAAGATATCGTAGAGCGCATTAATCTCTTCTTGGATTTGTGTATTTTCATACTCTGCATTATCCAATTCCAACTGGCGGATGTTTTCTTGATTATTTTTCAAGGATTCATGTAAAAGTTGGAAGCGTGACTCGATGTCCGTTTCAGTGAAGTGATAATTAGCATCCAAGAGTTTACGGTAGCCTTCCTCCAAATCTTCCAATTGTTCTGGAAGTTCTGTTGACAAAGTCTTCACGAGAGATGGAACACGATCAACGATATGTGTCAAAGCGAGAATATGATTTTCAGTTGAATCAAGAATTGCTGCAGCTTCAACTGGGTCACCTGAAGAGTTCAAGGTTACAAATTGAGAAAACTCTGACTGGATATTTTCCAATTGTTTCTCAATTTCAGGAAGGGCTTTACCATACTGTTCCGAATTTTCTGCTACGGTATGTTGCAGATTTTCAAATAAGTCCAAAGCATGCAGAACACGTCCGCTATTCTTAGACTCTTGTTTTTCAAGCTCTGAAAGCGCATTGCGAATCGCCGCAATGTCTTCTTCAATTAAATCAATTTGACTTTCGATTTGATCGATTTGGTGAGTCGCTTTGAAAAAGCGAAAAGAATTATTATAGCCTTCAGCCTCAAACAGGTTATTTTCAATATCAGCAAATGAGTTAAGGGATAAATCAACCCATTTTTGATTCCATTCACGGAAGGTCACCTGACTTTGACCAATCAAATGCATGTTTTTAACCGCTTCAACCTCATCATTTACAGGAAGGTTGTAGAGTTCTTCTTTTCTTTCCTCGAGGGCCGTCAATCTACTTACATTACGCTTACGTAGGAAGATTGCCGCTACATAAGCTAGAATCAAAATGACTGCAATCGCAACCATTAGATAAATTAGTTGTCCATTAGACATATCAAACTCCTTTTATACTAGAAACAATCGTATTGATTATATCATATTTTTTAGGTCATGGGAACTATTTCCCACATTTTTTAGACGTCAAGGGTACTGTAAACGGCATTTTCTTCGATAAATTCACGGCGAGGTTCAACTCGGTCCCCCATCAACATATCAAAGATCTTATCTGCTTCGGCAGCATCATCTACCGAAACACGCGCCATCAAGCGATGTTCTGGATCCATGGTTGTTTCCCACAATTGGTGGTCATCCATTTCTCCCAAACCTTTATAACGTTGGATGGTTGGTTTTGAACGCCCTTCACTGTGACGTGCTAAGGCTTCTTGGAGTTTAATTTCTTGATCTGCACCAGGCTGGATGTATTCTTTGATCTCACTTCCAACTTTAACCCCGTAGATTGGTGGTTGGGCAATGTAGACATAGCCAGCTTCTAGGATTGGTTTCATGTAGCGGTAAATCAAGGTTAGCAAGAGGGTTCGAATATGAGCACCATCAACATCGGCATCGGTCATCAAAACAAGTTTTTGGTAACGAGCCTTAGTGACATCAAATTCTGCACCAAAACCTGTTCCCATGGCAGTGAAAAGGCTCCGAATTTCTTCGTTGGCAAGAATTTTATCCATGCTAGCTTTTTCAACGTTCAAGATCTTACCACGAATTGGTAAAATAGCTTGGAACTCACGGTTACGACCAGATTTAGCTGATCCACCAGCTGAGTCTCCTTCGACGATGAAGAGTTCGGTTTCAGCAGGATTATTTGAAGAACAGTCTGCTAGTTTTCCTGGCAGATTGGAAATTTCCAAGCCAGATTTCTTACGAGTGACTTCACGCGCTCGCTTAGCAGCTACACGAGCCTTGGCAGCCAAAATCCCTTTTTCCACGATGCGCTTGGCAATCTGTGGATTCTCCATGAGAAAATCAGAGAAGGCATCGCTGAAGAGGCGATTGGTGATCTTGACCACTTCGCTATTTCCCAATTTAGTCTTGGTTTGTCCTTCAAACTGTGGATTTGGATGTTTCACAGAGATAACTGCAGTCAAACCTTCACGGACATCTTCCCCTGTTAGGTTATCTTCATTGTCTTTTAATAGCTTATTTTTGCGGGCATAATCATTGATAACACGCGTCAGTGCTGTACGAAAACCTTGCTCATGTGTTCCACCTTCATGGGTGTGAATGTTATTGGCGAAACTCATGACATTTTCGTGGTAACCTGTTGTGTACTGCATGGCTACTTCAACTGTGATATCATCCATCTCACCGTCTGTGTAAATTGGTGTATCAAAGATCACGTCCTTGTTCTCGTTGATATATTCAACGTAGCTAGCAATTCCACCTTCATAGTGATAATGCTTGGTTTGTTCGAGACCTTCACGCTTATCTGTTATTGAGATTCGAAGTCCTCGGTTCAAAAAGGCTAGCTCTTGAATACGTTTGTTTAATTTGTCAAAGTCAAAAGTCGTTGTTTCTGTAAAAATCTCTGGATCTGGTGTGAAGTGAACTGTTGTTCCAGTTTTATCCGTATCTCCAACCACCTCAAGGTCAGCAACAACATGACCACGACGGTATTCTTGGTAATGAATCTTACCGTTTTTGTGAACATGAACATCTAGTTGCGTTGAGAGAGCATTTACTACGGAAGAACCTACTCCATGGAGACCACCTGAAACCTTGTATCCGCCACCGCCGAATTTTCCTCCAGCGTGAAGAACCGTAAAGACTGTCTCAACAGCAGGACGTCCTGTTTTTTCCTGAATATCAACAGGAATTCCACGCCCATCATCCACAACGGTGATGGAATTATCAGGCTCTATAAAGACTTGGATGTGACTGGCAAATCCAGCTAGGGCTTCATCAATTGAGTTATCAACGATTTCCCATACTAGATGGTGAAGACCTTCTTTTGAAGTCGATCCAATATACATACCTGGACGCATACGAACAGCTTCAAGTCCCTCCAAAACTTGAATTTGACTGGCATCATAATCCTGTGCCTGTTGATTTTTGATTTCTTCTGTCATTTTTTCCCTTTTCTTACATGTCTATTGCTTGTCTCAATGTCGCAACGTTATTAAAAAGATAGGCATCTAAGCCAGCAGCTTTACCTGCTTCTACATCAATATTTCTGTCACCAATGACCAAACCGGATGTAATATGATATTTATCACGTAAATAAATCATGGACTCAGGATCTGGTTTCCGTTTAAATCCAGAACTGGCAGTCACCACCTCGGTGAAGTAGTTCGCTATCTGGGTCTTAGCAAGAAGTTCTAGAACTTGGTCATTTCGATGAGAAACCAAGAAATGGCGTCCTCCTTTGTCCGAAATGTCTTTGAGTAACTCAGGAATTCCCTCAAACAAGACTGGGTGCTCTAGCTCACGTGCTTCATTTTCTTTGTAGTTTCCTAAAAAATCCTCGATGTCTGGAGCAAACTTCTCAATGGCAAAAGCTGTCGAAACCTTCAAGGCTTCGTAAACACGGTCGTGTTCTTGCTCTATTCCGTATTGGGCTAAGGTCTCTACAAAGGCTGCTGTAGAAGTCTCATAATTATCCAATAGGGTACCACCTAAATCCCATATATAGTCGTGATATTTCATACCCTTCATTATACCATTTTTTTATGAAAAAAGCGATGATTTCCTAGATTTTTCCAAGCAAAAACGAGAGCCGAACTCTCGTCTTACTGTTAATTTCCAAAGACATCCCGATAGAGCATGCCGACTCGTAAACTTTCTGCATCTCCTCCCAGTTGCTCCACTAATTCATAGACGAAGGCAAGGGCAGTTGACGGTCCTCGGCTGGTTGTTAGATTACCATCTACAACCACTGTTTGCTTTTGATAAATTCCATCAGTAATTTGCTCCTGAACTCCGTCATAACAGGTAAAGTGCTTGTCTTTCAGGGCACCTGCTTGATGGAGGGCGATTGGAGCTGCACAGATAGCTGCAATTTTCTTTCCAGCTTGGTCAAAGGCTTTAATCTCAGAAATGAGGGCTGGATTATCCCGTAGGTGAGCTGATCCTGGCATGCCACCTGGAAGAACTACCAAGTCATAGTCGGACAAATCGCCATCAAAGACACGATCGGCTTTTACCTGAATGTCATGTGAACCTGTCATCTGCTCCTCGAATCCCACCATATCACAGGAAATGTTTGCTCGACGCAAGACATCGACTACTGTCAAGGCTTCGATTTCTTCAAAGCCATTTGCTAAGATAACTGCTACTTTTGCCATAGTGGCCTCCTTATTTGATTTGTTTTAGGACGACTTTTTTTCGTTTGAATGGAATTTTACCACTCTTTTCTTCTGCTAGATTGGTCTGGTAACTCATAGACAAGAGGAGACCGACACCGATGAGGTTACTAATAATTGCGGATCCACCTTGCGAAATGAATGGCAAGGGAATCCCTGTCAAAGGAAGTAAGCCTGTTACGGCACCGATATTTTCAAAGATATGGAAGAGCAACATCATGATAAAGCCAGTTGAAATATAGGTATAGAACTGGTTATTTGATCTGAGCGTAATCTTCAACATACGATAGATAAGAAGCAAGTACAAAGCAATGACAAAGACTGAACCAATGAAGCCAAAATCTTCAGCAATCACTGTGAAAATCATATCACTTTCACGTACTGGAATGAGGAGATTGGACACATTGAAACCTTGTCCAAACAAGCCACCACTTCCAATCGCAATTTGCCCCTGCGCCTGTTGGTAAGTCGTTGTTTGTGCAAAGTCAAATGGATTGAGCCAAGCCAAAATACGGTTGATCTGGTAAGTTGGCATCCCAATCTGGTGCAAGAAGGCACGTCCATCCTTGCTTATAAAGATTGCCATGAAGCCTGCAACTGCAGTCACTCCTGTTGCAAAAACAGGAATGATAATCTTCCACGAAACACCTGAAAGGAGGACCATGCCTGCAAAAATAGCCACGAAGACTAAGGCAGTCCCTAGGTCACTTTGTAGGGCTAGAAGGATCAAGACTGGGATGGTAAAGACAATCATCCAACCAATCAATAGGAAATCCAAGGGAATAGTCCGTCGCCATTCCTTGTGCTTTTGAGTGAATTGTACAATGACTCGAGCCAATATCAAGATGTAGGAAATCTTCATGAACTCAGATGGTTGAAAGAGCGTGGTTCCCCCGATAGATACCCAGTTTTTAGCACCCGTAGAAGCTACTAAACTCGGATTGTAAAAAACAAGGGGGAGAAACATCAAGGCCAAACCTAAGCCATAAAGATAGGGAGTCACCTTCCATAAAAACTCGGTATTGAAGAACATGACGACAAACCCAATGACAAGCCCTAGAGCAATCCAGGCAATTTGCTGACCTAGAATTGGAAGTACATTATTGGGATAGTCATGGCTAACTGCTATATAAATAGCCACTACTCCAATTACCAGTAGACAGAACACTGGTAGGAGGAGGCTATAGTCGACTCGAGAGTCGAAGGAACGTTTCATATTTTTTACCTTTTCTCTTTCTTGGATTTTTCTTTCATTCTATTGCGTCGGGATTTTAGAAAATCTGCTACTGCAGATCCTAGATGTTCTCTAGCAAGAACCCGAACCGTTCTTTCTTTTGACAAGGTTTGGGCAATTTGTTTGCCATAACGCTTGCTGACAACACGACTGTCTAAGATTACAGCAACCGAACCTTGGTCAGGCCGTCTAACAGTACGACCTAATGCTTGTTTTAGCCGAATGATAGCCATCGGCAACTGATAATCATAAAAAGGATTTTTCCCTTCTTGGCGCAGTTCTTGGTTTAATTTTTTTGTTAAAGGTTCTTGTGGATTTTGGAAAGGCAATCTCGGAATCACTTGAATCACGCAAGGATGGGTTGAAAAATCAACTCCTTCCCAGAAACCACCTGTCCCAAGCAAGATCTGGCGTTCACCTTTTTCAAAACGTTTTTTCAGTTGACTTGGTTCCCCATTTTTATACTGAGCGAGATGAGGTTGGTCGAGTAGGTCCGAAACTGCCAGCAACATCTCTTTTGAGGTAAATAAAACCAATAAGGGTTCTTGAAAAGCTTGTAAACTTCGAATGACCGAAGCCACTTCACTAGCATAGTCAAAAGATGAAACTTCTGTCACAAGAGGAAAGTCATCAATTAGAAAGACTTCTTGTTGCTCCTGCTTTGCTACATCAAGCCTAACAAGCGGAGCATCTGGAAATCCCAATAAATCTGCTAGGGAAACTCGATTGCTGATTTCAAGAGTAGCCGATACTCCTAGGAGCCTACAATCTTCTGGCAATAAATCTGCTAGTATAAAGCGGCCTTTTTTGCTTGAACAAATCAAGACATCCTTGCTCGATTTCTCTGCTGTAGCCAGCCAAAATTCACGGTCCGAGATGAAAAAGTTTGCAATCTCTCTATACTCTGGGAGAGCTAGCTCCGAAAAATGTTGGTGCAACTGTTCGAGAGAATCCAACCACTTTCCATTCTTAAGTCCTGACTGATACTGCTCCATCAAGTAACGACATTCAAAACCTATACTCTCAAGCAAACGTTTCTGAATCAGATCTTCCTCTGTCTCTAAGGACTTTTCAATTTGAGTTACAAGATCCTCAAGGCGATAAGATTGCTGGGCTAGATTTTCAAGGGCTAGCAGCATTTTTTGAGCTTCATCCAAGATCACCAAACGGTTGTCGACAAACTCTGGATTGTCTTCCAAACGAGTGACCAGATAGGCATGATTAGTCAAGAGGACGCGACTGGTCTTGGCCTTGTACTGCCCTCGTTTCCAAAAATCCTCTGTAGCAAATAAACTTTTCTTTGAAAGCTTGCCGTCGTGGACTAGTTCAGGCAGAAAGTGCTGATAGCGATAAAGTTGTCCGATTTCGTCCAAGTCACCAGTCGATGTCTCCGCTAGCCAGATGAGCAGTTGCATTTTAAAGCGTGTGAAAAGGCGATTGGACTCAGATCGATGGAGAACTCTGTGAAAGGCATCCAGTTTTAAATAATTTTGAGGACCCTTGAGACTATGAATCTCCAGATGAAAAACCTCTTTTAAACGCTGTCCTTCTTCTTGCATAATCTGATTTTGAAGAATTTTGGTCGGAACACTCACTAAAATCCCTGCATCACTCTTCAAATTCAAAGCTGGAAGGAGATATCCGTAAGTCTTGCCCAGTCCCGTTTGAGCTTGGATAAAGGAAGTCTGGTGTTCTTCCAATAATTGCTTAATCTTCTCCGCAAATTCCAACTGTTGCGGACGCTCCTCCAGCCCCAATAAAGAAATGTTTTTAGCAAAATCTTTGGATAACTTGCGTGGGACTAAGGCTTGACTTTCCTTTCTCAGGAAAAGCCCATGTAGTTCTATCAATTCCGGAGAGGACAGGAGAGATTGTTGCTGATAGACCTCCTCAATCACCAGATAACTTTCATAGAGAAGGTTATCTGCAAGGTCTAACAAGCTTTCTAAGAGCCCTTTAGGTAACTCGAAGAGTTTTTGACGCATGTAAAGCAAGAGTTCTGCTGTTGCCTGAGCATCAGACAGGGCAGTATGAGCCTGTTCCAGCTCAATGCCCAACTCTTGACAAAGGATACCTAAGTTATACTTTTCAAACTGAGGATACAAAACTTGAGCAAGCTCAACTGTATCCACCCGCGGTGTGCGCAATTCATATCCTTCAAAAAAGAGGAATTCTGCAAGAAGGTTGGCATCAAACTGTACATTGTGCGCAACAAAAATACCGTCCTTAACCAATTCAAAAATTTTTCCGGCCACCTGAGAAAACTCTGGTGCCGCAGCCAAACGCCGATCGGTCAGACCCGTTAATTCTTTGATATGAGAATCCAAGGGTTCGTGGGGATTGACATCAGTCGCATACTGATCGATGATTTCACCATTCTCAATCACCACAATGCCTACTTGAATAATTTTTGCCTTGCTTCCGGTGCTGGTCGCCTCTAAATCAACGACCACATACCGATCATTTCTCGCATTCATCATTAAAAATTATATCAAAAAAAGCATGATTTGACACCCCTCAACTTTGATAACAATCTCGCTTTATTTGTAATTTTAAGTAAAAATCAAGACCTTAAAAGCGAGAATTTCACGAAAGTTCAGCAGTTGATTGCTGGTTCTGAGGTATTTGAAAAATTTATCAACATAGCTACATCGACATAAAAAGACAACTGAGGTATTAGTTGCCTTTTTGGGATATTTTTTTCATTGTTTTCGGAAGTTCCTTGCTAATTTCTGTTGGCAAGACAAGGTAGTTTTCTTGAGCTAGTTCTTGCGCGATAGCTGAATGAAGATGAGTCGCTACCACCACTCTCTCATAGAGGCTTACTTGGTGAAACTGGCCTGCAAAACCTGCAATCATCCCAGCTAGAGTATCTCCCATGCCACCGGTTGCTTGATAGGGGCCTCCAACCTCCAGTTGATAGTATTCAGGTTTGCCTGCTTGCCAAATACGAGTAGCTGGACCTTTCTCGACAAGAATCGTTCCTTGAGGAAAAGCTGAAAGAGCCCTAGAAGTCGTCTCTGTATTTTGATGGTCAAGAACTATACCAGACAGCCTTTCCCATTCCCTTTGGTGAGGAGTCAGGATAAGCTGACTTGAAGGGAATTGTAACGCGCCTTTTGCTAAGATGCCCAAAGCACCGCCATCTACAATCAAAATCTGTTCTTTTCTGAGACTGTCAAAGACCCGTCTTACAAGTTCTTCTCCGAACGCATCCTCTCGCAATCCTGGACCAAGCAAGACAACTTCTGCCTTCTCTATCTGTTCCTTTAGTAATGCTTTATCCTTTAGAGAAAAAGCCATAGCTTCAGGTAAATGGCTGTGCAGAGCTGGGATATTCTCCTTATCCGTCCCAACAGTCACCAAACCAGCCCCGCTTTTAACTGCTGCAATGGCTGACATGATGATAGCACCCCCATAAGGATAGGTTCCTCCCAGCAAGAGCAGACGACCGTAATCTCCCTTATGACTGTGACGAGAACGTTCAATAATGACTTTTTCTAGTAAAGTTTGATCAATCGCTTTCATCTTTTTTCCTCAACTCTCCTTTATCTGATTGTTTTAAAACGACTTGATAGACTTTCTTAGTCCACTCTTCTAAGTCTTCTCCATCATAGTCAAGATAATGCACCCTATCTTGTATTTTAGTTGGAATAATATTTTCAAATTGGCACTTATTATGAGTTGGAATAATGCAAATATACAACTCACTTAATAAATTAAGCATGTCCTTAATTTTTGCAACATGGTAACCATCAAAAATATAACCAGTAACTTTAGTCAAATCTGTATAGATAAAATGAAAACTTACTCCAGGAATAAACTTATCTTGTAATTCTTTCTCTGAGAGAGCTCGACCTAATAAACGCTCCATCGCCAATCGATAACCAGAACTTGTATTTGACCATCCTAACATGACATAGTCAAAATAATCTTTCGGATCAGATGCAGCATTTCGACTATCCAAAACCAACTCCTCAGCATCTCGCCTAAAGGCTTTCACAGCAGATAAGAGCTGACCTGTTTTAAAAATAGAAATCGCTGCATCTATAGTCGTAGTATGACTACAATAGTCTGAAGTCACTAACCTCTTATGTAGGTCATAAGTCGAAGCTACTCTTTTATCTATAGGGGTAAATGGTGGAAGAAAGGGATGCTGACAGATGTAATCTAAAATCTCTTTTTTTAAACAAGAATCGACACACTCGATACTTGTTTGACGTTTATGAAGTTGTTCGTAAGCTATAAATTTAGCAATTTTTTCTAATTCCCACTCTTGAATATTTGGATAATCAAATAGTGCTAAGTGGTACACTCCATCCCATTGTAAACTATATTCTCCATTATAAATTTTTAAAATCATCTAATCACCTCACTCCATTATACAACAAAAAGGTACACACCTTGCAATTTGGATTACTATTTTTCTGTCTAACTTTTGGGGTACAATTCACCTCTCTTGCTTACACCTATATAAAACTGGAGAAGACCATGATTGTCTTCTCCAGTTTTTAGATGCCATCAACTTACAATAGTTGAAAAAGAAACCAATTTTTAATCATCGACTAATATCTACAAATAGGATGTCATTAGACGCTGAGACTAATCTTCTTTGAGTTTTGCAGTTAATAAAGCTGCTGACAAGGCCAAGGTAACACCTGCCAAGAAAACAGCTGTTTCTGACTGTTTTTCACCAGTTTCTGGCAATCTCTTGTCTTCCTTGGCAACTTGAACTGGTGTTTCTGGAGTCTGAGCTTTTTCTAACGAACTTAGTTTAAACTCTGGTTTTTCTACTGTCGGTGCTGGTTGATTACCTACTGTAGCTAGAATACCACGGTACTCTGGAAGTTTATGTTCTAGAGCCATTACAGCATTAACGCCACCCTTAAATTCAGGTTTCTCAACACTTGGTACTGCTTGATCTCCTACTGTGGCTAGAATTCCTGTGTATTCTGGAACTTCATTTACTGCTGC
>NZ_AFUB01000053.1 GCF_000222705.1 Streptococcus mitis bv. 2 str. SK95 | reverse complement strand
CGAGAGGTTGATAGAGACGGCTTCCTGCTTCTGAGCCTGCGGGATATCCGCCATCCCAAGTAGGAAGGAAAGGGATTTCTCTTCTTCCCAGGCAACCGCTGGCTGCACTGCTTCCAGCTCCTCTAGCGCAATGCGCTCTTTGAGCGGAGGCAACCATGGCTGGGGTACTGGAGGAATTTCTTGTTCCTGACACAGATCTTGGATATGGTGCACAATCGCATCCAACTCTGTCGGAACTTCCTTGATTTCTTCGACTTCTTCTAAACCAGATAGGTCTTCATTCAAGATTTCATATTGACCCAATTCATTGATTAGATAAATCGTATGGTCCTCAATCCCCATATCGTCCTTGTCCGGCTGGTAATCCGCCCCTGACCAGGCTGATTGAAAGAGTTCATAGACCTCATTATTTCCGACCTGCAGATAAGCGCGTCCCGTCTGGGTAATCTCGGCCGCATCCGGTGTATGAAGCATTTCATTGGAGTCCGAACGGTCCGCCACCTTAAGGGCAATCTTAAAGCGTGAGTTGGACCAGATCTGGTCATCCACCACACCCGATGGCTTCTGCGTAGCTAGGATCAAGTGAACTCCGAGGGAACGCCCGACCCGAGCGATAGACACCAGCTCCTTGATAAAGTCAGGCTGGTTGACCTTGAGCTCTGCGAACTCATCTGAGATGAGAAAGAGGTGAGGGAGTGGCTCAGTTGCTTCTCCGTTTCTAAATTT
This sequence comes from Streptococcus mitis bv. 2 str. SK95, assembly GCF_000222705.1. GTDB lineage: Bacteria > Bacillota > Bacilli > Lactobacillales > Streptococcaceae > Streptococcus > Streptococcus mitis_AY. The sequence goes on along the minus strand of NZ_AFUB01000053.1, from coordinate 65,025 downwards.
CTTCTGGTATTGATTGATATGGTTGACTTCAAACTCTCCAAAGAGCCGTTCCCGGCGATGGATCTCCGCATTGATCGAAGCCAAGGCCCGCATGGATTGGGCTCCATCCAAGTTGGTAATAGTTCCCAAGAGGTGGGGCAGGTTTTTAAAGAGATTAGCCATTCCCCCACCCTTGTAGTCAATCAACAAGAAAGCCACATCATGAGGGTGGAAGTTGACGGCAAGAGACAAGATATAGGATTGGATGGTTTCAGACTTCCCTGAACCCGTCGTCCCTGCAATCAAACCATGTGGGCCATGGGCCTTTTCATGGAGGTTGAGCTGAACCAAGTCCTCCTTGCCTCGTAAACCGATTGGAACAGCCAAGCTCTTATAAGGGGCGTTCTTTTTCCAACGACTCAATACCTGCAAGTCCTCAAAGGTCTCTACCCCATACATTTCCATAAAGGTCACAGAGTCTGGGATTGAACTCTTGAGGTTTTGGAGGTGGTTGAGCGGTGCCAAGGTACGGGCAATCCGCTCCTTGTCATAATCTGCTGGAAAATGATCCAAGTGGAAGTCCGTCTCTTTCAAGACCCCTTCTTCCATGACCAGTTGGCCCGTATTACGGTCCTTGATGTTGATGACTGTCTGGATATTCTCAGACAAGGAACTCATCACATCCTCCACAAAGACCAGCGAACAGCCTAATTCTGTCGGATCTTCGGTAAAGAACTCCATAATCACGTGGTCCAAAATCAGTTTTTCATCGGTTACTAAAACCACATAATGGGGATGAAAAAGGGTGCTCTCCTTATGGGAGGCTTCCTCTTTTTGGCTACGGCGCAGTTTTAAGATTTGGTTCAAACTGTTTAAAACTTGGTCCCGTGTCCGTTGATTATAGACAAAACCACGGACATTCAGCTCTTGCAATTTGGCATGCGGAAGCCACCGCATCCAAGACCATTGGTCTCTCTCCTCTTCCGGCAAGATGGTAATAAACTGCACATCGTGATAAGAGTGGAAAGTCGCTAACTGCATGACCAACAGCTGGAGCTGTTCTAAGACGAGATTTCTAGGTCCGACATACCCCACTGGTCCATGGCTGAGATTCGCTGGAATAGGCATATCTGGAATCTTTTTATGACGGCTATAGAGAGCGTAACCTTCTTCTTCTAACGCATCCTTCTTCCCGCTTCGCTCCTGTTGGCCATAACTCAACTCATAGCTGGTAGGAAGTTTTCCTAACCCCAAGCGATAGTATAGAAAGTCAAAATGCAAAGGAGTCTTTTCGTAAATCCGATGGTTGTAGCTCTCAACCAAATCCGTCAATTCTAGAACCGTCGGAAAATGGTAATGCATCCCTTCTTTTTGTTCCCGCTCTAGACGGGTCAATTCCATGGCCTTATCTCTCAGATAAAGATGATATAGGTCAACCCGCTCCTTCTTATCCGCCTTATACTTCTTACGGTTTTTGATAAAACCACGGATTGAAAAAATCAAGCTGACAGCTGACATCCCGACCGTAGCGAGGATATAGATGCCCCGCGGTTGGACAAGGGTAATCAGGACAGTGACCCCAATCATCATAAGGGGAGGAATGATTAGTTTTAACAGTTCATCACTGGGTTTACTCGGTTCCTGTCCTGGAGGATTGATTAAGATTTTATCCTCACTCCCACGATAGATGATACGTGGTGAACGGTGATAATCTGGATAATCCTCATAAAAGCCATAACGAGAGGGCTCTCTTAGGGGCAATTGGTTCCCGACCCGTGCAGGCCCTTGAATCCAAACTTCATCTGGATAGAGTTTAATCGTCACTCCCCCAATACTCAGCTCATCTCCAAAGTGAAGCAGTTGCTGGTCCTCTAACTCCAAACGATTGTTTCGATAGAAGGCTCCCTTCAATCGTGTCAACCTCCATTGATTTTGAAACTTTTGGAGTAGGAGGTCAATCGTTTCATCTAGTCTAATCAGTGCATCTTTCTGTGAAGCAATCTGAAACTCGGATAAGTCCAATAGATCATAAATTCGTGTCTCTCCCTCGCGAAGGTAAAAAACGACTTCCCCCAGAGTTAGTCCGTCCTTCAAAAGGCCCGTTTCTTCCCCATACTGATAAAAAATATCCTCCCCATCAATCTTAAGTTGAATGGGAACAGTCTGTTGAGGGAGATGGACCTGCGCCTTTTCGGTTGCACCAAGCAAGACGGTCTTATCAGCTCCTAGCTCGACTTCATAGCGTAGACCCAGGCTATAGAAAATGATCTCTTTTGTCATATATGCTCTCCTTGGTCTCCTTTAATTGCTTGAGGAAGCGCTAGGCTTTTTCTCTGACGATGGCTTGGTCTCAGATGCCTTATCCGCTTGACTGGAAGCACCAGAGTTCGCACTTGAGCTAGACTCACTAGTCAAGAGGGCGCTGCGACTATCCCAGTATTTCTTATACTCACCTTCCAAAGCCGTCAATTTGCTTTCGCGGTCCTTCCCTGACAACTGGCCATCCTCACGAACCTGCTTAATTTCTTGGGTCAAAGCATAGAGAATCAAATCACTGTCATTGATCCGCTTCGCTGTATCAAGGGCATCCTCAAAACGATTACGCCCAACTTGAATCCAATAGGTCAGGTACAGTTCATCCGACTTGAGGGTAACATTATTCAAGATGACCTTCTTTTGGTCTGAAGAAAATTCCAAACCTTGAATATAAGAGTAAGCCAACTCATACTTTTGCGTATTAGGAAGACTGGATGGGGAAATCCCTTCTAACTCTGTAATCACACCACTGTAATCCACCTTGATAAAGGCCGTATCTGCCTGCAATAACTTCTCTTTAAAAGGATTTTGGATGAAAATCAGATAGATCAGAGGGACGACTAACAAGACGACACTCGCGGTCAACCAAATCGTTGCTAATTTAAAGATCCGGTGGCGTCTGCTTGGTACCAAGACCAGATCCGCCTGTTCCTTTGCGGCCTTCTCCACATAATACTTCTCCAATACGGCTACTGCAGTTGCGATGTCCTCAGCCTGACACAAGTCCGTGAGAAAGTCTGGGAGAGTTTCCAGTTCCAAGGAACCATTGTAGAGGTCCATAAAATCCAAATCACTAAAGAGGGTCACCGCAAAACACTTAGCCTGACGTAAAAAGTCCTCTGAGGAGACTGCTTGAGGAGTCATGAGACCTGGTACACCGCGATAGGCAATCTTTGCCTGGACATCCTTTGTGATAAAAAGATTCATCGGATGCAAAAGAAAGGTCACCGGCAAGGCCAAAGCTGCCTCTAAACCAAAGACATTTAGGGCCAAACGAATCCGCTCTGAAATGGTTCGGCTCTTCACTTCTTCATAACGAAGACCATGAGGCTCTAGCTGATACGTAAACGTCACACTATCCTCATCTGCCTCCATGGTCTGTTCCAAAAAGAGCGGATGATGCAAATCCAAAAGCAGGAGCTCCCGCAAATCCTGACTCGCTACATCTGAGCGCTTAAGGCTCAATTGCCAAGTTGTTTCATTTTTTTCATAGATAAATGGCTGTTCACCAAATACAAATTTTTCCTCAGTCACCTATATCTCCTCTATCTCTACTAAATCTCCTGTCGTCATTGGATAATCCGACAGATACTTACCCTCATCAAGCAACAAGCCCTTATTAACAACTCGTAGTTGATATTTTTTTCGCTTCTTACCTGGATTAAAAATGGTATCCACTTCTCGGATTAATCGACGCACTTCAATCCGACGTGGAATACGAATATCCACATCCCTTTCTTTCAGGCGTAGGGTAATATTGATATGTTGCTCCATTTCTCACTTCTCTCCTGTCTGATCTCTCACTTTCAAATCCTCACCGCTAACGAGCTGGAAAAACCAGCCACCAAATCAAAATCAATCCGTACTCTCTACCATCACGCGATAACTCATCACAGCGGTTGCTCCAAAAAGCAAGAAAATTAATGCTATATAGAATATCTCTGGAAGAAAGTCACTTAATCCACTTTTTTCTACCTGACCTATATTTGTTTGAAATTTAGCTATTTTTTTTGAATTTGGCTGAAACAACTGCTCTTCGGGAGATTTTTTCACTGACCCCTGTATAGCAGAAAACAGTTGGCCCCTTTCTGTGATCAACTGTTCCTCTTGATACTGCTGCATATCTTGCAACTTCTTTTGAGTCGCTTCGTTAAAAAGCTCCTTGATTTGTTCAGATTGTAATCCAAATTTTAATCCCTCTTTCTTCTCAAGTCGGGAGTCATCAATCTGGAGACTATTATCCTTCAAATCATCTGCAGCAGCCATTGAGACTGCTGCACATGCTACTAAGGTAAGAAGTAAAAGAATTATTTTTTTCATTTCCTATTCTTTCTCAGTTTGAAATACTTGAGGCCAAAAGCTTCTTTCTTTGATAAAAATATTCATAACAAGTAATCCAGCTACGACAATCGTCATTGCAACAAATGCTAAAATGTTTGCTGGTTGCCCATCAAAATATCCTGAGAGTAAAGCTTCTAATATTGATAAAGCATTGAGATGTTTGATAAATGCTGGGAAGCCTGTTAGACTAGCCGTTGTCCCAATTGCATTTGATAGGTAGACAAAGCTAATCATCATAAAGAAGGCAAGACCCATTCCAATCACTCGGAAATGTTTGAGCAATAAATACTGTCCTTGAATCAGTACTAAACCAGCTAAAACAATCAGCAAGACCCATGACGGTTGGTATTCACGACCAACATGAAGCTGAACACTCGATACAATACCAACTACTAGACCAACTACTACAGCTAAAATAGAGAGTAGCCCAACTGTCATAATATCCGTATCATGTAGCTTATCTAGTTTGAACTTATCTTTAACTTTTCGAATAATATTTTGAGTTGCAAACAGGTAAGCTGTAAAGAGACTAACAATCTCCAATAGTAAAATCCATGTAAACGGACGGTAAACATTGACAGTCGCTTTTACTGAAGTAGAATTTTGAGCAACAGGGTTTGATAAGAAGTTCAGCAATACTTCGTTTGGTACCCCATTTTCATAGGCATTATTCAAAACCTTCACGAAGGATTCTACAAAGTTTCCATTATTAGTCAATTCTTCATTAAACTGCGTCATCAAGGAGTCAGCATCTTGAGACAACTTTTCAGTACTTGTTTGAGCGTTTGACAATTCACGATTGAAATTACCTAAAGTCTCATTAACAGACTCAGCCGCCTTAACATTGCTTTGAGAAGACTCCTTCACACCCTTAGTTTCAGATAAGAGAGCTACATAATCAGAATTTAGGGTAGATAATTGATTATCAGTAGCTTCAAAGGCTTTATTTCCTCCGTCTTGTGCTTTTTCTAAATTCTCTAGTTTCTCTTTTAACTGTTTGTACTTCTCAAATTGGTCCTTTATTTTGGTATCCAATTCTTGATTGGTAGTCAAAATATCTTGCACATTTTTTTCTAGAACAGGCTTGAGAGTAGTCAATTCTGATAAGGCTTTATCTACTTTCCCTTTAGTACCATCTGTATCTGTATCGCTAGCAGGTGTGGTTAAGCTATCTTCATACTTCTTCAGATTTGAACTAATCGCTTCAAACCAAATATCTGATAATGCCATAGACACATTACTATTTTTTAACCCTTTGACGGTATTGTATGCTTGTGTGAGGGCTTCTACCTTTTGGTAGGCAGAAGCTATTTTCTGAACCTTTTGTCCGTAAGAAACTGCTGCTTTCTGAACGGCTAACACATCTACTGGTGCACTAGCTGCTTGGACATCATTCAAGGAAATATCAATTGATTTTAGCTCTGCTTTTGGAGCTGGACTTGGAGTCCCAGTTGAACTTGTAGTTGGAGTTGGAGCTGCAACGCTATAGGCTACTTTGAAAGTCCCACCAGTCTTCAAATCAATCTCTTGGCCTAAGGCAACCGGTGTGCCATCATAAGTGACTGAGTGAACTGTCACTCCTGTTTCAGCTTTCCATGATACCTTAGCCTTTGTTCCTGTTCGTCCAACAGCACTCGTACTCGTGATTGCCTGATTTTCCAAATTTTTCAAATCAGTCGAATTGATTTCGTCACTAGGCTCTTTGATTGTTTTTAAATATGTATAGTCTACAGAAGGAATTGTGATCGGTGACATACCAAAACCACTAAATTCTTTTCCACTAAAATCTTCTTTTGGTAATTCTGAGATTGCAGAAGCCAACTGCTTTTTGAGAGATTCTTCAGCCTTCTCTAGGTCCTTATTTGCAGCTTTATCCAAAAATTGATCAAGAGTGATTTTGCTCTTCTCACTTGTTCCATAGTAAGTGGCTAATTTCTCATCAATAAAGTTATGAATATCCTTTTTATGATTTTCAAACTTGGTTCTTTCATCTGTTAGATTGGTCTGTAAACTATCAATCTTTTTTCTGATGCTTTCTGCTACTGTTTTATAGGAAGGTCCAACTTCAGATGACGTACCATCAGAGGATGCTGCTGTTCCATCTATATTCGCAGTCAGACTGCCTTGAGCTTCAATTAATTTCTGATAAGCTTCAACTTGCTTCTGAACGTCTTCTCGACTCTTAGAGATGAGCCCAGTGATAACATCCGCATGATTTTCCTTCTCAAGGGCCCTATTCTTAAGCAGAGTACCAAACTTTTCACCATAGGCAATCTGTGAAACATCGAAATGACCAAAAATCTGAGAGTAGCTCTCCAAACCTGTCTTTAAAGTACTGTTGGCGTCAACTGATGAACTAGACATCGTATAGAGAGTTGGGAAAAGATTTTTAGAATTGATAGCTATCCCATATAAGTTCGTACGATAGTTTCCGATGTTGGTTGCTTGTATCTGCGAGCTAGCTTGAACATTCTTTTGTGCTGTATAAAGGTTGTTCAAAATACTAGCCATATACATGTCGACTAACTGACCATTCAAATCAGCAACAATGTCTTTTGCTAGTTTATTTGCATCATTTTCTACTTGCAAATTTCCTTGCGCATTCACCTTATAATTGATGGTTGTCTTATCAACATTGATGCTGTTAATATCGAGTATTTTTTCAGAAAAATCACTAGGAATTGTTAAAACGAGTTGGTATTTCCCACTTTCTAATCCAGAATCAGCTACTCCACGAGGCACAACAGACCAATTTTGTGAATTGTCACGCTCGATATTTTTTACATAACTAGCACCCAGATTATACTCTTTTGTATCAACATAGACAGGCTTATCTTCATTTACAATAGCCACATTTAATTTGGTCTGTTGATTTGCTTTTGCACTATTCTCATTATGAATAGTTGTATTTTTTTGAACAGATAGATTCAAAAAAACCATTAGTGCAAGCAATCCTAATGCCAACAGACTACTTCCTATATATTTAAAAATTTTATTCTTCCTCATATTACTTTAAATCTTCTCCGTCATAAAAAATAGGAAGGCTCTCGCCCTCCTAAAGCCACTTATAACAAATTAATGAATTTGTGCTGCAATATCTTGGTCAGTTTGTTCAACGATGTCCGCAACTTTAAGCAACTGTGCATTGATTTCATCAAGCAAGGTCGCAAACTCATCAATTTTTGGAGACAATGCTGTAAACTGTTGATCAAAGCTATCAAAAGCTGAACCTTTCCAGTTACTTCTGATAGTTTCTTGTTCGTTGCTTAATGTACGAAGAACTTGTCTTACTTCTTCGGCACCACTAGTGTATTTTTGAGCAGATGTACGTAGATCTTCTGGTGTTAATTGAATTAAAGCCATGTGAATCTCCTTTAAATTAATTTATACCTTCATTATATCAACAATTTTAGCCAACCGCAAGCTTAAAACTCAATTTTATGATAATTAATTAAAGATAAAACCCTTTTCTATCTAAGGATAAGTAAAAAGTCTTGGATGTACTGCCCCTAAAAAGTTAGACAGATAATTCTAACCTTTGGGTCAGTTCTTCCCTTTTTTGACATTCTTTTCTACTCAGTAATGATTAACCCGTTTCAGTATTTAAGAGCCGAAAAGTTCGGTATGAATGATATTCTTACTTATGTGACTGGTTTCATTTTGAAACTTTTAATTATAATGGTTTAAAATGAAACTAAAGATAGCAACCCATTAATCAAAAAAGACCAATCTTCTAATACCCTAAGACTTCTCTTCTGTGTTATACTGATATCAGTACATTCTTTGAGAGAGGAAATCCTATGAAAATCCATAAAACTGTCAATCCTGTTGCCTATGAAAACACCTACTACATAGAGGGAGACCATCACCTGATTGTGGTTGACCCAGGTAGCCATTGGGAAGCCATTCGCAAGACTATCGAAAAAATCAACAAACAAGTCTGTGCGATTCTGCTGACCCACACCCACTACGACCATATTATGAGTCTCGACTTGGTGCGTGAGACTTTTGGAAATCCTCCAGTTTATGTAGCAGAGAGTGAAGCATCTTGGCTTTATACACCTGTAGATAATCTCTCCGGTCTCCCTCGTCACGACGATATGGCAGATGTGGTCTCAAAACCTGCTGAGCACACCTTTGTTTTTCATGAAGAATACCAGCTTGAAGAATTCCGTTTTACTGCCCTACCAACCCCAGGCCACTCTATCGGTGGTGTTTCCCTCGTCTTTCCTGATGCCCATCTAGTCTTGACTGGAGATGCTCTTTTCCGCGAGACCATCGGACGGACTGACCTCCCTACAGGTAGTATGGAACAGCTTCTCCATAGCATTCAGACGCAACTCTTTACTCTTCCTAACTACGATGTCTATCCTGGACACGGTCCAGCTACGACCATCGCTCACGAAAAGACCTTCAATCCCTTTTTCTAGCAAGCAAAAAACCAAGGATGCTATCCTTGGTTTTAGTCTTACCAAATAATCACACGATCCTCTGGTGAACGCCACATACCGTCGCCTTCTTTGACATCATAAGTTGTAAAGAAGTCATCGAAGTTTGGTACTTGGATGTTGACACGGAGTTTAGCTGGCGCGTGCACGTCAACACTGGCCATGAGTTTCATCAACTCTGGACGACCTTTCATGCGCCAGATGCGAGCAAAGTTGTGGAAGAAGTCTTCGGCTGAGAAGTCTGGCTCTCTCTTGGCAGCTTCAAGGGCTGCAGCAATCCCGCCCAAGTCGGCAACGTTTTCGGATACGGTTAGTTTCCCGTTAATCGTTGCGCCGTAAGATTCTTGCCCATCAAACTGGTCGATAACTTTCTGCGTTTTTTCTTTAAAGGCAGCATAGTCGCTTTCTGTCCACCAATCCTTAAGACTACCATTTTCATCAAAAGAAGCGCCATTTGTGTCGAAGGCATGAGAAATCTCGTGGGCAATAACAGCACCAATACCACCGTAGTTAGCAGAAGATGACTGGTGCAAATCATAGAATGGAGCCTGTAAAATGGCAGCTGGGAAGACAATCAAGTTCTTCTGAGGATTGTAGTAGGCATTAACCATGTGAGCTGGCATACCCCACTCCTTGTAATCAACCGGTTGGTTCCACTTGCTCCAGCTGTGCTTGATTTCCACACGCGCAAAGGCTAGGGCATTCTCAAAGAGACTGGCAGTTTCATCTACTACTTTGTCCTTGTAGCGTTCTGGCAATTCCTCTGGATAACCAATATAAGGCTTGATAACATTGAGTTTGACAATGGCCTTATCTCGCGTTTCAGGTGTGAGCCAGTCGTTCTTAGCCAAGCGTTCCTTATAAACGTCAATCATAGTCGCTACTTTTTTCTCTACGTCTGCCTTAGCTTCTGGGGAGAATTTTTCATGCGCATACCAGAGACCAAGAGCTTGCTTGAAAGGACCTTGGGCCAAGTGATAAGCTGCCTTGACCTTATCCTGAGCTTCTGGAACACCTGAAAGGGCACGACCATAAGCACCTGACAGGACACGAATCTCATCCGTGAGATAGCTTGTTGAGAGATTCACCACACCCAAAATCAAGGTTGCTTTGAGTAGAGGCCACGCTTCTTCACTATAGAATTGGTCTGCTGCTTGCCAGAAACGTTCTTCATCTACGATGACCTTGTCTGGCGTTTGTCCAATCACCTGTTGGAAGAAATCATCCAAAGGTAGGGCAGGAGCAAATTTCTTGAAATCTTCATAAGCGTATGGATGGTAGAGTTTGGCATATTCTGAACTTTCTTCGTTAGAAAGCACCACCGCTGCAATGCGACGGTCCAATTCCAATCGTTTCTCTATTAAATCTGCGATTTCCTCATCTGAAAAATCATAGGCTTTGAGAAGATTTGTGGTACTTTCCTTCCAAAGAGTCAAAAGCTCCTCACGCTGAGGATGGTCTTCAGCGTAGTAGGTTGTATCTGGCAAGATAGTTCCTGGAGCACTGGCCCAGAGAACATTGGTTCTGGCATCCATAAAGTCTGGTGATACTCCAAATGGAAGGAAGTTTGGCTTCCCTGCTAGTTCAAACTCTGCCAGTTTGCTGGTAAAATCTGCAAAGCTCTCCAAGTCTTGGTACTCCTTGAGTAGAGGAAGGACAGGCTTGATCCCATCTGCTTCTCTCTTGTCAAAATCACGTACCATACGATGGTACTTAACAAAGTTTGCGAGGATAGCATCCTCTGGGACATCCTCACCTGCCAACCACTTGTCCGTAGTCGCTAGCATCAACTCTTCAATTTCCTCGTCTAGGTCAATAAAACCACCTGTTCGAGATTTATCAGCTGGAATCACAGCTGTTTTTTCCCATTCGCCATTGATTGCATCATAAAAATCGTCTTGATAACGTGTCATCTTGTTCTCGCTTTCATATTTTCACTTATTCCTAGCTTAGCAAAAAAATCTAGGGAATGCAATCAAAAATAAATTTCTTGTATCTTTCATTTTATTGTTATTTTATTAAATTTTTTAAAATTAACTTGACTTAATTTTTTTTTTAATGTATATTAAATACGGGAGGGAGGAATTTGTTATGATACGTATTGAACACCTCAGCGTCTCCTACAAAGAAACGTTGGCACTAAAGGATATTTCACTAGTGCTCCAAGGACCAACGATTACCGGAATTATTGGTCCAAATGGTGCTGGAAAATCAACTTTATTAAAAGGTATGTTGGGAATTATCCCACATGAAGGTCAGGCCTTTCTCGACGACAAAGAAGTCAAGAAATCTTTAAATCGAGTTGCCTATGTCGAGCAAAAAATCCATATCGACTACAATTTTCCTATCAAGGTCAAGGAATGTGTCTCTCTGGGACTCTATCCATCCATACCGCTCTTTCACACCTTAAAAGCCAGCCACTGGAAAAAAGTGGCAGATGCACTTGAAATCGTTGGGCTCTCAGACTATGCTGATCGCCAAATCAGCCAGCTCTCAGGAGGACAATTTCAACGTGTGTTGATTGCCCGTTGCTTAGTGCAGGAAGCTGACTACATCTTTTTAGATGAGCCTTTTGTCGGGATTGACTCGGTTAGTGAAGAGATTATCATGAATACGCTGAGAGACCTTAAAAAAGCTGGTAAAACAGTTCTCATCGTCCATCATGACCTCAGTAAAGTCCCCCATTATTTCGACCAAGTTTTGCTTCTCAATCGAGAATTAATAGACCTTGGTCCGACCGAAGAAACCTTTACCGAGGCCAATCTCAAAAAGGCCTACGGTAACAAACTCTTTTTCAATGGAGGTGACCTATGATAGCAGAATTTATCGATGGATTGCAAAATTTCCATTTCCTACAAAACGCCTTGATCACAGCTATTGTCATCGGAGTCGTTGCTGGAGCTGTGGGATGTTTTATCATCCTGCGTGGAATGTCTCTCATGGGAGATGCCATCTCTCACGCAGTTTTGCCTGGCGTAGCCCTTTCCTTTATTCTGGGAATTGATTTCTTTATTGGAGCGATCATCTTTGGTTTGATGGCTTCCATCATCATTACCTACATCAAGGGAAACTCTATCATCAAGAGTGACACTGCCATTGGTATTACCTTTTCATCTTTCTTAGCCTTAGGTGTCATCTTGATTAGTGTTGCCAAGAGTTCGACAGACCTCTTCCATATCCTTTTTGGGAATATCCTCGCTGTCCAAGATACAGACATGTGGATTACCATTGGTATGGGGGCATTGATTCTCTTGATTATCGGGATTTTCTTTAAACAACTATTGATTACATCCTTTGACGAGCTTCTGGCTAAAGCCATGGGAATGCCCGTTAATTTCTACCACTATCTGCTCATGGTGCTCTTGACCCTTGTGTCAGTCACTGCCATGCAAAGTGTTGGAACCATTCTTATCGTGGCCATGTTGATCACCCCAGCTGCGACGGCTTACCTTTATGCTAATAGCCTAAAGAGCATGATTTTTCTTTCATCAGGCCTAGGAGCTCTGGCTTCTGTTGTAGGGCTCTTTATCGGCTATAGTTTCAATCTCGCAGCAGGATCCAGCATCGTGCTCACATCCGCCAGCTTCTTTCTAATCAGTTTCTTTATCTCTCCTAAGCAACGATACTTGAAACTGAAAAACAAAAAAATCATTAAATAACGGGGAAACCCTTCTGGAGGAATCTAATGAAAAAATTAGGTACTTTGCTTGTTCTTTTTCTTTCTATCATTGGATTAGCTGCCTGTGCTAGCGGGAAAAAAGATACAGCATCTACAAACCAAAAACTAAAGGTTGTAGCAACTAACTCTATCATCGCTGATATTACCAAGAATATCGCTGGTGACAAGATTGATCTTCACAGTATCGTTCCTGTTGGTCAAGACCCACACGAATACGAACCTCTTCCTGAAGACGTTAAGAAAACTTCTCAAGCTGATTTGATTTTCTATAACGGAATCAATCTTGAAACTGGTGGCAATGCTTGGTTTACCAAATTGGTTGAAAATGCCAAGAAAACTGAGAACAAGGACTACTTTGCAGTTAGCGACGGCGTAGACATCATCTACCTCGAAGGTCAAAACGAGAAAGGCAAAGAAGATCCACACGCTTGGCTCAACCTTGAAAATGGGATGATTTATGCAAAGAACATCGCTAAACAGCTGATTGCTAAGGATCCTAGCAACAAGGAATTCTACGAAAAAAATCTCAAAGACTATACTGAAAAACTAGACAAACTGGACAAGGAAGCCAAAGAGAAATTTAACAATATCCCTGCTGAAAAGAAACTCATCGTAACCAGCGAAGGATGCTTCAAATACTTCTCTAAGGCTTACGGAGTTCCAAGTGCCTATATCTGGGAAATCAACACGGAAGAAGAAGGTACACCTGAACAAATCAAGACCTTGGTTGAAAAACTTCGCCAAACAAAAGTTCCATCACTCTTTGTTGAATCAAGTGTCGATGACCGTCCAATGAAGACTGTTTCACAAGACACAAACATCCCAATCTACGCACAAATCTTTACTGACTCAATCGCTGAAGAAGGGAAAGAAGGCGACAGCTACTACAGCATGATGAAATACAACCTCGACAAGATCGCTGAAGGTTTGTCTAAATAATCCATTAAAAAACGTCGTTCTCACGTGAACAGGCGTTTTTTTATCGCTTAATTTCCAGTCAAATCATTGGAAAAATCTGACAATTCTCGGTAAAATAAAAGAAAAAAGGAATGGAGTAGTTTCATGACCACTTTTCTCGGAAATCCTGTAACCTTTACAGGTAAACAACTGCAAGTCGGAGACAAGGCACTTGACTTTTCTCTTACGACAACAGATCTCTCTAAAAAAACGCTAGCTGACTTTGATGGAAAGAAAAAAGTCTTGAGTGTTGTCCCTTCTATCGATACTGGTATCTGCTCAACGCAAACACGTCGATTCAACCAAGAACTAGCCAACCTCGACAACACCGTCGTTCTTACCGTTTCTATGGACCTACCATTTGCCCAAGGACGCTGGTGTGGGGCTGAAGGCCTTGACAATGCCATCATGCTTTCAGACTACTTTGACCATTCTTTCGGGCGCGATTATGCCCTCTTGATCAACGAATGGCATCTCCTTGCGCGTGCTGTCTTTGTTCTCGACACTGATAATGTCATCCGTTACGTAGAATACGTTGACAACATCAACACGGAACCAGACTTTGAAGCTGCTATTGCCGCTGTTAAAGAACTGGATTAAAATCAAAGCCATTATGGCAGAAGGCTAGAGAAATCTAGCTTTTTTTGATATACTAGATGGAGAGAAAAGACAAGAGGAAACGAATGACGCCAAATAAAGAAGACTACCTAAAATGTATTTATGAAATCGGTACGGAAATGCAAAAAATCACCAATAAAGAAATTGCTGCCCGTATGCAGGTCTCTCCACCTGCCGTAACAGAGATGATCAAACGCATGAAAAGTGAAAATCTCATCCTCAAGGACAAGGAGAATGGCTATCTATTGACAGATATTGGCCTCAAACTGGTCTCTGAGCTTTATCGTAAACACCGTTTGATTGAAGTCTTTCTAGTTCACCATCTAGATTATACCAGCGATCAAATCCATGAGGAAGCTGAGGTCCTAGAGCACACTGTATCCGACCTCTTCGTAGAGAGACTGGATAAACTACTGGGCTTTCCTAAAACCTGCCCCCACGGAGGAACCATCCCAGCCAAGGGAGAGCTCTTGGTCGAAATTAACAACCTACCTCTAGCAGATACCAAAGAAGCCGGTAACTATCTCCTGACTCGGGTTCATGATAGCTTTGATCTACTCAAATACTTAGAAAAGCATGAAATTCATATCGGTGACCAACTCCAAGTCAAACAGTTTGATAATTTTTCCAATACTTTTACACTGGTCAACAAAGGTGAAGACCTCCAAGTTAGCATCGATATCGCCAAACAACTCTATGTCGAAAAAATCAACTAACCCCTTATTCCTGAAAGAAATCCCTCTCAGGGATTTTTCATTATTTTAGTTGTAAGTCCCATTCGTTTGTTGTAAAATGAAGTTAGATAAAAGAGGGAGGTTTTCCTATGAAAAAGCTCTTTAGAATTCATTTTGTAGCCATTGCACTCAGTGATTTGCTACTATTAGCAATTTTTATCTCCAAAACCGATCCCTCTGTAGAGTGGATGCTACTCTCTGGCTTTATTTTCATCCTTGCTCAGGGACTACTGCTATTTCGCTTGGTCTTCCGACTCAAACATCATTTCCCTGAGATTTATCCTCAAATCAATAAAAAGATTCGCTTCTACTATTTAGGGGTTCTCACCATTGACTTTCTATTATTTGTCCTTTTAGCCTTCACTAGTTCTCAGCGATTTTCCTCTCTTATGCCAATCGTCACTTCTTGCCATTCTACTTTTTATTATATAATGGCTAGCCACATAAGAGAAAACTATCCAGACTTTTACGACAAACACATTTCTTTATGGGATTGTTTCTAAACAAAAACCAAGCCAGCTGGGCTTGGTTTTCTTATCTATTTTTTGTATCAAGGATAATGGTGACTGGTCCGTCATTGACCAGTTCAACCTGCATATCTGCTCCAAAGATACCTGTCTGAACAGGTACTTCCTGAGCCAGTTTTTGATTGAAAGCGTCATAGAAGTCAGCTGCCATATCCGGCTTAGCTGCACCTGTAAAGGCTGGACGATTGCCCTTCTTAGTATCTGCAAAGAGGGTAAACTGAGAAATAGAAAGGATTTCGCCCCCAATATCCTTAATAGACAGATTCATCTTGCCTTCTGCATCTGAAAAAATCCGCATATTGACAAGCTTTCGGACTGCGTAATCCAGATCCTCCTCTTGGTCCCCTGGGCCTACACCGACCAGCAATAAAAGCCCTTGATTGATTTTTCCCTGAACCTGACCTTCAATACTCACTTGAGCTTTCTTGACTCGTTGAACGACGATTTTCATAAAAATCCTTTCTAGATCTTAGCCGTTGGTCCGTTTGACAGAGTAGACTTCTGGCACACTTTTAATCTTATCAACTACTGTCGTTAGAGTTGAGAGATTTGAGATTCCAAAGGACACATGGATATTAGCAAATTTCATATCCTTGGTTGGTTGGGCGTTAACGGTTGAGATATTCTTAGCTGTGTTGGAAAGAACTTGCAGAACATCATTTAAGAGACCTGTACGGTTGAGGCCGTAGATATCGATGTGGGCAATATATTCCTTGCTTGAGAATTGATCTTCCCATTCCACATCAAGGAGACGTTGTTCGTAGTTTTCTTGGGCGCGAAGGTTCATACAGTCCACACGGTGAATAGCCACACCACGCCCCTTGGTGATGTAGCCGACAATGTTGTCACCCGGCACTGGATTACAACACTTAGCAATCCGAACTAGGAGACCTGAGGCGCCTTCAATGACCACACCGCCCTCATGCTTGACCTTGAGCTTCTCCTTATTCTCAACCTTAACCTCACCACCCTTAACTAACTCATCAGCCTCTGCCCTAGCTTTGGCACGTTCCTCCTCACGGCGTTCCTTTTCAGTCAGACGGTTAAAGACGGTAGTAGCACTGATTTCTCCAAAACCAATAGCAGCAAAGAGGGAGTCTTCTGTCTTGTAGCTGGTCTTTTGAAGGACTTGGTCCATGTGCCGCTTGTCCATATACTTATTAGCCACATAGCAATTCTCTTGGAGCTGATTAATCAGCAGTTCGCGTCCCTTATTAACAGACAATTCCTTGTCTTGGTTTTTAAAGAACTGACGAATCTTGTTGCGCGCCTTGCTGGTCTTAACCATGTTGAGCCAGTCACGACTCGGGCCAAAAGAATTGGGGTTGGTTACAATTTCGACCTGATCCCCAGTTTTGAGCTTGGTTGTCAGCGGAACCATACGGCCATTGACCTTGGCACCAGTCGCTTTTTCACCGACTTTGGTATGGATTTCATAGGCAAAGTCGATCGGGCCTGAATCTTTCGGAAGTGAACGAACTGCACCATCTGGAGTAAAGACGTAAATCTCCTCCGCCAGATACTCTTCCTTAACGGACTCGACAAATTCCTTGGCATCGTCAGCCTGGTCCTGTAATTCCATCATTTCCTTGATCCAGTTCATACCAATCGCAGACTCTTTGCTGTTGACCTGACCTTTAATGCCTTTCTTATAGGCCCAGTGAGCTGCTACCCCGTACTCAGCCACTTCGTGCATTTCTTTGGTACGAATCTGGAATTCAATCGGCCCTTTTGGTCCATAGACAGTCGTATGGATAGACTGGTAACCATTGGCCTTCCTGTTGGCAATATAATCTTTAAAACGCCCTGGCATGGGTTTCCAAAGTTCATGTACATAGCCAAGCATGGCATAGACATCGCTATGAGTCTCTAGGATACAGCGAATGGCAATCAGGTCATAAATCTCCTCAAAGCGTTTCTTCTTATCCTGCATCTTGCGATAGATAGAGTAGATATGCTTGGGACGGCCGTAGATTTTCCCTTTTAGATTGCGTTCGGAAGTGTAGTCCTCTAACTTGGTTACTACTTCATCGACCAAAGCCTCACGCTCTCTGCGTTTTTCCTTCATCATGTGAGTGATCTTGTAAAACTCAGTTGGATTGAGATAGCGGAAGGACAGGTCTTCTAACTCCCACTTGACGCTGGAAATACCCAGACGATGAGCAAGCGGTGCATAGATTTCCATGGTTTCTCTGGAGATACGCTCTTGCTTGTCTTTTCGTAGGTGGTTAAGCGTTCTCATGTTATGCAAGCGGTCAGACAGTTTAACCAAGATAACGCGAATATCCTCAGACATGGCCATGAGCATCTTGCGGTGATTTTCCGCTAATTGCTCCTCGATCGATTTGTACTCTACCTTACCGAGCTTTGTCACCCCATCAACGATAATCCGAACATCATGACCGAACTCTCGCTCCAAATCATCCAGCGTTGCCTCCGTGTCCTCAACCACATCATGCAAAAAACCACAGGCAACGGTTACGGCATCTAGCTTAAGCTTGGCTAAAATCCCTGCCACCTGAATGGGATGAATAATATAGGGCTCGCCAGATTTACGGTATTGACCACTATGGCATTCAACTGCGTAAACCAAGGCTTTATGTACAAAAGCAACATCTTCTTTCGATAAATATTTTTGCGTTAAAGCGACAACCTCATCGCCCGTCAAATTCACTTCTTTCGGCATTTATTCTCTCCAATTCTTCCTACCATTTTATCACTTTTTTAAGAATATTAAAACTAGAAAAGCCTGTTTTCATGCCTAGACTAAGCATTTAAAAGAAAAAACACTGCAAGAGAGACTCTGCAGTGCTTTGTTATTTTATTTATCTTAGTAAACTGTTTTCTCAGTTTCCACGTCGAAGAAGTGTGCTTTGTTCAAGTCAAATCCAAGTTCAACTGTTGCACCTGTTTGCAAGTAGTCACGAGCATCCACTTTGGCAACAAATTCGTCTTTACCAACTTGACAGTAAAGGTGAGATTCTGAACCAAGCAATTCTGATACAGAGATGGTTGCTTTGACAACTGATTCTGGGAATGTTTCAAGGAAAGCAGGTTCTGCATTCACATCTTCAGGACGAATACCGAAGATCAATTCTTTTCCTTCGTAGCCTTTTTCACGAAGAACTTTCAAAGCACCTTCTGGAACTTTCAAGCGGAAACCGTCAGAAACAATTTCGTTGCCTTCTAGTTTCACATTGATAAAGTTCATAGCTGGGCTTCCGATGAATCCTGCTACAAATTTGTTAACTGGGTTTTTGTAAACTTCTTGAGGAGTTCCGATTTGTTCAACACGTCCGATAGTACCTGTACCAGCAGGGTTTTTAGTTGCTGACATGATAACGATACGGTCTGCAAGTGTCATCGCTTCTGTTTGGTCGTGAGTTACGTAAATAGTTGTAGCTCCGATACGACGGTGGATTTTCGCAATTTCAGCACGCATGGATACACGAAGTTTGGCATCCAAGTTTGACAAAGGTTCGTCCATCAAGAATACTTTTGCATCACGGACGATGGCACGACCCATGGCAACACGTTGACGTTGACCACCTGAAAGGTCAGCTGGTTTACGATCCAAGAATTCTTTCAAACCAAGAATCCCAGCAGCTTCTTGTACACGTTTGTCGATGTCTTCCTTGCTGTATTTACGCAATTTCAAACCGAAAGCCATGTTGTCATAAACAGTCATGTGTGGGTAAAGAGCGTAGTTTTGGAATACCATGGCGATGTCACGGTCTTTTGGAGCTACGTCGTTGACAACCACGCCATCGATAGATGCAGTACCTTCTGTGATGTCTTCAAGACCAGCAATCATACGAAGAGTCGTTGATTTACCACATCCTGAAGGACCTACGAAAACGATAAATTCTTTGTCTTTGATGTCCAAGTTGAAGTCTTCAACTGAGTAGTGTTCGCTGTTTGGATATTTTTTGTAAATGTTTTTAAGATTCAATTCTACCATCGAGGTGAACTCCTTTTGTCTTTTGATAGTTTTATTATAGATGAAAACGCTTTACTTTTCTATGGCAAGGTGACCAAAAAAATAAAAAAGTTCTGTGCAACTTGCACAAAACTTTAGAGAATATCTGGTAAAATCAACTGATAACAAAGGGTGAGATCCGTCAACTCCTTCAACTGAAGTCCTGTCAATTCCTCCCATCTATCAATCTTGTATTGGAGAGAATTGCGGTGCAGATAGAGTTGCTGGGCTGTTTTAGTTAAGACAGCACTATTTTCCCAAAGGGAGAGAATGATTTCCTGAATCTGATCCTGATCCAAGATCATCTGGTGCAGGCATTCTTTAATGACTCTCAGGTCCACTAGTCTTTCTCCCATACTCCATAGATAGAGTTGTGAAAAGGTGTGTACACCTTGGTGACCCTGACGCCACCATGTCTTAAACAAATCTCGCTCCGCTTTGATCAAGTCTGATAGGGCTTGAGGGCCTGTCTGAGACCAAACCTGACCTAACATGATAGATAGACGAAGGCCAAAGTCATACTCAACCGCTTCAATCGTATCAGATAAGGTTGAGCGAACAGAGGTATACTTATCTTGTTGAAGCACAAATATATAATCCTGAGCACCGACCTGTAGCACTGTTTGGCAGTTGGGAAAAAGAGTCCGCATCATGTCTAGCCAAGAGGATAGATTTTCCTGTTGGAAATAGGAAAGATGGCAATAAACCAGCTGAATTTTTTTAAATGTTTGCGGTGGCTGCCCCTTCCCCTCAATCAGATAGGGATACCAAGGATTGAGCGAACGAGCCTGCTCTTGCTGGGTCAAAAGGGCAATCAGCTGCTTTTCACGCTCGCTGAGTCCAGATTCCTCCAGCATAATCCACTGCTGAGAAGCTAAAGGGAGGGTGAGATAGCCTGGTTTCTCAATCGGCTGATCTGAAATCTGAGCCTCAGGAAACCAGTCTTGTAATTCCTTTGCAATCATATCCTAGCCCTCCACTTTTTGGATGCACCAAGAAATTAGGGTCTCTAGACGCTCCACATTTTCAGTCAGATGGAGATAGCCCATCACTGCTTCAAAACCTGTAGACATGCGATAGGTCACCACATCAGCATTTTTAGCCTTTGTGTGGCTATTGGTATTGCGACCTCGTTTGTAGATTTCTTCTTCTTTATCCGTCAAGACTTGCTCCTCCAACATGAGGGAAATCAAGCAAGCCTGAGCCTTGGCTGAGACATACTTGGTCGCCTCTTGGTGGAGCTTGTTGGGTTTGGTCATGCCTTTGAGGATGAGATGGCGACGGATATACATGGAATAAACCGCATCTCCCTCAAAAGCTAGCGCAATCCCGTTAATGAGATTGACATCAATCACGTGTCCACCTCACTCCATCTTTTGTATCCAGTAGTTTAATTCCTTGAGCAGCCAATTGGTCACGGATTTGGTCTGCTGTCGCAAAGTCACGATTAGCACGCGCTTCTTGACGTTTTTGGATTAAGGCTTCAATGTCTGCATCCAAAACTTCCTCTACAAAGACAATCCCAAAGACTTCCAACATATCTGCAAGAGCTTTCTTAACACTTGCATCATAGTTGCCAGAGTTGATCCATTTGGCCATTTCAAAGACTACTGTGATACCGTTAGCTGAGTTGAAATCCTCATCCATAGCCGCCACAAACTTATCTTTAAAGGCTTGTAACTCTTGAGTATCTACAGTTCCAGAAAATGGTTGCTCGTAGGTGTTCTTTAGATACTTGAGATTGGTCTCTGCGTCACGCACTGCCTTTTCTGTAAAGTTGATAGGCTTACGATAATGTTGTGTCGCAAAGAAGAAACGAAGCACTTGTCCATCAAGAGTTTTAAGGGCATCATGGACGGTGATAAAGTTGCCCAAGGACTTAGACATCTTGACATTGTCGATATTGACAAAGCCGTTGTGCATCCAGTAGTTAGCGAAGGTCTTGCCTGTTTTTGCTTCTGACTGAGCAATTTCATTGGTATGATGAGGAAACTCCAGATCGGCTCCACCACCGTGAATATCAATGGTATCGCCCAAAATCTCTGTTGACATGACCGAACACTCGATATGCCAGCCCGGACGACCAGATCCCCATGGACTGTCCCAAGAAATCTCGCCTGGTTTTGCAGCTTTCCAAAGGGCAAAGTCTACAGGATTTTCCTTGCGAGCTGTTTCTTCATCTGTACGACCTGAAGCACCCAGTTCCAAATCTTCCAAAGTTTTATTGGCCAATTTAGCATAGTTATGTGATTTTTCTACACGGAAGTAAACATCCCCTTGACTCTCGTAAGCATAACCTTTTTCAATCAAGTCAGCGACAAAACGAATGATGTCATCCATAAACTCCACTACACGCGGATGGCGAGTCGCAGGTTTCACGCCCAAGGCCGTCACATCCTCACGAAAGGCAGCGATATACTTGTCCGCAACCTCCTGAGGCGTGATGCCTTCTTCCTTGGCACGGTTGATAATCTTATCATCCACATCTGTAAAATTGGAAATATAGGCAACCTCATAACCACGGTATTCAAAGTAGCGACGAATGGTATCAAAAGCCACTGTTGAACGGGCATTCCCCACGTGGATATAGTTGTATACAGTTGGCCCACAGACATACATCTTAACCTTGCTGTCCTCGATTGGGACAAATTCTCGCAAATCACGAGACATGGTGTCGTAAATTTTAATCATGCGATCCACTCCCTTCTCTATTTCTGACTTTTTCGGCTGAAAACCAGCTCTGCAAAAGGGCCAAATTGTCTGAGGCTATCCAGTTGGTAAAAGCGCTGCCCTTCCTCTTGGGTAAAGAGGGGAACCCCCTTTCCTAGGATAAGGGGCGCTATCTGAATAATGAGGTGGTCGAAAAGATCCGCATCCAAGAGCGGTCCTACCAAGGAATTACCACCAATCACAAAGACATTTTTGCCTTTGTCAATCTGGTGAACAAAATCCACCACATCCCCAGCTACTGGCTGGTAATTGCTGACAGGCAGGTGTCTATCATGCGTAAAGACATAGTTTTCCGTAGCTTGATAAAAACTTTCTACATCTTGCAAATCCTGAATTTCCTCAAAGGTCCGCTTGCCCATGATGGTGATATCCATTTGCCTGTAAAAGTCATCATAGCCTGTATCCTCTACAGAACCAAGCTGATGCAGCCAGTCTATCCTGTGCTGGCTGTCTGCCAAGTAGCCATCCATGGTGATACAACCGTAAAAATATACTGCCATTCTTGTAGTTACCTTTCTAGTTCCTTTGCTATTGTCAAAGCGATAGTGAAAAAAGTCATGGCATCAGCTGTCCGCTCTTCATGGCGGGCATCCCAGGTTCGCTTATGATGATCCACATAGTCAGCTGTGTAGAAGAACTGATAGACTTTACTCTTGCGAAATTGACTCCAAGCCATGATAGCTGAAGCTTCCATGTCCACCACTTTGGCTCCAGCAGCCAAGCGACGCTTGACCTTATCAGGCGTTTCTCGATAAAAGGCATCAGTCGTCCAAGACTTTGTTCGAATGTGCTCAATGCCAGATTTGTTCAAAGCTTCTTCCATGGTTAAGAGTAGAGTTTCATCATAAGCTATTTCATCACTTGCAGGAGCGTAATGGTAACTTGTACCTTCATCACGTAGAGCTGAACTTGGTAGGATAATCTTATCTGCCTGAATAGACTGATCTAGAACTCCGCAAGAACCCAAAACAATAAAGTTCTTAAATCCTCTTGCTTTGAGTTCTTCTAAGAGTCCAACAACCATCGGGGCTCCAATCGTAGCTATAGCAACGGCTACCTTACTCCCATCTTTTTCATAGATATACCATGGAAGTTTGCCATTTAGATTGGTTAAATATCCACCTTCGTATACATCTTCAAACTGCTTTACTCTTTCAACGATTTCTCCATTAAAAGATAAAATAATTGTGTCACAGATTTCTCCACCACCACGAATACTTCGATCAGTTGGTTCGATAACAGCAGGTACATTTTCGAATTCTTCTAATAGCATTTACCTAACCTCCTACCTAAAGCATTACAACTCTCTACAACCCCGACGATCTGTGACTAGCTTCTCTAGCCTGCTCTAGTTTATTGACGTAGTACTCGCGTTTTTCTTCGACTTCGTGGATCGTTGGTTCATCCTTCTGTCCATGAACTCGGACGATTTTAGCAGGAATTCCGACGACAGTCACATCACTAGGTACGTCTGCCACGACAACTGCTGCAGCACCGACCTTGGCATTTTCACCAATTTCCACTGGTCCAATAACTTGGGCATGGGCTGATATGAGAGCTCCTTTACGAACTGTTGGATGGCGTTTCCCTACATCCTTACCAGTCCCACCAAGAGTCACTCCGTGGTAAAGCATAACGCCTTTTTCAACAATTGCCGTCTCCCCAATCACCAAGCCTGAGCCATGGTCGATAAAGACACCTGACTCTATCTGGGCACCCGGATGAATCTCAATCTGCGTCCAAAAGCGCCAAAACTGACTGTGCATTCGAGCCAGGAGTTTGAAGCCATGCTTCCAGAGAAAATGCGAGAGACGGTGGGCAGCTAAGGCCTTGACACCTGGATAAGTCAGCAAAACTTCCAAACTGTTGCGTGCCGCTGGATCATTTTCTTTTACAATATCAATGGTTTCGCGCCACCATCCCATACATTTCTCCTTTTCTTATTCTGAATCTTTTGGCGTATCTGTAACTTCTTTCTTAGGTTTGTGGTCCTTGTGATGACGTGGACGGTGAGGTCGCTCAGACTTTTCGCCTTTTTCATCATGCTCAGGTTTTGGCGGACGAGGAAGAAGTGCCTTCATAGAGGCATCGATACGGCCTTTTTCATCAATCTTGATAACCTTAACATCGACTTCATCACCGATAGCTACCAAGTCCTCGACACGGTTGGTGCGAGTCCAAGCCATTTCAGAAATGTGCACAAGTGCATCTGTCTTATCAAAGAGGTTGACAAAGGCGCCAAATTTCTCGATACGAACAACTTTAGCATGGTAAACTTCATCGACTTTGGCTTCACGAACCAAACCAGCAATGATTTCTTTGGTACGGTTAATGGCATCTTGGTCGCTAGAGTAGATAGAAACATTACCTTCTTCGTCAATATCGATTTTAACGCCTGTTTCAGCGATAATCTTGTCGATGGTTTCTCCACCCTTACCGATGACAATCTTGATTTTGTCTACATCAATCTTGATGGTATCAATTTTCGGTGCAGTTGGAGCCAATTCTGGACGAACTTCTGGAATGGTTGCTTCAATCACATCAAGGATTTCAAAACGCGCTTTCTTGGCTTGGGCAAGGGCTTCTGTCAAGATTTCTGCAGTAATCCCTTGGATCTTGATATCCATTTGAAGGGCTGTGATTCCGTCACGAGTACCGGCAACCTTAAAGTCCATGTCTCCAAAGTGGTCTTCCAATCCTTGGATATCTGTCAATACTGTGTAGTTATTTCCATCTGAGATGAGACCCATGGCAATCCCTGCTACTGGCGCCTTGATTGGCACACCACCAGCCATAAGGGCAAGAGTTCCCGCACAGATAGAAGCTTGAGAAGAAGAACCATTTGATTCCAAGACCTCAGCTACCAAGCGGATAGCGTATGGGAATTCTTCCAAACTTGGCAAAACTTGAGCAAGAGCACGCTCACCGAGAGCACCGTGACCAATTTCACGACGACCAGGGGCTCCGTAACGACCAGTTTCCCCTACAGAGTATTGAGGGAAGTTATAGTGGTGCATAAAGCGTTTCTTGTACTCTGGGTCCAAACCATCGATGATTTGAGTTTCTCCCATCGGAGCCAAGGTCAAGACTGAAAGAGCCTGAGTTTGTCCACGAGTGAAGAGACCAGAACCGTGCACACGAGGAAGGAAGTCAACAACCGCATCCAAAGGACGAATTTCATCGACCTTACGTCCGTCAGGACGCACCTTGTCTTCTGTGATCAAACGGCGCACTTCAGCGTGTTCCATTTGTTCCAAGATTTCAGCCACATCACGCATGATACGGTCAAATTCTTCGTGGTCTGCATATTTTTCTTCATACACAGCAGTCACTTGGTCTTTGACTGCTTGAGTTGCAGTTTCACGAGCCAATTTTTCTTCAACTTGAACAGCTTTTTGGAGGTCACTGTTGTAGGCCGCGATGATTTCAGCTTGCAAGTCCGCATCCACATGAAGCAATTCCACTTCCGCTTTTTCCTTACCAACTGCAGCAACGATTTCTTCTTGGAAGGCAATCAATTCTTTGACTGCTTCATGCCCTTTCAGAAGGGCTTCCAACATGATTTCTTCTGACAATTCTTTTGCACCAGATTCTACCATGTTGATGGCGTGCTTGGTACCAGCTACTGTCAATTCAAGAAGCGAACGCTCTGCTTGTTCTTGACTTGGGTTGATGATGATTTGACCATCGACATAGCCAACTTGTACCCCAGCGATT
Organism: Streptococcus mitis bv. 2 str. SK95; assembly: GCF_000222705.1. Lineage (GTDB taxonomy): Bacteria > Bacillota > Bacilli > Lactobacillales > Streptococcaceae > Streptococcus > Streptococcus mitis_AY. The sequence goes on along the minus strand of NZ_AFUB01000053.1, from coordinate 39,280 downwards.
GGGCCGTCAAATGGAATATCTGAGATAGACAATGCCAAGGATGAGCCAAACATAGCTGCCATTGGAGCAGATGCATTTTCATCATAAGAAAGGACGGTGTTAATCACTTGCACTTCATTACGGAAACCTTCCGCAAACATAGGACGGATTGGACGGTCAATCAAACGCGCTATCAAGGTCGCATCCGTTGAAGGACGCCCTTCGCGCTTCATAAAGCCACCAGGAAACTTCCCAGCCGCATACATTTTTTCTTCGTAGTTGACTTGAAGTGGGAAGAAATCCCCAGTCGCCATCTTCTTAGACATCACGGCTGCAGTCAAGACAGTTGACTCACCATAACGGACGACAACAGAGCCATTTGCTTGCTTAGCAACCTGACCAGTCTCTACGATCAACTCACGACCAGCAAAAGTCGTTTGAAACACTTGTTTTGTCATGTTAATCCCCTTTGGATTGATAAAATTATACGCCTTGCCTACAAAGATCAGGATACTAAGGTCGCAAAAAGCAAAGTAAAAATAGGAAACTGGCGAAGTCTTCGATGAAGACAAGACAGTTTATCTTTTTTACACAGCTTTTCGGCCGGGTTCAATTACACAAGATACTAAGCAGTTAAGCAACTCAAAGGAAAATAGGAAATCGAACGACGGAGCGACTGCTCCTAGGTAGATTTATCTTTTTCCACAGAGTTGTAGGCGTGTTCAATTCTCAAGATACAAATCATTAGAAAGGTTTGATGCTAAAGCATTTAAACCTTTCACGCTAATCGCTATCAGGCGATTAGCTAAATGTTTTACTAAATCTCTCATCAAATAATATCGATTTGACTCACTCGTGTCGCTCTTTCTCAAAATTAGTAAGAGTCATTTAGGAAAAATTTCTGTCAAAAATTGAGAATTGGAAAAACCTTTAAAACTTAAATACCCTCATCTTTGTATCAAGTACGTACAGAGTCTATTTTATCATATTTTTCTTAAAAAGTGCGGGCTTTTCTATTAAAAAGGAACCATCCCCCTCGCTTGAGAAGAATGGTTTGCTTTTTATTACCCTAAAGACTGATGATTAAACAAGGCATGGGTTGCTTGGTGGATGTATTTGGCTGTTTCAGCATTGTTCATGGTGTAGAGATGCATACCTGCGACATCCTGAGTGACCAAGTCCACGATTTGATCCACTGCGTAGGCAAGTCCTGCTGCTCTGAGCGACTCAGGGTCATGCTCATACTTGTCTAAGATGGCCTTAAATTTACGTGGAAGGTGGATATTCTCACACGTTTTCAAGAGACGAAGCGCTTGGTTACGGTTAAGAATAGGCATGATTCCTGCATGAATGGGAACATCAATACCTGCCAAGGTACACTTATCTTGGAAATCATAGAAACGCTCATTATCAAAGAAAAGCTGCGTTACGAGACTTGAACAGCCTGCATCCACTTTTTTCTTGAGATTTTGAATATCTGAGATTTGGTTTGGCGAGTCAGGGTGCCCCTCTGGATAGCAAGCTCCGACAATATCAAAATGCGGCGCTTGTTCCTTGATGAACTCAATCAAGTCCGTTGCGTAGCGGAAATCCTTTTGCGGTTCCACATCAGGAATGATGTCCCCACGTAGAGCCAAGATTTTTCGCACACCAACCTTGTCCAAGTCCGCAAGTGTCTCTGCAACCTTGTCCTTGGTCAGATAGATAGCTGGCAAGTGGGCAATAGTTGGAATCGCCAAATCATTCTGGATAAAGTCAGCCAAACGAACCGTTGTTTCCTTGATATTAAATTTATTATTGCTAGCGGTCACACTGATAAAGTGCGGTGTCAACTCCCGCATATCCTGCAAGGCTGAAATAATTTTATCATTACCCACAGCTGGGTTTGGAGGAAACACTTCAAATGAGAGTGACGGTGTTTGGCGTGACATAGTCATTATCCTTTTCTTTTTGATTTCATGATTGCTGAGCCAGCTAGGACCAAGCTGTTCCTTGATCAGTCAGGGTCAAGAGAGAAATCTTATCTTACAATTTCTCACGCGCAGCCTTAGCTGCTTCGACAAGGCGAATCAAGCTTGCTTTTGTTTCTGGGATACCACGTGTTTTCAAACCACAGTCAGGGTTGATCCAAACTTTCTTGCTTGGTACTTTAGCAAGGATGGCTTCGATGGTGTGGTCGATTTCGCCTTCGTTCGGCACACGAGGTGAGTGGATATCGTAAACCCCAGGTCCCACTTCTGTTTGGAAGTTTTTCGCTTTGAGTTCGTCCAAGATTTCAAGGTTTGAACGGCTTGCTTCAAAGGAAATAACGTCCGCATCCATGTTGTCGATAGCTGGGATGATATCTGTAAATTCTGAGTAACACATATGTGTGTGGATTTGCGTATCTGGCGCTACTGTTGAGTGTACCAAGCGGAAGGCAGGAATTGCCCAGTCAAGGTAATCTTCGTACCAGTCGCTACGACGGAGTGGCAATTTCTCACGAAGAGCAGCCTCGTCGATTTGAATGATTTTCACACCTGCAGCTTCAAGGTCAAGAACTTCATCCTTGATGGCAAGAGCGATTTGAAGAGTTGAGTCCTTGATAGAGATGTCTTCACGTGGGAATGACCAGTTGAGGATGGTAACCGGTCCAGTCAACATACCCTTAACAGGTTTGTCAGTACGACTTTGTGCGTAGCTAGACCATTTGACAGTGATTGGGTTGAGACGAGTAACATCACCCCAGATGATTGGTGGTTTCACCCCACGCATACCGTATGATTGTACCCAACCATTCTTAGAGAAGAGATAACCTGACAAGTTTTGACCGAAGTACTCAACCATGTCGTTACGCTCGAACTCACCATGTACAAGCACGTCAAATCCAACTTCTTCTTGCCATTTGATCCATTCGTCGATAGTTTCAGCAAGGAAGGCATCGTATTCTTCTTGTGACAATTCACCCTTACGGAAGGCCAAACGTTTGGCACGGACTTCCTTAGTTTGAGGGAATGAACCGATAGTTGTTGTTGGAAGAGCTGGAAGTTTGAAAGCTTCTTCTTGGATAGCTTCACGTTCAGCAAAGGCAGGCAAACGAGTGTAGTCAGCGTCTGTCAATCCTGCAATGCGCGCACGAAGTTCTGCATTTTCACCCACACGTTCAGTCGCAAAGAGTTCTTTGTTAGCTGCAAGAGCTTCTGCTCCTTGACCATTGCGGATAGCATCCAAGTCACGAAGTTCTTCCAATTTTTCAACCGCAAAGGCAAAGTGGTTCAAGATAGCTGGTTCAAATTCTTCGTTAGCTGTTGTAAATGGCACATGAAGAAGTGAGCATGAGCTTGTCAAAACGATGTTTTCAGCTGGGATTTGCTCAAGAACAGCTAAGCTCTTTTCGTAGTTGTTGCGCCAGATGTTTTTACCATTGACGATACCTGCATAGAGAGTCTTGTCAGCTGGGAAACCACCTTTGACCAATTCAAGAGTTTTCTTACCTTCAACGAAGTCCAAACCAATGGCATCTACTGGCAAGTTCACAAGGTCAGAGTAGACGTCACGAACATCACCAAAGTAAGTTTGAAGCAAAACTTCAAGACCTTTTTTATCAGCCAAGAGTTTCTTGTAGAGGTTCAAGAAGAGAGCTTTTTCTTCAGCTGTCAAATCTTTTACAAGAGCAGCTTCGTCGAGTTGGATGCGAGTTGCACCAAGTTCAGCCAATTTTGCAAAAACTTCTTGGTAGGCAGCGACAAAGCTGTCTACGAAGTCTTCTGCTTTCACGCCTTCTTCAAAGTCTGATAATTGAAGGAAAGTGAATGGACCTACAAGAACAGGACGAGTGTTCAATCCAAGTTCTTTTGCTTCTTGGAATTCGTCAAAGATCTTGTGACCTGCAAGTTTGACTTGAGTGTCTTTTTCAAATTTAGGTACGATGTAGTGGTAGTTGGTGTTGAACCATTTCTTCATCGGAAGGGCACGAACATCCCCTTTTTCCCCTTGGTAACCACGAGCCAAAGCAAAGTAGCGTTCAAGTTCTGATAATTCCAAGTTTTGAACAGAAGCTGGCACCACGTTAAAGAGGAAGGCTGCATCTAGGAAGTTGTCATAGTGAGAAAAGTCATTTGATGGGATTTCAGTGATGCCTTTTTCTTTGACAATATTCCAGTGTTTTGCGCGCAATTCTTTTGCTGCGGCAAGGAGTCCTTCTTCTGAGATTTCTTTTCTAAAGTATTTTTCAGTTGTAAATTTTAATTCGCGGAATTCACTCAAACGAGGGAAACCGATGATCGTAGTTGACATGATGTGTCCTCCAAAATTTGTTGTTGAAACTATCTTAACAGAAAAGAAACTGTCTGTATAATTGTAAATAATTAGGCTTTGATATAGTTTGAAACTATATCACTCTTTTGGTCAAAAGAAAAAGACTTGAAACAAATGTCTCAAATCCTTTGTATAGCTTGTTTTATAGCTATATTTTAGTTAGAATGCTCAAACGAGCTATTTATGTTTCTTATAAGTGACTATGACTTAGTATTAAAAAAGACTATAACTCAATCCCCTTCTCTCGGAGATTATCTAAACACTCCTCATAGTATCCTGCGTCATGCTCACTGTAGATAGAATTGCCTAGCTTCTCCTCAGTCAAGTCTTGATAAGGAGGGCAGGTCTTGCCACGGTAGTTCTTGTCCAACCATTCTGGACTGACATTATAGCCACGGTCAGCCATCTCCTTCATGATCAAGCGATGATAGGCATAGAGACGATAGGGCGAGTGGGTAAAGACATAGTTCACCGTCGCATGCTTTCTACCCCAGCCATTGCCACGCAAAGCACAACACTCTCGGTGTTGCCCTAGGAGCTGAGGACGGGGAAGTTGTGAAATCAAAGCCTCATGCCAAAGTCTCATGGGAGTCTCCTTTCAGTAAAGTCGAATGTTGCAAGTAGGTATTGGGATAGCGTTCCAGCAAGTCTCGAGTCTTAGAAATCAAGTCTTCCTTAGAAGCCTGACCAAAGCGGTAGCGATCAAGCAAGAGCATATAGTCCTTACGCTCAGCATCTGTCGCTTTCTTTTTGAAATAACCCCAAACATGCTGAAAGGCATTGCAAACCTGACCCCTATGCTCAGGGATTTGACAGGCACGGTCAATCAGTTCTTGAACATGGCTGACCTCTACCTCTTCATTCTTGAGATACTGGCGAATCTCATTGTAAATATTGCTGGAATGGCTCAAAACGAGGTATTTGTTTCTAGTCCAGAGTTGCTGACACTGGGATTTTTGATTAGTTTGTTCCATCTTTCTCCTTGCTTTCTATCAGTTTCCAGGGAATATGGAAACAAAGTTAAATCTTAAAAATGAGCGAATCATGAGCGGAATATGAGCGAAAAAAGAAATAATAATTACTAACTGTATGGAACTTTTTCATCTTCTACAAATTTCCATAGTTTCAAGAAACAAAGTAATAATTTTCTTTTAGTTCTCTGAAACGGTCAAAACTGAGAATGCCCTCATTTTGTAGTCTGCCTAAAACGACGCTAGGATGAATATCTATCTCCTCAGCAAAACGTATGATATCCATCTTATCAAAATTTCCTTTTTCCACAAAAGCTTGATAGTCTTCCGGTCTAATCAAGAAATTTTTTGCAAACTGGTCAGCCTCTTCCTCAGAACGTCGGTAGGATTCGCTATTTCCATCATCTGATGAAAAATCGTTCTGTAAAATATGTCCTATTTCATGAAAAAGTGAGAACCAGAAAATATCGGATGCTTTGTTTCTATCCGTAAGTAAAAGCAAGGCACTACCATTACTGAATTTTTTAGTCGCTCCATTCAAATTGGCATTTGGTAGCGCGGGTAGACCGACTAGGACAACACCACAGTCTAATAAGATATCGTACAAGCGCTGTGGAAAGATTTCTGGGTCCTGTCTGGTCAACTCTCTCAAAGCAGGTAAGCTTCTTTCTAGCTTTCTACGATTGAGCTTGGTAGTTGTTACATCACGCGCTTTTTTAGACGCCAACTCCAACATGATATTGGAGTTCACGATACTTTTAGTCGTAAACTCACGCGTATTCCGATAGCTGACTAGATGGTTAAAAGATGTAAGATTTTCTAAATTTGCCACACCGAGAATCTTGCGAAGCTCGACAATCTTTTCCTTCAAACTATAGCGTTTGTCTGGAACGTAGCCTTTTTCCTTAAAATACTTGAAATCAATCAGCTCACAGATTTCTTTCTCGCTACTTTCTTCTAGCTCTTTTTGTTCTACAATCTCTGCAACTTTTACATCATAAGTATTTTGAAGATTGAGCCAGGTTTGCATAGAAACTCCACTCAGCTTAGCTAACTTATGAGCCGTTTCTTTACTGATAGACTCCTCCGCATTGACGAGCTTGCTGACTGTCTTTGCTGAAACCCCCAAACGCTCCGCAAATTCTTTCTGCGTTACGTTATAATCTTCAATCAACTCTTCAACATACTGACCTGGATGAAAAGCAATCAGGTCTTTGTATTCAACAATTTTATTAGTCATAGTGATTGCTGACCTCCTCTATTTTTAGGATTTCGATTTCAATGGGACTGGAAAATACCTTTTCTAGATCCTTTTCTCGAAAACCCACAATCAACCGATAGGAACCCCTTCGACCATCTATATCCAAAGCAAACTGACCTTGTCTCTTTCCCTTGAGTTGGTGAAAGTGGTATTTAGGAAAAGCTGTCACACTAGCCAAAGAATCTGCCGCTTCCAAAAAGTTGATCAAGAAATGCAACTTTACAGCAACCTTATCCGAAAAATCCTTTTTCGCCTGTCTCAGCTCTGTGCACTGCTTTTCAACAGTTTTGTTTGTATAGATAAGCTTCATAAGTCCCTTTCTGTATAATTAAATTACCTTTTAGGTAATTTAATTATAGCATGAATGAAAAATAAAAGCCAGCCAAAGGTTGATTTGGCTGGCATAATAGTTAATTTATAATAAGCAATGTTACCTATTTTCTTTTTATAATATAAATTCCATCACCTAATCTATAACTAGTTAATTCTACATCTGTTTCTCTCACGGTTTCTATATCATCAAATGAGAGATTTGTTATGATATGATGAGCGTGCGGAAAACCTGTAACTCCAAATATCTTAAACCCGAAAACTCCTAGAACAGGATTTAGATAACTTGCATTACTACCAACATACATTAATCCAATTAAAAGAAATAACAATAAATTCATGATAATACTAGTTGTATTATTCATATCAAAAGACAGTAACGGAGTAAAATACGTAACAATGTAGTTCATCAATGAATCACTTTCCGGTGATATTTCCATCTTTCTCGGTATTTTGATACTTTCCTTACCGTCAAACTTAAATAATTTCCATAATTTGACAACTGAAACAAAAATTAGAATAACAAAAACGGTTCGTATTAATTTATGTTCAAAATCAAAAGCTACTAATCTTTCAAATGAAAACTTTGAATAGTTAATGTTACTCAAAAGAAGCCATAAATATAATGGCAAATATGAAGTGATGAACAATGTCCACTTAGAAAAAAGATCTCGCTGCATTACATACGTCCTTCTTCAACCGTTTCAATTTCAGAAATATAAGCTGTTACAAGAGCATCTGATATAGCATTAATCAATTGAACACAATTTTTCTCATCAGTAATACTTAGCTTTCCATTACTGAACGTAACCCCTTCAATTGCTTTATAAAATTTATGATTAGAATCATTTTTTATAGTTTGTATTTTGTCAATATGTTTAACTGTTTCTGTAAAACGATTCGTATCAGAAACAATTTTAATTAACCTCGTAGCAAGTCTTTTACCATTGATCACTTTTGTTTTCAAAAAATTAATTGAAGCTTGTTCAAATATAGTTTTTATATTTGCATTAGTATTTAGAATTTCTGTTGCTTGCTCAGCAAATTTTTGATTCATTCCAAATATAGAATCAAATTTTGATTCAGCTTGATTGATTAAAATTTTATCATCATTGACAATCATCAAATCAATCTTCTTATTCAAACCAAATAGGTTATTTTGATTACGTAGATTAATTTTATTATCCGTAAAATTACCAATAATCCACTTTTTTTCTAACTGAAATGCATTTACAAACGAACCAATGAATTTAAGATTAATTAAATCATCCTTTTTTATGATAACCAAATAATTGTGTAATGTTTTTTCAGTTTCACTACTCGAACTAAGTAGATGTTGTTGTTCATCATTAAATTTTGAAATTACAGATTGAATATTTCCGTAGTTCGACACCTCTACTTGCTCATGTACATTCTTATACGTTACGACCGGATCATATGGCTTTATTTCTCGATTACTAAAAATAGATTGACCCATACTTTCAATAATTGATTTTATCACAGTTTCTTTAGTTTTTTTATCAGCATCTTGTTTATATAAAAAAATCTCATTTTTCTTAATTTTAATTAGAAAAATCTTAACATATTCATCAAAATCTGGTTGTTGACTAAAAGAAGTCAACCCGTTTTTTTCATCATTAATATTTATTGGAATCAATTTATGCCTCTTTCCCCTACTCCACCTTCACCTGTCCATTCATCAGCATTGGCAAGAGCAAATCCCGCAATTGGGTGAGTTCTTGGTTTTGGTTTTCTAAAATCTGTTTTTGTGACATTATGTGTTGTAGTTGGGCATCTATTTTAGAAATAATTTCAATAGGTGGAACTACAATTTTAGCCTGCTTTAAATGATCCTGAGTAATATGTCCCATAGTTGTTTTTCTCAACTCAGCAATCGCTTTAAATACCTTCAAATAGCTTTTCAATTCAAAGTAGATGAAGGATTTTGGATAAGTGTCCGAAGTAACTTTAAAAATATGTTGATTTAAAGCTCCTCTTTCTTTCCCCCAGATTATAACCTCTAATGTTGCAGACCACGAAAATAATATGTCTCCACTCTCTACAACTGCTTCTGTCGGAATATCTAATCTCGCTTTTTCAGAATCCTTCGAGAAGCCATTCATCATTTCTCTAATTTTAATGACAGGAAGGTAATCATCCTCATTTGTATCTGGTCTATATTTTTGCATAGCTAGTCCATTATAAAAATTCGCTATATTCCATAAAGAATCCACTCCCCACCCCTCTGGGATTTCGCGTTTGAGTTCTGGGTGATAAACCATCTTGCCGCCACTTGATTTGTAGGGTTTGCCATTCTGGTCTGGGAAATCAAACTGCACAAACCAGTAGTCATAGAGGGTCTTAGCCATGGATTCCAACTCTTGGTTGATTTGGTTGTTTAAAAGAATCTTTTTATCAATTGATGATAGTAAATCAACTATCTTATCCTGGTATACTTTTTCAGGAACTTTGATTCTCATTTTTGATAAATAGTCAATATTTATATTATCTTGGATACTCCCACTAGCAGATTTTTGAATTTCTTTCTTAATATATTCAAAGAAATAGTAAACAAATAATTCACTACTTTTTTCAGGATTTGCATTAAATCCCACAATACTATCTGGGAAACACATTGGATATGATAAAATTGCTGTTTCAGCAATATTAGCCGCTATAGTGATACAGAGTGTACCAGCTGGCCATAACTTACTTTGTTTTAACCCAAAATCATTGTAATACGAATCATTTTTAGTTATATAGAGATTTGCAGCTTTAACATCACCTGTTTGTACTAAAGGGTATTTGCCACCTTCAAATAGTTTTACGTCATTCCTAGGTCTATGTTTCGATTTACCTCTACTAAATGTACCAAGTTCAGACAAACTTGTTATTTCCCACGCAATCTCACTCATACTTCAACCCCTTCATTTGCTCTTCAATCTCCTGCTCTAAGGCATGCGATTGCTGGAAGAGGTTAGAGAGTTTGTTTTGAAAAGCGGTCATCTTAGCTTCAAACTCTTCTGCTGTGATATCTACATAGTCGATCTTGATGTCAAAGTATTGACCTGCGCTGAGAGAGTAGTTTTTCTCCTTGATATCCTCATAAGAGACTGTGACAGAAAAGTCTTCGACGGCTTCTTTCTGGATAAAGGTCTCGATGATCTTCTGCTCTTCTTCAGGAGAGAGCACAGTCTTTTGGTTCTTGCCTTCCTTGACCTTGGTTCCGAGGTTTGAGGCATCGATCAGGACGACATCGCCCTTGTTTTTCTTATCGATAAAGAGGATGGAGACGTTGGTACCTGTCGTTGCAAAGATATTAGACGGCATAGAAACGACACCTGCCAGCATTTGATTATCCACCAAGTGTTGGCGGATAGTCTTATCAATCCCAGACTGGGCCGTGATAAAGCCTGTCGGCAAGACAACAGCTGCTTGACCATCTGACTTCAAGGAGTAGATGATATGCTGAACAAAGAGCTCGTAAATCGCCATCTTATCCTTAGACTTGGCTGGAATCTTGGGCACTCCTGCAAAGAAACGCTCACTGGCTTCTCGCAAGCTCTCCACTTGGTCACGCCACTCTGAAAAGTCCAGCTTGAAAGGAGGGTTGGACACGATATAGTCCATCTTTTCAGGGTGACGATTTGCGATGATGGTATTCCCCTGTACGATATTATGAATGGAGTGTTGTAGACCATTCAAGATCAGATTGAGACGGAGGAGATTTGAGGACTTTTGCGAGATATCCTGGCTATAGACAGTGGTCTTATCCACACCGATACGACTAGCAAGGTTCATCAGCAAGGTGCCAGAACCTGCTGACGGGTCATAGATACGCACGTTTGATGGTTGGTCATTCCCCACCAGAATATCCGCGATAATCTTAGCTACAGAGTGAGGCGTGTAGTACTCGGCATACTTCCCACCGCCATCTTTATTGTAGTCCTTGATCATGTACTCAAAGAGGGTTGAGAAAAAGTCGAAGCCTTGTGAAAAAATGGTCTCATCAAACTTGACGCGTGCAAGTAGATTGATAATAGCCTTTGCCACTTCGTTGCGCTTACTGCTATCTGAGATGGTATCTGTAATCAAACGCTCGTCAAAGAGACGAATGGCCGTGTTGCCGTCCGTATGAACCGAAAAAATATCGTTATTGTCGATGGCGATTTGGTTGAGGGTATTTTCAAAAGTCTCGTAAAAAGTTGCTTCATTTTGCTGACGGTGGAGGGTTTCGATCAACTGGTCTGGCTTGAGCCAAGCCGTGCTGGTACCGATAAATTTTAGAAGCCAAGCATAATCCTCTTCACTCATATCAATTAGTTTTTCATAACTATTTGAAGCGTCAATAGCTTTTGCCTGATATAAAAATTTGTCGTTTAAAAACTTATAGAGGAAAGACTGCGTAAGAAGTTTATATTCAGCTGCTTCTCCACCTAATCCAACATGCGTAAAAACAGCCTTCAAATCATCTACCAAGTTTTTTATTTGAGTTTTAAATGTTTCACTCATAAAAGTTAATACTCCCGTTCATATTCTTCAAACAATGATTCAACTAAACGATCAACATCTTGCATTGACAATCTTCTATCAGATTGACTATCTAGGACTCCGTGTATGATTTCTTCTTCAATCAATCTCTTTAAATATCCTTCATTTTCTAATATTCCTTGGTTTTGACCGATTCTATAGTCTAATTTAACCTTAGAACCTTTGATAACGTGATAGACAAGAGGAAATTCACTGACCATAGTCGAGTTAGTTACATGCTTGTATGAACGAGCAGCCATTTCATCTCCGTTAAAGTTCATGGTCAAACGTCTCATACGAGTATAATAATCCTCCACTGACTTAAAGAGTTCTTCATAGTCTTTTTGTGTTTCCTTGATATTTTCCATTGTATAGCCTTCTTGACCATAGATAAAATGTTTTTGCATGATACGTTGGAATTCTTCGTAGAGAGAAACCCACTCAGTATCCTTTTCATCACGCTGTTTTTTAATCTTACCAGCTACCCGACGTCTCCAATCCTCCAGGTCATTAGCTGCTAGGCGAAGTTCTTCCTCTGCAATCTTGACAAAACTAAAACTGGTCTCAGACATAGCTAAATTTAAGAGCATTTGACTAGAAAAGTCAGCTGGTTTATCAATCAAGGACAGTGTCAGCATCCGTCTAGAGAGGATATTGAGCAAGATTGCGACCTGAGCAATGTCAATCTGCTCGATCAAGTGATGGTAACCAAGGAGACGAGCAATATTGTAATACTGCTTGATAGACTCCAAAGCTTTTCGTAGATCGATTAACTGCTTTCTATCCTTGATATCATTGATAGCTTGGGAAAAGTATTCCAGATTATCTGTTGGATAGTCAAGCAAGATTAGCTCAGTCTTGCTTAATTCATGAGAAATCTCGTCTGCAGGGACAAAGAGAGAGCCAAAAATATCCGCTCCATTTTCCCCAGTCAAGGCCGTATCATACTCTTGATTGAGTTCTTCCAGATAGGCACGATTGGTCCTGTCAAACTCTTTGGAAATATCCGCAAAGTCGATGACATAGCCAAAGAGATAGTCCTTATATGGGCGATTGACACGGGTTAGAGTCTGTAAAAGGTTATGAGCCTTGATTTTACGCCCTAGGTAGAGACGTTTGAGACGAGGGGCATCAAAACCTGTCAAGAGCATCGAGTAGACGATGATAAGGTCAGTTTTGCCTTCTTTGTATGCATCTACCTTGTCTTTCTTCTCTTCCTTATCTCCCTCATCATGGGGAATCAATGCGGATGTCAAGTTGATTGTTCCAGCTTTACGACGTTTTTCTAATTGCTTTTCAAGCTCACGCGCCTGCTTTGACGAGTCACAGACGATCATGCCACCAATCGTCTGATCATCAAAAATTACATCACGTGCACGATTAAAGTCCTCGATGATAAAGTCTAACATAGGTTCTACATAACGAGGGTGAGCAAAGATATCCTCCTTAGACAAGCCTCCACGTTGGATCTCTTCATTGATGGATCTGAGATTGTCTTTATAAGAAGTCTCGATATCTTCTCGCATCAGGCGTAGGGTAAAACCATCATCAATGGACTGGTTGTAGTAATATTTATGGATGTAGTCTCCAAAAATATCTCGCGTGGTCGCATGGCTTTCCTTAGTCTTGCCATCTTTCTTATAGGTAATCAATGGGGTCCCAGTCAAAGCAATCTTGATTGCATTGGTGTCTGCCTGATAGAGATTTGGTAGGTAGGAACCGCGTTCATTATAAGAGCGATGGGCTTCATCGATAAAGTAGATATTTTGACGATTGAGGTCATAACCAGAGCGGTCAGTCAAGTCTGAATTATCCTTGAACTTCTGGATATTGACCACAGCGACATCATAGCCATCTTGTTTTTGATTGAGCTCTTGAGGGCTGTTGATACGCTTAACCTTGAGCCCTCGTTTGGTAAATTCTTTAAAGGCTTGATCTGCGAGATCCAAACGATCCACGACAAAGTAAAACTGAGGGACAACTCCCTGTTTTGAGAAATAATTGGTCAGATAGCGGATATTGAAGAAAGCCAAGGCTGTCTTCCCTGAGCCTTGTGTATGCCAGATAACGCCCTTCTTAACACCTTTTGCAATCGTCTCTTCGATGGCACGTGTCGCAAAATACTGAGGATAGCGCATAACGTGCTTTTGCAGTTGCATCTGACCATCCTTGCTCTCTTCCTCTACATAGACTAGTCCAAAACGAAGCATAAAGAGCAGGCGTTCTTTCTGATACAAGGAGGATAGAAAGGCATTACAAGGTGTGTCAGGATTTAGGTTTGTTTTGAATTCTGGCTGGGACTTGAGGGCAAAGTGGTTCATATCATCTAAAACGAAGTCGATTTGGCCCTCTGTTAAGGTTGCTAAGGAATGAAGAAAATCTTCTTCTCTTTCTTCCTTAAAAGCATTAAACTTGGTTTTTGAATAGGCATTTGAACCGTAGTAAGAGCCCTGTTTCTGTTGACCTTGCCCACTGATATAGGGCAAGTTATCAGACAGAGCTATCAACTGGGTGATATTGTTAAAGCGGCGGAACTTGCGATTTTCAAAACGTTGTCTAGTCCTGTCTCGCTCCGACTGAATTCCTGTTTTCCCATCTCGAATCGCATTTGGCTGTTTCACTTCGATATAAGAAAGAGGCAGACCATTGATAAATACGACAATGTCTGGACGAAATTCATCCTGGCCATTTTTACAAGTAACTTCAAGCGCTAGATGAAAAGTATTAGCTTCAGGGTTTTCCCAGTCAATATAAACGGTATCTTCCTGACCTTGCAGGCGTCTAAAGAAAGAACGTCCCAAGTCATTTTGATCTAGTTCCAACTTGATATTGGCCAGTTCTCTCTCAAAGTCTTCCTCTGTCAGGTAGTTGTTAAATTTTAAAAATTGCTCCTTAAAAACAGATACGAGGATATTGGTATCTGGATCTCGTTCTGCAATCTCCTTCCCATTACGGGGAAGATAGGTATAGCCCAGTCTCATAAGGTGTAGAGCTGCTGGAATTTGTACCCTGGTTAATTCAGAAAAATCTTTTTTCTTTGCCATCAAAAAACCTTTCTTAAGCTTTGTAAGAATAGTTTATTCTAAACGCTTCATTCTATTCAACTGTTTCAACTATTAAAAATTTATTTTCTCTATTATTATATCATGTTTTATTATATCATGTTTCAGATGGATTTTCCCATACGCCCCTACTCGAATCGGCTTTTAACCTTCTTCTTAGTCAAGATACGGTCGTTTTTGTTAGAGAGAGCTTGGATACGGGCTTCAAGAAGGATTTTCCGTCCGGCCTCTGTTCGTGTGTAGATCAGGTGATAACGTCCAATAGTTGGCATTAGAAAGTCGAGGAATTTCTGTGCATCTTCCTTGCGCTTGTCAAAAAGACTAGGCACGACATAGTAAGGTGACTGACCTTGTCGGACCTTATCCGCCTTCAAGAGATAGCGCTGATTGTCCACTGGAGCAAAGAACTCTCCCACAGTCTGTGCAAACAGCTCCTTGTCCCTCATGTTTCCTCCCTTGAGATAGGCAAAAACCATATAGTTGTCCTTGTCCTCCTCTACCTGAACACGGGATTGATCGTCTATTAGATGCCCCGAATCTAGCAGAGCCTTTCGGATCTGCTCACCAAGGAATTGCATACGCCTATAGGGGCTTTTATAGAGGAGATAGCGTGATGTAGCAAAAACTAGAAAGAGGAGACAGGCTGCCGTAAGCCACCAAACTCTAATCAGTCTCAATCTAAACAACAAGAGCAATAAATCCACTGCTAGGAGCAACAAAGACATGCGAACCCATTTTAATGCATCAAACTGGAGCATGATTGGAATCTTCTGTTGTTGAGCAGCGACTTCAGTGACAATCTCAAATCGATCTGCCACTACGAGAGCATCTTGCCATTTTTTGCGCAAGCCTGCTCGATCCTTGGAGAGACTCTTAACTCGCTCATTATACTCGCTGATTTGCTTTTTCCTAAAGGGGGGCTTTGGAAAATCCAAACGATCCAAACCGGTCTCAATACTCTCCTGATTATAGGCCAAGCCAAGAAAATGCTCCATCCGTCGCGACAAGGTCTGCAGATCCTGATTGCTCTCTGGTCTAGGCTCCTCACCAGGAAGAGTGATAAGCGCTTGCGCTTGAACGGCTACCAGATGCCAGATGTTACTGGTCTTTTCTGGATGTCCCGGCCAGATACGAATGGCACGGCCACGCATCTGGTTACTTAGCATAAAGCTCCCCACAAAGCTTCCGAGTATTAGGGAATTAACACAAGGAGCATCCCAACCCTCTCCGAGGAGAGATTTGGTTCCGACTAGGACTTGAATCTGCCCTCGTTGAAAAAGCTCCGTCACTGCCGCTACGATTCCCTTAGCTGAGCTAGGAAAACCAATCTGCACATAATCTTTTGGATCCAAGTGACCAATAGATGAGAAACTAAGAGGAACCTGAGGCAAGAGTTCCTTCAACTCTGCTACCACATCGGTAGGCAAAATAACGACACTACCTGACAAGACAGCCAAAGATACAGGGATCTCTTGCTCCTGAGCTTTTCGACGAATGCTTTCAAAATAAGGGAGAACCCCCAACTGAGAAATGGTTGCCTGATCATCTCCCAGATAGGTGGCAAAATCCTTGCGAATATAGTCCGCTAAGACGAGTTGTCGCAAATCTTGTCCCATACTCTTATACTCAGTCAGAAAAATATCTGCAATACCAGACAATTTCCCCAAAGACTGATTTAAAATCTTGTCCCTAGACTTGGACTTGACTAGAAAAACCTGTCGCTGTTCGATCAACCCCCGTGCTTTCAAATCGGATTCTAACTTTTCCCTAAATCCATTTGGATCCTCATACCAATCTGGAGTTTGATAGAGAACGCTCTGCAACAACAGCTCGAGCCAGTAGGAATTCACCTGAGGCAGACGTTTCGTCCCCAAAAGATTCTCTAAAGAGTCAGGAATGGTCAAGCCCTGAGAATGCATATAGATCAAAATAGCCGACAAGTACTTAGGGTCTTCTAGTAGAAGATCAGATGAAATGTCTCCTTTGAGTACCTTTGAACCTGACACTAGAGCTTGAAAGTCAGGATTGACCAAAAGCTGATGGATATATTCCCACTTTCTATCTTCAAACAGCATGATGTGTTCCGACTCTTCAGCTGTTGGTGAACAGATATAGACAAAATCCTGATGAGGACAGAGGGTGTCTTCCTTGACCAGTTCAGGTATCGTGATTTCTTGGTCAATTTCCCCACACATACGGATATAGCGTTCCCAGAGTTCAGGCTCGCTGTCATAAGGTGGTGTCGCTGTCAGGGAGATGACTTGCAGCTGTTCATACTGCTTGCGAAAGGCTTCCAGACTTTTCCACCATTCATTGCGCAGGTGGTGGCATTCATCCAAGCAAAGAGTAGCAACTTTCTGAGCTCTTAGACTTGCAAGCAAATCAAACCCCACAAAATCCTCTGCTTCTCCATCTTCTTGTGATTGCAATTGGTTCATGGCGCTATGAAAAGCCTGATAGGTCACAATCGTTAATGCCTTCATCTCCTTTAAGTTTTGGGAAACGAGATCTGAAATCTTCTGTTCGTTCTCTAAAAAGGCTGTTTGGATCCTATCTACCCATTGTTCTCGAATGGTGACAGTCGGAACCAAGACAAGGGCTGGGTTGCCAAAACGAGCGATCAGCTCGATACCAATGGTGGTCTTGCCGGACCCTGGTGCCGCCACTAGGTGAACATGGTCATCTGTTTGATAGTTCTGAAAACGATCTAAGACTTCCTTTTGGTACTTTCTCCATCTTCCTTTAAATTTTAAATCTAACATTTCTTTCACCGTTATATCTCTTGACTTACTCCTTTAATTGTACCACACTTATATAAAAAGCAAGATAAGGAATCAAATTAGTCTTTATAAGAAAAATATGGTATAGTAGAACCATACTATCTATAAGGAGTTTCTATGTCACAGCATAAGCAAATGAAAGCTGTTTCTCCCCTTCTGCAGCAAGTCATCAATATTTCGTCTATCGTCGGGGGAGTCGGCACCTTGATTTTCTGTATTTGGGCCTATCAGGCTGGAGTGTTAGAGTCCAAAGAAACCCTATCAGCCTTTATCCAGCAAGCTGGGGTTTGGGGGCCACCACTCTTTATCTTTTTACAAATCCTACAAACTGTTGTTCCGATTATTCCGGGAGCTTTGACCTCAGTGGCTGGGGTCTTTATTTACGGCCATATCATCGGAACTATCTATAACTATATCGGCATCGTGATTGGCTGTGCCATTATCTTTTACCTCGTCCGTCTCTATGGAGCTACCTTTGTCCAGTCGGTCGTCAGCAAGCGCACCTATGACAAGTACATTGGCTGGCTAGATAAGGGCAATCGTTTCGAGCGGTTCTTTATCTTTATGATGATCTGGCCAGTTAGCCCAGCTGACTTTCTCTGTATGCTGGCTGCCCTCACCAAGATGACCTTCAAACGCTATATGATTATCATCGTTTTGACCAAGCCCTTTACCCTAGTGGTTTATACTTATGGTTTGACCTATATTATTGATTTCTTCTGGCAGATGTTTTGAGAGTAGAAAATAGCCTGATACTAAATATACTTTGGTATGGAAATCATGCCTATTTTTCGATAGTGAATCGAGGACTTACCTAGCCTTTCCGCCGTGATAAAAACACCTGAAATCTAATGGTTTCAGGTGTTCGGAAACTTTGAAATATTAGGCTCAAAGTTTCGGTATGGAATTTCGAAGAAAGTCGCTACCGTCCGTCATCACTTAAGGAAAGGCTCAAAAAACATTGTCTTTAAGCAAAACATCCGTTTGGTTGCCCAAGCGGATGTTTTTTTGTTTTATTTTGCGACACTCTTAGCAAGGACAAAGTTCCCAAGTGTAGCAGAACCATTTCCAGCAACTGCTGGAGTGACGATGTAGTCACGCACGTCTGGTACTGGTAGGTAGCCGTTGAGAAGAGCTGTGAATTTCTCACGCACACGGTCCAGCATGTGTTGTTGGGCCATGACTCCACCACCAAAGACGATCACGTCTGGACGGAAAGTCACAGTAGCATTGACCGCAGCTTGAGCGATGTAGTAGGCTTGAACATCCCAGACAGAACTGTTCAGTTCGATGTTTTCACCACGAATACCTGTACGGGCTTCGAGACTTGGACCAGCCGCAAAGCCTTCCAAACAACCCTTGTGGAAAGGACAAACACCGTTAAATTCTTTTTCTACATCCATTGGGTGTTTAGCCACATAGTAGTGCCCCATCTCAGGGTGACCGACACCACCGATAAACTCACCACGTTGGATAACACCTGCACCGATACCTGTACCGATCGTGTAGTAGACCAAGTTCTCAATACGGCCGCCAGCATTGTTGCGGGCAACCACTTCACCATAGGCAGAGCTGTTTACGTCTGTAGTGAAATACATGGGTACATTTAGGGCACGACGAAGGGCACCAAGTAGGTCTACATTTGCCCAGTGAGGTTTTGGAGTCGTTGTGATAAAACCATAGGTTTTTGAGTTTTTATCGATATCGATAGGACCAAAGGAACCGATGGCAAGACCTGCAAGATTATCGAATTTAGAAAAGAATTCGATGGTTTTATCGATGGTCTCGATAGGAGTTGTTGTAGGAAATTGTGTCTTCTCTACAATGTTAAAATTTTCATCTCCGACAGCACAGACAAACTTTGTACCGCCCGCTTCTAAGCTTCCATATAATTTTGTCATGATAAACCTCTTATCTTTGTTTTCTCTATTATAGCACATTTTAAAGAGCTAGATTTCTCAATATTTTAGATTTTCCTCTGTAAATCTTACCATCCAAGTAAAAACGAACAAACATGACATTTGTTCGTTTTTATGAATCTATTAAGCTTTCACTTCGATGATAGCGTCACCCTTGACAACAGATCCACTTGCGACTGGTGTCACAGAAGCGTAGTCTGCTGTGTTGGTTACGATAACCATTGTTGTGTCGTCAAGACCTGCAGCAACGATTTTGCTTGAGTCAAAGGTTCCAAGAATGTCACCAGCTTTGACCTTGTCGCCTTGAGCAACTTTTTGTTCAAAACCTTCACCATTCATAGTCACCGTATCGATACCAACATGGATCAAGATTTCAGCTCCATTAGCTGTCTTCAAACCATAAGCATGTCCTGTAGCAAAGGCGATTGATACTTCTGCATCAGCTGGTGCGTAAACCACGCCTTGGCTTGGTTTCACTGCGATTCCTTGCCCCATTGCGCCACTTGAAAAGACTGGGTCATTAACATTCTCAAGAGCAACGACATCACCAACGATAGGAGTTTGGATAGTTTCACTTTGAGGAGCTACTGGAATGTTACCAGTTGTTTCTTCTTGGACCAAACGTTCTGTCGCTACTTCAGTAGCAACTTCTTCTTCGTCTTCGTAACCAAACATGTAAGTAAGGGCGAAACCAAGAACGAATGATACAGCTACCATAAGAAGGTATTGAAGCAATTGACCGTTACCAACGTAAAGCATTGTACCAGGGATGATGGTGATACCATTACCAGTACCAGCAAGTCCAAGGATAGAAGCCAATCCACCACCGATAGCACCAGCGATCAATGAAAGGAAGAATGGTTTACGGAAGCGCAAGTTCACCCCGAAGATAGCAGGCTCTGTAATACCGAGGAAGGCAGAAAGAGCAGCTGGGAAAGCAAGTGTTTTCAGTTTAGGATTTTTAGTTTTGACACCAACGGCAACCGTCGCAGCCCCTTGAGCTGTCATCGCTGCAGTTATGATGGCGTTAAATGGGTTCACATGGTCAGCAGCAAGCAATTGCACTTCAAGCAAGTTGAAGATGTGGTGTACACCTGATACGACGATCAATTGGTGAACCCCACCGATAACCAAACCACCAAGACCAAATGGCAAGCCAAGAATCGCTTTTGTTCCGAAAAGGATATAGTTTTCAACCACGTGGAAGACTGGCCCGATGACAAAGAGTCCAAGGATAGACATGACCAAAAGTGTCACGAACGGTGTCACCAAGAGATCCAAGACATCTGGAACCACTTTGCGGAGGGCTTTTTCAAACTTGGCTCCGACCACCCCGATGATGAAGGCTGGAAGAACGGAACCTTGCAAACCAACAACAGGAATGAAGCCAAAGAAGTTCATAGCTGTTACTTCACCACCTGATGCTACTGCCCAAGCGTTTGGAAGTGAGCCAGAAACAAGCATCATACCGAGGACGATACCAACGGCTGGATTTCCACCAAATACGCGGAAGGTTGACCATACAACCAAACCTGGCAAGATGATGAAGGCTGTATCTGTGAGGATTTGGCTGTAAATGGTAACATCTTCTGGAAGTGTCATTCCAAGAGCATTCAAGAGACCACGAACACCCATGAAGAGACCAGTTGCTACGATAACTGGGATGATTGGCACGAAAACGTCACCGAAAGTACGGATAGCACGTTGGAACCAATTTCCTTGTTTAGCAGCTTCTGCTTTCATGTCTTCTTTAGAAGATGTTGGCAAACCAAGTGCAACGACTTCGTCGTACATCTTGTTTACTGTACCAGTACCAAAGATGATTTGGTATTGACCTGAGTTAAAGAAAGCTCCTTGAACTTTATCCAAGTTCTCAATCACTTCCTTATTGATTTTCCCTTCATCTTTGACCATGACACGTAGACGAGTCGCACAGTGGGCTACACTGTTGACATTTTCACGTCCGCCAAGGGCTTCGATGACCTTTTTTGCAATATCCTGATTGTTCATTTGCAAAAATCTCCTTATAAAATTTTGTTCTTGTTTGAAAGCGATTTTATTCGCCCTACGACTATTATTTTATCATGTTTCTAAAATATGTCAAGCGTTTTGCAGAATTTTTTATTCCCTTTCTTTTTTCTCTGATTATTATTGCTCGTTTTTGAGCGATATTCTCTTTTTCCTCAAAAAAATATCTTTATATTAGAGGATTCAAAGCTTTTTATTTACATTTTCTTTCATTTTTTCGTGAAAATTTGCCAGATTTCCTTTACTTGATTTCTGGCAATCGTTTGACATATTTTTCTCTTTTTTAACATAAAAGACTTGCTTTTTTTGCCGAAAACGTTTACTATTAATAATAGAATAGAACTTATGGAGGAAAGATAAAATGGAATGGACAACTGAGCGCCGTTATAGACGCTATGAAGACTGGTCTAATGATGAAATCAAGCAAATCAAGGAAAAGATGGCACAATCTCCTTGGCATACTCGTTACCATGTCGAGCCTAAAATGGGGCTTCTCAATGATCCAAATGGCTTTTCTTATTTCGATGGCAAATGGATTCTCTTTTACCAGAACTTCCCCTTTGGTGCAGCCCATGGGTTGAAGTCTTGGGTGCAGCTTGAAAGTGATGATTTAGTGCACTTTACAGAAACTGGAGTCAAAGTTTTACCAGATACTCCATTAGATAGCCACGGTGCCTACTCTGGTTCTGCTATGCAATTTGGCGATCAGTTATTCCTATTTTATACCGGAAATGTCCGTGATGAAAACTGGATCCGTCACCCATACCAGATTGGGGCTTTGATGGATAAGGATGGCAAGATTACAAAGATTGACAAGATCTTGATTGACCAGCCTGCAGACTCTACAGACCACTTCCGCGACCCGCAAATTTTTAACTTCAAAGGTCAATACTATGCTATCGTCGGTGGACAGGATTTGGAGAAAAAAGGCTTTGTTCGTCTCTACAAGGCTATAGATAATGACTACACCAACTGGCAAGCAGTTGGCGACCTTGACTTCGCTAACGATCGCACTGCCTACATGATGGAATGCCCAAATCTGGTCTTTGTAGGGGAGCAACCTGTCCTTCTCTACTGCCCACAAGGTTTGGATAAGGACGTTCTAGACTATGATAATATCTTTCCAAACATGTACAAAATCGGGGCTTCCTTTGATCCTGAAAATGCTAAAATGGTAGATGTGTCTCCATTGCAAAATCTAGACTATGGTTTTGAAGCCTATGCAACTCAAGCCTTCAACGCTCCTGACGGACGTGCATTGGCAGTAAGTTGGCTTGGTTTACCAGATGTAGCCTACCCATCTGATCGATTTGATTATCAAGGTGCCCTCTCACTGGTTAAGGAACTGACCATCAAAGATGGGAAACTCTACCAATACCCTGTCGCAGCTATCAAAGAACTTCGTGCTTCTGAAGAGGTCTTCTCAAATCGTACTCAAACCAATAACACCTATGAACTCGAGCTCAACTTGGTGGCCAATAGCCAGAGCGAGATTGTCTTACTAGCTAATAAAGAAGGCAAGGGACTTTCAATCAACTTTGACCTTGGCAATGGACAGGTAACTGTGGATCGTAGCCAGGCTGGTGAACAGTACGCCCAAGAATTTGGCACCACTCGTTCTTGTTCAATCGACAATCAAGCTACTACTGCTAACATCTTCATCGACAATTCTGTCTTTGAAATTTTCATCAATAAAGGAGAAAAAGTATTTTCTGGTCGCGTCTTTCCGCATGCCGATCAAAACGGTATCCTGATCAAATCTGGAAACCCAACCGGAACCTACTATGAATTAGATTATGGTCGCAAAACTAACTGATGTCGCAAAACTTGCAGGCGTCAGCCCCACTACCGTCTCACGGGTTATCAATAAAAAAGGGTATCTGTCTGAAAAAACCATTCTCAAGGTCAATGAAGCCATGCGAGAGCTAGGCTATAAGCCCAATAATCTGGCTCGAAGTCTCCAAGGAAAATCTGCCAAGTTGATTGGACTCATTTTTCCAAACATCAGTCATGTCTTTTATGCAGAATTGATTGATAAGTTGGAACACCAACTCTTCAAGAATGGGTATAAAACCATCATCTGTAACAGCGAGCATGACTCTGAGAAGGAACGCGAATACATCGAAATGCTGGAGGCCAATCAAGTCGACGGTATCATTTCTGGAAGTCACAACTTGGGAATCGAAGACTACAATCGTGTGACAGCACCGATTATTTCCTTTGACCGAAACCTATCACCAGACATCCCTGTCGTCTCCTCTGATAACTACGGTGGTGGGATCCTCGCAGCTCAAACTCTGGTCAAGACAGGCGCCCAGTCTATCATCATGATTACAGGAAATGACAACTCGAACTCACCGACTGGACTGCGCCATGCTGGCTTTGCCTCTGTTCTCCCGAAAGCGCCTATCATCAATGTTTCGAGTGACTTTTCTCCCGTCAGAAAAGAAATGGAAATCAAGAATATCTTGACCCATCAGAAACCAGATGCGATTTTTGCTTCGGATGATTTGACAGCCATTTTGGTTATCAAAATCGCTCAGGAGCTAGGTATCTCTGTTCCCGATGAGCTCAAGGTCATCGGCTATGATGGGACTTACTTTATCGAAAACTACTATCCTCATTTGACAACGATTAAGCAGCCTCTAAAAGAGATTGCCCACCTAACTGTCGATCTTCTCCTGCAGAAAATTGAAGGCAAGGAAGTTGCGACAACTGGTTATTTCTTACCCGTTACTCTATTACCTGGAAAAAGTATTTAAGCATAAAAAACTCAGACCAATTCGTCTGAGTTTTTTATGATCTTAAGTTTTCGAGATAACGCTGAGCTGTCTCTAAGTTGAAAGTTTTATCTGCGATGAGGCGCTCAACGAGGGGAGCAACCTCGGACTCACTAGCACCAGCTAGGAGAGCTAGGGATTTGGCCTGTAATTTCATGTGGCCTTGCTGGATGCCTGTACTCACCAAGGCTTTGAGGGCCGCAAAGTTTTGTGCAAGACCGATTGACACGATAATCTGAGCTAATTCCTTGGCAGAAGGATTTCCTAGTAGTTCATGGCTGAGGGCTACACGTGGGTTGAGACCGATAGAGCCACCCTTGGTCGCTACAGGCATGGGTAAGGTCATCTCACCAACTAATTCTTCTCTTTCCATGTCCAGCTTCCATTGACTAAGGCCTTGATAACGTCCATCTCGACTGGCAAAGGCATGGGCCCCAGCTTCGATGGCACGCCAGTCATTACCAGTGGCAATCAAAATGGCATCGATACCATTAAAAATCCCTTTATTATGAGTAGCCGCTCGGTAAGGATCAGCCTGCGCAAACTGGCTAGCCAAAGCTATTTTCTCTGCAATTTCTCGTCCTTGATCCCTTTGAGGGCTCAAATAACGAAAGGCGATACGACAGCTTGCAGTCACCAGAGAATCGGTCGCGTAGTTGGACAAGATACCCATGAGACTCTGTCCCTGACTGAGTTCTTCTAAGACTGGCTTCAAAGCCTCCAGCATGGTGTTGAGCATATTGGCTCCCATGGCTTCCTGGGTATCAACATGGAGATAAACAACAAGAAAGTCTGTTTCACCTTTGATCTGCTCTACATGCAAATCACGCGCCCCGCCACCACGTTTAACGATAGAAGGATAGGCTTGATTAGCAAGTTCCAAGAGCTCCGCCTTCTTGCTGGCAATTTTATCTTGCGCTTGTTCAGGATTAGCAACTTGGTAAAGAGCTACCTGACCAATCATCTGGCGCTCATGTACTTGAGCAGTAAAGCCACCTGCTCGCTTGATGATTTTACTTGCATAGCTAGCTGCAGCAACCACTGACGGCTCTTCTGTCACATAGGGAACTATGTAGTCCTGACCGTTCACCAAAAGCTCTGGAATGATAGAATACGGCAGAGAAAAAGTTCCCACTACATTCTCACTCAGCTGATCTGCAACAGCTAAGCTGACTTGTTCATCCTGCTCTAGACTGGTTTGCTTTTCAGGACCAAGGAGCTCCTGAGCTCGCAACAACTCAAGGCGCTCATGGTATGATTTTTTAGAAAATCCATTCCAACTTATCTTCATTATTTTTCAACCTTGCTATAACGGCGTTGGTGGTTGAGAATTTCAACCAAGGCATAGTCTTGATGTTCATAAGCTGCAAATTGGGCTGAACCAGATTCATCCAACTGTACCTCTTCGAAGAAGACCTTTTCATAGTCTGCAACAGACAATGCTGTACGTTGTTTGAGTTTGCTCAAGCGATCCTTATCAAGGTAAGCCTCATAGCCTTCGACCAATTCACCACTAAAGAACTCTGAAACCGCTCCACTTCCGTAACTGTAGAGGGCAATTTTATCTCCAGCCTTCAAATTCTCTGCATTTTCCAAAAGAGAGAGGAGCCCGAGGAAGAGGGAACCTGTATAGATATTCCCAATCATCTGACTGTAGAGAATTGATTTGTCAAAGTTTTCTTGCAAACTATCCTGTTTTTCCTGAGACAAAGTCTTATCCATCATCTTGCGCAAGCCTTTTAGGGCCAACTTAGGATAAGGCAAGTGGAAGCAGATAGCCGCAAAGTCATCCATCGTCCAATCATAGCGTTTCTTGTATTCATCCCAAGTCGTTGTCAGGCAATCAAGATACTGTTGGGTCGAGTACATGCCGTTTACATAAGGAGTGCTTGAATAGTTCGGACGCCAGAAATCCATGATGTCTCGCGTTTGAGCAACGTTATCATTGTTAAAGGCCATGATGCGCGGATTTTGCGTGATCAACATCGCTACACTTCCAGCACCCTGAGTTGGTTCACCAGGAGTTCCCACACCATACTTGGCAATATCACTGGCAATGACCAAAACCTTAGACTCTGGAGAATTTTCCACATGCAACTTGGCATAATGAAGGGCAGCTGTCGCTCCATAGCAGGCTTCTTTGATTTCAAAGCTACGGGCGAAAGGCTGAATGCCTAATAGACCATGAACAAAGACTGCCGCTGCTTTACTCTGATCAATCCCTGACTCAGTCGCGACGATGACCATATCGATTTCTTCTTTTTCTTTGTCTGTTAAAATAGAGTTGCTTGCACTAGCTGCCAAGGTAACAATGTCCTCAGTCAGTGGCGCAATACTAATTTCATTTAACAAGAGTCCCTTGCTAAATTTTTCGGGGTCAACTCCCCTCGCTTCTGCTAAGTCTTGTAATTTCAAGACATATTGACTGGTTGCAAAACCAATCTTATCAATACCGATTGTCATATTTACCTCTGTTTTTTCATTCATTGTAAAAAATCGTTTCATTCTATTTTATCACAAATAGGGGCAAAAGAGAGAAAAAAGACTTGATTCACCAAATCAAGTCTTTGCTTTGACTGCATTAGGAAGAGATTCCTCGTTGTTTTCGGATGTAGTAATAAAGCTTTAAAATCACCGTTCCACTTGCCATTCCAATGGAAATAACAAGGGCTAACATAACCACCAAAGTCGCGCTGGCAAGGGCATGACTGTAATCGCCCGTCACAAAGAAAGCTGTCGTCCGATAGGATAGATAACCTGGCACCAAGGGGGCAAGAATAGCCAAGACAAAGACCACCGCTGGCGTCTTATAGACAATACTTAAAATCTGGCTGATACAAGAGCCTACCACCGCCGCAATAAAGGTCGCAACAATAACATTGGTTGGTTCTTTGAGTACGAGATAGAGGAGCCAAACACCCATTCCCAAAACCCCACCAGGCAGAAGCATGGATCGTTGGACATTCAATACGATTAGAAAGTTTATAATGGCGAGCAAACTCGCCACTGCTTGGAGTAAAATACTTGTTAGAGTCATCTTATGTCATCAAAACCAGGGCGACAGAGGTGCCGGCCCCTAAAGCGAGGGTAATGAGCAGGGATTCAAACATCTTGCTCATACCAGAGTTGATATGATTGGTCATGATATCCCGTACCGCATTGGTCAGAGCAATCCCTGGAACAAAGGGCATGACGGCTCCTGCTATGATTAGGTCTGCCGTCGAAGGAAATCCAGTATAGCGAGCCCAGAACTGGGCAATCAAGCCAAAAACAAAGGCACCCGCAAAAGCTGTTACAAAAGGAATTCGGATAAACTTCTCGACATAGAGAGAGAAAGCAAAACCAAACAAGGTCGCAACGCCTGCTCCAAAAGCATCATAGACATTGCCGCCAAACATAATCGAGAAGAAAGGAGCACTGAGGGTTGCTGCTACAGTCACTTGGAGCTTGCTATAAGGAAGAGCTTGATTTCTGATTTCCTTCAGCTTTTTAAAAGCTGTAGAAAGATCAATCTGGCCACCCACAAGTTCTCGTGATACTTGGTTGACATCACAGACTTTTTCGATGTTATAGGAGGATGACGTCACCCGTTTCATCCGAGAAATATTGGTATTTTCAATAGAGAAGAAAATAGCTGCGGGCATGGCAAGAACATTGCAATCCACTATTCCCTGTGAATGGGCAATGCGAATCATGGTGTCCTCAACCCGATGAATCTCCGAACCACTTTTCAAGAGAATGGTTCCAGCTAGCATAATCACATCAATGACAGCATTTAACTCTTTTGATTCGTCCATTTTCTACTCCTATTTTCTACTCCCTTTATTCTATCACAAAAGTTCATGAAAAAAAATCTTTGTCATGATTTCATGACAAAGATTGGGTTAATTTCGTTCATTACTTGACGTTCTACTGCCATCTGAAGAATCCGTTGTAGGGTTGCTACCTTGATTGTTACTCTGTGAAGGCGTCGTGTCTGTTCCTGGATTTCCGTGTTGAGACGAACTTGATGAAGAAGGAAGTGGTTTTGGTTTATAAATAGAAATCTTAACACGTGTTTTATTGAGATCTACCTTTTCTCCAGGTTTAGGGTCCTGACTAACAACTGTTCCTGCAGTAGTTCCTTCAGGAGCAGTCGATACTTCCACAACTTCGATATTAGCTTCTTTTACACCTACAATCTGAGTCAAATTGTTCTTAGTAAATTCGAGACTTGAACCAATGTAACTTGGCATCGAAACACTGGTCACCTTCTTAGCAACTGTTAGGGTAATCGTGCTGGCTTTCGTGAGATCGTAAGTACTTCCTGCAGCTGGGGTTTGCCTAATGACTGTTCCTGGATCGCTTTCGCTAGATTCCTCTTCCTCAATCTTGATAAGATTTTCTGGAACCTTTTTCTCTTTGAGCTCTGCGACAACATCCGAGGACTTACGTCCTACATAGTTACTTAGTTGGAAGGATTGCTTACCTGAAGACACGATTAGATTTACTTTGCTTCCTTCTTTTCGACCACTTCCAGCTTCTGGGTCTGTTCGAATGACGCGACCTTCGGCTACTGTCTCACTGGCCTCTGTTTTTTCTTCACCTACTTCAAAATTAGCCTTTTTAAGGGCTTCTTTTGCCTCTGCTACTGTCTGTCCCGATACATTTGGAATAGCAATAGTCGCCGGAGTTCGGGAGAAGATCCAAATCAAAGAGGCTGCAACTAGCAAGGCACTGGCCAGTAAAATCATGTAGCGAGCTTTAAACTTCCGTTTTTTAGCTGGTTTTGGTACTGGTGCTTCATCTACCACCTGCTGAGTCTGCTCTTTTGATTGAGGTCGCTCTAATTGTGGCTTAGCCTTCGGAATAGAGGTTAGAGTGCTTTGTGGAACTTTAGGCAAGGTCTTGGTATCAACCTTGCTTGCCTCATCAAAGACTAGCTTTGGTTCTCTTCTACGATTGTGAGACAAACAACTCGACAAGTCCACATACATTTCTGATACAGACTGGTAGCGATCTGTCAATTTCTTGGCCGTTGCCTTGATAACGACATTTTCCAAAGCTTGTGGTACTGCTGGATTCTCAGCAATAACAGATGGAAGTGGTTTTTGGAAATGCTGGAGGGCAATAGTCACTGCACTATCCCCATCATAAGGGATATGTCCAGTCAACATTTCATAGAAAATAATCCCCATAGCATAGATGTCACTCTGCACAGTTGCCTTGGAACCACGAGCCTGCTCAGGTGAGAGATAGTGGACTGAACCGAGCATGGAATTGGTCTGTGTCAGACTGGTCTCTGCAAAGGCCACGGCAATCCCAAAGTCTGTAACTTTGGCAGTTCCATCTGGTGTCAAGAGGATATTTTGAGGTTTCAAATCTCGGTGGATAATCCCTCTCGTATGCGCCAGACGCATCGCCAAGAGAATCTGTCCCATAATACGGACGGCTTCTTCATTTGAGAGAGGGGAGTGTTCTTTGATATAACGTTTGAGGTCAAGCCCTGCCACATACTCCATAGCTAGATACTGCTGACCGTCTTCCTCACCGATATCTGTTATTCGAACGATATGGGGATGATCCAGATCCGCCATGGCTCTCGCTTCACGTTGAAAACGTGCCACAGCAATCGGATCTGTCTGATAGTTAGTCCTCAGGACCTTAACTGCCACTTCTTCCCCGTCTAGGATCAAATCCTTGGCCAAGTAAACATCCGCCATGCCTCCTCGACCAATCTGTTTGACAATCCGATATCGTCCGGCAAAAATCTTGCCGATCTGGATCATTCTACTTCCTCCTCATTCATGTGAACAAGGGCAACGGTGATATTGTCTAAACCACCTGCATTGTTGGCAAAACGAATCAAAGTTGCCGCCTTGTCTGCCAAGGAAATATCACTCGTTACAATATCGTAGATATCGCTTCCTGAGATCATATTGGTCAAGCCGTCACTGTTGAGCAAGAGGTAGTCTCCTGGCTCTAGGCTAACCATGCCAAAATCTGGTTGAATTTCATCTTTTTGCCCAATGGATTGGGTAATGATATTTTTCTGCGGATGAACTTCTGCCTCCTCTGGAGTTAGCTGGCCAGCCTTTAGCAGAGCATTAACCAAAGAATGATCACTTGTGAGCTGGCGATAATCTTCACCACGGATCAAACCAATACGAGAATCACCAATATGGGCATAAATAGCTTGATTTCCAATAATGGCTACTGCTTCAAGCGTTGTTCCCATCCCCTTATAGGCTTCGTCTTTCCCCATCTGATGAATTTTTTGATTTTCAAGTTCCAGATAGTGGGCAAACCATTCACGGATCTCATTGACGGTGTCGATTTGGGTATCAACCCAAGCCACGCCCAGATCTGTCACCGCCATCTCACTAGCGATATTGCCTGCACGGTGGCCTCCCATCCCATCAGCCAAGAGGATCATGGTGCGCCCTGCTCGGTTGACAAAGTGATTGACATAGTCTTGGTTATTTGTTCGTTTCTGACCAACATCTGTTAATAATGCTATTTCCATTGTGTCAGTTCCTTCCTAATCTGATATCTTGCGGAATTGGCTGATAAAGAATCCATCACTTCCGTATAGTTCAGGAGTAATCAAGATACAGCCATCCTTCAAAATATCCTTGCATTCGTGTTCTAGTTTAACCTGCTCGAACTCGGGGTGACTTTCTAAAAATGCCTGAACGACTTGAAAGTTTTCCTCTGAGACGATAGTGCAGGTACTATACGTTATTATACCACCTTTTCGTAAGGTTTGACAAACACTACCTAGTATTTCCAGCTGAATTTGCTGTAATGATGCGAAATCCGCCATTTCTTTATTGTATTTGATATCCGGTTTTCGGCGCAAGAGTCCAATCCCAGAACAAGGAGCATCTACTAAAATCTTGTCAAACGAGTCACGATCGAAAAACTCATGAACTTTTCTGGCGTCCAATTTTTGCGTTTGCACTCGATCTGCTACCCCCAAACGTTGGGCGTTTTCTTGGATCAAGTCCAACTTGTGATCATAAAGGTCCAAAGCCGTCACCTTACCCGATGTGAGGTAAGAGGCCATATGGACTGTTTTTCCGCCAGGAGCGGCACAGGCATCCAGTACCTGCTCATCACCTTGTAGACGAAGGGTCGGAGCAACCAATTGACTGGACTCGTCTTGTATGGTAATGGCTCCTTCTGCGAACAAATCATGGCCTGCAAAGTGACCTTGCTCCTTGACCAGACCAGTGGTTGCCAAGAGAGAATCAGTCGCCTCTAACAAAGCTTTGATTTCCTCTTTTCGACTCAAGTCGGTCACCCGGATACTCGCTTTGTTGCGCACCAAGAGACTTTCAAAAATAGCTTGCGCTCGCTCTTCGCCGTATTCTTCCTTGAGCTTAGATACTAGCCAAACTGGGAGAGAATAGGCAATGGAATCACGCTTGTTTTTGCGTTTAATACTGTCAATGTCTGGCCACCCTTCTCGCAAGATACGACGAAGGACGGCGTTGACCAATTTTTCACTGCCTTTTTTACGGACTTTGGCTATTTCCACAGCTTCATTGACTACAGCGTGATTAGGAACCTTATCCAGATACCGAAGTTGGTAGGCGCTCAGAAGGAGCAGGATATAGAGCCAGTTATCTAGCTTATCCCGGTCTTCGATAAAGTGGGACAGGTACCATTCCAGAGTCAGTTTACGTGCTACCGTTCCGTAGACAATCTCAGTTACCAAGCCCTTGTCCGCTGCCGAGAGTTGACTCCCCTTGAGGTGTTTGTTTAAGGCAATATTTGAGTATGCTTGGTTAACCAAAACATCCTCTAATACTGCTAGGGCTAGACTTCTAGCCGTTTCTACTTTAGTCACCAAATCGCTCTCCTACAGTCAATGTCCGTCCAACTCCGTTGAGGAAGGAAGTAATGTCCATCTTAGGCTTCCCAGCTGGCTGCACTTGCTTGAGAGACAGAGCCCCTTCTGCCGTAGCGACAATCAATTCCTTCTTGCCAATTGAGAGGATCTCGCCTGGAGCTCCCTGACCTTCTACAGGTAGGGCTTCATAGATCTTAAAGCGGTCTCCCTTGAGAAAAGTATGGGCAACAGGCCATGGATTCATCCCTCGGATTTGGTTAAAAAGTTGACGGTTAGTTTTGTTCCAATCCAGTTTTTCTTCTTCTGGCTTGATATTTGGCGAGAAAGTGACTTGGCTTGGATCCTGAGGCACAGGTTTGATCT
The DNA here is from genome assembly GCF_000222705.1 of Streptococcus mitis bv. 2 str. SK95. GTDB lineage: Bacteria > Bacillota > Bacilli > Lactobacillales > Streptococcaceae > Streptococcus > Streptococcus mitis_AY. The sequence continues at coordinate 7,144 of NZ_AFUB01000053.1, read as the reverse complement.
CCCCAGCAATATAGCCAGGAAGGGTGTCCAAAAGCAAGTCACGACCAACAATCGCTAATTTCTCAAATAAGGTGCCGACATTGTCCTCATCTGTGATAGGAATACTGCGACGAGAAATCATATCCCCTGCATCCATTTCCTTGACCATCTCCATAATGGTCACACCAGCTTCCTCATCCCCTTGAATCAAGGCATAGTGAATGGGGGCGCCACCACGGTGTTTTGGAAGAAGGGAGGCGTGAACGTTGACCGCAAAGTCCATGCTATCAAGGAGTTTACTTGGGAGAAATTGCCCAAAAGCAGCAGTCACAATCCCATCCGCTCCTAGCTTCATAATGGCTTCCATCTCTGGACTTCCAGATAATTTTTCAGGCTGGTAGATAGGAAGGCCAGCTTCTTTGGCAGCCTGCTTGACTGGGGTTTCTTGGATTACTTTTTTACGACCGACAGCGCGGTCTGGCTGGGTCACAACAGCTAGAATCTCGTAACGATCATCTGATAACAACCCCTTCAAAACTGTCGCTGAAAAATCGGGAGTTCCCATAAAGATTAGTTTTGTCATTTCTTCTCCTTCTTATAAAAATTGTTGCGGCTCATGGTCAATACTGAGACGAAGCTCGCTATTTTCCCGTTCTTGAGTAAGAGCCAAGACATGATTCAGAGTTGGTCCCAGCTCATCTTCTAAACGGTATTTAATCAAAATCTGGTAATGATAAAGGTTGTGAGTACGGGCGATGGGTTTTGGCGTTGGTCCAAGGATTTTACTAGTTTCCGATAAACCTGAGCGCAAAATTCCCATGACTTCATAGGCACGTTTGACAACCTCTTCTTCTTTCTTGTGAGAGAGGGTAATCCCAATCGTGAAATAATAAGGCGGGTAGCCGAGTTGGCGCCTGATACCCATTTCATAGGCATAAAAGCCTTCATAGTCTTGGTCTTTAGCAAAACGAATGGCATAATGCTCTGGATTGTAAGACTGGATCAAGACCTGCCCAGCTTTTTCTGCCCGACCTGCCCGACCTGCCACCTGAGTTAAGAGTTGGAAGGTTCTCTCAGAAGAACGGAAATCAGGCAAGTTTAGGGCCGTATCCGCATTGAGCACTCCGACTAGGGTCACATTGGGAAAATCCAAGCCCTTAGCAATCATCTGAGTTCCCAACAAGATATCTGCTTCCCCTCGCCCAAACTGGTCAAGAAGAGCTTGGTGACTGCCTTTCTTTCGAGTCGTATCCACATCCATCCGCAAAATGTGTGCCTGAGGAAAGAGTTCTGCTAGCTCGTCATAAGCCTTCTGTGTCCCTGTCCCATAGTAACGAATGCTGCGGCTCTGACAGTTGGGACAGACATGAGGAATTCCCTTCGAAAAGCCACAATAATGGCAGTTCATGGTCTTGGTATCCATGTGGAGAGTCAAGGAAATGTCACAGTTGGGACAACTATCCACCGTCCCACACTCCCGACACATAACAAAGCTAGAATAACCCCGACGGTTGAGCATGAGGACTACCTGCTCTTTTTTATCCAGACGGTCTTGGATAGCTTCTAGCAAAGGAGGGGTAAAGTTTGACGTCTCATTCTGCCCGATATAGTCACGAAAGTCAATCACTTGAACCTCAGGAATGGTGGCTAAAGGATTGGCCCGTTGGGTCAGACGTAAGTGTTGATAGACACCTTTTCCAGCCCGCGCACGGCTTTCTAAGCTCGGTGTTGCCGAACCAAGGACCAGGGCTGCTTGATTGTACTGGGCTCGTAAAATGGCGACCTCTCTAGCATGATAACGGGGATTGCTGTCTTGCTTGTAGCTAGCTTCATGCTCTTCATCGATAATGATGACACCGAGATTTTTCAGAGGAGCAAAGATGGCCGATCTGGCTCCAACAACAACTTGAGCATCTCCACGCTCGACCTTGCGCCATTCGTCGTACTTTTCACCATTGGACAGGCCTGAGTGAAGAATGGCCACTTTCTCGCCAAAACGAGCAATGAAACGCTCCGTCATTTGTGGCGTCAGAGAAATCTCAGGTACCAGCAAAATAGCCGTCTTACCCTTGTCCAAGGCTCCTTGGATAATCTGCAAGTAAACCTCAGTTTTCCCACTTCCTGTAATCCCTTGAAGGAGGAAGGGAGGTTGTTGACTGCCAATAGCACTGACAACGGCATCACGCGCCTGTCTTTGTTCAGAATTCAATTCCAAAGGTTGGCTGGCTTCAATGCCTTCGAAATAAGCAGCTGAACGTTGCACTTCCTTTTGGACTATGGACACAGCACCTTGCTCCACAAAGAAATTGACTTGCTCCCGCGAGTAGGATTCTAACAAACTAGCCAGAGGCGCACTTTCAGGATGAGACAGCAGATAGTCTCTCAGTTCTGCCTTTTTCTTAGCACGCGCAGAAATCTCAATACCTTCTAACTGCTCAACATGGATCTCATACCAAGACTGGGTCTTGACCTTCTTTTGATCGACTGCCTGGTATTCTAAGCGGAGCAGACCTTTCCTAGTCAAACGCATCATCTCAGCCTGCTTGGCCAAGTCTAGAGAAGAAAAGGCTAGCGAATCTTCTGAACCAAACAAGCGCTCTTTGTCTTGCCGACTCAAACCTTCCAGAGGATAGAGAATCTTATCATAACTGGAATTTAAAAATCCCGGTAGCATGGCTTTTAGGATGGAGATTTTGTAAGAAAAGACGGACTTTCGTAGCTCCTCAGCTAGCCAGAGTTGCTCTTGAGTCAAGACAGGAGAAAAGTCTAGCACCTCTGCAATCTCTTTCAAGTCCTGATCAGCCACTTCTTCATCCGACTGGAACTCCAAGCCCAACACAATTCCTTGGATTAAACGATTGCCCTTGCCGAAGGGGACATGGACCCGCATACCGACTTCCAGCATGTCTATAAATTCCTCAGGGACCTTGTAACTGTAGGGCTGGTCCGTCTGCATTAGGGGAACATCCACGATAATCTTTGCGATCGCCATCTTCTCACCTCCTTCTTGTCAGTAAATTCTTGCAATAGAAAAAATAAGATTGAGTCCCCCCAACCTTAAATTTTTTCACCATCTTCTTTTTCTTTAGCGATTTGCTCTTTAATTTTCTTTTCTTCTTCTTCTCTGCGGCGTTTTTCTTCTTCGATACGGAGACGAACCGCTTCACGTTTTCCTTCTGGATCTGGGTGAATCGTAACGTTTCCAGACTCGATTTCTTCTAAAGCACGAAGAGTTGATTTTTCAGACTTAAACTCTTGAGTTGCTGGCGCGCCTGCTTCTAGTTCGTGGGCACGCTTTGCTTCCAAGATTACGAGTGAATATTTTGATGGTACCTTGTCCAGCAAGGTATCGATAGAGGGTTTTAACATCATTTGCTTGTACCTGTTTCCTATAGTTTATCGAGTAGTTGGAGATTTTGGCAACATCTCCTGGTAGTGACCAATGACACGGTCCACACGGAAGTGTTCTGCTTCGATCACACGCTTGACACGTTCAGCGGCGAGGGGCACCTGATCGTTGACAATGGCATAATCATACTCACGCATGAGGGCAATTTCTTCCTTGGCTTTTTCGATTCGTTGGGCAATCACTTCAGCGCTATCTGTTCCACGACCTACCAAACGATCTTGTAATTCATCCAAATCTGGTGGTGTTAGGAAGATAAAGACAGCATCTGGAACTTTCTTCTTAACCTGAAGAGCTCCCTGCACTTCAATCTCCAGAAAGACATCGATTCCCTTGTCCAAAGTTTCATTGACATAGGTCAGAGGAGTTCCATAGTAGTTACCGACATATTCTGCATATTCCAACATCTGACCTTGACGGATCAGCTCTTCAAACTCTTCACGAGTACGGAAGAAATAGTCCACCCCGTCCACTTCACCAGGACGTTGCGCACGCGTCGTCATCGATACAGAGTATTGAAATTGATTCTCAGAACTCTCAAAAATCTCTCTTCTAACCGTTCCTTTCCCAACTCCTGAAGGACCAGAAAAAACGATTAGCAAGCCTCGGTCTGCCATTATGTCTCCTTTAGTTAGTCTGTGAAATAAAGTGAAATTTCTCTCGGATACTGATGATCACGTCAGTTATCCTTCTACAGTCTTTCTATCTAGTGTAACAAAAAAGCAGTAATTTTTCAACTGCTCTTTCTTATTTATTTAGCATAATCTACTGCACGAAGTTCGCGGATCACGGTTACCTTGATATTTCCTGGGTAATCGAGATTATTTTCAATTTTCTCACGAACTTTGTGAGCCAAGATTGTGACTTTGTCGTCTTTGATTTGTCCTGGATTAACCATGATACGGATTTCACGACCTGCTTGAAGGGCAAAGCTATTTTGCACTCCTTCAAAGCCATTGGCAATTTCTTCCAAATCATGGAGACGCTTGATATAGCTTTCAAGAGACTCGCTACGAGCACCTGGACGTGCTGCACTCAAGGCATCTGCTGCAGCAACGATCACTGCAATGACGCTTTCGGCTTCCACATCGCCGTGGTGGCTAGCAATAGTATTCACCACAACTGGGTGTTCCTTGTACTTGCGTGCCAACTCCGTACCAATCTCAACGTGGCTACCTTCAACCTCGCGGTCAATAGCTTTCCCGATGTCATGAAGGAATCCAGCACGACGGGCAAGAGCTGCATTTTCACCAAGTTCACTGGCGATGATACCAGATAACTTAGCAACCTCAATCGAATGACGCAAGACATTTTGTCCATATGAAGTACGGAACTGCAAGCGTCCCATGATCTTCATTAAGTCTGGATGAAGGTTTGGCGCACCAATCTCATAGGCAGCAGCCTCACCATATTCACGGATTTTATTGTCAATCTCCTGACGGTTTTTCTCCACCAACTCCTCGATACGAGCTGGGTGGATACGGCCATCCTTGAGCAACATTTCCATGGTCATGCGCGCAATCTCACGACGAATCGGATCAAATCCTGACAAGGTCACCACTTCCGGTGTATCGTCGATAATCACATCGACCCCTGTCAAACTTTCAAAGGTACGAATATTTCGACCTTCGCGTCCGATAATGCGACCCTTCATAGTATCATCTGGCAGGTGAACTGTCGAGTTTGTTGACTCTGCTACATAATCACCAGCAATACGCTGCATGGCCTGAACCAAGATATCTTTAGCAATCTTGTCTGAACGTTCCTTGACTTCCTGCTCAGCCTCACGAATGCGACTAGCAATTTCCTTGGTCAAGTTTTCCTCTGTTTGAGCCAAGATAATATCTCGAGCCTCAGCTTGGGAAAGGGAACCGATACGTTCAAGTTCAGCTTCTTTTTGTCTTTCGACTTCCTCTAATTGCTCTTCACGTGCATCAAGGTTTTTTGCTCTATCAGAAATACTTTGTTCTTTTTGTTCAAGTGTCTTTTCTTTGTTCGTCAAATTGTCGTCTTTGCGGTCAAGACTCGTAGCTCTCTCCGTCAAACGACTTTCAATTTGCTTGAGTTCCTGACGTTCTGACTTAAATTCAGCGTCCACTTCTTCACGGTATTTTCTGGCTTCCTCTTTGGCCTCCAATAGTGCTTCTTTTTTAAGAGACTTGCTTTCGCTCTTAGCTTCATTTAGTAATAAATCCGCTTCGCGCTCAGCTTGTCCTCGTAAATTAGTTGCTTCTTGTTCAGCATTTAGAAGCATCAACTCTGCAGCCTCTTGAGATGATTTCATCTTAGCTGAGATGCTGACATATCCAATGACTAAACCAATGATGACGGCAAAAACAACAATCGCAATGGTCATGATTTCCATGTTTTTACCTCATTAAATTTGTTTATCGAATGACATACATTCCTTAATATTCTATCATAAAAAACCGATTTTCACAAACCCAAATTGAAGAGTGTCTATATATTTTTCGAGGGTCTTACTCGAAAAATTATTTTGCTTTATAGTATTCTAATTCTTTTTCTGGTAATTTGCCAATTTCAAATTCAAGGCTGTCATTTTCATTGTATTTGTATACCAAGTTCCTTAACTCTTTTATTTCCGAACCTTTTTCCCACAAATAATGTAACAACTCTTTAAAATATGATTTTTTCTTATCAATAACTTCAATAATATTTTCCGAAGCAATACTAGAATACTCCTCTTTTAGAATTGCTTTATCAATCTCATACCGATAAAGTTCACTCTCTAAGGTGTCATACAGATATCCCTCATGAAATCCTGTCGGTTTCTCTTCAAAATATTTCACAAGTGACATAAGTACACTCTCTGTTTCTTCCCAACCATTCATCCAATTGATAATGTAGTCTGCTTTCTCATTATTATCAGTTATATTTGAAAGTTCTTCTAACGACTTCTGGAACTCTCTCAAACTTGGTTTTTTTACTTTTGAATTTTTATTTTCTACAACTCTTTCACCTATATCTACATAATAAATTTTATAAATTAGTGATAAAATTTTCCCAAGGTCATCATCTCTCAAATTACTCTTTTTCAAAATGTTATCTATGACTTCTTCTGTAGATACCATTTGATGTTGATTTAGCTTAAATTTGCTATAAATAAGTTCCTTTGTTGACCCAATTTCCTCACTATTTAAAATTACAATAATTTTAAACCTTTTATTCTCAGAAAGATAGTCAATATAACCCAATAAATCATTGTAATCTGAAGGGTTATCTGAAGTTTCTGCATATGAAACACGCTCAAAATCATCAAAAATAATGATAGAATCTCGCTTCATCAAATCCGTTCCAACTGTTTTAAAGAACCATTTAAAAACTCCTCCAACAAGTGGAATAAAGTCCAAATTTCCAAGTATGGATTGTTTTTCTATTTCATTGATCAATATTTTCTCGGCTTGCTCTCTTGTTTTTATCCCAAAGCAGGAAATATAATAGATTTCTTTCTTTTTATAAATTTGATTTTCAAAAAATGTCTTTATAAAAAATGTTTTCCCACTCCCCCAAGAACCATCCAACCAGAAGACATTATGAATAGAGTCTGGACTATTTAAAAACTCTACCAGATGAGTTTGATAAGGATAGTCATCCAAATCATATTCCGGAAACAGCTCTGGATCCAGTTTCTTATAACTAACTTTTTTTAAAATTATGTCTAAAAACCAGAATAGTATTGTTGGTATAGTCAGTGCTAACAATAGTATTACACGATTCTCATACAAAATTGAAATAATA
>NZ_AFUB01000054.1 GCF_000222705.1 Streptococcus mitis bv. 2 str. SK95 | reverse complement strand
AATTTTTTCCTAAATCTTATGATTTCCTCCATTTATTATAGTTCTTTCATAAAGCCGCTTGACTTTTTATATCTTAGATAATAAAATAAAAACAGTTTTGTGTAAACGCTATCATACAATATAATAACAGGGAGGTTTTATCATGAAACTAGAAAAGAAACAGCGCTTCTCCATTCGTAAGTACGCGATTGGAGCAGCTTCTGTACTCATAGGATTTGCTTTTAGCGCACAAGTCGTATCTGCCGACAGCGTCACTCCAACACCAGAAAATCCAAGCGCAGCTCAGACTGCTCAAGGAGAACCACAGACAGCTGAGACATCGGTTGAAAGCAGGCTTGAAAAAACAGTCGAGGCAAAAGAAGCTTCAGCTACACTCGCTCCAACAGTCGAAAAAACTGAATCCCCAGTAGTTGCAGAGAAAGTTGACGAGACTCCAGTCGCTGAAAAAGCTACTCCTGTTTCAGAAGAAAACTCAGAAGCAGTAAAAGCCGACGAAGACAAGAAAAATGAACCAGCCACACCTGCTGCAGTTGCTCCTAGTACTGAACGAGCAAGTCAAGTAAATGAAAAACTGGCAAAAAGAAAAATGATCTCAATCGACGCTGGACGCAAGTACTTCTCTCCAGACCAACTCAAAGAAATCATCGACAAAGCCAAACACTACGGTTATACTGATCTTCATCTACTAGTTGGAAATGACGGCATGCGTTTTATGTTAGACGACATGACGATCACAGCCAATGGCAAAACCTATGCAAGCGACGATGTCAAACGTGCACTCGAAAACGGAACCGATGCCTATTACAAGGATCCAAACGGCAACCATTTGACAGAGAGTCAGATGACGGACTTGATCAACTATGCTAAAAACAAAGGCATTGGTCTCATCCCAACTGTAAACAGCCCTGGTCACATGGATGCGATTTTGCATGCCATGAAAGAACTAGGCATCCAAAAACCGAACTTCAACTACTTTGGTAAGGAATCTGCTCGTACCGTTGACCTTGATAACAAAGAAGCGGTTGCATTTACCAAAGCTCTGATCGACAAGTATGCTGCTTACTTCGCTGGCAAATCTGACATCTTCAACATCGGGCTAGACGAGTACGCCAATGATGCTACAGATGCTAAAGGCTGGAGCGTTCTTCAAGCCTATAAATGGTATCCAGAAGATGGATTCCCAGACAAGGGTTATGATAAATTTATCGCCTACGCTAATGACCTTGCTCGCATCGTCAAATCTCACGGCCTCAAACCAATGGCCTTTAACGATGGTATCTACTACAATAGCGATACTAGCTTTGGAACCTTTGACAAAGACATCATCGTTTCTATGTGGACTGGTGGATGGGGCGGATACGACGTCGCTTCTTCTAAACTTCTAGTTGAAAACGGCCACCAAATCCTTAATACCAACGATGCTTGGTACTACGTCCTCGGACGAAATGCCGATGGCCAAGGCTGGTACAACCTCGACCAAGGACTCAATGGTATCAAGAACACTCCAATCACTTCTGTACCAAAATCTGATGGGGCTACTATCCCGTTCATCGGAGGTATGGTAGCTGCTTGGGCGGATACCCCATCTGCACGCTATTCACCATCACGCCTCTTCAAACTCATGCGTAGCTTCGCAAATGCCAATGCTGAATACTTCGCGGCTGATTATGAGTCTGCTGAGCAAGCCCTGAAAGAAGTGCCAACAGACCTTAACCGCTATACTGCAGAAAGTGTCGCAGCTGTAAAAGAAGCTGAAAAAGCTATTCGCTCACTCGATAGCAACCTCAGCCGTGCTCAACAAGACACCATTGATCAAGCAATCGCAAAACTCCAAGAGGCTGTAAGCAATTTGACCTTCACACCAGAAGCTCAAAAAGAAGAAGACGCGAAACGTGAAGTTGAAAAACTTGCCAAGAACAAGGCAATCTCCATCGATGCTGGACGTAAGTACTTCACGCTCGACCAACTCAAACGCATCGTAGACAAGGCGAGCGAGCTCGGCTACTCTGATGTGCATCTGCTCCTAGGAAATGATGGACTTCGCTTCCTCCTTGATGACATGACCATCACAGCTAACGGCAAAACTTATGCAAGTGACGATGTCAAGAAGGCCATTATCGAAGGAACAAAAGCTTACTACGATGATCCAAACGGAACCACTCTTAGTCAAGCTGAAATCACTGAATTGATCGAGTACGCAAAATCAAAAGGCCTCGGACTCATTCCAGCGATTAACAGCCCAGGTCACATGGATGCCATGCTCGTCGCTATGGAAAAACTTGGAATCAAGAATCCTCAAGCCTACTTTGATAAGGTTTCAAAAACGACCATGGACCTTGAAAACGAAGAAGCAATGAACTTTACAAAAGCCCTTATTGGCAAGTACATGGACTTCTTTGCAGGCAAGACTAAGATCTTTAACTACGGTACAGACGAATATGCCAATGATGCCACCAACGCTCAAGGCTGGTATTATCTAAAATACTACAATCTCTATGGCAAGTTTGCTGAGTACTCTAACACTCTTGCTGCCATGGCCAAAGAAAGAGGTCTTCAACCAATGGCCTTCAACGATGGTTTCTACTACGAAGATAAGGATGATGTTGAGTTTGACAAGGATGTCATCATCTCTTACTGGTCTAAAGGATGGTGGGGCTACAACCTTGCATCTCCACAGTACCTTGCAAGTAAAGGCTATAAATTCCTTAATACCAACGGGGACTGGTACTACATTCTCGGTCAAAAACCAGAAGATGGCGGTGGCTTCCTCAAAAAAGCTCTCGAAAATACCGAGAAAACTCCATTTAATCAACTAGCATCAACTAAATACCCTGAAGTTGACCTTCCTACTATTGGTAGTATGCTTGCTATCTGGGCAGATAGACCAAGTGCCGAGTACAAGGAAGAAGAAATCTTTGAACTCATGACTGCCTTTGCAGACCACAACAAAGACTACTTCCGCGCTAACTACAATGCTCTCCGCGAGGAGCTTGCTCAAATCCCAGCAAACCTAGAAGGATACGGCAAGGAAAGCTTGGATGCTCTAAATGCAGCTAAAGAGGCTCTCAACTACAACCTCAATCGCAGCAAACAAGCTGAGTTAGACGCTCTCGTAGCTAAGCTCAAAGCAGCCCGTCTAGGTCTCAAACCAGCTGCAACACACTCAGGAAGCCTAGACGAAAACGAACTAGCTGCCAACGTTGAAACCAAACCGGAACTCATCACAAGAGCAGAAAAGATTCCTTTTGAGGTTATCAAAAAAGAAAATCCGAACCTCCCAGCTAAGCAAGAAAAGATTGTCACACCAGGTGTAGATGGTGAACGCACTCATTACATCTCTGTCCTTACTGAAAATGGTAAACAAACAGAAACCGTTCTAGATAGCCAAGTAACCAAAGAACCAGTGACCCAAGTGGTTGAAATCGGTGCCCCTATTACCCACAAAGGGGATGAAAGTGGCCTTGCTCCAGCTGCCGAAGCGAAACCGAGACTGGATATCCAAGAAGAAGAAATTCCATTCACTACTGTGACACGTGAAAATCCACTCTTGCTCAAAGGGAAGACTCAAGTCGTTACTAAAGGCGCTAACGGTCGTCGCAATCATTACTACTCTGTAAGCACCACTGCTGACGGTAAGGAAGTGAAAACTCTTGTAGATAGCCTTGTAACGCAAGAAGCAATGACACAAGTTATTGAAGTCGGAACCCTTGTAACCCATGTAGGGGATGAACACGGTCTTGCGCCAGCCGCAGAAGCAAAACCAAGACTGGACATCCAAGAGGAAGAAATTCCCTTTACTACTGTGACACGTGAAAATCCTCAATTACCAAAAGGACAAACGCAAGTTGTTACTAAAGGAGCTAACGGCCACCGTACTGCCTTCTACTCTGTAAGTACTAGTGCTGATGGAAAAGAAGAAAGAACCCTTGTCAATAGCGTGGTAACACAGGAAGCGGTCACTCAAGTTGTTGAAGTCGGCACTGCCGTTGAGAAGGCTGAGCAAACTGCACCAACTACTGTCAAAGCAGATGAAAAACAACTCCCTGCAACAGGAAGTCAAGACTCTGCAGGCTTGGTCGCAGCAGGGCTTATGGCGACTCTAGCAGCCTACGGACTCACTAAGAGAAAAGAAGATTAAACCTCTCCGACAAGAATACAAAAAGCGAGATTGAATCTCGCTTTTTTGTTGTGATTAGTCACCTAGTCCGATACGTTCGAAGATATCATCCACTCGTTTGGTGTAGTATGCAGGGTTGAAGATTTCGTCGATTTCTTCTTGAGTCAGGCGTGATGTCACTTCTGGATCTCCTTCTAGAAGCGGTTTAAAGTCTACTTGGTTATCCCAAGAGTAAGCCGTTTTCGGTTGAACAAGGTCGTAAGCTTGCTCACGGGTCATGCCTTTTTCAATCAAGGTCAACATAGCACGTTGGCTAAAGATAAGACCAAAGGTTGAGTTCATGTTGCGTATCATGTTTTCTGGGAAGACCGTCAAGTTCTTGACGATATTTCCAAAACGGTTGAGCATGTAGTCGATCAAAATAGTCGTATCTGGTGTGATGATGCGCTCAGCTGACGAGTGAGAGATATCACGTTCGTGCCAGAGGGCTACGTTCTCATAGGCTGTTACCATGTGACCACGGATAACACGCGCAAGACCTGTCATGTTTTCAGAACCAATCGGGTTGCGTTTGTGAGGCATAGCAGATGAACCTTTTTGACCTTTGGCAAAGAACTCTTCCACCTCACGTTGTTCTGATTTTTGCAGACCACGGATTTCCGTTGCCATACGCTCGATAGAAGTCGCGATGCTGGCAAGAACTGCAAAGTACTCAGCGTGAAGGTCACGAGGAAGCACTTGTGTAGAGATTTCTTGGGCACGGATACCCAACTTGTCGCAGACGTATTGCTCTACAAATGGTGGGATGTTGGCAAAGTTCCCAACCGCACCAGAAATCTTACCAGCTTCCACACCAGCAGCCGCATGCTCGAAACGCTCGATATTGCGCTTCATTTCGCTGTACCAAGTGGCCAATTTAAGACCAAAAGTTGTCGGCTCAGCGTGCACACCATGGGTACGTCCCATCATGATGGTGAACTTGTGCTCCTTAGCCTTATCAGCGATGATGTTGGTGAAGTTTTCAAGGTCACGACGGATGATGTCGTTGGCCTGCTTGTAGAGGTAACCATAGGCAGTATCCACCACGTCGGTAGAAGTCAAGCCATAGTGGACCCACTTGCGCTCTTCACCAAGAGTCTCAGAAACCGCACGCGTGAAAGCCACCACATCGTGGCGAGTCTCCTGCTCAATCTCTAAAATACGGTCGATGTCAAAGTCCGCCTTCTCGCGAATCAAAGCCACATCTTCCTTAGGGATTTCACCCAACTCAGCCCATGCCTCGTCAGCCAAGATTTCCACCTCAAGCCAAGCACGGTATTTATTTTCTTCACTCCAAATGTTCGCCATCTCAGGGCGAGAGTAACGGTTGATCATGTTGTTTCTCCTATAATTTTATCTGCCTGATAGTAATGATGAAATAACTCCGCCTAAAGTTCCTGATATTATATCTTTAATAAATTGTTGATTGAAAAATGAAGCATTTTCTTTAACAACTACAGTAAATTCAGACTCGCTATTTTTGTCAGTTGCAGCAAGTAAGTCCTTTAAAATTTCGATAGATTGCTCAGATAGAGCAGAAGCATTGTTAACAATCTGTTGAAGTTGTTTAGAAAGTTCCGACCACGGAAACTCAACATTCATATTAGATTTTTCTAAAATAGAATCTGTAATAATATTTGAGTTAACATTGTTGTCCCCATTAAGTGTGACATTATTACCTGAACCAAAATCATTTCCAACTACATTATCATTACCTGATACAGTTGTTTGAGATACTTCCTTTTCATAGATATTTTTACTATCATAATTCTCTATATTTTGATTTTTTATATCAATGTATATATTTTCCGCTTTATTACCAAAAGATTCCGTAATAATATTAAAAACAGTATCTCTAAATTTAGCGTCTTCGAAATACAATAAATAATTTTGACTTGATCCCAAATTAAATACTATATAATATTTTGACTTCAAATGATTTTGGTGTTTATTATAAACGTACCATGCATATAAACCAAATAATATTAATCCTAAAAATGGTGGGATCAATCCAATCATAAATAGAATTATCAGAATAAATATATCTCGTAGCGTGACTGGTGATTTAAATTCACTTTTACTTAACATGGATAAATTTGATATTTGAATACTATTATTTCTAGTAATAATTGCATTATTTTTTATTGTTAATCCATCAGTTTCAATCGTATATTTACTCTCAACGCTCTTTAATAACTCAGGTATCATTATATTCTCCTTTAATTTGAATCTAAATTTAGTGATTGTTCATTCTAATATTTTTCTCTACCGCCCACTCAGCTGCTTTCTCGCAAATCAAAGCCACATCTTCCTTAGGGATTTCTCCCAACTCAGCCCATGCCTCGTCAGCCAAGATTTCTACCTCAAGCCAAGCACGGTATTTATTTTCTTCAGTCCAAATGTTCGCTATCTCAGGGCGAGAATAACGGTTGATCATTGTTTTCTCCGTAACTATAATTCAAAAGGTTCTACTTGAATCGTGTTTTCATCAATCTTTATATTAGCGTAATGGTGAGAAACATCTTCTTGGTATACCCTCTCAATTTGTAAAGCAAAAGCATAGCAGTATTTATTTTTTAGTAAATCAAAGAATTCAATACGTATCGATAATATCTTCGGTATGCCTTGCTCTATGAAATCTATCTCTTCTTTACTAAGCGCACAAGCTAGTGATATATCTAACTCCAAATAACTTTCTTTTTTCACAAGACAAGATTTATAAAAATTTTCATAATTTAAATTACCCGCTATAACGTCATCTAACACTATAATATTACTTAGTATCGCATTATTAGAGCTAACATTGGAAATACAGAGTAAAAATCTAGATTGTACATAAACATATTTTAACGACTGTGACAATAAGCTTTCTATCTCACCAGATAACTTATCTTTTCCTGCTTTTGAATTACTGATGTTATTTTCTTGAAATTTTTTTAAACTCGTCTCATCTCTAAGTATAATTTGAGATTTTGAAAAATCACCTTTGTTATCAAGATTTTTACTTGAAAATCTTAATATAGGTCTGTAGCTTATTTTTTCATCTCTTCGGGACTGCTCCGATTCAAAATCCAAAGTTAGCTTAATTCCTATAATGGTAACAAAACTACCAACTAAATTGCCATAAAAAGATAACCAATCATACTCCTTAGTTAAACCAAAATTCTGGTTATACAAATCAAGAATCACTGGTAGTAAAATCAATCCCCCAAAAATTAAAAAATACTTTTTATTATTTTTAAACATATAATGTCCCTCTATATAAGAAGATTAAAAAATAGTACACTTTTATCACTAATAGAATAAATCGCCATGTTATTATGTAAATCTTTATTGCATTGCAAGATTTACACTATGAAAACTGTGTTCAAGAAATGGGTCTTCTACCAGTCAATCCCTTTCCATCAGTAGTTGTCTGGCTTCTCTTGTCGATTTTTCGCCTGCGACAAGCCTAGTCAACCTTGCAGGGGTAAGACGACGGACCTTATAACTGGGGTCCTGTCTTACTCCCCAAACTCAACCACACTATCCGGTACATCACTAAACAAAGTCACATGTCCCATCTTGCGGTTGTGCTTCGCTTCTATTTTACCATACATGTGGAGGTGGGCGCTTGGATTTTCTGTGACATATTTTTCAGCGGCCTCAACATGCTGGCCGAGAACATTGAGCATGATAGCTGGGGCATGCAGTTTGATGGCTGGCAATGGTGCTCCAAGAACGCCTAAAATATGGGTGTCAAACTGGGAGAAGTCGCAAGCTTCGATAGAGTAATGCCCAGAGTTGTGTGGCCGTGGGGCAATCTCATTGACGATGATGTCATCAGCTGTCGCAAACATTTCCACACAGAGGGTACCAGACAAGTTCAGTTGTTCAGCAATTCGTACTGCCATAGTTTTGGCCTTGTCAGCTAGACTTTCTGAAATGCGAGCTGGCACAATGGTCTTAGACAGAATATTGTTGCGATGGATATTTTCCTGAACCGGGAAAACTGTCACTTCCTTACCATTGCCAGACACGATGACAGAAATCTCCAGGTCGAAGTTAACGAACTCTTCCAAGACACAGTCAGCTGAATCCGCTAATGCATAGGCTTCTTCCAAGTCTGCTTCTGAACGAATGACCTTTTGACCATGGCCATCGTAGCCTCCGGTCGCAGTCTTGAGAACATAGTTTTTCGACAGGTCGATATCTGTCAAGTCTTGACTTGAGGTCACTACCTTGTAAGGAGCAACAGTAACTTGAGCTTTGTTTGAGAGAAAATCCTTTTCAAAGATGCGATTTTGGGAGATGCGGAGCAGGTCTGTCCCTTGTGGGAGTTGACCATCCTTGATGACAGCATCCAAACCGTCAGCATCCACATTTTCAAACTCATAGGTGAGGACATCGCAACGCTCTGCCAACTGACGCAAAGCATCCACATCGTTATAAGGTGCCACGATAATTTCCGCCACGCGAGAGGCCGGGCAATCCGCCGCAGGATCCAGCGCGATAACCTTGTGCCCCATGTAGATAGCAGAAATGGCCATCATCTGCCCCAGCTGACCGCCACCAATAATTCCGATTGTTTTAGATGAGCTCATTTGTCGACTCCTCTGCGATTTTTCCTTGTTCTTCTGCAAAATCTGCCAAAGCTGTCGCGATAGCCTGATCCTCTACCGAAAGGAGACGGAGGGCAAAGAGAGCCGCGTTTGTCGCCCCTGCTTCACCGATAGCCATTGTCGCCACAGGCACGCCACCCGGCATCTGTACGATAGAGTAGAGCGAGTCCACACCGCTAAGGGCACGTGATTTGACTGGTACACCGATGACAGGAAGGGTTGTTTTCGCTGCGACCATCCCTGGTAAATGGGCTGCCCCACCAGCACCTGCGATAATGACCTTGATACCGCGACTACGAGCTTCCTCCGCATGTCTGAACATGAGGTCTGGAGTACGGTGGGCAGAGACAACTTTCTTTTCGTAGGCTACACCGAAGCGGTCCAGGACCTCGGCGGTTTTTTGCATGGTTGCCCAGTCGGATTTTGAGCCCATGATGATGGAAATAATTGGTTTAGTCATAATTTTTCCTTTTTCTTCTTTTTTTATAATGGTCTTAGGTGATGGGGACGGAAGCAAATCTTCGGTTTCATTCCTAAAATTTGAGCCTAAGGTCTCAAATTTTCCCTAGACCAGAACAGAAATTGTTCTGGTCTTTTCACCACGGCGACCATTATCGGGTTTGGCGACTCAGTCGCTTTTGAAATTTTATTTGTTCGCCTTGCTTCCGATATCTGTTCGGTAGAAAAGGCCTTCTGTGTTTTGTTTGTCGAGTTCTTGGTAGATGGTTTCTTGGGCTTCTTTGACGGCATCTGCTGTGGTGACGAGCATATAGACACGTCCGCCGTTGGATAGCAGTGCTCTGCTATTTTCCGCAAACTTAGCTCCTGCATAGTAGGTGATGATATTGCCTTCTGTCTTAGTTGGCAACTCGACACCCTTTGCATAATCTAGCGGGTAGCCCTTGGATGCAACAACCACACCCAGAGTCACACCCTTGTTCGTCCACGTGATATTTGGCTCCTTACCATCCAGAATATCTGTAATATTTTGTGCAAAGTCAGATGTCAAACGAGGCAAGATGATTTGCGTTTCAGGATCTCCAAATCGAGCGTTGAACTCGATGACCTTCGGACCATCAGCAGTTAAAATAAGCCCCGCGTAAAGGACACCAAGATACGGACGACCTTCTTTGATCATCCCTTCAAGGACTGGCTTGATAATGGTGTCAACAGCTGTGTCAACCACGCTCTGTGGTAAGTGAGGAACTGGCGCATAGGCACCCATCCCACCAGTGTTAGGGCCCTTATCGCCATCGTAAGCACGTTTGTGATCCTGAGCCGTCGGCATGATGTAGAACTTGTCCCCATTGACAAAGGCAAAGAGAGAGAACTCTTCTCCGTCAAGGAATTCCTCAATAACAACACGCGCACCAGAGTCCCCAAATTTATTGTCTAAGAGCATCTCGTGAGCGGCTTCGACCGCTTGCTCAACCGTTTCAGCAACGACGACACCCTTGCCTAGAGCTAGGCCGTCCGCCTTGACCACGATAGGCGCTCCCTGCTTTTCGATATAGTCCTTAGCTTCCTCGAAATCTGAAAATGTGCCATAGGCTGCTGTCGGAACGCCGTACTTGACCATGATTTCCTTAGCAAAATCCTTGGACCACTCCAGCTCCGCTGCTAATCTTGTCGGACCAAAAACCTTGAGACCAGCTGCATTGAAATCATCCACAATCCCAGCAGCAAGGGCGTCATCTGGCCCGATAAAGGACCAAGCAATATCGTTGACTTTTGCGAAGTCAATCAGCTTAGAATGTTCGGAAATAGAGATGTCCACCAATTCCAGACCATCCAGAGTCATCCCGTCATTTCCCGGAGCCACAAAGACTTTTTCAACGTCTTTTGACTCAAGCAACTTCTTAGCAATGGCATGTTCACGACCACCCGAGCCGACAACTAACAGCTTCATCTCATAACCTCTTTTGCGAATTATTTAATAATATTATATCACAAACGTTCGTTTTAATCTTGTTTCACTTAGCATTTTAAGCCAAAAAAGGAAAGAAACGGTTTTCTTCCCTTTTGCTTCTTAATGTCTAAAATGTCTCACCCCTGTGAAGACCATGGTCAAGCCGTATTTATCAGCAGCTTCGATGGATTCTTGGTCACGGACGGACCCACCCGGTTGGATGATGGCCTTAATACCTGCTTTGGCGATTTCTTCCACGTTATCCGCAAATGGGAAGAAAGCATCCTTACTTATAAAAATATGTAGTCTGTCAACTTCTATGATTCCTTTTTTTGCTATATCTACGATGGTTGAAACTTGTATTGATATTACTTATTAGCCTATTAAATAAGTTATTCAACTTATCTCTATTATCTTCTGAAAATTTTCTAGAATAGTGTACTTTTTTTATAAATCCTACTATATCGTTTGGCACACCTCTCTCGTTATCTGATTCTATATAATTTATATTTTCATTATCATAAAAAGCATCAGTAATTGCTTTGATTGCCATATTGTTCTTTTGAATATCATCAAAATGGTTATGTTTGGCAATTTTTACATATATTACCGCTTGTGTATAACAAACATGCTTATATGCAGGTTTTTCTTTATAAGAACTGCTATAATACACTTCAATATCATTCTTGGCTTTTTTTATAAAACGAAGCGCATTATTCAAAGAATCTATATCTCCGTCTCTCCAAGATAAACTTTTAGCTCTCTGATGAAAATATTGGAAGTTATCATTAAGTAAACCGAACAAACTTTCATATATTTTATCAATTAATTTTCTAGCTCCTCCAGCACTATTTGAAAATATATCATTGATTTCATCAAATTTAATATACTTCGCAATCTCGTTTCTTTGCTTAGGTTTATTCTGACTATTAGCAATAATAATAGAAGTAATTATACGTTTATAAGCTCCAACTATTTTTCATGATATTGACTATCCATCGATAACCTTTGTAATTCTTTCAATAACCAAACATTTGAATTACAAAGAAATTTTTGAGAAGAAGTATCAAAAACATTTTTTTCAATTTCTTCAATAAAAGCAAATTGAACAATAGGTTGAAACTTTCTCTCAATTTGTGTCACACTCCCGCCTAATTCAAACTTCTCTATATTTTTTATTGTAATGGAACTATTATGTATGGCTAAAAGTATTAGTAAGTCCATTACTCTATCTTGTATATCTCCCTCTTGTAAATTCTTATTAATAATACTTCCCGAAATATCAAAATCATTTTCATCTAATAAATCAATTCGTTTATATATATTATCTAGTATCGTAACCTTGTTATCTCTGGAGGAATAATCAAACTTACCAATTAGCGTTCGATCAATTAAACTATTAAGAGAATCTGTTTCATTTTTAGAAAAAATATTATCTATATAAATTCTACTTATAAATTCTTCACTATCTGGCAAATCCATTAAATTCTGCAGAATAAAAAGGTTGTCTTTTTCAGATGACGTAAGTGTCATGATTAATTTAATATTATTCTCTAAAATTAATTTCTTGTTTTCTAAAATAAAATCTACAACCAATCTACCAATATTATTCGAGTCAATAAAAAATACAGTATTTCTTGAATTTTTAATAATATCAATTAATTTTTCATAATCAATATGAGTCTTTTGAGGTATAAAAACTCTATTATCTCTTGCAAATTTATTATACAAATCAATTAATGCATAAGATTTACCAGAAAATCTGTGCCCATATAAAACAATAATATTACTTTGCTGTATTTTCTTAAAATTATTTTTTATTACATCTCTAGAGATGAAAAACGATGGTAAATGTATTTCTTTTTTTCTATAATATCTATATATATGATAAGTTTGCATTAAATATGAAATATCATTATAAAAACTTTCTTTATCCGATTTATCGAAAATAATTTTAGGATTTAATGCTAATGTGACATCTTTTTTTTCTACAGTTTTTTCGTATTGTATTTTAACAAAATCATAAAACTTTAAATAATCTTTATCAGATTCTAATTTAATAATAGTATCTATATTAAAATTTGTTAATTTATGTTCTTCTATTTTATTTAATTCTTTATGTGTTACGTAGTAAGTATGTTTTAATGATTGTTTACCATAACTCATTCCTAATGCAGCATACATTAAATCAATTTCGTCATCCAGACTACAACCAATAAAAATTGCACAATTTGACATTAAATCCGTAGCCAATTGAGTTAATACATTTTTATTTTTAGAAATACTAGAAACATATTGTTCTTTATTAAAAATAAAAGGTTCTTTATACTTTAGGTATTCCTGAACATCTCCATGAATTTTAAAAAGAATTGTTTTTCCTTCATTACGGAATTCTCCTAAAGTATCCTCATCTAATAAACTCTTATTGGGAAGAATAACTTCAATATTTTCGGAATTAAACTCAATAGCATCATCAGTATTCAAAGTGTAAATTGTTTTGAATGGTATTGTTATAAATTTCTTCTTCCCTTCAGGTAGATTTACTTTTGAAAGTCTTGTTTTAATATAGTTTCTTCTATCATTTTCCTCAACGGTTTTTTCATAATATGATGAAACTGTGCTAAAATCTTGACTTTTTAAATATTCTTTTTCTTCACTTTTTAAGCTCTCACTCTCAAATATTTTTGATAACATATGTTTCTTCATAGCTAAACCGGAAGGAACTACTTCCCCATGAGCAGTAGCTTCTCCTACTGTAAATCCTGAACCTAGTATCGGAACAATCATATTAGATTCAAAATAACGAATAAATTCTTTAGATAACTCTTCATTATCTTGTTTAGGGTTAAACTTAATAAATCGCATTTCTTCCATAATGAATACCTCTTATTTTTCATGTATATCTCATATCATTATAACAAAAAGAGTGCAAATTTGCACTCTTTGTACGTTTAATGTCTAAAATGTCTCACACCTGTGAAGACCATAGTCAAGCCGTACTTATCAGCGGCTTCGATAGACTCTTGGTCACGGACAGATCCACCTGGTTGGATGATGGCCTTGATACCTGCTTTGGCGATTTCTTCTACATTATCGGCAAATGGGAAGAAGGCATCTGAAGCAAGCACAGCGCCCTCAAGGCGGTCTTTGGCTTGGTCAATGGCAATACGGACTGAAGCCACACGGTTGGTTTGACCTGGCCCAACGCCAAGTGTCATGTGGTCGTTAGTTACGATGATTCCGTTTGATTTGACGTACTTGATAGCTTTCCAAGCGAACTCAAGAGCAGTTGCTTCTGTCTCAGTTGGTTGGCGTTTGGTCACCACTTGCCAGTCAGCTGGGCTTTCCTTGACCACGTCTTGATTTTGAACAAGGAGACCACCAACCACGCCTGTGTACTCTGCTTCCACTTCGCTGGCATCCTGAGCGTCGAATGGCAAGGCAAGGATACGCAAGTTTTTCTTTTTGTTGGTCAAAATGGCTAGCGCTTCATCCGTATAGCTCGGTGCGATGATGATCTCGAGGAATACACCGTGCATCTTCTCAGCTGTCGCAGCATCCACCTCACGGTTAAGGACGACAATTCCACCAAAGATAGACACTGGGTCAGACTCATAAGCATAGTCCCAAGCAGTTTCGATGTCATCTGCCTGACCAATTCCACATGGATTCATGTGTTTCAAAGCTACAACGGTTGGACGGTCTTTGAAATCACGGATAATACGAATCGCCGCATCAGCGTCACGAATGTTATTGAAGGACAATTCTTTACCGTTGAGCTGTTTTGCTGAAGCAATCGAGTAGTCTGTCGGCAAGGCTTTTTGGTAGAAATCGGCATCCTGCTGAGGATTTTCCCCATAGCGCATGGCTTGTTTGAGGTCATAAGTCAAAGTAAGTTTTTCAGGTTTGCTTTCGCCCACTTGAGCTGTGAAGTATTCTGCAATCAAGGCATCATAAGCTGCTGTGTGACGGAAAACCTTGGCTGCTAAACGTTGGCGAGTTTCGTAAGTCGTTTCACCATTGGCTGACAACTCATCCAAAACCACTGCATAGTCAGCAGGGTCTACCACAACCGTCACGCTGGCATGGTTTTTAGCTGCTGAACGAAGCATAGATGGCCCACCAATATCGATGTTCTCCACCGCATCAGCGTACGTCACATCTGGTTTGAGAATCGTTTCCTTGAAAGGATAAAGATTGACAACTACAAGGTCGATGAGCTCGATCTTATTGTCCTTAGCCGCCTCAAGGTGGCTATCGAGATCACGACGAGCGAGGAGCCCACCATGGATATTTGGGTGAAGGGTCTTGACACGACCATCCATCATTTCTGGGAAGCCCGTCACATCATCAATTGCAATGGTCTCCACCTCAGCATTATCAAGGGTAACCTTTGTCCCACCTGTCGAGATGATATCCCAACCGAGTTTTTTGAGTTCTTGGGCAAATTCGACAATGCCCGCTTTGTATGAGACGCTGATTAAGGCGCGTTTAGTCATTATTTCTCCTTTTCCAAAACCATATATTTAACTTCGTATAAAATATCTATTAGATATACTTCTTTTGAAGCTTTACCCCATATGGGGTATTTAATAATATTTTTTATTCCACTATCTATGACATTAATCAACCATACTATTATAGCTACGATTAAAATTAAACCCAAAAATGTTTCAACAGAAATAGCTGTCTCATCTGCAACAAATAATTTATTTAAAGCCAAAGTGACAAAAGCCGTTGTTAAAATTATACCAATCCTACTGACAAATTGTATTGAACTTTCATATCGCTTAATCGACCTATCACGTTTATCTGTCAAATCAGCTATTAACAACTTTACAGCATAACTAGCTTTTTCTCCATACATAAGAATCAATTCATACTTTATTTCTCTACATAGCTCTTCAAATTTATTAGGTTTTCCGTCTGAAATTTTATCAAATTTTCGACTGAGATGAATAAAGTACATCAAAGAAAACATAGTAAAAATAAGAGAAGCTATTTTAATACACAAATCACCAAAATCCCACAACCAAACTACATAACTTGTTAACATTAGGGTAATAAATACAATTAAGCTAATTAGAAATTTATTTCTAATTTTTATTACTTTAGGGTAAAATTGTTTTTCATACTCATTAAAAAATTCTTCAAATTCTTTAACTTTGTCTAGTAAAGTCTTAACAGCTTTATTATTCAAAATTTACTTCCTATCCACTCCCAAGCTATCCAGCACCTCCGGATACAACTTGTACTCAGCCTCATGAATACGAGCTTCAAAGCTTTCGATAGTATCATCTGCTAGACGTGGCACACGGACTTGTTTGATGACCTTGCCTGTATCCACACCGGAGTCCACCCAGTGAATGGTCACACCGCTCTCAGCAACCCCAGCATTCCAAGCATCCTCTATCCCATGAGCTCCTGGAAATTCGGGCAGATAGGCTGGATGGATATTGATAATACGCCCCTCGTAGGCTCCAAGTAAGGTTGGCCCAACGATTTTCATGTAACCGGCGAGGCAAACCAAGTCAATCTGGTGTTCTTCCAAGAGTTCGACAAGGGCTGCTTCATAGTCTGCCTTGTTCTCAAACTCCTTGAGTTCAAAAGCATAGGACAGGACGCCGAGCTTTTCTGCCCGCTCGAGCACATAGGCGTCACGATGGTCTGAAAAGACAAATTCCACCGGAAATTCTTCGGCAATCACCTGAAAATTTGAGCCATTACCAGAGGCAAAAACCGCTATTTTTTTCATTTGATAATGACACTTTCGTTTTCTTTCTTGACGATGCGACCAATTTCATAGACTGGTTCATCCAACAATTCCTTGACACGACCTACATTTTTAGGGCTAACTGCCAGCATGAGTCCCACACCCATATTGAAGATTTCAAACATTTCCTCATGCTTGATTTCACCGTATTTTTCAAGGGCTTTGAAAATCGGGAGGACTGGAACTTTGCTTTCCTCAATCTCAGCAGCCAGGTCAGCCGCAAACATACGAGGAACATTTTCAATAAAACCCCCACCTGTGATGTGAGCAATACCGTTGACCAACTCTTCTTTGATGAGGGGCAAGACAGCCTTGACATAGATACGAGTCGGCTCAAGAAGGACTTCCTTGAGTTTCTTGCCTTCCAATTCTGGTAAGACTTCCTCACCCGTGTAGTCGGCAAAAACACGGCGAACCAGAGAGTAACCATTTGAGTGAATCCCACTTGACGCAAGTCCGAGAAGAACATCACCTTCTGCCACCTTTGAACCGTCAATGATTTGAGATTTTTCTGCCACACCGACCGCAAAACCAGCCAGGTCATAGTCATCTTCGCCATACATACCTGGCATTTCAGCTGTTTCCCCACCGATGAGGGCTGCGCCTGCCTGCACACAGCCTTCTGCCACACCAGCAACGACTTGTTCTAGTTTAGCTGGTTCATTCTTGCCAGTCGCTACATAGTCAAGGAAGTAAAGAGGCTCCGCACCTGCAGCGATGATGTCATTGACACACATGGCCACACAGTCCTGCCCAATCGTATCATGCTTGTCGTACTTGATGGCCAGCATGAGCTTGGTTCCGACACCGTCAGTCCCTGAAATCAAGACAGGCTCTTTGACACCTGTTTTTGAGAGGTCAAACATGCCACCGAAACCACCAAGAGCTCCCATGACACCCGCACGCTCCGTGCGAGCCACGTGCTTTTTGATCCGCTCAACAACTTCATAACCCGCTTCAACATCCACACCAGATTGCGCATAAGCATTTTTATTTGTCATCTTCTCTTCCTTTCCTTTCATGGAGAGTCTTTATCCATCTATTTGTAAAAACTGGTCTTATCCCCCAAACTTCTACGATAGTCTTCCTCATAGTCGTAGAGAGGAGTTGGGTAGTTGCCGTCAAAGTAAGCGACACAAAGACCACCGTTTGGCGCATCTGTTTCGATGCCGATAGAATCAATCAAGCCATCAATCGAAAGATAGGTCAGGCTATCCGCACCAATGATTTGGCGAGTTTCTTCGACTGTATGATTAGCCGCAATCAACTCCTGACGCGTCTGGATATCAATCCCGTAGAAACATGGATAAGCCAGCGCTGGACTACCAATGGCAACGTGAACCTCAGACGCACCTGCTTCTTTCAAAAGCTGAACGATACGGCGAGAGGTTGTCCCACGAACAATGGAATCATCAATCATGACCACACGTTTGCCTTTGACAACGCCCGAAACAGCAGACAGTTTCATCCGCACCCCTTGCTCCCGCAATTCTTGAGTCGGTTGGATAAAGGTGCGTTGCGTGTATTGGTTTTTGATGAGACCCATTTCATTTGGCAGACCAGATTCTTCTGCAAATCCCATAGCTGCGCTGAGTGAGGAATTTGGCACACCGACCACAATATCTGCTTCGTGCTTGAACTCACGCGCTAATTGGGCCCCCATACGTTTGCGAGCTGTATGGACGTTGACACCATGGATATTAGAGTCAGGACGGGCAAAATAAATATACTCCATAGAGCAAATCGCCAACTGGGTATCATTCGTATAGCTATCGTACTGAATCCCATTGTCATCTACGATTACAATCTCTCCTGGTTTTACATCGCGAATCCACTCAGCACCAATAACTTCAAAAGCACAGGTTTCTGACGAAACCACCACCGCTCCGTTTGCCATTTTCCCAATAGAAAGTGGACGGAAGCCATTAGGATCAAGAGCCGCAATCAACTTGTCCTCAAACAGCAGGATATAAGCAAATCCACCTTTGACAAGGCTAAGCGCCTCTTTGATTTTGCCCATCAAGTTGGGATTGTGACTCCGACGAATGAGGTGAGCCAAGATTTCCGAGTCCGAAGTTGAACTGAAAATAGCTCCTCTTTGTTCCAATTCTTTCTTGAGCGATTCGGCATTGGTCAAGTTTCCGTTATGAGCAAGTCCAAACTGCATATCATGAAAGCGAAAGAGGAAGGGCTGGATGTTGTCAACAGAAGCTTCGCCAGCAGTCGCATAACGCACATGCCCAATCGCGCTCGTTCCAGTTAGTTTATCCAAATTAGCTGGATTTCTGAATACTTCTGATAAAAGCCCCATATCACGATGACGCTTCAATTGCCCCTGATCATTGGAGAGGATTCCTGCCCCCTCCTGACCACGGTGCTGAAGACTATGGAGACCAAAATAGGTCAATTTAGCAGCATCTGGATGCCCCCAGATACCGAAAACACCACATTCTTCATTAAGAGATTTTACTTCGTATGTCATTTTATATACCTAATTTTTATTTTTGCATCATTCCTTCAGTAGAGCCGAACGATACGGTAGAAGCTCGTTGCACTCGCAAAACAAACCTTTTACAATCATCAAGAGCTACATGGCTTTTACATTACTGATATTGTCTATCGGAAAAAACACAAATCTTACTTTCCAGTAAAGTATTTAACAGCCGACGCGAACAGGTGCTGGTCTTTATTTCCTGGGATGTTTTGGAAGAGACCGTCTTCATAACGTTCTGAGTGTCCCATTTTACCGATGATTTGACCATTCTTGCTGGTAATTCCTTCGATGGCATTTACAGAACCATTCGGATTGTACTTAGAATCCATACTTGGTTTGCCGTCAAAGTCAACGTATTGGCTAAAGATTTGACCATTGGCACGGAGCTCTGCAAATTCCTCAGCCGTCACGACAAATTTCCCTTCACCGTGCGATACTGGGATGGCATGGATATCGCCCACTTGTACTCCAGCTAACCATGGTGAGTTGGTATTGGCAATTCGAGTTTCCACCATCTTAGCCACGTGCTGGTTGGCATCATTGTAGAAGAGGGTTGGGCTAGTACTGTTAGCATCCTCGAAGTTCCCGTATGGAAGAAGACCTGATTTGACCAAGGCCTGGAACCCATTACAGATACCGATAATCAAGCCACCACGAGCGATAAAGCTATCAATAGCTACACGCACTTTTTCATTGAGCAGGATGTTGACGATAAACTTAGCTGATCCATCCGGCTCATCCGCAGCTGAGAAACCACCCGCGAAGAAAAGGATATTAGCCTTGCCGATATTGTCAACCATAGTTTCAACTGACTTGACAATAGCCTCTTCATTCAAGGTCACGAATGGCACCAAGTTGACTTCTGCACCTTCTTTTTCAAAAGCTTTTGCTGAATCATATTCCGAGTTTGTTCCTGGGAAGACTGGGATGTAAACCACCGGTTTTTCAATAGTTTCCTTGACTTTGATGACTGCGTTAGAAGCGACAGCTGGTACTTCGTCCAATTCTTTAGATTGGGCAAATTCTGTTGGGTAAACTTCTTCCAGTTTCCCTTGGAAGGCACTGTCAAGCTTCTGTCCATCTAGCTTCACACCGTTGACAAGGAGTGTAAAGTCTGCTTTCGTTTGTCCAATCTTCTCTACTCCAGCGATTTCTTCAGGAGATGTGAAGACAAATCCGCCTAATTGAGCTGTCAAGGCTGTTTCAAATTCAGGCAAGGTTACCTCTGCACCGATATGATTCCCAAAAGTAGCAAGAGCCAAGCTTTCAAGGACACCACCGTATTTGACAGCTGATGCAGATGTTACTTTGTGACCAGCTTCTTGGATGGCTTCAAACTGAGCAAAATTAGACTTAATCAAGTCAAAATCAATCTCTGCAGCAAGAGCTTGACCTGGGATGTAGTAGATATTTTCACCAGCAGTCTTGAACTCAGGAGAGAGCACCTTACGGCTATCTGCCGTCGTCACCCCAAAGGCGACCAAGGTTGGTGGTACCGTCAATTCTTCAAAGGTACCAGACATGGAGTCCTTACCACCGATAGATGGCAAACCAAGTTGGATTTGTGCTTCGATAGAGCCTAGAAGAGCTGCTACTGGCTGACCAAAACGCTCAGCTTGTTTATCCATCCGCTCAAAATACTCTTGGTAAGAGAAACGAGCCTTAGACCAGTTGGCACCAGCAGCCACTAAACGAGCTGTCGCTTCGATAACCGCATAGGCAGCACCGTGGTATGGAGACCATTCTGCCACATAAGGGTTGAAACCTTGCGCCATGACTGACGCAGTGTGAGTCACACCGTGTTGGACTGGCAACTTTTGCACAGAAGCTTCAGTTGGTGTGAGTTGGTAGCGACCACCAAGTGGGTGATTGACCGTTGAACGACCGACCGAACAGTCAAAGATGGTTTGCAAGCCTTTTTGACTCGCATGGTTGAGGTCAGATAGAACCGCAAGGGTATCTGCTTCAAGTGTTTCAGCAGATGTTTGACGTTCTTCTGGAAGCTTGACATCCTTGTCTACCACCTTGGCATCGACAACCACGCGCACACCGTTTGTATCAAGGAAACGACGTTCCAAGTCGACGATGGTTTCACCATTCCAGTGCATGACAAGATTTGGTTTTTCAGTCACTGTTGCCACCACAACAGCATCAATATTTTCTTTATTACATTCCGCAACGAAGGCATCTACGTCTTGAGGACGCACCACAACTGCCATCCGTTCTTGAGATTCAGAAATGGCAATTTCTGTACCGTTCAAACCTTGGTATTTAAGAGGAACCTTGTTGAGGTCGATTTCAAGACCATCTGCCAATTCACCGATAGCCACACAGACACCACCTGCTCCAAAGTCGTTGGATTTCTTGATGAGACGAGTGACATCGCCATTACGGAAGAGACGCTGAATCTTGCGTTCTTCGATGGCATTCCCTTTTTGAACCTCAGCTCCAGCAGTCTCTACAGACTCAACTGTTTGAACCTTAGAAGATCCTGTCGCACCACCGACACCATCACGTCCAGTCTTCCCACCGAGTAGAATAATCACATCGCCCGCTTCCGGTTTTTCACGAACAACATTACCCTTAGGAGCAGCACCGACAACGGCACCAAGCTCCATGCGTTTGGCTACAAAACCTGGGTGGAAGTACTCACGAACGTAAGTCGTCGCCAGACCAATTTGGTTACCATACGAAGAATACCCATGAGCCGCTGTCTTCGAAATGACTTGTTGTGGCAATTTCCCAGCGCGCGTTTCTGAAATCGGCGCTGTAATGTCACCCGCGCCTGAGATACGCATGGCTTGGTAAACATATGAACGTCCTGACAGCGGGTCACGAATGGCTCCACCGATACAAGTAGCAGCCCCACCAAATGGCTCAATCTCCGTTGGGTGGTTGTGAGTTTCGTTCTTGAACATGAGGAGCCAAGGTTCCTTGACACCATCAACGTCCACTTCGATTTCAACCGAGCAGGCATTGATTTCGTCTGACACTTCCATGTCGTCCAAACGACCATTAGCACGCTCATAACGACCAAAAATAGTCGCCATATCCATCAAGGTTTGTGGTTTTTCAGAACGACCTAATTCCTCGCGCATAGCGATATATTTATCATAGGTCGCCTGCAATTGTTTTTGGAATTTAGAAGCTGAGAAGTCGATATTTTTCAACTCTGTCTCAAAAGTCGTGTGACGGCAGTGGTCAGACCAGTAAGTGTCCAAGACCTTGAGCTCTGTTTCCGTCGGCACGCGCCCGATTGACTTGAAATAATCTTGGATAAAGAGCAAATCATCCACTTCCATAGCCATTCCTTGTTCAGCCTTGTAGCGCGCAAAGTCTTCTGCTGTATAGCTTTCAAAGAAAGTCAATTTCGGAATGGTCTTGTCTGACTCTGAAAATTCCTGCTTGGCAATCCCTGTTGTGATATCCTTGAAACGTGAATCCACTGGATTGAGCAAGTAGTTCTTGACCGCTTCCAACTCAGTCGCATCAATATCGTTATTAACCAAGTACAATTGTGCTGTGTTGACCATCACGTCACTCGAACTTCCCAGCAAAAGCAAGGCTTCCTGTGAAGATGTGGCACGTTGGTCAAATTGACCCGGCAAACTTTCAATCGCAAAGAAAGCATATTTCTCAAGATCAGCTTGAACTCCAGCTTCATCCAAAACAGTATCAGTCACTTGCTCAGAGAAGATGTGTTTTTCCGCAGGTGCAAACAAATCCTCTGCCAAATCAAAGACATCATAAACTTGCACAATGCGAATACTTCTCAAAGTTGACAGTCCCAAGTTGTGCTGAAGCTCTCTCACCAAACTCTCTGACTTAACCTGAAAATCAGCCTTTTTTTCAACAAAAATACGTTTATTCATCAATTCTTATTCCTTTATTTCAGCTCTTGCAATGTTCTCAAACGACCTTTAGGTTGTTATTTCAATTCCTGCAACTTTTCCCAGACAATCTCGTAAACGTCTGTCAGTTCTCCCAATCCTCTACGGAAAACATCCTTGTCCATGTGGTTGCCATCCGCATCCCACAAACGGCAGTTGTCTGGTGAAAATTCGTCTGCCAAGATAATCTTGCCATCCTTGTCAAAACCGAACTCTAGCTTAAAGTCAATCAACTTAAGCCCAATCTCAGCAAACCAGGCTTTCAAGAGTTCATTGATACGACG
Source organism: Streptococcus mitis bv. 2 str. SK95 (assembly GCF_000222705.1). GTDB lineage: Bacteria > Bacillota > Bacilli > Lactobacillales > Streptococcaceae > Streptococcus > Streptococcus mitis_AY. The sequence goes on along the minus strand of NZ_AFUB01000054.1, from coordinate 20,027 downwards.
CGTTTCTTCCTTCAAGTAAGCAATCTGCTGATCATCCGCAATCTTTAGGAACTTCACATGCTCATCATTGATAAAGGGATCATCCAAATCATCATTTTTATAGTAAAATTCGACGATTGGCGTTTCCAAGGCGATCCCTTCTTCCACACTAAATCGTTTTGAAAATGAACCAGCTGTGTAGTTACGAAGTACGACTTCCAAAGGAATAATCTCAACCTTTTTATTGAGTTGCTCCGTGTCTGAAAGTTTCTCAACAAAGTGAGTCGCCACACCAGCCGCATTTAATTTCTCAAAAATAAAAGATGAAATCTGATTATTTAACACTCCCTTGCCCGCAATCTGCTCCTTCTTGACACCGTTGAAAGCAGTCGCCTGATCCTTGTAAGTTGAAATAATAAGATTTTCATCCTCAGTCGTATAGATATCTTTAGCTTTTCCCGAATAGATCAATTGTTTTGACATTTTAAAGTTCGCCTTTCGTATTTCTTTACTTCATTCTACTACAAAATAACGAAAATAGCAAGAATTTGCGAACGAAGGCGAAGATGCCTCTTTTTAACATTAAGAAAAACTGTAAAATCAAAACATTTTACAGTTTTAAAAGTATAATATTGCGTTAAAAACAAACATTATTCTCTGTTCAAAAATTGATCTAAGTAGTATCGCAAATAACTTTTCTTTCCTGTGATTAGTGTCAAACGTCCTTCTGAACCGTAGCGAAGCTCTTCTGCTTGTTCAGGAGTCAGACTTGTCTCCGCCTCTATTTTAAAGAAATTTCCCTTTTCAGTCTTAGTAGCTGTCGCATCAATATTCGTAATCGCAGAAACAAGAACGAGCTCTTTGTTGGCATCCTTGGTTGTAGTAAAGCGAACAGAATCACCTACCTTAAGCCTTGCAACATCTTTTGAACTGAGATAGGCTGTGAGTTTGGTTTTCCCTTCTTTCTCCAAGGATGGGTAGAGTTGGGCTAGCAGGGTTCCTTCTGCGACCATGGTAGAATCACTGGTCTCAGGATTAAGGTGAAGCACCCCATCCTCATTTGCTGTGATTTTCCCCTTATCTAGGAGACCTCCCTGGACTTTCTTACCCGACTCTGCTTCTAAAATTTTCTGATCTAGAAGGGTTAATTCCTGACCGACTTTGACTAGGTGCTGGGACTTAAGGGATTCAAGCTGACTATCCAGTCCACTTGCGTAGGCTTGTTGAGCTCCAGATCCCGCATACTGTACACGATAAGTAGCTAAACTAGACTCTAGCTGGCTAATTTGGGCATCCACCTGTGTAATAACTTGCGATTTAGCTTGCGAATCTTCTCCAGCTTGGTTTTTATAGGTCTGATAAAAAGAGTAGGCTGGATTCTGACTATCCAGTTGATCTCCCTTTTCAATCGCTGACTTAGCTGTTTTGTAGTCTCGAATTTTATCCTCTGTTTGACTGATAAGATTGCCAATCTCGGCCTGGCTCTGACTTGCTGCCGCATTCTGCGAGGAGATGCTGGCATTTTGCTGAGAAACATTACTCCTAAGACTACTAGCTTGGCTGAGATAGTCTCGAAACATCTCCTGATAACCAAACTTATCCGCCTCTGGAAATTGATCACTCCCCTCTTTCAAACTGGATTGCAAATACCCTAACTGTTTTTTTTGATCCTCTAACATCTCCAGCTGACTGGCGTATGCTTCAGCTTGAACAGCCTCTGCCCCTTGCTGGTACTGAACAAGGAGATCACCCTGCTTGACTAGTTTGTTTTCTTCTAGATAATTGGCCACGATGCGTTGATTGCTAGTCGATTGGATATTGGCAATGATCCGACTAGGTTCGACAGTAGCTCGGGTAGACAAACTAATCTCCTTCTCTGCAAAGACTGAAAATCCCAGTAGAAACACGAGTAGAAGAAACATGGGTAAAATCACTCGACTGGAAAAATTATGGTAACGACGATGGTAAAACTCCGCACTTTCTAAAAATTCTGGTTTCATCTTCTCCTCTTTCTAGCTATTCACCAAATGGGCGTAAAAGCCATCTCGAGCCAGCAAATCAGCATGATTGCCTTCTTCGACAATCTTGCCCTGGTCCAAAACAAGAACCTTCTCTGTCCGCTCAGCAATGGTCAAGCGGTGGGCAATGAAAATCAAGGTCTTGTCTAAAGCCATAAGATTATCCACAATCCGCTTCTCTGTCAAGATATCTAGACTACTGGTCGCCTCATCCAAGATCAAAACAGGTGCATCTGTTAAAAGAGCACGCGCCAGAGCGATTCGCTGCCGTTGCCCACCTGAAATCCCTGCCCCGTCCGAAGTCAATTCTGTCTGATAATTCAGCGGCATGCGCTCAATATCTTCTCGAATCTCAGCCAATTCAACTGCTCGTAAGATATCTTCCTGTGTCGTCCCTTCTTTGGCTCCAAGGAGAAGATTCTCCAAAATCGTTCCGTTAAAGACATAGGGCTGCTGAGGCAGATAGTTGATATACTGACGTAAGGCTTTTTTATCAATCTGATTAAGATTGACACCACCCAGACTAATCTCTCCCTGACTAGGGTCGTAGAAATTAACCATCATCTTGGCCAAGGTCGTCTTACCTGACCCTGAAATCCCCACAAAAGCTACCTTAGAGCCTTGAGGAATGGTCAAATTGATGTCCGACAAGACGTCACGACCATAGCCATACTTATAGTGAACCTGCTTAAAAATCATATCTCCCTTCATCATGCTCAAATCTTCGACCGTTTTCTTCTCCTCAAACTCCGAAGCTACCAGATAGACCTCGTTCAGACGGTTATTGGCAACCTGCGCTGTCTGAAGTTTGGTTTGCAGGTTGATGATATTTTCCAAAGGATTGGTAAAGTAAACAAGCAAAGTATTATAGGTAATCAGCTGGCCCAAACTCATTTTCCCATCCATGACGAGTACTGCTCCCATCCAGAGAACAGCAACATTAAGCAGGAGCTGGGCAACTTTTTTCAGAGCCTTTTGCTGACTTTCTGCCCGACTATAGGTAAAGGATTTTTTCAGATAAGCTACAAATTCCTTATCAATCTTTTGATAGCGTGAACTTTCACTGGTCAAAGACTTAATGGTCTCAATACCGTTGATGTCCTCGATGATAGAAGAAGACAGAACCGCATTGGCTTCCATGGTATCCCGATTCATCTTTTCAAAAGGCTTCATAAAGGCAAAGATAATCACCGTATAAATAGGAAGTGCAAGCAGACTAATGAAAAAGAGCGTTATATTTTGTGAAAATAAGACAAGCGAGATAATCAAAATCGTTGACACATCTAGGAAAATCGACAGAATGGTCGACGCCAAGGCATCGATGATACTATTGGCATCTATAAAACGAGACACGATTTCCCCTGTCCTGCGTGTCGCGAAAAAGGACATCGGCAGGTGAAAAACATGCTTGATGTAGGACAAAATCACGTCAATTGACAAGCGTTGCCCAAGGATTAGTAGGAGGTACTCCTGGGCATAAGACAAAATCTGCTGGAGAATATAGACGATGACCAGCCCAATAGAGATAATACCCAAGGTCGAACGCATCTGGTCTGGTACGTAACTATCAATGATAGACTGCAGATAATAAGAACCTACAATGTTAATCAGGGTCACCAAGAGTGTCGCTAGGACGATATTGGCAATTAAGCCACGTTGTTTGAATAATATCGGCAAGAAGGATAGGAGTCCCTGTTTTTTCTCCTTATGGGGTTTATAGTCTGGAGATGGCGCCATAAAGAGACTGACCCCTGTCCACTCTTGCGCAAATCGCTCACGGGAAATCTTGGTCAGCTTGACACCAGGATCTGGATCAGCAATATGGATGTGCTTTTTATCCTGACCTATCACCACATAGTAGTGGAGCAATTTCCCTTCCTTGAGCACATGAGCCACAAAAGGAAAGGTCAAATCTGGCAAGTCAAAAAGCGTCATATCCGCCTTAATTGCTCGCGTCTCAAAACCAATCTCCTCTGCCACCTTGACCAAGCCCAAAGCCGTCGTCCCATCCATGGTCGTCTTAGCCAATTCTCGCAAGTGAGCCAAAGAATAGTAACTACCATAGTAGCCAAAAACCATGGCTAATGAAGCTACACCGCAGTCCATCTGATCCACTTGCGGACGATAGTGACGTTTCCCAAATTTCATATCTATCTCCTTTTTTCTAATAATCTCTTAAAACTTTGTAAGATTATTTTAACCAAACGAAGAAGAAATCGGAAAATTATTTCTGAAAAAACAATATTCATACCTGAACAGCACTTTTTGCCAAAGAAAATAGGCAGAACAAGTGTCCTGCCTAAATCATTAAATTACAGAGATTTCTTACCTTTCCCACTTCTTTTGTGAATGGTGTATAAAACGATAAACGAAAACACAGGGGGCACCAGATAACTACTTTCACTCATTGTTACCTGGAAACCAAGAGTTGCTAGTATCGTAAAGACGAAAATATTCATTAAAAATAGAAAAACAAATACTAAACAATAGCCTAAAACCTTCTTCATTTCTTTTCTCCAACTTTCCTAATTTCTATACCTATTTTATCAAAAAATACATGTAAAACTCCAAATAAACACCTCAACTGGCACCTTTTTGGCAAAAAATAGGCAGAACAAGTGTCCTACCTACTAAAAATATGGTATAAAAGGAAATTGACTTTTTACTGTCACCCTGGGCAAGCTTGGAACAAATAAATCATTGATAGTAACATTTACGACATCCTATTTATTACTACAATTTCTAATGTCCCTACTATTTCTAAGTCACCTCTGGTATGATCTATTCCTAGTCAGAATAGATAACACCGTTCTAAATTACGATTTTTTTTAACTCCAATGTGATGCATTCTTAAATCTTACCTTACCCATTTTTAGCGCAGAATAATAAGTCATTCTTAACCTCTCACTCTACTTGCTTTTTATTAACCTTATATCCTAGATAAAAGATCCCAAATAAAACAGGGTAAATTTCTGGATAAAATAGGGTATTGATCGGTTTTTTCAAAATCAAATACGTTGCGATGTAAATAATGAGCGATACGATAAAATATCCCTCAGCAAATCCTAATAAGAATTGTTTCATATTAGACTCCTATTTACCTGACAAGAAAGGCGGAAAAACTCCGCCATTCACATGCACAAAATCCTTTTCATTCAAATTCATCATTTATAGTTTTGATTATCTTTTGACAAATCTTTGCAAAAAATACCAAAATAGCCCGAAGCAAGCAAACCAACTAAAGTCCATTGCCAATCAAAGGATACTAATGAACCTGTACGAATCACATGAAGCGCGAGATTAAGAGCTATTGCCAACAAAGAAACTATAGTGGCTAGTTTAGGTAAGAGTGTATTGAGATTAAGGTTGTGATTGTTCATTATCTAACGCCCACGACGAGCAAAATCTGAACCAAATTTGTAACCAGCGTTAAAAATTTGTACGGCAGCGTTCAATACTCCTGCAATCCCAACTGCTTCAGCAAGACCAAATCCTCCTTTTGTTCCGATTAATTCATCATCAGATAATTGATAAAATTGTTCCAAGTTCATATTCATAGTTACTCCTTTGTGTTATATTTTACTGCTATGTAAATAATTGAAATGAGTATTGGATAGGTAAATACTTCTGAAATCTCCATAAAATTCACACTATACTTTCCTGACAATATTTTATAGTCAATTAAAATTTGAATGATAGTGAAAATAATACGTAGAGATAAAAATATCCCTAATAATATCACTTCTTTTTTTAAAAACATACGAATGCCTCTCCAGCTACAATCTGACTAGGGTCTATTCGCGTAATACCCCAATGTTGCTCCACCAGCAAAAAGCGCTGTCGCCCCACCTACCACTGCTGCACCTACTTTCCAAATAGACACTCCAGCGATTACAAGAGGAAGTGCTCCCCCATCCACATCCATCAACTCTTCTTCTGTAAGAGCTGCAAAGTTCTGTTCCATTTTGTCAAAGTTTGTCATCTTTTTTCTCCTTTATTTCTATTTTTTAGTTTACGACTTCTAGATTTTAAACCATTTTAAAAACCAGATTGGGTAAATTACTGAAATCATTTTTTCTCTCCTTCCTTTTCTTCTCACTTATCTATTCGAGAAATGATTGAAAATGAACAGGTAAATTTCATTTATTTTAAATACCATTTGATAAACCATGGCAATAAGATTGGTAAATACATCGCGTAGTCTCCTTCCTTTTTTTCTTATCTATCTATTCGAAAAACAATTCGAAAATGAACAATTAATTCATTTTTATTTTAAAAACCACTTGATGTACCATGGATACAAGATTGGCATGTACATAAACGTTCCTCCTTTTTTCTTTCTCATCTCTTTATTCGCAATTTCTACTAAAAATTTTAACGTTTTTCTTTTTTCTGCAAACAAAAAAACAACATGACTTGCATGTTGCTTTTTGCTATATCTTACCTTTAATAGTTCTGACCACATCTGCTACACTTTGCAATTGGTCAATTTCCTCATCACTGATCTCGATACCAAATTCATCTTCTAGCGTCAAGACAAACTCCATCAAGTCCACTGAGTCTGCATCGAGATCGTCTTTCAAACTCAAGGTTTCTGTCACGACAAAGTCCTCTCCCTGTCGTTCTTGGATAATGATCACAATACGGTCAAAAATTTCTTTTTCTGTCATCTTTTTATTCTCCTGAAAATTCACGCGCAGTTTGAGCAACTACGTCTGTTTCTAGCATGGTACGAATCTGGCGAATCGTACTGTACACAGCTTTAGCATCACTTGAGCCATGAGTCTTAACAACAGGTGCCTTGACACCAAACAAAACAGCACCACCAACATCTGAATAGTTGAGTTGCTTTTTCAAACCTTTAAGGCTATCCTTGAGAAGGAGAGCACCAAGTTTTGCTCGAAGACCGCCACCTGTAATAGCTGTCTTGAGCAAGCCCATGATACCCATGGCTGTCCCTTCAATAGATTTGAGCACAGCGTTTCCCGTGAAACCATCTGCCACAACAACATCCGCAACGCCATTCATCAGATCACGCGCTTCCACGTTTCCGACAAAATTCAAGCTTTCATCCGCCGCTAGCAAGGCGTAGGTTTCCTTACGAAGAGGATCACCCTTGCTACTTTCTGTTCCGTTGTTAAGCAAACCAACACGTGGTTTTGCAATCCCACGGACATTTTTAGCATAAAAGGAACCTAGAACCGCGTATTGGTGGAGGTGCTGGGCTGTGTTTTCTGCATTGGCACCGAGATCAAGCATATCAAACCCTTTTCCATCAATGGTCGGCAAGGTAGACATGAGTCCAGGACGGTCGATATTTTTGATACGACCCACAATGAAGAATCCTGCAGCCAACAAGGCACCTGTGTTCCCAGCTGAGAGGACAGCGTCTGCTTCTCCCTCCTTGACTGCCTTGGCTGCTAATACCATGCTGGCATTTTTCTTCTTACGGATAGCTTTTGTCGGCTCATCGTCTGAGTTAATTTTCTCATCCGTATGGATAATGCTAACGCGCTCTGTCGCTGTTAGATATTGCTTGATTTTGCTTTCATCTCCATAGAGTTGAACCTCAATATCTGAAAAGTCAGTAAGGGCTTGGTTGACACCCTCAACGATGGCTTGAGGTGCATAATCGCCCCCCATAGCATCTACTGCGATTTTTTTCATTTGTCTTCCTCTTTTAGTAATTGTCCCCAGTCGGCTAGGGAATCGATAAATTTCTTTGATTTTAGGTGAATCCCGACGTACTCTTCGTAGATCTGATCCATAAACTTGCGCAAGTCTTGCTTGATTTCGGACTTGATCGAAATGGTTTCCAAGGTCTCAAAATCAATAGCTTGAAATTGATTGAGCAGATAAGGGATATTGGGATTCAGATAGCAACGTCTCTCATCTTCATGATAATGCTCTGGGCAAAGGCAGGCTCCATATTTAAAAGAAAAGTCAAAGGCCTGACCCACCCGATGGCAAAAGACACACTCATTAAAATTTAGCCCAATTCCAAATCGGGTCAAGATTTGAATTTCAAAAATATTGGTCAAAACTTGATAATCCAAGCCCTCTTCCATCAATTCCAAAGTCTTTTGCAAAAAAGCAAACAAGGGAGCATCCTGCTGATTATCCTGCAAACTAGCATCTGCAAGGGCAGCCACATAAGTAGCATAGGCCATAACAAAGAGATCACTATTAATCTTTGGAAAGGTCATCACCTCATGGTAGTCCTCGATGTAGCTAAGCCCGTCATCATTGATTCGCAAGAGAAATCGTGCCAACACCAAGGGCTGAATAACAGGAGCTAGTTTGGACTGGCCAGCGTGTTTGACGAAAAACATGCGCTTGCCCGCCTGCTCGGTAAAAATTTTGACTAGCTTGTCATCTTCACGAAAGTTACGATTGTAAAGTACGAGACCTTGACTCGTGATAGACTGAATCATGCTTCTCTCATGTACTCCTCAAGTCGTTTCATGGCCTCTCTGATCGTTTCCATGCTGGCTGCATAAGACAGACGCACATAGCCTTCTCCGTAACGTCCAAAGGCTGCACCAGGGATAAAGGCAACGGCCTTCTTCTGAGCAAAATCCTTCAGAAAAGCAAAGGAGTCTTGATTGTAACCTGCTGGAATCTTAGCAAAGATATAGAAGGCACCATCTGGTTTGATAATCTCAAATCCAAGAGCAGTCATTTTCTCGATGATATAATCTCGACGCTGGATGTATTCCTTCTTCATAGGTTCCGCATCATTTTTACCAGCCGTCAAGGCTTTCACCGCAGCGTGTTGCGCCATGGTATTTGCTGCAGTAACCAAGTACTGGTGACTCTTGATCAACTGGGCTGTAAAGGCTGCAGGAGCGAAAATCAGACCCAAGCGCCAACCTGTCATAGCATGCGATTTAGACAAGCCATTGATGATAATGGCCTGGTCTCTCAACATAGTTCCCAGAGATACATGGGCTTCACCTGTATAGGTCAATTCTGAGTAAACCTCATCACAGACAACGAAAATCTCGTACTTGCGTAAAACAGCTGCCAAGTCTTCCAACTGCTCTCGACTGTAGGTAATTCCTGTCGGATTAGCTGGATAGTTGAGAATAACCGCCTTGAGCTTGTCACCCTGCTCCAAAATAGCCTTTTCCAACATCTCAGGAGTCAAGACAAACCCATTTTCAGTTGTATCAATCTCGACAACCTCTGCCCCAACTAGATTGACAATCGGTTCATAACCCGGATAAGCAGGAGCTGGCAAGAGCACCTTGTCTCCCTCTTCCAAAATAGCTGTCAAAGTCGCAGATAAAGCCTCTGTCGCTCCGATAGTGACCAAGATTTCATTTTCAGGAGCATAGTCCAGTTGATACTTTTCCTTAACAAAATCACTGGCCGCCTGACGTAGAGTCAGCAAGCCACTCATCCCTGTATAGTAGGATTGGTTCTGGTCAATCGCTCGCTTGGCCGCCTCTTTGACATGATCTGGCGTTGTAAAATCAGGTTCCCCCAAGGTCAAACGCAAGACCCCAGGAATCTCCGAAATAGCCTGGTCAAACTGACGAATCAAGGACACTTGAATCTTATCTAACTGTTTATTAAAGCGCTTAGTTAAATCCATAGATACCTCCTACTGTAAAAACGTATCTCTATTATACTACAAAAGCTCCCTGACCGCAAAATCCATCTGAAACCTGCATTTTTCACTTTCTATTTTACTTTTCCTGTTTATAGGTCTATAATAGTAACAGATTCTATTTGGAGGTTTTTATGTCATTTCTATCAAAAAATGGAGCAGGCATCTTTGCCTGCCTTCTCATTTCTATCGTATCTTGGTACTTAGGAGGATTCTTCCCTGTGATTGGCGCGCCTGTATTTGCGATTTTCATAGGCATGCTCCTACATCCCTTTCTCTCGTCTTATAAACAACTGGATGCTGGATTGACCTTTAGTTCTAAAAAATTGCTCCAATATGCCGTTGTCTTGCTTGGTTTTGGTCTCAATATCTCGCAAGTCTTCGCAGTCGGACAATCTTCACTCCCTGTCATCCTGTCCACCATCTCAATAGCTCTGATTATTGCCTATTTCTTCCAGCGCTTCTTTGCACTGGATACAAAACTGGCTACCTTGGTTGGAGTAGGTTCTTCAATCTGTGGTGGTTCTGCCATTGCAGCGACAGCGCCCGTTATCCATGCCAAGGAAAAAGAAGTTGCCCAAGCCATTTCCGTTATCTTTTTCTTCAATGTCTTAGCGGCACTCATCTTTCCAACTCTAGGAACCTGGCTTCACCTATCCAATGATGGCTTTGCCCTCTTTGCAGGAACTGCGGTCAATGATACTTCTTCTGTAACGGCCACAGCTAGTGCCTGGGACAGTCTTTATCAGACCAATACCCTCGAGTCTGCAACCATTGTTAAACTCACACGCACCTTAGCGATCATTCCCATCACTCTCTTTCTCTCCTACTGGCAAAGTCGCCAACAAGAAAATAAACAAGGCGTACAACTGAAAAAAGTTTTCCCACTTTTTATCCTTTACTTTATCTTGGCTTCTCTCTTAACGACTCTCCTTACCTCTCTCGGTGTGTCCGGTAGTATCTTTACCCCTCTTAAGCAACTCTCCAAATTCCTTATCGTCATGGCCATGAGTGCCATCGGTCTCAAAACCAATCTGATTGGCATGGTTAGATCCAGTGGCAAATCTATTGTCCTCGGAGCCCTTTGCTGGATTGCCATCATCCTCACCAGTCTTGGCATGCAGGCATTGATTGGTATTTTCTAACACAAAAGGTAGCCCACTGGCTACCTTTTATTGTTCAAGAATTAAGCGTGTATGTTCTCTCTTGATACAGCGATTCATCACGATGTCATCGCATCCTCCAGCACGCAAGATTTTTTCTGCTTCTAGACTTTCAAGTCCTAGTTGTGCCCAGAAAATCTTAGCATCAGCCTTGAGAAAATCATGCGCCACATCTGGTAAAAACTCGCTCCGTCGGTATACATTGACAATATCCACTGGAAAAGGGATCTCAGCTAGACTCGCATAAGCCTTTTCTCCCAAAATTTCACCACCTGCAGCCTTGGGATTAACTGGAATGATTTTATAGCCTCGAGCCTGCATTTCCTTGGTCACTCGATTACTGGTTGTCTCCTCACGGTCGGACAAGCCCACCACTGCTAACGTTTTACTGGTTGCCAGATACTGACGGACCACTCCATCACTTGGATTGATAAATTCTTGGCTCATAGAAATCCTCCTTTTTCATCAGTATAGCATATTTTGAAAAGGCTTGCAGATTTTGACTACAAAAAATCTCCTAGCAAGAAAAGAAACCTGCTAGGAGAACGATCTATTTCAAGTGAAAGTTTAGATTTTTTTCTCGATACTAAATAATGGAGAAAGAGGGCGTTTTTCGTGGATACGTACAATGGCATCTCCTAAGAGATGAGCAATAGAGATTTGCTCAATCTTATCAATCAAACGCTCTTCTGGTAGGTAGATAGTATCCAAAACAACCAATTTCTTAATAGCTGATTTTTGGATATTGTCCATAGCTGGCCCAGAAAGAACTGGGTGCGTACAGCTTGCGTAAACTTCAACAGCACCTGCTTCAGCAAGAGCATCTGCCGCATGACAAATAGTTCCAGCTGTATCGATCATATCGTCAATCAAGATACAAGTCTTACCTTCTACCTTACCGATAATGTTCATCACTTCGCTGGTATTCATCTTGTCTACACTACGACGTTTATCAATAATCGCAATCGGAGTTTTCAAAAACTCTGCCAATTTACGAGCACGAGTCACTCCACCATGGTCAGGACTGACAACAACATAGTCTTGTCCAACCATGCCACGACGTTCAAAGTAGTCTGCAATCAATGGAGCACCCATCAAGTGATCTACGGGAATATCAAAGAATCCCTGAATCTGGGCAGCGTGCAAATCAATCGTCAACAAACGATCTACCCCAGCAACTTCTAGCATATTTGCAACGAGTTTTGCAGTGATTGGCTCACGCGCTCGCGCTTTTCTATCCTGACGTGCATAGCCATAGTAAGGCATAACAACATTGACAGATTCTGCACTAGCACGCTTCAATGCGTCCACCATAATCAAAATTTCAAGTAAATTATCATTTACAGGTGAACTAGTTGATTGTAGGATAAAGACGTGTTTTCCACGGATTGATTCTTCGATGTTGACCTGAATCTCCCCATCTGAAAATTGGCGAACACTTGATTTCCCCAACTCTATTCCAATCTCTTGCGCCACACGCTCTGCCAATTCCCTATTAGAAGAAAGGGCAAACAGCTTTAAATCAGAAAAAGACATGATTTCCTCCGGTATTTATGTATCACTTGTTTTTTACACAACATTTTCCATCTACCATTGTAGCGCTTTTTCCTTTATTTTTCAATCAAAAATAAAACAAGAGTAAACATTTATACCCTTGTTTTTGCTATTTTATATTAGCTATATTAAAACTAAAATCCTACATTTTAACAATCGATTTTATGCTAGGATGAGATTTTTTCGAGACAAAGTTAGTATACTTCTCTCATACTTCCTGTATCCACATCATAGACAGCACCTGAAATAACCACATCATCAGGAATCAGTGGGGATTCTCGAAGCAGTTGCATATCCTCTCTCACACTCTCTTCAACATCCTGAAAAGGTAAAAAATCTTGATCAGACACATCAACTCCGAGCTCGTGTTTCAAATGTTCATGAAAACTTTCATTTTCAAAGGTCTGAGCACCACAGTCTGTATGGTGCAACACCACAATCTCTCTGGTTCCCATTTGTTGCTGGGAAATCACCAGTGAACGAATCATGTCCTCAGTTACTCGACCACCCGCATTCCGCAAGATATGAGCATCCCCAAGTGCCAAACCTAGAGCTTGCGCAACGTGCAGACGTGAGTCCATACAGGTCACGATAGCTACTCTGGTTTTGGGTTTAAGTGGCAGATTTAACTGCCCATGTAGGGCAACATAAGCCTGATTGGCTTGCATAAACTGTTCAAAATACGACACGATTTCCCCCTTAAAAATTTGACAATCAAATATTTCTCCTATCTTATCATTTTTAAGAAGATTTGTCACAGATTAAGCAAAGACCATTTTCAAAACTTCCTGAATAGTCGTCACTCCAATGACTTCAATTTCCTTGGGAGGAGTGATTCCTGTCAAGGAATTCTTGGGTACATAAATCTTGGTAAAGCCCAGTTTTGCCGCTTCATTGATGCGTTGTTCGATACGATTCACGCGCCGAATCTCTCCAGTCAAGCCCAATTCTCCCACAAAACATTCCTGAGGATTGGTAGGCTTGTCCTTGTAACTAGAGGCAATAGCCACTGCAACGGCTAAATCAATAGCGGGCTCATCCAATTTGACACCACCAGCAGATTTAAGATAGGCATCCTGATTTTGCAGGAGCAATCCTGCACGTTTTTCCAAAACAGCCATAATCAGACTCGCACGATTGAAGTCAAGCCCTGTCGTCGTACGCTTGGCATTTCCAAACATGGTCGGTGTCACCAAAGCCTGGACCTCCGCCAAAATCGGACGGGTCCCTTCCATGGTCACAACAATTGACGAACCAGTCGCCCCATCCAAACGCTCCTCTAGGAAAACTTGACTCGGATTGAGGACCTCAACCAAGCCACCCGACTGCATCTCAAAGATGCCAATCTCATTAGTGGAACCAAAACGGTTTTTGACCGCTCTCAAAATACGAAAAGTATGGTGACGCTCCCCTTCAAAATAAAGCACCGTATCCACCATATGCTCCAACATACGCGGACCAGCTAAAGTCCCTTCCTTGGTCACATGCCCTACGATAAAGATGGCAATGTTATTAGTCTTAGCCAGTTGCATAAGTTCAGCTGTCACCTCACGCACCTGAGAAACAGACCCCTGCACCCCTGAAATCTCAGGAGACATAATGGTCTGAATAGAGTCGATGATGAGAAAGTCTGGCTGAATTCTTTCTACTTCTGCACGAACACTCTGCATATTGGTCTCTGCATAGAGATAAAACTCACTATCAATATCTCCCAAGCGTTCCGCTCGTAACTTGATTTGCTGGGCCGACTCCTCACCGCTAACGTAGAGAACCGTACCCACTTGAGACAGCTGAGTCGAGACTTGTAAGAGAAGGGTTGATTTCCCGATTCCTGGATCCCCACCGATAAGAACGAGACTCCCCGGTACCACTCCGCCTCCAAGCACACGGTTAAATTCCTCCATCTCCGTCTTGGTTCGATTGACGTTGATTGAAGTCACCTCAGCCAGTTTCATAGGCTTGGTTTTTTCACCTGTCAAAGACACACGCGCATTCTTGACCTCTGCAACCTCGATTTCTTCTATAAAAGAAGACCAAGACCCACAGTTTGGACAGCGCCCTAGATACTTAGGTGAATTATATTCACAATTTTGACACACAAATGTCGCTTTTTTCTTTGCGATAATAAACCTCTTTCTAAATTTCTACCTCACACTCAATCACTTGGCAAAAATCAATCTTCTCGTCTGGTACAAATTGGCGCATGAGCATTCGATGAGCGACAACTAGCACTGTCTGGTAGTCTCGGTACTTTATCATAGTTTCCAAAAAACGCGCCTTCATCTCTTCAGCTGTCTCATACTGAATAGGACTATTAGGAAGCAACTCCCCCTTGTTTTCTAAAAACAGACATCTAGCTGTTTCAAAGTTCTCTATACCTGCTTCATAAACCTGCCATTCATGCAATAAAGGCTCTACTCTTAAAGGAAGACCCGTAGCACAAGATACATAAAAAGCCGTTTCTAATGCTCGCGTCACTGCAGAAGACACCAGTATATCAGCTGAGCCAAGCAAAGGATTTTGGCAAAGTTCCTGAGCTTGTTGCCGTCCTTCCTTAGATAAAGGTGCTAAATCCATCCCAAAACCTGTATAAGAACGTTCCTCTAACTCACGGTAATCTGGCTCCCCGTGACGTACAAAGATGATTTTCATCCTAGTGTCCTGTCGATCCAAATCCACCAGTCCGCACGCCATCAGCTGCATCTCCGTCTGCGATTAAAAATGGTGCAAAGACAGCCTGAACCACACGTTCCCCAACTTCAAGAATCACTTCCTGATCAGTAATGTTTTTCATCTGAGCAAAAATATGCCCTTCATTTCCAGGATTTCCATAATAATCCCCATCAATGACCCCAACTGAGTTAATCAAGACCAAACCCTTCTTACGAGGATTTGAAGAACGGTCATAGAGATAGAGCACTTCTGTTGGCTGCATATAAGCCTTGACTCCTGTTGGGACGAGAACAATCTCTCCTGGAGCAATCACAGTGCGTTCTGCAACCTTTAAATCATAACCAGCTGCATGGGCTGTCTCACGCTTGGGCAATAAATTTTCATCTGTAAAAGTAGAAACCAATTCAAAACCACGAATTTTCATATTTTTCTCTTTTCTATAATCATTTATTCTAGGCTATTTTATCTTATTTATTCGAAAAAAGCACGAAAAAAGAGCACACAATTCACACTCGCTTAGGGCTGCTGGATTCCTCCCCTGACCCGCTTCACGCAGAACTGTTGCTCCACTGTTTATTATACCACATTCTCCTCTATTTTTAAAGAGAAATTATTTTTTCCGTCGATTTCGGAAAAAGTCCTGTATAATCGCTACACACTCACTCTCCAAAACTCCCGTTTCAACCTCTACACGATGATTGAGACGCTCATCTGTCAAAATATCGTACAAACTTCCAGCTGCACCAAATTTCTGATTCTTAGCCCCATAGACTACGTTTGGAATACGGGCAAGCCCGATTGCCCCACTACACATCACACAGGGCTCTATAGTCACAAAAAGGGTGCAATCTAGTAAACGCCAGCTCTCTTCACTCAGATTAGCATTCTCTATAGCCATGATTTCTGCATGCATAACCGCCCGTTGCAACTCCTCGCGCGCATTATGCCCACGACCAATGATCTCTCCATCCTTGACAATCACACAGCCAATTGGAATTTCATCGTGTTCTAGAGCAATTTCTGCCTCTCTCAAAGCCTCTCTCATGAAGCATTCTTTTTCTTCAACTGTATAATTCATAGCTTCTCTCTTTTCCTACTTATCAATTCTATCATTATAGCATGTTTTCCTAGACAAAAAAAGAGCTCTATAATATTTACACTGACTAACTTTAGATAGTATTAAATCGCTAGATTGTAGAAATAATGTTTTAAAAAGAGTATAATATTAGCAAAATTGATAGAAAATCAGAAATCATGAACTTAAAATAATGGAGATAACTGACATAGAAAGTTCAAGAGATGAATATACTGAAATTTATACAATAAACAATATGAAAGGGTAAATGATGAAATTAGAGTTATTACTGGATAAACCAAAATTTACCTTAATGTTTCCATATAAAAATCAATTTAATAGAGTAGGGGGACCATTCATGATATCTTTATCTGTTATGATTCTCTGGATTCTAAAGCATCTGATAGCTTACAATACCGATTTTACAGACAAGATTATTATAGCAATTGTACTGATTTATGTTCCACTTCTTCTATGGTTTATGGGGTATTATCTCTTCATAAATGGAGTAAAATTAGAAGTTCATAAAAACAATACTGTTCAGTATTATACCTATAGTAGCAGAGGCCTCAGCGTATTACATTATCAATTTAAACTTCAAGATATCGAACAAATAACCATTAAAAAGCGTCCCTTTAATTGTGCAAAGTTAACCATGAAAATTAGAAATCCTATTTTTTTAGAAGGATATGAGAAAAATCTAAATAATCTAATAAGTGTCAGTATCATCACAGATAAACTGAAAGCAGATGTTTTTATGCACGAAATGAACCAAATTCAAAATGACAAATCAGGAAACCAAGTTATCAAATAAGCTAATTTACAAAAAATTTAATTTTATCTAACTTATAAATTCTAAAGAAAATAGTTCACTGAAGAGGCTGGGATCAAAAATCCCAACCTCATTTTTGCTTAGTTGTACACCTATAATTTATTAGTAGATTAAACTGTTTGTTGGTATTTTAGAATTCAAAAACTCCTTTAAACAAAACTTCCTTTCTCTATACACAACCTTAACCAATCTACCGAATTGTTGAAACCATGAAATTCTAGGTCTATCAAATTAAGACTTGGTCTAGAGATTTCTGTCCCACTGTTTTTTTCTTTATCTTAAAAAGTCAAGTAGAAGCCTGTATAGGACTTATGAACTAAAAAAGCCACCGAATGCGGTGACTTAATAGGGAGATTATTATGAAAAAGAAAAGTTTAGGATATTTGTTACAACAAGTTAGGAGGTCTTCTTGTAACTGTCTATAGTATACCCGACCTGTCTTAAACTAATCTTAAAAATCTCCTATGACCAAACACTTTCTAAAATATTGGTTTGTTCACGACCAGGACCAACTGAGAAAGTAGAAATACGAACCCCAACCAGCTCGCTCACACGACGAACATAGTTACGCGCATTCTCAGGAAGATCTTCTAAATTACGAACTCCAGTAATATCTTCTGACCAACCTGGCAATTCCTCGTAGATAGGTTTGCAACGTTTTAATTGCTCAAGGCTAGCTGGATAGTGGTCGATACGTTGGCCATCAAGATCATAGGCCACACAGATTTTCACTGTATCCAAACCACTCAAAACATCAATAGAGTTCAATGAAAGATTAGTAATACCAGATACACGGCGACTATGGCGCATCACAACTGAGTCAAACCAACCCACACGACGTGGACGACCAGTTGTTGTACCATATTCATGACCTACTTCACGAATGCGATCCCCCACTTCATCAAACAACTCAGTTGGGAAAGGTCCATCACCTACACGACTCGTATAAGCTTTACACACACCTACAACCTTGTCAATCTTACTTGGACCAACACCAGACCCAATTGTCACACCACCAGCGACAGGGTTTGACGAAGTAACAAATGGATAAGTCCCTTGGTCAATATCCAACATAACACCTTGCGCCCCTTCAAAAAGCACACGTTTGCCATTATCAAGCGCATCATTCAAGATAACAGATGTATCTGTCACATACTGCTTGATTTGTTGACCATACTCATAGTACTCTTCAAAAATATCATCAATTGAAATAGGAGTACTGTCATACAATTTTTCAAACAGACGATTCTTTTCCGCAAGATTGCGTTCCAAGCGTTCACGGAAAATATCCTTATCCAAAAGATCTGCAATACGAATCCCAACACGAGCAGCTTTATCCATATAGGCTGGGCCAATTCCCTTTATTGTAGTACCAATCTTATTGTCACCCTTAGCCTCTTCTTGCAAGCGATCCAACTCAATATGGTAAGGCAAAATAACATGCGCACGATCAGAAATACGCAAGTTATCAGTTGTCACACCTTCCTCATGAAGATAGCTCAACTCTTTCACAAGGGATTTTGGGTTTACGACCATCCCATTCCCAATAACAGAGATTTTTTCAGGAAAGAAAATACCTGATGGAATCAAGTGCAATTTAAACTTCTTACCATCAATCACAATCGTGTGACCAGCATTGTCACCACCTTGATAACGAGCAATCACTTCTGCATTAGCTGAAAGAAAATCTGTAATTTTCCCTTTACCTTCATCACCCCATTGGGTACCTACAACAACAACTGAAGTCATAATAAAATTCGTCTGAGCTACTAGGAGCTCGTCCTTTCTCATATACATGGCAGGAGTTTCACCTGCAATCATATCTTACAATTTATTATAAGAAAAAAAGACCATTTTATCAAGAAGAAACACTGGAAAAGATTTGGAATTTCTGTAAATCATAAAATGCAAAACCTTATATTTTAAATAAAATCCTTAAAATCATAAATTCAATGCTCATTATTGTTCGTGATAAATGATATATATGAACGTCACTAGTTTAGACTAGTACCTTCTAGCAAAAATTTATCTAGATACAAGCGATAGGCCGTCTGAAAATGATATAAACAAAACTCTTTATCGCTTTTAATTCTAAATCTTATCAGGTAATAAAGTAAAAAACGAAGATGAAGTGATTCCCACTCAGCACAGCTCTGACATAAAGAAGCATATTCTTGTTCAACTAGTTTCAAAAAGACAAATGCTCGTTCATAAAATTTTTGAAGCATATAAAAAATCCCTTTCTTATTATTAACACTAGTTTAACAGAAAAACGAACTAAAAAAGCTTCAAATCCTATAAGAGTAGAATTTAAAGCTAAACGAACTAAAAATAAAATATAAAGGTAATTATAGATGCCAAAATTAAGTTTTGAATTTTGAGAAGTTTACTTCATTTATAAAATCATAACTACCCGTCTAACGGGTGGTTTGTACCAGAGCTATAAGTCCAAATTACCAGCCAGCGCCTAAAGACGCTAGCTTTCACTTTGTTCAAGCCTCATTGCTCTTGACTCATCACAAACCTCTCAAAGAGGTGTTCGCATTACTTACCACTATCCCTAAAGGGATCCTCATATTCTTTTACACTTAATTTATCCAATGCTATATCATGCTTTACTCGTTCTCGAATTTTCATACTCGTGAAGAAATCATCCACTGGATAATTTCTTTAATCTTGAATATATTTCCTAATTGTGGCTTCATTAGGTTCCACTGTACTCACATAATAACCTTCTGCCCCAAAATGCCGATTCCCAAACTTGTACTTGAGGTTAGCGTGTTTATC
Organism: Streptococcus mitis bv. 2 str. SK95; assembly: GCF_000222705.1. Lineage (GTDB taxonomy): Bacteria > Bacillota > Bacilli > Lactobacillales > Streptococcaceae > Streptococcus > Streptococcus mitis_AY. The sequence goes on along the minus strand of NZ_AFUB01000054.1, from coordinate 331 downwards.
AAACATCATGAGTGCACTTTTGCCTTTTAAATAACCCATGAAACTTGAAACACTTATCCTCAGTGGAATACTTACTAACATATGTACATGATCAGGCATCAAGTGACCCTCGATAATTTCAACACCTTAATTTCAACACCTTTATAACTGCACAAACGATGAAATATTTCGCCTAAACTACTTCAATATTGATTATAGACCACTTTTCGTCTATACTTAGGGGTGAACACAATGTGATATTTACACATCCGCTTTGTGTATGATAAACCATGTGCCTTTTGTGCCATATTTTTCTCCTTTCGCTTTACAATTGGCTTGAACACCTTTATTG
>NZ_AFUB01000055.1 GCF_000222705.1 Streptococcus mitis bv. 2 str. SK95 | reverse complement strand
ATCACATTGTGTTCACCCCCAAGTATAGACGAAAAGTGATCTATAATCAATATCGAAGTAGTTTAGGCGAAATATTTCATCGTTTGTGCAGCTATAAAGGTGTTGAAATTATCGAAGGTCACTTGATGCCTGATCATGTACATATGTTAGTAAGTATTCCACCGAGGATAAGTGTTTCAAGTTTCATGGGATATTTAAAAGGTAAAAGTGCACTCATGATGTTTGATAAACACGCTAATCTCAAGTACAAGTTTGGAAATCGGCATTTCTGGGCAGAAGGTTATTATGTGAGCACAGTAGGGCTTAATGAAGCCACAATTAAGAAATATATTCAAGATTAAAGAAATTATCCAGTGGATGATTTCTTCACGAGTATGAAAATTCGAGAACGAGTAAAGCATGATATAGCACTAGATAAATTAAGTGTAAAAGAATATGAGGATCCCTTTAGGGATAGTGGCAAGTAGTACCAAGGTCTCTTTAAGAGGCAAGTGACGAGTCAAGAGCAATGAGGCTTGAACAAAGTGAAAGCCAGCGTCTTTAGGTGCTGGCTGGTAATTTGGGCTTATAGCCCTAGTGCAAACCACCCGTTAGACGGGTGGTTATGATTTATTCTTCTTCATCTGGTGTGAGGATCATCGGGATAATGATCGGTTCACGTTCGGTATTTTCATAGAGGAAAGGACGAATGGCGTTGACAATAGCACCATTGACAGATTGTACGCTAGCGTCCTTGTTTTTCAATGCGATACGAATGGCATTGAAGAGGATGCGCTGGCTTTGGCGAATCAAGTCGCCAGACTCTCGCATGTAGACAAAGCCTCGGCTAAGGATGTCAGGACCAGACAAGATCATTTTAGACTTGAAGTCAACAGTTGCGACTGCTAGAACGACACCATCTTCAGATAGATCTCTACGGTCTTTGAGGACAGCCGCACCGATTTCACCAATACGATTTCCATCGACATAAATGTCTTGGGCATTGAAGTGGCCTGCGATACGAGCAGAATCTGCAGTAAGGGCAAGCACATCACCATTGCTCATGATAAAGATATTGTCCTTCTCGACACCAGTATCCACCGCTAGTCCAGCATGGACTTTCTGCATACGGTATTCACCATGAACAGGCATGAAGTATTTGGGCTTGATCAAGCGGAGCATGAGTTTTTGCTCTTGCTGACCACCGTGCCCAGAGGTGTGGATATTGTTGATTTTACCGTGGATGACTTCGACACCAGCTTCTGAGATAATATTAATCAGCTTGTTGACGCTAGTGGTGTTTCCAGGGATTGGGCTAGAAGAGAAGATAACGGTATCACCTGGTTGGAGTTGTACCTGACGGTGAGTTCCGTTGGCGATACGAGAGAGGGCTGCCATAGGCTCCCCTTGACTACCTGTACAAAGGATAAGAACCTCGCCTGCAGGGTAGTCTTTGATTTCATTTGGCTCGATAAAGGTTCCCTTAGGAGCTTTGATGTAGCCAAGCTCGATCCCGTTGACAATGGCCTTTTCCATAGAACGACCAAAGACCGCAATTTTGCGTCCAGTCTTAACAGCAGCATCTGTTGCTTGCTGGAGACGGAAGATGTTTGAGGCAAAGGATGCAAAGATAATACGTCCTTCAATACCTTGAATGATCTTCATGATAGACTGACCAACGACTTTTTCAGAGTTGGTAAAGGTTGGTACTTCTGCATTTGTCGAGTCAGAGAGGAGGCAGAGCACGCCTTCTTCACCAAGGGCTGCCATACGGTGCAGGTCTGCAGGTTCCCCAACTGGAGTAAAGTCAAACTTAAAGTCACCCGTACAGACGATTTTCCCTTGAGGAGTATGAATGACAATCCCTAAAGGCTCTGGAATGGAGTGGGTTGTTCTAAAGAAAGTTGCCTTGAGATTTTTAAAGGTCAACTCAGTGTTGTGGTTGATTTCGTAAAGTTTGGCGTTGCGCAAGAGGCCATGTTCTTCGAGTTTTCCACGGATCAAAGCCAAGGCAAGTGGTCCAGCGTAGATAGGGACATTTGCTTGCTTAAGCAGGAAAGGAATCCCACCGATGTGGTCCTCGTGTCCGTGTGTAATCAAAACAGCCTTGACGCGGTCGATATTGTCCACGATGTAAGAGTAGTCAGGGATAACGTAGTCGATACCCAGCAAGTCATCTTCCGGGAATTTGATCCCAGCATCGACGATGATAATTTCGTCTTGGTATTCAATTCCGTAAGTGTTTTTCCCGATTTCTCCCAGACCACCGATGGCAAAAACGCCGACTTCTTCAGGTTTAAGAGTGTAGGCCATATTAGAACTCCGTGATTTCGAAAGCGCCAGTTTCTTTTTCGTAATCTAGCAATTTGTCAGACAAGAGTTCGATATACTCGATATTGTACTCTGGGCGGTTTTCTTCGACAAGTTGGCGAGCAGCGATACGGCCCTCAAGTTCTGAGTTGGCATCGATGTCTAGGTAAAGTGAGCGTGTTGTTTCACGACGTGGGCTACGTTCTTTTGTTTCTTGATAAAAAACTTTGTAAATCATATAGTTCCTTTCTATTTTACAGGTCAGCTTATTCCAAACTTTTAGTAGAGATTTGCTTGATTTCATTCCATTTTGTGTCTAGATTGACCTTGATTCGTTACAATTATTTCAATTATACCACAAAATGAAAAATTAGTAAAAGACGGAAAATGAGAAAGTCGGGAGGGGAAGAAGGAACAAAAAGACAGGTAGGATTTGGTCGGAGAGCGCTTAGGTGTTATAATGGAAAGGGAAGTTTATGGATGGGAATATTTCCTATAGTTTTTAAAATAAGGAGGATTAAGAATGTTTAGTTTGTTTGAATTTGCGATTGGAGTTCGCCTCTTGATGTTTGTAGTCTTTGTAGCTTGTGTTTATGGAGGAAATCTTATTTTTACATATCTAGAGCACCGAAAAACAAAATTCCTTTGGAAACTGACCTTTGTAACACTCTACTCTATATTTCTGCTCCTTGTCACCTATGTTGTCTGGCTCGTTTTTCACTTCGGTTTAAATGCTTAAACTTAATTATTCATCTAATATAAGAAAATCCACCTCGTCTTGATAGATGGGGCGGATTTTTCTATTTTTAGATGAGCTCTTTATTGTTACGATGATGATTTCTCGTATCGAAAATCGAGTTGAAGCATAAAAAGAAAACAATGTAAACAGATGAATCAACTGGTAAGGGTGTAACGATTATGTTTAAATCATTGAAAATGATGAGCAAACTGTAAGAGATGAAGAGAATAAAATTTACCCTTCTAAAAATGTGCCTTTTATCTAGCATGACTTATCCAAATTTCTTACGAAGATCCTTTCAATTGCCTTGGTTACTTTTCTATTCGGAAAAGATAGGAAAAATGTAAAATTTTTTTGAATTTTTGTGCCTTCCTCTTTGTCTAAGTGGTAGGGCTTTTTGTTTGGGAAGAAAGAAAATTCCCATGCGTTGGCTTTTGTAGTATAATAGTAAACAGACAAAAAGATAGGAATGTGTTATGAAAGTATTAGCTTTTGATACGTCTAGCAAGGCTCTTTCTCTTGCCATTTTAGAGGATAAGCAGGTTCTTGCCGAGACCATAATCAATATCAAGAAAAATCACAGTATTACCCTCATGCCAGCCATCGATTTTTTGATGGCCAGTCTGGACCTGACGCCCAAAGATTTGGATCGAATCGTGGTAGCTGAAGGGCCAGGTAGCTACACAGGCTTGCGAATTGCGGTAGCAACTGCTAAGACCTTGGCTCATACCCTGAACATTGAGTTAGTTGGGATGTCCAGTCTCTTGGCTCTGGTACCACGCCAACAAGAAGGCTTGTTTGTCCCTTTGATGGATGCGCGTCGCAACAATGTTTACGCAGGATTTTATGAAAATGCCAAACCTGTCATGCCAGAAGCACACCTGTCCTTTGCGGAAGTGCTAGAGCAGGTCAAGGATGCTGAACAGGTGACCTTTGTCGGAGAAGTCGGTCCCTTTGTGGAGCAGATCCAAGAACAGCTACCACAAGCTAGCTATCAAGAAACCTTGCCAAATGCAGCTAATCTTGCTCTTTTGGCTTGGGATAGGGAAGCAGCCTCCTTGCACGACTTTGTGCCAAATTATCTCAAACGAGTTGAGGCTGAGGAAAATTGGCTTAAGAATCACACCGAGTCTGGCGAGTCTTACATTAAACGCCTATGATTGAAATCAAACGAATTCAACAGCAACCTGACCTGGCTCAAGCCATCTACGCTGTCATGGCAGATGTTTACCCAGTCAGTCCTTGGACGCTGGAACAAATCCAAGCAGACCTGTCCCAAGACCAGACTTGGTATGCTCTGGCTTATGAGGGAGCAGAAATGATAGGTATTTTAGCTGTGCAGGAGAATCTCTTTGAAGCAGAAGTCCTACAAATCGCTGTCAAAAAAGTCTATCAGGGTCAGGAAATTGCGTCAGCCTTGTTTGCTCAATTGCCGACAGATAAGGAAATTTTCCTTGAAGTCAGAAAGTCAAATCATCGAGCGCAAGCATTTTACAAGAAAGAAAAGATGGCGGTCATCGCTGAGCGAAAGGCCTACTACCATGATCCAGTCGAGGACGCCATCATCATGAAGAGAGAAGTAGATGAAGGATAGATATATTTTAGCATTTGAAACATCCTGTGACGAGACCAGTGTCGCTGTCTTGAAAAACGACGATGAGCTCTTGTCCAATGTCATTGCAAGTCAAATTGAGAGTCACAAACGCTTTGGGGGCGTGGTGCCAGAAGTTGCCAGTCGTCACCATGTCGAGGTCATTACAGCCTGTATCGAGGAGGCTCTAGTAGAAGCAGGAATTACCGAAGAGGACGTTACAGCTGTTGCGGTTACCTATGGACCTGGATTGGTTGGAGCTCTGCTAGTTGGTTTGTCAGCTGCCAAGGCCTTTGCTTGGGCGCATGGCTTGCCTCTAATTCCCGTTAACCACATGGCTGGCCACCTCATGGCGGCTCAGAGTGTGGAGCCTTTGGAGTTTCCTTTGTTGGCCCTCTTGGTCAGCGGTGGCCACACAGAGTTGGTCTATGTTTCTGAGGCTGGCGATTACAAGATTGTTGGGGAGACACGAGATGATGCGGTTGGGGAGGCTTATGACAAGGTCGGTCGTGTCATGGGCTTGACCTATCCTGCAGGTCGCGAGATTGATGAGTTGGCTCATCAGGGGCAGGATATTTATGATTTCCCTCGTGCCATGATTAAGGAGGACAATCTAGAGTTTTCATTCTCAGGTTTGAAGTCTGCCTTTATCAATCTCCATCATAATGCTGAGCAAAAGGGAGAAAGCCTGTCTACAGAGGATTTGTGTGCATCCTTCCAAGCAGCAGTCATGGATATTCTTATGGCCAAAACCAAGAAAGCTTTGGAGAAATATCCTGTTAAAACTCTGGTCGTGGCAGGTGGTGTAGCAGCTAATAAAGGCCTCAGAGAACGCCTAGCAGTCGAAATCACAGATGTCAAGGTTATCATCCCACCTCTACGACTTTGCGGAGACAATGCAGGAATGATTGCCTATGCCAGCGTTAGCGAGTGGAACAAAGAAAACTTTGCAGGCTTGGATCTCAACGCCAAACCGAGCCTCGCCTTTGATACCATAGAATAAAGAGTCAGCTTTGAGCTGGCTTTTTTGCTAAAATATTTTATAATATGTTAAAAAGTAAAAATTTTTACGAATAGAATAGTAAAGGGAATCTTTAAAGGGGAGTTTGGTCATGATTGAAAAACAGGAATTGGGAGAATTATACAAGGAATTGCGCCTGGCGAGGAAACTCAAGCAGTCAGATGTGGCTTGTGAGGGTCTGACAGCATCCCAGTTATCCAAGTTTGAACTGGGACGGTCTATGCTGTCTGCGGATAAACTGATACTAGCTATCCAAGGGATAAATGTGACCTTCGATGAGTTTGGACACAAGCTCAACAACTATCAAGAATCCCCACATATGCGATTTGGTCGAAAGGTTGTGGATCGCTTTGCCCATCAAGATATAGCGGGTTTAGAGCAACTGTTGGAGGAAATCGAGCAGGAACAGATAGCGCAGACCTATCGTCGTTTGAATGCCATCGTGATCAAAGATGCCATCCATTCCTTGGATAAAAGCTATCTGCTCGAAGAGGAGGATCGTGAGTTTTTGACCACCTACCTTTATGCTATCGAGTCTTGGACCTGGTTTGAACTCTATATATTTTGTAACACTATGCCCTTCTTGAGTAATCAAGATCTGATCTTTTTATCAACCTCCTTACTCGAAAAATCCAAGGAATTTAAAGAATTGGCACACAATAGACTGTATATGAAAAGTGGCTATCTGAATATCATATCAGAGTTCATGGAGCGTAAGCTTTTCTCTTACATCCCAATCTTTGAGTCTGAGTTGGAGAGCATGCTCCGTCCATACGATGTTTTTGAGAAATTATTGTGGCAATTTTTAAAGAAAATGAGTGTTTTCCTTCAAACTAAGGGAAGTAATCAAAAAGAGATTGAACACTTTATCCAATCTCTACAAATATTAGAAAATCCTCAATTAACAGCCCTTTTTAAATTGCGTTTGCAGCAATACAAAGAGCTTATCGATTAGTCAACAATCGCAAATGAGAGATTTCTATAAGAAAAAATGTCAAATATGCGATTTTCTAAAATGTGGTGATTTCCGTGTTATACTATCCTTATTTCATAGTATAGGAGAAAATAGAATGAAAAAGATAATCTCACGCTACTACTTTTTTATAGCTGTTCTACTTGTCATTGCTGACCAGTTCTTCATTCGTTTGGTTTTACACAGTGACCTTGCTGCTGGTCTATCTGACTTTGCCTATTATTTGTCGGATATGATGTTGAATTTTCTTGTGGTTCTGCTTGCTATTATTGTTATGATTCAAGCAGGGAAATGGCAGAAAATCAACAGTAGGAAATTTAAGGGAGCTTATCTTTTTTATTCCTTCCTAGCTCTCCTAGCTTTTGTTATTTGGAATTTCGTCACATTTTTTATTTTTCCGCCTACCAAAAATGAAATTGCTTATCAACTGGATGTTCCTACTTTTACAGGAGCTACGGTATTTTTGATGTATTTTTTCTATCCTGTGATTGCAGGTCCCATTTTTGAAGAGATAATCTATCGTGGGTTGGTGATGATCGCTCTGGAAAAAGGAAAGAAATGGGGACTGGATGTACTCGGATCAGCTATATTATTTGGAATCTTGCACATTAGTAGTCATGGATGGATCTTGACAGACTTTTTCTTCTATATGGGTGGTGGTCTCATATCTGCAGTCTTATTTAGAGTGACAAAGTCGATTTATTGGCCTATTGGATTGCATATAGTCTACAATGGCATTGGCCAGATTCTCCCTTTATTGTTTTAAAATTTTTCAAGAATCCTAATTAGACAAAGAAAATACTAGTTATAACATAAAAAATTCCTGAGTCAGTTTGTGGTATTGGACCAAGCCCTTACGGAGCTTTTGATTGGATGAAAGGACTCTGGGCAGGCTTGGCTGAAAGAAGACGTAAATAAAACTTAAAAGGATCAACTATGAAAAGGAAAGAAACGAAATTTTATTTAGGGACAATTTTGGTGCTTGTGTCCTATTACTTGATTTTTAATCTTGTAGCAAAATTAGATTCAGTGAACCAATTATCCGACTTTGGATTTTATGGGATTCAAATTTTATTGATAGTGATTGAGGGAATTGCTGCTACTGTGATTCTTGTTAAGAGTCAACGTTGGAAAGAGTACGGTCGATTCCAGTTTCGTTGGTCCTATCTGGGTATTTTCTTTCTTTCCTTTATATTGATGTTTTTGTGGGTAAATATAATGACTCGGATCTTTCCTAGCACGCAAAATGGGAGTGCAATAGTGAAAGAAGCAGCTAATTTGACAGGAATTAGTTACTTTATAACGCGCATTTTATACGGTAGTCTCATTGCTCCTATAGTTGAAGAGTTGGTTTTTCGGGGGCTTCTGATGACATCCCTAACTAAATTTAAAAAATACTATGTTGACATAATTGTCTCCTCGACTCTATTCAGTCTTATCCATGTTTTGCAATATGGATGGGTGATAACAGACTTCATCATTTATGCAGGAGCAGGTCTGCTACTCTGTATGCTCTTTCGCTATACACGTTCAATTTATTGGTCAATGGCACTCCACATCTTGTGGAATAGCTTTTTAATTATCGTGAGCTTATTGGTGTTTGGATATTAGATTTAGCAGAAATTTTTACATCACATAGATAAGGCTGGCTTCCCAGTCTTTTTCTTATTATGACGGTTTGTTACTGACTCTTGCTCAATTTAAAACAAAAAGAAGCATTTTTAAAATCTAATCACGGAATCCGACTCTATCAAAGTTTGTCAATTCTAGAGTTTTTTTGTATAGTAGAAATATGAAATTTACAAAAATAATCAGTAGTTTGCTTGCTCTTGGAGCTTTACTCATGCTTTTATCAGCTTGCCAGAATGTTAAACAGACACAACTGGTCTTGTTTGAAACACTTTCATTCGACATGTCTCTTAAATCCTTTGAAGAAGTATTTGGAGAGGCTAGTGAAGTGGTGGAGGAAACAGAGATGGCCTATCGAGATACTTGGCATGCAGAAGACCCCTATTTCTATAAAACGGGACGCCTTTTCTATGATTACGAAAATATTGCTTTGAATGGTTATACAGGTCGAGCAAGATTCACATTTTCAAAATCACATCGCTTGGAAAAAGCGACAGTTCATATTCCTGTAGCCTCAAAAGGGGAGCAATATGTAGTGCTCAACAATCTATCCCAGACTATAAAAAAAGAAATTGAAGCTCTTCCGAATTTTCAATCTGTAACTACCGAGACGGTAGGACTATACGATGACGGCTATCGCTATAAAGTCAAGTTGAAAGGACAAAGGAGAGAATTTTGGGTTGATATCTATCCGACAGAAGATGAAGATGCTAAAGAAATTGAAGATAAAAAGTATACTATTCGGGTGGATCAGTTTAGGATGCATTAATAACACTCATGGGATTTCAGCATTTTTTACTAGCTCTAAGTTTCAAACTCTAAACTTTTTTCTCTTCTTTGAATGTGTTATAATATTCCTTGCTGTGGCTATGACCATGAACAGCCTCAAAGGAAGAGAATAAGAGGAGAGAGATGAAAGAAAAAGGATTTTGGGAAGGTGTACAGGCAGCCATGCCGACTGCCCTTGGCTATGTCAGCATTGGCCTGGCTTGTGGGATTATTGGCGCGCCCTATGTGACACCTGTTGAGATGGGCTTGATGAGCCTCTTTGTTTATGCTGGGAGCGCCCAGTTTGCCATGTTGGCACTGATTGCGGTACAAGCGCCTGTGGCAGCTATTGCTATGACGGTCTTTTTGATCAACTTGCGACTCTTTTTGCTGAGCTTGCATGCATCGACCTATTTCCGTCATACTAGTATCTGGCAAAATATCGGGATGTCGAGCCTCTTGACAGATGAGACTTACGGGGTTTTGATGGGAGAATTAGCCCATACAGACAAGGTCAATCCTATGTGGATGCATGGGAACAATCTCAACAGTTATGTAGCTTGGTTTGTGGGGACAGTAGTCGGAACTGCTTTAGGTGGCCTTCTTCCAAATCCTGAGGTCTTTGGATTAGACTTTGCACTTGTTGGGATGTTTATCGGGATTTTTACTTCGCAATTTCAGATTATGCAAAGACGGGTTCCTGGCCGCAATCTGCTGCTGATCCTAGCAGTTGTTGCGGTGTCTTTCTTTTTCCTCTTGACAGTGGTGTCCCAGTCGCTGGCTGTTCTATTTGCAACACTACTTGGTTGTACGATGGGGGTGGTTTTAGATGGTCAGTAAGTATCTTTTATTAGCTGTAGTTTTCTCAGGATTGGTGACTTGGATTCCTCGTATGATTCCTTTCATCTTGGTTAAGTACAAGGGTTTGCCAGCTATCGTTGAGCGTTTTTTGAAGTTTTTACCTGTTTCCATTATCTTTGCCTTGATCCTTTCAAGCGTGGTGACAGGTAAGGTTGGAAGCTTTCCTCAAATCAAATGGCTAGACTTTTTAGCAGTCTTTCCAACGGCTTGGGTAGCCTTTCGCTATCGCAATTTAGTCGGCACAGTTCTCTTTGGAGTTGTCTTGATTGCAGTCTTGCGTCTGGTCTTTTAATCAGCTATAAGAAAAACCTATCACCGAGATAGGTATCATATAATGGCGAAAAAAAATATTTTCTGTTAAGATAGTACAGTATTCTATTTTGGAGGAAATGACATGAACAAAATCGTCAAATATTCATCTCTTGCTGCCTTAGGACTCGTTGCGGCAGGTGTGCTAGCAGCTTGCTCAGGTGGAGATAAGAAAGATAGCGCATCTAGCGAAGCAGCAACACCTGGTAAGAAAGAAATTGTCGTAGCGACCAACGCTTCACCAAAACCATTTAACTATGAAGACAACGGTGAGTTGACTGGTTATGAGATTGAAGTAGTTCGTGCTATCTTTAAAGACTCTGACAAATACGATGTCAAGTTTGAAAAGACAGAGTGGTCAGGTGTCTTTGCGGGCCTTGATGCTGATCGCTACCAAATGGCTGTGAACAACATCAGCTACACCAAAGAACGTGCTGAAAAATACCTTTATGCAGCTCCAACTGCTAAAAACCCTAATGTTCTTGTTGTGAAAAAAGATGATAACAGTATTAAGTCACTTGATGATATTGGTGGAAAGTCTACTGAAGTCGTTCAAGGAACAACAACAGCTAAACAACTGGAAGACTATAACAAACAACACGCAGACAATCCAACGGTTCTTAACTACACCAAGGCTGATTTCCAACAAATCATGTCTCGTTTGAGCGATGGTCAATTTGACTACAAGATTTTTGATAAAATCGGTGTTGAAACAGTTATCAAAAACCAAGGTTTGGATAACTTGAAAGTGATTGAGCTTCCAAGTGACCAACAACCTTACGTTTACCCGCTTCTTGCTAAAGGTCAAGATGAGTTGAAATCATTTGTAGACAAACGCATCCAAGAACTCTACAAAGATGGAACTCTTGAAAAATTGTCTAAACAGTTCTTCGGGGACACTTACCTCCCAGCAGAAGCTGATATTAAATAGTCGTATGAAATCATCCAATCTGAGAAAGGCGGATGATTTCTCAATTTTTGGATATATAGTTTCAAACTATATGTCTGCCTATCTAATAACAATTTGCTAAATCAAATAAAGTATGAGATACTATTACGGTATTATTTTTAAAGGAGAAAGAATCATGAAAATTAAAAAATGGCTCGGTGTAGCAGCTCTTGCTACAGTCGCAGGTTTGACTCTTGCAGCTTGCGGAAATTCAGAAAAGAAAGCAGACAACGAAACAGTTGTCAAAATTGCAACAGTTAACCGTAGCGGTTCTGAAGAAAAACGTTGGGATAAAATCCAAGAATTGGTTAAAAAAGATGGTATTAAATTGGAATTCACAGAGTTCACTGACTACTCTCAACCAAACAAGGCAACTGCTGATGGCGAAGTAGACTTGAACGCTTTCCAACACTACAACTTCTTGAACAACTGGAACAAAGAAAACGGGAAAGACCTTGTAGCGATTGCAGATACGTACATCTCACCAATCCGCCTTTACTCAGGTAAAAATGGGGAAGAAAACAAGTACACGAAAGTGGAAGAAATCCCAGATAAGGGCGAAATCGCTGTGCCAAACGATGCTACAAACGAAAGCCGTGCGCTTTACTTGCTTCAATCAGCTGGTTTGATCAAATTGGATGTTTCTGGAACTGAACTTGCTACTATCGCAAACATCAAAGAAAATCCAAAGAACTTGAAGATTACTGAATTGGACGCTAGCCAAACGGCTCGTTCATTGTCATCAGTTGATGCTGCCGTTGTAAACAATACCTTCGTTACAGAAGCAAAATTGGACTACAAAAAAGCACTCTTCAAAGAACAAGCTGATGAAAACTCAAAACAATGGTACAACATCATCGTTGCGAAAAAAGATTGGGAATCATCACCTAAGGCTGATGCCATCAAGAAAATTATCGCGGCTTACCACACTGATGAAGTGAAAAAAGTTATCGAAGAAACATCAGACGGTTTGGACCAACCAGTTTGGTAATAAGACACAGGGAGGTGGGAGAGAGTTTCCACCTCTTACTTTTGTATAGAGAGTTGATTTTAAAGAGGCACTTGGGGTTGTTCCAAGGACACAAGTATGTAGTAGAAAGAGAGAGAAAATGGTTTTTTCCAGCGAACAAGAGCAGATTGAAAAATTTGAGAAGGATCATGTAGCTCAACATTATTTTGAAGTCTTGCGCACCTTAATTTCCAAGAAATCAGTCTTTGCCCAGCAGGTTGGACTTAAGGAAGTCGCAAACTATCTGGGTGAGATTTTTAAGCGTGTAGGGGCTGAAGTGGAGATTGATGAGACTTATACGGCTCCCTTTGTCATGACGCATTTCAAGAGTTCGCGTCCAGATGCTAAGACCTTGATCTTCTATAACCACTATGACACCGTGCCAGCGGATGGTGACCAGGTGTGGACAGAGGATCCTTTTACCCTTTCTGTGCGAAATGGCTTTATGTATGGACGTGGGGTTGACGACGACAAGGGGCATATCACGGCTCGTTTGAGCGCTTTGAGAAAATACATGCAACACCATGATGACCTACCTGTCAATATTAGTTTTATCATGGAAGGGGCAGAGGAGTCTGCTTCCATGGATCTAGATAAGTATTTAGAGAAACACGCAGACAAACTTCGTGGGGCGGATTTGCTGGTATGGGAACAAGGTACAAAGAACGCCTTGGAGCAGTTAGAGATTTCTGGTGGAAACAAGGGAATCGTGACCTTTGATGCCAAGGTGAAAAGTGCGGATGTAGATATCCACTCGAGTTATGGTGGTGTCGTGGAGTCAGCACCATGGTATCTTATCCAGGCCTTAAGTAGTCTGCGAGCTGCTGATGGCCGTATCTTAGTAGAAGGCTTGTACGAGGATGTTCAAGAGCCGAATGAACGAGAACTAGCCTTGGTAGATACCTACGCCCAACGCAATCCTGAGGAAATCAGTCGCATTTACGGCTTGGAATTGCCTCTCTTACAAGAGGACCGCGCTGCCTTTCTCAAACGATTCTTTTTTGAACCTGCACTCAATATAGAAGGAATCCAGTCTGGCTATCAAGGTCAGGGTGTTAAGACTATTTTGCCAGCAGAAGCTAGTGCCAAGTTAGAGATTCGTTTGGTTCCTGGCCTAGAACCGCATGATGTCCTGGAAAAAATTCGGAAACAGCTAGACAAAAATGGCTTTGATAAGGTAGAATTATACTATACCTTGGGAGAGATGAGCTATCGAAGCGATATGAGCGCGCCAGCCATTCTCAATGTGATCGAGTTGGCCAAGAAATTCTATCCACAGGGGGTATCAGTCTTGCCAACAACGGCGGGGACAGGACCTATGCATACGGTCTTTGATGCCCTAGAGGTACCCATGGTGGCCTTTGGTCTAGGGAATGCCAATAGCCGAGACCACGGTGGAGATGAAAACGTGCGAATCGCAGATTACTACACCCATATTGAATTAGTAGAGGAGCTGATTAGAAGCTATGAGTAGAGATATTATTAGGTTAGATCAGATCGATGTGACTTTTCATCAGAAGAAGAGAACCATCACAGCGGTCAAGGATGTGACCATTCACATCCAAGAAGGGGATATCTACGGAATCGTTGGATATTCTGGAGCAGGGAAATCAACCCTTGTACGGGTGATTAACCTCTTGCAAAAGCCATCTGCTGGGAAAATTACCATTGATAACGATGTGATTTTTGATGGCAAGGTGACCTTGACTGCAGAGCAGTTGCGTCGTAAGCGTCAAGACATTGGGATGATTTTCCAGCATTTCAATCTGATGAGTCAAAAGACAGCAGAGGAAAATGTAGCCTTTGCCCTTAAGCACTCTGGACTCAGCAAGGAAGAAAAGAAAGCAAAAGTTGCTAAGTTGTTGGATTTAGTTGGCTTGGCGGATCGTGCTGAAAACTACCCTTCACAACTATCTGGAGGGCAAAAACAGCGTGTAGCTATTGCGCGTGCCTTGGCAAATGATCCGAAAATCTTGATTTCAGATGAGTCAACGTCTGCCCTCGACCCTAAGACAACCAAGCAAATTCTAGCCTTGTTGCAAGATTTGAACCAAAAATTAGGATTGACAGTTGTCTTGATTACGCATGAAATGCAGATTGTCAAAGACATTGCCAACCGTGTGGCAGTTATGCAGGATGGGCATTTGATTGAAGAGGGCAGTGTCCTTGAAATCTTCTCAGACCCTAAACAACCTTTGACCCAGGACTTTATCTCAACAGCTACAGGTATTGATGAAGCCATGGTCAAGATTGAGAAGCAAGAAATCGTAGAGCACTTATCTGAGAACAGTATCTTAGTACAGCTCAAGTATGCAGGGGCTTCGACAGACGAGCCACTTTTGAATGAATTGTACAAGCATTACCAAGTAACAGCTAATATCCTTTATGGAAATATCGAAATTCTCGATGGCACTCCCGTTGGAGAATTGGTTGTGGTCTTGTCAGGAGAAAAAGCAGCGCTAGCAGGTGCTCAAGAAGCTATCCGCCAAGCTGGCGTACAGTTAAAAGTATTGAAGGGAGGACAGTAAAATGACAGAGTTTATTCAAACTTACTTACCAAATGTCTATAAAATGGGCTGGGCTGGTCAAGCAGGCTGGGGAACAGCCATCTACCTAACTCTTTATATGACAGTTCTTTCCTTCATCATCGGAGGGTTCCTGGGGCTGGTGGCAGGTCTCTTCCTCGTCTTGACAGCGCCAGGCGGTGTCTTGGAGAACAAGGTCGTTTTCTGGATTTTAGACAAGATTACCTCTATTTTCCGTGCGGTTCCCTTTATCATCCTTTTGGCTATCTTGTCACCACTTTCTCACTTGATTGTGAAGACTAGTATTGGTCCAAATGCAGCTCTTGTGCCACTTTCTTTTGCAGTCTTTGCCTTCTTTGCCCGTCAGGTGCAGGTCGTCTTGGCTGAGCTAGATGGCGGTGTCATTGAAGCGGCGCAGGCTAGTGGAGCGACTTTCTGGGATATCGTGGGGGTTTATCTATCGGAAGGTCTTCCAGATTTGATTCGTGTGACGACTGTGACCTTGATTTCACTAGTCGGTGAAACAGCTATGGCTGGTGCGGTCGGAGCTGGTGGTATTGGTAACGTAGCCATCGCTTATGGCTTTAACCGTTTCAATCACGATGTGACAGTTCTAGCAACCATCATTATCATCTTGATTATCTTTACGATCCAGTTCTTGGGAGATTTCTTGACTAAGAAATTAAGTCATAAATAAAAAGAGCCGAAGGGCTCTTTTTTAGTGATTAGATTTTGTTTGCAAACTTTTTACTAATAGCTTGCCCAACCAAAGCCCCAATCAAGGCACCAAGGAGAATGCTTGCGACAAAGAGAAGGATTTTGTCCAACTCTGGAGCGACCATGATACGGTCAATGTATTCTTGGGATTTTCCACGAGCGAGTAAGGTAGCCACGTAAGCTTTGGGACGGATCCACATGAGGAAGATAGGGCCACTTGTACTAAAAGCAAAGACGAGGAAGGAGAGGGTGTTTTTAATTCGATCTTTATAGTTGCCGAGGCGAGCGATAGCATCTGCTGCAAGACCACAGGCGATAGCTGGTAGAAAAGCGCCAGCGCCGTGTTTACTAGCTAGAAAAAAGAGAGCCATAAAGAGTCCGAGAGTGGTAATCGCTCCAAAACGAGGAACCTTTGCCAAAAGAAACATGTAGACGCTACCCCCGACAAGGGCAGAAAAGGCAGGCGCATAGAACATATTGCCCGTTGAATCCACCAAGTGTCCAAGTACTACTCCGATTCCTAGACAGAGGAAGTAGAGAACGACGGCTAAGAGGGTAGTTAAGATATTTTTCTTCATGAGAATCTCCTTATATAAAACTGTCAAAATCAATTGTATCACGCTTTTAGAGGATTGTAAATGGGTGCTCTATGTTTTTGAAAACGTTTGAAATATGATATAATAGTTACATAGTTGTTTTAAGGAGGATATTATGGGAAAGTTTCTAGAATTCGTCTTTAATCGTTTCTTTTTAGGAATGATTGCGACGGCTTTTTTCTGGTTATTGACACTAGCAGGAGGTGTAGTTTTTGGTTTGGCACCAGCTAGCGCAACCCTTATGAGTTTATATGCGGAGCACGGTTATACTTATCAAGCTTATAGTTTGAAAGAAGCTTGGGAATTGTATAAGAGTAACTTTGTCAAGAGTAACCTAGCTTTCTATAGTTTTGTACTTGTAGATCTAGTCTTAGTCTATGGTTTGTACCTTTTGGTTCAATTGCCTCATCAGACTATCTTCCACCTCTTGGCAACCTTTCTCAATGTCCTTGTAGTTGCTCTTGTCTTTCTAGCCTACACTGTTTCCTTGAAACTTCAGGTGTACTTTGATTTATCCTACCAAAACACTTTGAAACTGTCCCTTATCGGGATTTTCATGAGCTTACCTGCGATTGCCAAGGTTTTACTCGGGTCAGCTCTCCTTGTAGGAATTGGTTACTATATGCCCGCCTTGCTTTCCTTCGTAGGAATTGGGATGTGGCATTTCTTTATCAGTGATATGTTGGAACCTGTATATGAAAGTATCCATGAAAAATTGGCGACAAAATAAAATGAAGCCGTTCTGGCTCCACTCGCTCTTGCGCATCTATACCTTGGTGATGATTGTCATCATTGCAAGTTTTGCGGTCATGCTCTCCTATGCTGACTGGAGTTCCCGTGAAAAAGAAGCCCAGCGAGTAGCTCAACGTGTAACGACTCGGACAGTGAGTGAGATTGAATATTACCACAGGGAGTCGACTCAGCTAGCGCAGGAACTGGTTGAAAATCGAGCACGGATAGAGGGGATTTACAAGTATTTTAGTCTGAGTACATCGGATTATTTTTACTGGCTGTTGCAACGTAAAGCGTCTCCCTATGTCTCAGTATCCTTGTATGAAAACATTGATGATTTGTATGTAAGAAATGACTTTGTGACAGGTGTTGCAATTGTTTTGCAAGACTACAAGGAAGTCTACGTTTCTACTAGAGAGAAACGTAGCGGGGAGAAAATTCTTGCTGAGGATTTCAAACCAGCAGCCAATAGTTTTGCCATACCAGTACTCGATCCTAACTCCGATCAGTCTCTAGGTGTTATTTACATTTCTTTATCGCAAGATGTACTTTACCAAGCAATTGATAATACTCGCGGTCTGATTCCTGTGGCCGTGACGATCACCTCCCCTTTTGATACTGAATTGTTTCATATAGGGGAAAATGTAGTAGCTGAACGGGAAAATTGGATTGTTGGTTTGACATCACATGGCTATCAAGTCCAATCAGCAGTTCCAAAGAATTTTGTTCTTACTGGGACTTTAACTAGTTCCGCTGTCATTGTTGGTTTGAGTGGTCTCTTTATTATTATTTTATATGTGACCTTGAGGCAGACCTTCTCCAATTACCAAAGGCAGGTTGTGGATTTGGTGGAGTCTATTGAGGTTATTGCCCAAGGAGAAGAGGGCCTTCGGATCGATACTTCTGAAAAAGATCAGGAATTGCTCCTCATTGCAGAAACAACCAATGATATGTTGGATCGACTGGAAAAAAATATCCATGATATCTATCAGCTGGAGCTCAGTCAGAAAGATGCCAATATGCGGGCCTTACAAGCTCAAATCAATCCTCACTTTATGTACAATACTTTAGAGTTTCTGCGCATGTATGCCGTCATGGAAAGCCAAGATGAACTGGCGGATATTATCTATGAATTTAGCAGTTTACTACGCAATAATATCTCCGACGAGCGGGAAACGACGCTGAAGCAAGAATTAGAATTTTGTCGCAAATACAGCTATCTCTGTATGGTGCGTTATCCAAAGTCAGTTGCCTATGGTTTTAAGATCGCACCCGAATTAGAAAATATGAAGATTCCCAAGTTTACGCTCCAACCATTGGTCGAAAACTACTTTGCCCACGGTATTGACCACCGTCGAACAGATAATGTCATCAGCATCAAGGTCTTGAAGGGCCAAGGTTTTGTTGAAATCCTAGTAGTAGACAATGGTCGCGGGATGACTGCTGAGAAACTAGCTAGCTTGCAAGAAAAACTAACTCAGAGAAGTTTTGAGCACGAAGCAAGCTATAGCGGAGAGCGACAGTCAATCGGAATAGTCAATGTACACGAACGCTTTGTCCTCTATTTTGGGGATCGCTACCAAATTAGTGTAGAGTCAGCTGAGCAAGAAGGTGTTCGTTACCGTATTACTATTCAAAATGAATAGAAAGGAAGGGAAATGTATAAAGTTTTATTAGTAGACGACGAGTATATGGTGACAGAGGGGCTCAAGCGATTAATCCCCTTTGAAAAATGGGATATGCAAGTCGTCGCAACAGCTAATCACGCTGATGATGCTTTAGACTATGTCAAGGAAAATCCAGTAGATGTGATCATTTCCGATGTCAATATGCCAGATAAGACAGGGCTTGAGATGATTAAGGAAATGAAGGAGCTGCTTCCAGATACCTATTATATCTTGCTGTCTGGTTATCAGGAGTTTGATTACGTCAAAAAAGCCATGAACCTTAGTGTCGTGGATTATCTGGTGAAGCCAGTGGATAAGGTGGAGTTGAGTCATCTATTAGAAAAAATTGCGAGACAGCTTCAGGAAAAGGTGGAGCAAAGCCAAACTCTCAGCCAAGAATTGGATGAAGAGGGCTTTATCAACTTCTTAGCGGGTAAAGACAACTGGTGGATAGGTCTTTCCAAGGAAAAGCAAGGCTCCTTCACTATTCCTTACTATGTTTTAGGTCAAGACTGGCAGATTTTTATCTCTGATCAACCACTAGATGGAATCGTAGTAACGCCTTTTGAAGCGCCCTACCAACAAGCCTTTGAAAAATGGAAGATCAACGCAGAAAAAGCCCTTTTCTACGGTTCAGTTAATCTAGAAAAATCCGAGAGTTTGTTTGCTTATTACGAGCCGATTTATCGGGTGATTATCCAAGGGAATATCAATCAAATCATCGAGGAATTAACCCTGCTGGAGAAGGTTGTCTTAGAGAACACACCGCGCGTGGCTATCACCAAACAGCTCTTCACCCAGTTTGTCATGGATGTCTTCCACTTGTTTGAGCACTTAAAAGCGGATGATATGACCGAGATTGTCAAAGCCATCCATGCTATTAACTCTTTTGAAGAATTGGTTGCCTACATCAAAGAAACCTTGACTAAGTTCTTTGGCCAGTACCGCATGAATGAAAACGTGGTGAGTGTTCTAGAGGTTATCGGCCGTGATTATCAAAAAGAGTTATCACTTAAGGATATCAGCAAAGATCTCTTTATCAACCCTGTCTACCTCGGTCAGTTAATCAAGCGAGAAACCAACTCAACCTTCGCAGAATTGCTCAACAAACAGCGCATCAAGGCGGCGCAACAGCTCTTGCTTTCAACCAATGATAGTATTGAAGATGTTTGCTATGCTGTTGGTTACAGCAATGTTGGATATTTCTACAAGGTCTTCCGTAAATTGTGCGGAAAATCACCAAAAGCTTATCGCAAACAAGTCGAAAGTTCCCTGTAAAACTTGTATTTACATACAAAAAATGCTATAATATTCAAAATACCTTAAGGAGGAGAAATTATGAAAAAGAAACCAATTTATCTTTGGGTTTTATTAGTTCTATCAGCATTGATTTCAGCTATGTCTTTGTTTGGAATACTAAGTCCAGTTCCTAGTAAAGAAACACTAGGTGCCAGTCAAGCTCAAGTTCAAGGTGCTAGCGCCCAACAACTAGAGGATACGATTAATTATCTACATAAGACAGCTGAATTATCGCATTCGACTGTTAACATCGTTTTGATTGTTTTATCTGCGATTTTAGTAGTCGCAGGTATTGTGCTCTTGGTTCGTAATCATTTGCAATATGCAAATTATGCTTACATTGCTTATGTTTTGCTTGCCATTGTTGGTTCGATTTATACTTACATGGGTATGCAAGATGCTGTACAAGCTATCCGTGATGAAACTTTGCGACTAGGGACAGAAGTCCTTGGAAAGGGAACAACGATTTTATTTGTTGTTATCAATGTCCTCTTCCTTGCCATTGTCTTTTACAAGATGTGGCGTCAACAAAAAGATTTGTCTGAGGAAGTCGAAACAGAAGAGGCTGCCTAAGTATTGACAAAAGGGAACTATCAAGTTACAATCTTGTTAGTTCTTTTTATATCGTAAACATAAAAGATAGAGGTCAACATGAAAAAAATATCCTTAGTTTATATCAGTTTGAGCGGGAATACAGAGAGTTTTGTAACCCGACTTAAGGACTATCTCTTGTCCCAGTACGAAGGGATTGAGGTCCAAAAGATTCATATCAAGGATTTGGTCAAGGAAGGCCAAGAATTCTTTGAAATGGAGCATCCCTATGTCGCTTTCTTGCCGACCTATCTGGAAGGTGGAAATGGTGTGGATAACGGAGATGTTGAGATCCTGACAACTCCAGTGGGTGATTTTATCGCCTATGGGGATAATGCCAGTAAGTGTTTTGGTGTAGTGGGCTCTGGTAATCGCAATTTTAATAACCAATACTGTCTGACTGCCAAGCAGTATAGTCAGCGCTTTGGTTTCCCTGTATTGGCTGACTTTGAAATGAGAGGAATGCTGGGAGATATTAAAAAGGTCGCAGCGATTATCGCGGACTTATATGGATTGGGTTCAGAAAGTTAGAATCGTTCAAGTAGGCAGTTGGATTTTCTCAACTGCCTTTTGAATGCAGAAAAAAGCACCCAGACGAGGGTGCTACTTTGTGAACTAGCCTGCTTTTCCGATGGCAAGTGCATAGATAAAGAAGATGGCAAATCCAAAGAGGAAGATCAATCCTGCAATGGCGAGGAGTTTCAACCAAGAAGGAAGATTTTTATTTTCACCTGCGACCAAGACATAGTTCAAAAGGGCAAAGAATGGTGTTGTAAGAAAAGATCCAATCATGGCAAAGCGGAGCATGGTTGAAACTTGACCGGCAAAGAACTTGATGATGACGATACCAATGATAGCTGTGATGGTCATCCAGATGTTCAAAGATTTACGATTATCCTCTTTTTGATTTGCCAAGAGTTGAAGGGAGGCCTGATTGACACGTGAATAGCCATCGATGACAGTAATCACTGTCCCAAAGATACAGAGGAAAGCGATGAAGGTAATCAAATATCGAGACCATTCGCCAAGGACAGAGGCATACATGCCCACAAATTGCGAGATGTATTTGGCAGAAGCAGCTTCAACTGCTTGACCTGTAGGATACTGAATGAGTGCTCCTAGTGCCACAAAGAATACAGCTAGGATAGCAGTTCCAATGTAACCAACGTTAAAGTCGAAAAGAGCATCCTCTGTATTAAAGTTGACGGTCTTTTTCTTTTCGGCTGACCAAAGTGAGTTGATAGCTGAAATTTCAATAGGGGCAGGCATCCAGCCTAGAAGGGAAACGATAAAGGGGAGGGCTGCCATTTGCCAAGGTGTTTTCTCGATAAAATCAGAGCTGTATTCTGGGTGCTTAACGGCAGCAATGATGACGGCAAGAACAGTTGCAATAGTCAAGGCAGACATGATCCATTTTGCCATACCATCCAATAGTTTGTAGCCACCAAAGAGCAGCATGGCCCAAATGACAGCAACAAGGATAAGAGACCATTGAGTGATGCTAAGACCAATCATTGGAAAGGCGCTAGCGATGATAGCTGAACAAAGGATGGCAACACCGGCAGTATTGACCAAGGCAGAAAAGACATTGAGGATAAAGAAAATCCAGAGATAGAGTTTTCCTTTTTCTGCATAGCCTTCGACCAAGGTCTTTCCAGTATCTGCTGTGTATTCAGCACCAAAACGGAAAAATGGATATTTAAAAACATTGGCTAAGATGACCAAGAGAAGCAGAGACCATCCATAAGAACCACCGGCTTGAGTGGAGGATACGATGTGAGAACCTCCGACTGCAGCGGAAGCCATTAGGATCCCGGGTCCCATTGCTTTCAGCTTGCTTGTCCAGGTAGATTGGTGTGATGAAGTAACTTGTGACATAAAAACCTCCCGTTTTTGAATTTTCAGAATAATCTGAATAGATAAGTTCTATTCTACAAGAAACTTATGAAAAATGCAAGAGAATTTTTGAAAAATTTAGAAAATTTCAGAAAAAATCATATGAAAGATATGATTATCACAAGGAAATGGGATTGATAAGAGTAAAAAATCCGAGAAGAAAGCTTCTCGGATTCCCTTATTTCAGTTGCTCAGTGATTTCCTTAGAAAGCAGGAGTCCCAAACGATACCCTTTATTGATGTAGGCTATGACATCATTGATATTTTCCGTTGTTTGGATCCTTTCGCGTATGTCTGTTTTGAAAGCTTCGTCTTTCAAAAGCTGTTCCTGAAGGAGTTGTTGAAGTTTTTCTTTTT
This sequence comes from Streptococcus mitis bv. 2 str. SK95, assembly GCF_000222705.1. GTDB lineage: Bacteria > Bacillota > Bacilli > Lactobacillales > Streptococcaceae > Streptococcus > Streptococcus mitis_AY. The sequence goes on along the minus strand of NZ_AFUB01000055.1, from coordinate 73,454 downwards.
CGTATTTATTGATGAGAAAAAGAACGACAAGACTGATAAGAACTAAGATATAAGCGTACTGGCTCATAAAATCTCTCCTGATTTGATAAAAAAGTTGATGACATAAGAAAAGCGAAAGAAATTTTCGCTTTTCAACTAAGTCACTAGACGAACAGAACAGGTATCTGATAGATTAAGTCAGACGGTCTGGACCTTTAACTGAAACGTCCGTCCAATTTTTAATGAAGACTAGTAAAGCACCAACTCAAAGTCCGTATAGGATTTGGCGTTAGTTACTTAGATTGTTTTGCAATCAAGTGATTTAAAAGATTACGACCTATCTCGAAACAAATCGATATTATTTGTTTCGAGATAATAGTGAAGCGTTTAGGCAGTTCGTACTGGTTACGACGTTCTGGGACATAAATCGATAATATTTATGTCCCAGAACTAGTGAAGCGCCTAGCCAAATCCCTTATAGGATTTGGTGTTAGTTACTTAGATTGCTTTGCAATCAAGTAACTTTGGCGATTTACATCTTCTCTGGTGCTTCTACTCCAAGCAAACGAAGGGCTTCTTTGAGAACAACAGCTGTTGCGTAGCTGAGGGCTAGACGGCTGTCACGCTCTGGACTTTCATCCAGGATACGAGTGTGGGCATAGTATTTATTGAAGGCTTGAGCCAAGCTGATTGCATACTTGGCAATGAGCGATGGATCATAGTTGACAGATGCGCGTTTGATGACACGGGCAAAGTCTTGGAGAAGTTTGATGATTTCCCAGCTTTCAGCATCATTTAGACTGTAATTTGCTTGAGCATTTGGTTGGAAGTCTGCTTTTCTAAGTAGAGACTGAATACGAGCGTAAGCGTATTGGATGTATGGACCAGTTTCTCCTTCAAAGGAAACCATAGCTTCGAGGTCAAAGTCGTAACCATTTCGGCGGTCAGTCTTGAGGTCGTAGAATTTAACAGCTCCCACTCCGACAGCTTGGGCAACCTGTTCCTTGTTTTCGAGGTCAGGATTTTTCGCTTCGATTTGTGCTTTGGCACGGCTGATAGCTTCCTGAAGGGTAGGTTCGAGCAGGATGATATTTCCTTTACGAGTAGAGAGCTTTTGACGATTTTTGGTTACCAAACCGAAGTCTACGTGAATCATATCATCGCTCCAGTCAAATCCCATTTTTTTCAAGACGGCTTTTAACTGTTTAAAGTGGTTAGACTGCTCTTGACCAACTGCGTAGACATTTTTAACAAAATTGTAAGTACGTGCACGGTAGATAGCTGTTGCAATGTCACGTGTGATGTAGAGAGTTGCACCGTCAGATTTCTTAATCATAGCGGGTGGAAGTTCAACATCATCGAGGTTGACAATGCTAGCTCCGCGTGATTCTTCTAGCAAACCTTTTTCTTCAAGGATTTGCACGGCTTCGTCCATCTTGTCATTGTAGAAGGCTTCACCGTTCAAGCTGTCAAATTCAACGTTCAACAGTTTGTAGATGCGGTTGAACTCAACCAAACTTTCGTCACGGAACCATTGCCAAAGTTGAGTTGCTTCTGGATCGCCATCTTCCAATTTTTTAAACCAGAGACGTCCTTCATCATCAAGAGCTGGGTCATTTTCGATTTCAGCATTGATGCGAACGTACAATTTTAACAATTCGTCAATTGGATTAGCTTCTACGGCTTCCTTACTTCCCCATTTTTTATAAGCAACCATGAGAAGACCAAACTGTTTACCCCAGTCTCCAAGGTGGTTGATTTTAATAGTGTTGTAGCCCATTTTCTTAAAGATATTAGAAAGAGCATCTCCGATAACAGTTGAACGTAAGTGACCTACTGAGAAAGGTTTTGCGATGTTTGGACTTGATAGGTCAATCGTGATATTTTGCTCTTTGCCTTCAGTTTGTTGAGCGTAGTCAGATCCTTTTTCGATGATCTCTTTGATAACTGCTCCAGAAATGGCAGATTTATCAAGGAAGAAGTTGACGTAAGGGCCAGTTGCAACAACTTTTTCAAAGGCTTGGCTGTTGATTTTTTCAGCGATTTCAGCAGCAATCATTTGGGGGGCTTTGCGTTCGACTTTTGCAAGTGAGAAAGCAGGAAAAGCGATATCTCCCATGTCAGAGTTTTTTGGTTGTTCTAGTAAATTTAAAATAGCCTCTTGATCTAGGCTATCGATGACGCTAGCCAATTCACTAGCAATCAGTTTTTTTGTGCTCATAAGTAGGCTCCTTTTGGACTTTTATTCTATTTTATCATAAATTTAGTGAAAGAAGAAAGATTTTTTTGAATTATTCAGTTTTTTTGGTATAATTATATCTAAAAATAAACCCGAAATCGGTTATAAATATTCATGTAAGAGGTTGATATGAGAAAAAAAGAACGGCACCAATTGATTAAAAAGATGATCACTGAGGAAAAACTAGCTACACAAAAGGATATCCAAGATCGCCTAGAAGTTCGGAATGTCTTTGTGACGCAAACGACCTTGTCTCGCGACCTGCGCGAGATCGGCTTGATCAAGGTTAAGAAAAATGGTATGGTATATTATGTGCTAGCGAATGAAACAGAAAAGATTGATTTGGTAGAATTTTTGTCGCATCATCTAGAAGGGGTTGCGAGAGCAGAGTTTACTTTGGTACTTCATACCAAGCTGGGAGAAGCGGCTGTCTTAGCAAATATTGTTGATGAAAATAAGGACGAGGCGATTTTAGGAACAGTTGCGGGAGCCAATACCTTACTGGTTATTTGTCGAGACCAGCAAGTTGCTAAGGTTATGGAAGAGCGTTTGCTAGATTTGATGAGAGATAGATAGGGTTTTGGGACTTGTTCTCAAGCCTTATTTTTGACAAGGAGAGAGTCAATATGACGACAGAAAAACTATCACCTGGTATGCAGCAGTATGTGGATATTAAAAAGCAATATCCAGATGCTTTTTTGCTGTTTCGAATGGGTGATTTTTATGAATTGTTTTATGAGGATGCGGTCAATGCGGCGCAGATTTTAGAGATTTCACTGACCAGTCGTAATAAAAATGCAGAAAATCCGATACCCATGGCTGGTGTTCCCTATCATTCTGCCCAGCAGTATATCGATGTTTTGATTGAGCAGGGCTATAAGGTGGCTATTGCCGAGCAGATGGAGGATCCCAAACAAGCGGTTGGGGTTGTCAAGCGAGAGGTGGTTCAGGTCATCACCCCCGGTACAGTAGTTGATAGTAGTAAGCCCGATAGTCAGAACAATTTCTTGGTTGCCATAGATCGTGATGGCAATCAATTTGGCCTGGCTTATATGGATCTGGTGACGGGTGATTTCTATGTGACGGGGCTATTGGATTTCACGTTGGTTTGTGGGGAAATTCGCAATCTCAAGGCTCGTGAAGTGGTGCTGGGTTATGACTTGTCTGAGGAAGAAGAACAAATCCTCAGCCGTCAGATGAATCTGGTACTTTCCTATGAAAAGGAAGTCTTTGAGGATGTCCATTTATTGGATTCACGTTTGGCAGCTGTGGAGCAAACGGCAGCTAGTAAGCTGCTCCAGTATGTTCATCGGACCCAGATGCGGGAATTGAATCACCTCAAACCAGTTATTCGCTATGAAATCAAAGATTTCTTGCAAATGGACTATGCGACCAAGGCTAGTCTGGATTTGGTTGAGAATGCTCGTTCAGGCAAAAAGCAAGGCAGTCTTTTCTGGCTTTTGGATGAAACCAAAACAGCTATGGGTATGCGGCTTTTGCGTTCTTGGATCCATCGTCCTTTGATTGATAAGGAGCGAATTGTCCAACGTCAAGAGGTGGTGCAGGTCTTTCTTGACCACTTCTTTGAGCGCAGTGATTTAACAGATAGCCTCAAGGGTGTTTATGATATCGAACGCTTGGCTAGTCGGGTTTCTTTTGGCAAGACCAATCCCAAGGATCTCTTGCAATTAGCGACCACCCTATCCAGTGTACCACGGATTCGAGCAATTTTAGAGGCAATGGAGCAACCTGCTCTAGCCTATCTCATCGAACAGTTGGATGCTATTCCTGAGTTGGAGAATTTGATTAGCGCAGCGATTGCCCCCGAAGCTCCTCACGTGATTACGGAAGGTGGCATTATCCGTACGGGATTTGATGAGACCTTGGATAAATACCGTCGTGTGCTCAGAGAAGGGACTAGCTGGATTGCTGAGATTGAGGCTAAGGAGCGAGAAAACTCAGGCATCAGCACGCTTAAGATTGACTACAATAAAAAGGACGGTTACTATTTCCATGTGACCAATTCGCAGCTGGGGAATGTACCTGCCCACTTTTTCCGAAAGGCGACGCTGAAAAACTCGGAACGCTTCGGTACCGAGGAGTTGGCGCGTATAGAGGGAGATATGTTGGAGGCGCGTGAGAAGTCAGCCAACCTAGAATATGAAATCTTTATGCGCATCCGTGAAGAAGTCAGCAAGTACATCCAGCGTTTGCAGGCTCTAGCCCAAGGAATTGCAACGGTTGATGTCTTGCAAAGTCTGGCAGTTGTGGCTGAAACCCAGCATTTGATCAGACCTGAGTTTGGAGAGGATTCACAAATAGATATCCAAAAAGGGCGCCATGCTGTCGTCGAAAAGGTCATGGGAGCTCAGACCTACATTCCAAATAGTATCCAGATGGCAGAAGATACCAGCATTCAACTGATTACAGGACCCAACATGAGCGGGAAGTCTACCTATATGCGTCAGTTAGCCATGACAGCGGTTATGGCCCAGCTGGGTTCTTATGTACCAGCTGAGAGCGCTCATTTGCCTATTTTTGATGCTATCTTTACCCGTATCGGAGCAGCAGATGACTTGGTTTCAGGTCAATCAACCTTTATGGTGGAGATGATGGAGGCCAACAATGCCATTTCGCATGCGACCAAGAATTCCTTGATTCTCTTCGATGAATTGGGACGGGGAACTGCAACTTATGACGGGATGGCTCTGGCTCAGTCCATCATCGAATACATCCATGAGCATATCGGAGCCAAGACCCTCTTTGCGACCCACTATCATGAGTTGACCAGTCTGGAGTCCAGTTTGGAACACTTGGTCAATGTCCACGTGGCAACCTTGGAGCAGGATGGGCAGGTCACCTTCCTTCACAAGATCGAACCAGGACCAGCTGACAAATCCTACGGTATCCATGTTGCTAAGATTGCTGGTTTGCCAGCAGAACTTTTAGCAAGAGCGGATAAAATTTTAACGCAACTGGAGAGTCAGGGGCAAGAAAGTCCAGCTCCGATGAGACAAACAAGTGCTGTCACAGAACAGATTTCTCTCTTTGATACACCTGAAGAACATCCTATCCTAGCCGAATTAGCTAAACTGGATGTCTACAATATGACACCTATGCAGGCTATGAATGTATTAGTTGAGTTCAAACAAAAGTTATAAAAAGAGCCCACTCACATTTTTGTGAGTGGGTTTTTCTCTATTACTTTTTATGGGCCAAAAGTTGATTGATGTGGTCCACTTTTTTAGCTTCTCTTTTATAGAGGATAGTCCAGATGATAAGGTAGACAATTGCAAACTCTGGAATGAGCTGGAGATAGAAGGTCCAGTGGAAAGGGAACCAACCAGCCAGAGTTGCTAGTGGGACAAAGCCAGCCAGCATGAGGAAGAAATGGGAAAGCGTCTCACGGAGAAGGCTCCAGTCACGGCTGAATAAGCGACTGCCAAAGCTAAAGAGAACGCCGATAGCTGACCAGATAATCGTGCAGTAGAGTAAGACCAGGGCACCGTGAACCTGATGTTGAACCATCGCTTGGCCAATCAGAGACTCGGGGCTCAGTGGGGCATAGGTATTTGGTGCATAAATGAGTGAAAAGAGGATAGAGAGGATGAGGCCGATGAGAACACCAGCGGCTGCATCGTGAAAGATTTGTTTTTTCATAGTTCTAATTTCTCCTTGATGGTTTTTAGGTAACGGCGTGAAGAGTAGGTGAATCTTTCGTTTTTAAGACAGATTTCGATCAGGCCGTTGGGGGTTAGTTTGAGATGAGAGATGGAGTTGATATTGACGATTTCAGATTGGGAAATTTGGATAAAAGTGGTCGGTAGAATTTCAAGCACTTGATAGAGTCGCAAATCAATGCTGTAGGTCTGAGATGCAGTTTCTGCTAGAACCTTCCGATTCTCGATATAGAAGCGCTGAATCTTGCCAATTTCAACTAGATAGACCTGATCTTCAATCTTTCCTTTGATTGTTTCTTTTTGGTCAAGATTTTCTGCGAACTCGATGACTTTCTGGACTTTTTCGGTCGGCTGAGGTGCTTGGACAATCAGCTTTTCCTCCTTGTAAGTCTCATTAATCTGTAGTTCTACTTTCATAAACTTCTCTCCTTGTTTTTCATACAAAGTTGTGATCACTTCTTGTACACCCTTATTAAACACTATTTTAGGGCCCATGGCAAGAGCTTTTGCCTATGTGGCGGGATTTGGAGTCTATGTGGTATTTGCTTTTTCTGATAGTATCTGAAATATGGTATAATAGCACTAATCAATTTCTAGGAAAATAGATACAGAAAGGGGCTGAAAGATGTCTCATATTATTGAATTGCCAGAGGTGCTGGCAAACCAGATCGCGGCTGGAGAGGTCATTGAGCGTCCTGCCAGTGTAGTCAAAGAGTTGGTAGAAAATGCCATTGACGCGGGTTCTAGCCAGATTATCATTGAGATTGAGGAAGCTGGTCTCAAGAAAATTCAAATCACCGATAATGGTCATGGAATTGCCCACGATGAGGTGGAATTGGCCCTGCGTCGTCATGCAACCAGTAAGATAAAAAATCAAGCAGACCTCTTTCGGATTCGGACGCTCGGTTTTCGAGGTGAAGCCCTGCCTTCTATTGCTTCTGTCAGTACCTTGACTCTGTTGACAGCGGTGGATGGTGCGAGTCATGGGACCAAGCTCGTTGCGCGTGGGGGAGAAGTCGAAGAAATTATCCCAGCGACAAGTCCTGTGGGGACCAAGGTTTGTGTGGCGGACCTCTTTTTCAATACACCTGCCCGTCTCAAGTATATGAAGAGCCAGCAAGCGGAGTTGTCTCATATCATCGATATTGTCAACCGTCTGGGCCTTGCTCATCCTGAGATTTCTTTTAGTTTGATTAGTGATGGCAAGGAAATGACACGGACAGCAGGAACTGGTCAGCTGCGCCAAGCCATTGCAGGGATTTACGGTTTGGCGAGTGCTAAGAAGATGATTGCTATTGGAAACTCTGACTTAGATTTCGAAATTTCAGGTTTTGTGTCCTTGCCTGAGTTGACCAGAGCCAACCGCAACTATATCAGCCTCTTCATCAACGGGCGTTATATCAAGAATTTCTTGCTCAATCGTGCTATTCTTGATGGTTATGGTAGCAAGCTCATGGTGGGACGTTTTCCACTGGCTGTCATTCATATCCATATCGACCCTTATCTAGCGGATGTCAATGTGCATCCGACCAAGCAAGAAGTACGAATTTCTAAGGAAAAAGAACTGATGGCGCTAGTTTCAGAAGCTATTTCAAATAGTCTCAAGGAACAAGCCCTGATCCCTGATGCCTTGGAAAATCTTGCCAAGTCTACCGTGCGCAATCGTCAAAAGGTAGAGCAGACCATTCTCCCACTCAAAGAAAATACGCTCTACTATGAAAAAACAGAACTCTCAAAACCCAGTCAAGCTGAGGTGGCTGATCATCAGGTTGAATTAACTGAGGAAGGTAGGGACCTAACCCTGTTTGCCAAGGAAACCTTGGACCAGCTAACCAAGCCCGCAAAACTGCATTTTGCAGAGAGAAAACCAGCTAGCTATGACCAACTAGACCATCCAGAGTTGGATCTTGCTAGTCTTGATAAGGCCTATGATAAGCTGGAACGAGAAGAATCATCAAGTTTCCCAGAACTAGAATTTTTCGGACAAATGCATGGGACCTATCTCTTTGCACAAGGGCGAGATGGACTCTATATCATTGACCAGCATGCTGCTCAAGAGCGGGTTAAGTACGAGGAGTATCGTGAAAGTATTGGCAATGTTGACCAGAGTCAGCAACAACTCCTAGTACCTTACATCTTTGAATTTCCTGCAGATGATGCCCTTCGTCTCAGGGAAAGAATGCCTCTCTTAGAGGAAGTGGGCGTCTTTCTAGCAGAGTACGGAGAAAATCAATTTATCCTACGGGAACATCCTATTTGGATGGCAGAGGAAGAAATCGAATCAGGTATCTATGAGATGTGCGACATGCTCCTCTTGACCAAGGAAGTTTCTATCAAGAAATACCGAGCAGAGCTGGCCATTATGATGTCCTGCAAGCGGTCGATCAAGGCCAACCATCGTATCGATGACCATTCAGCCAGACAGCTCCTTTATCAGCTTTCTCAATGTGATAACCCCTATAACTGCCCCCACGGACGTCCTGTTTTGGTGCATTTCACCAAGTCGGATATGGAAAAGATGTTCCGACGTATTCAGGAAAATCATACCAGTCTTCGTGAGTTGGGGAAATATTAAGAACACAAAAAGCCTTTGTTCCTTTTGAACAAGGCTTTTTAGCTTTTCTAAGGTGGTACTTTGATTGGACATGGGCAACTTGACACAAGGTTTACACTTGCTTGACAAGAATAGTCCTATAAAAATATTGCGAAAACTAAATTAGGTGATTCAATATTTTGTAGAGTTGTCTTTGTCTGAAGGATTCTCAAGACCAATCACTTTATCAAGATAACGTTGTTTGGTTTTGAGAGCCTTGTTGATAGCAATCACTGAAGCAATCAAGAGAACGAAGGTCAGCCAAATCCAGGCAGTGAATTCAGCTGGGAAACTAGAACCAGCTAAAAAGAGATAGATAGCCAGAGCCGAGACGAAAATATAAATCACTTGCCAGAGGCCAAAAGATTTAACCTCTTTATAGTATTTGTCCTTGTCTTCCTCCAAGATCACTGCTGTGGAACCTTTTTCAGAGTTTTCATCTAGTAGTAGATAGTCAGTTGTCACTTGAAAAATCTTGCTTAATTCAATGATTTTTTCGATTTCAGGAAGAACTTGTCCAGACTCCCATTTTGAGATGCTTTGCCGAGAAACATTGATTTGTTCTGCTAGCTTTTCCTGGGACCAACCTTTTTCCTTTCTGAGCTCAAATAGTTTTTCTGCGAGTTTCATCATTCTATCCTCCTTTTTCTATCTCTATCCTAACAATTTTTACTTATAATGAGAATACAATCTCCTGTACTATTTGTCAACTAGAGGTTGCACCTTTTGTTGCAGTCTGTCTTGGGGAAATATGGTATACTAGATAGGCAAAATAATGGAGAAAAACTATGTACGAATATCTAAAAGGAATCATTACCAAAATCACTGCTAAATATATCGTTCTTGAGGCAAATGGTATCGGTTATATCTTGCATGTAGCCAATCCCTATGCTTACTCAGATCAGGTCAATCAAGAAACTCAAATTTATGTGCATCAAGTTGTTCGTGAGGACGCCCATCTGCTTTACGGTTTCCACTCAGAAGACGAGAAGAAGCTCTTTCTTAGTCTGATCTCGGTCTCTGGGATTGGTCCTGTATCAGCTCTTGCTATTATCGCTGCCGATGACAATGCTGGCTTGGTTCAGGCGATTGAGACCAAGAACATCACCTACTTGACCAAATTCCCTAAAATTGGCAAGAAAACAGCCCAGCAGATGGTGCTGGACTTGGAAGGCAAGGTAGTCGTGGCTAGTGATGACCTTCCTGCCAAAGTCGCAGTACAAGCGAGTGCTGAAAACCAAGAATTGGAAGAAGCTATGGAAGCCATGTTGGCACTGGGATACAAGGCGACCGAGCTTAAGAAAATCAAGAAATTCTTTGAAGGAACGACAGATACAGCCGAGAACTATATCAAGTCAGCTCTTAAGATGTTGGTAAAATAGGAGAATAATATGACAAAACGTTGTTCGTGGGTCAAGATGACCAATCCTCTCTACATCGCCTACCATGACCAGGAGTGGGGCCAACCCCTTCATGACGACCGCGCTCTTTTTGAACTGCTCTGTATGGAGACTTATCAGGCTGGTCTGTCTTGGGAAACGGTACTAAACAAACGCCAAGCTTTCCGAGAAGTATTTCATGGCTATCAAATTCAAGTGGTCGCAGAAATGACAGATGGGGAGTTGGAAGCCCTGTTAGATAATCCAGCCATCATCCGAAATAGAGCCAAGATTTTTGCGACGCGCGCCAACGCCCAAGCATTTTTACAAATCCAGAAAACCTACGGTTCCTTTGATACCTATCTCTGGTCTTTTGTTGAGGGAAAAACGATCGTGAATGATGTTCCTGACTATCACCTAGCACCTGCTAAAACAGTCTTGTCTGAAAAGTTATCTCAAGATCTCAAAAAACGAGGATTCAAGTTCACAGGTCCAGTCGCCGTTTTAGCTTTTCTACAAGCAGCAGGTCTGATTGACGACCACGAGAATGATTGCGAGTGGAAAAGCGGAAGTTAGTGAGTCCAAGCGTCTAACTATCTGAGAATATAGAAAAAAGCTGAGAAATTTATCTCAGCTTTTTGATTATATGCTAGTAATTTTTATAGTGCAGTGAGAAATGTCAGTCCACCTAAGACAACGCCAGCTGAATTTGGAATAATTAGTATCCAATCCTTCTTAGGTTCTTTTGTCCATCCGTAAATAACCCAAATTAAACAAGATACTGCTGCGGATAAAGGCTGGAATGGTTGAGCTTTGTTGCCTTGTAAATTGGCAAAAATTTGTGGGATATAGGCGATAAATACAATAATCCCGATAAAGGCCCCGATTGAACCGACAATTTGATTTATTTTTTGTTTAGTCATATTTACCTCCTTCAAAAAGATATCATAGAAATTAGCAAAAATCAATACAAAAGCACAAAAATGGAGAAATTGTTTATTTTTGTTGTAGTCAAAGCGAATGACTTGCTCTTTTGCATCCACATAAGCATAGACGCCAAAGGGCACAATGGCTCTTGGAGTTGCGTGGCCGACATTCAGATTATAGACAATCGGGATATTGTTATCAATGATATCCAATAGTGCTTCCTTATAGTCGTCATAGAAGGTTTCATCCATTGGCTTTCCGACCAAGAGTCCGCTTATGACTTCGAATATGCCAGTGTCCTTTAAAGTCCGCAACATTTTTTTGAAGTCTTCTGGCTTAGGCTTTTCTTGGCTTGTTTCTAGCAAGAGGATTTTTCCTTCCCAGTCGGATAAATCAGGAAAGAGTTTGTACTTTTTGCAGAGCTCCGTGCTATCTGCGTATAGAGAATTGTCAAAGATATCATAGAGGGACTCGAGACACCCACCGAGAATTTCTCCCTCAAACTGAGCATTTCCTTGTAACAAGTCAAAACCTGTATTTACATGACTGATACGAGCTGTTCCCAGAGCCTTGGGACTAAAATCAGTCCGTTCCTCATACCAAACGTCGCTAGGGCGGATTTCTGAGATTTTTCCAGTCTCAATCAATTCTTTAAAGTAGTGGAGGCTATAGGGCAACATCTCCTCGTCCAATTCACAAATATCTGCTAAAAAGGATTGCCCATAAAAAGTCTTGATCCCTAGTTTGTGTAACATAAGGTGGTTCATAGTTGTATCCGAGAAACCAAGAAAAATCTTTGGTTTGATAACCTTTTGTAGTTGGTCATTTTCAAAAAGATAAGGTAGCAAGCGATAGGTATCGTCTCCACCAATGGCGCAGAGGATCATGTCGATGCTATCATCCGAAAAGGCCTGCATCAAATCCTCTGCACGCGCCTCAGGATGATCCTTGATAAAGTCTAATCCTTTTTGCGAATGAGGCAAAAAGATAGGATTGAGTCCCAAATCCTTGAGACGTTGGATACCCAAGTCCACTTCGTGTTTGACAAAATCCTCTCCGATAACACCACTAGACAAACTAACGATACCAATAGTAGAAACCATAACTCATCCTCCTAGAAATAGATTGAGCCTATTTTATCACAAAAGATGAGAGAAAACTATAAGAATGAAAATCAGAAGTGCTATTGAATCTCAAGAAAGCAAGTGAAAAAGCAACCGCCTATGCAGTTGCTTTTCGTTTTTCTAATCTCGCTAGATATGAGTTACTTGGTCAACTCTTGATTATAGGAGAGGGCTAAATCAATCCAGTAAGGAAGTTCTTTTTGACCTTCTATATCTAGGTCTACATAGCCATGATAAGGTCGCCCTCTCATCAATGTAGTATGAGCTCCTGTTCGGGGTAGAACTTGCTTTTCCATTTCTTTGCCAATTCTCACCATAACCAGCTCGTCCTTTCTGGAACTGACTGTAAGGACCATTTTCCCACGAATCATAAAGGCCAGGCCACCAAACAATTTCTTTTCTTCTAACTCTTCTTCGAAAATTTGGGGAGGAAGTTTGAGTGCTAGGATTTTTCGAATCTGCTGAGCTAAAGATTGACTATATGCCATAGCTTTTCACTTTTCTTAATAACGTGATGGGCCCGCGCTTGCACTTCGGATGTTGAAACGTTTCTTGAGATAGAAGCGAAGGGCGAGAAGGGCTGCTCCTAGGATAGCCAAAGGCAGTGGAGCAAGGATTGGATTGAGAGCTGCTGGTAGGAAACTAGTTCCAAAGAAAACGGCTAACCAAAGGACCATAGAAGCCAGGATAACGAGCACAGATTTCCAGAAAGGAGGACGCTGGCTACGCTCCATATCGGGTCCATAATACTGGTAGACAAAGTAGTACATCAAGTAGAAGGCCACTCCTCCTACAAGTCCAACCAACAAGAGGGTAATTAAACCATAGCCAATGGCCTGATCTGTAGAGAAGAAGTTGGTCAGAGCGCTAACCAGTGCAAAGAGACTGGTGATAAAAAGGGCTGAGTCCATAATCATGAGTTTTGGATCATCATTTTCTTTTGGATGTTCTTTTTCATATTGCTCTTTGACAGTGAAGCTATGAGCCCAGTGAGTTGGAGCGCCGTAGAGGGAACGAGCTGTCGTTCCTTTGGCTTGCTCTTCAAGGATTTTAGGAATGACTTCCTCAAAGACAGCCTTGATTTCAGCATCTGTTTTGCCATCTTTGATAAATTGCTGGGTAGCAATATGGATAAACTCTTGGTTTTTCTTAGTTAATTTTTGTAGATCAATCTGAGACATAGGGATTCCTCTTAGAACCATTTTTTATGGATGAGATAGAGAGTGAGTGAAACACTCATAGCAAAGGCGATAAAGACGATTAACCAGAAGGCGTGTGGCTCACCGTTCAAGGGGATTTCATTATCCTTGAAGTTCATCCCATAGGCTGAGAAGATCATGGTTGGGACAGACATGACAATGGTCACGAGTGCCAAGGTTTTCATGATGTTGTTCTGGTTGTTGGAAATGATAGAGGCAAAGGTCTCTGTCATAGAGTGAAGGACATTTCCATAGATATCTGCCATCTCGATGGCCTGTTGAGTTTCAATCAGGGTGTCTTCGAGCAGGTCTTGGTCCTCTAGGTATTTCTTGATATTGCTAGTTGCGCTGGTCAATTTCTTAATCACGCGCTCATTTGTCTTAAGTGAGGCCTTGAAATAGACGATGGTCTTTTCCAATTCCATGAGCTCGATCAGTTCTTCGTTTCGAGTAGATTTGTGAAGTTGACTTTCGATTTGTTCGCTCTTACGGTCAATCGAACGAAGGGCTGTTAGGTAAAGCTCAGCGTTGCGGTAGAGGATCTGGAAGATAAAGCGCGAACGCATGAAGGTGTAAAAGTTACGCAGTCTACGGTTGATAAAGACATCAAGAACAGGGAGGGATTCCAAGCAGGTAGTGATAATGGTTTCCTCGGTGATGATAATCCCCAGCGGAATCGTTACGTAGTAGGTGCGATTGTTTCTTTCCTCTGTGATAGGAACGTCTACAATGATCAAAGTGTACTCATCTTCGATGGTAATACGGGACATTTCTTCCGCATCAAGTGGTGCTCGAAGGTCGGCAATGTCAATGTCGAAGGCGTTGGCGATTTCCAATGATTCATTTTGTGTAGGATTGACGAGGTTGATCCAAGTACCCGGTTCAAGCGTGTCGATCTCTTTAAATTCAGTTGTTGTTGAGAGAAAAACTTGTTTCATATCCCCTGTCCTTTCCTACTATTCAGTGATTCATTTTTTGCACCGTACTATTATACTATAAAATCGGCTTTTTGGGTAATAGAATTTCACATTTTTTGGTATAATGGAAAGCAATAATGGACTAGAAAGAACAAAGATGCAAGATAAAATTGTGATTCATGGGGCACGTGCCCATAACTTAAAAAATATTGATGTGGAGATTCCAAGAGACAAGCTGGTTGTTGTGACTGGTTTGTCAGGTTCTGGGAAATCCAGTCTGGCCTTTGATACCCTCTATGCTGAGGGCCAACGTCGCTATGTAGAGAGTCTATCAGCCTATGCTCGTCAGTTTTTGGGCAACATGGAAAAACCAGATGTGGATGCCATTGACGGTCTTAGCCCAGCTATTTCCATCGACCAGAAAACCACTAGTAAAAACCCACGCTCGACCGTTGGAACAACGACTGAAATTAATGATTATCTGCGTCTCCTTTACGCACGTGTGGGGACGCCTTACTGTATTAACGGGCATGGGGCAATCAAGGCCTCTTCTGTAGAGCAAATCGTTGATAAGGTCCTGGAGTTGCCCGAACGCCAGCGTCTGCAAATTTTAGCTCCTGTCATACGTAAGAAAAAAGGGCAACATAAGAGTGTCATTGAAAAGGTTCAGAAAGACGGCTATGTCCGCGTCCGAGTGGATGGGGAAGTCTATGATGTGACCGAAGTGCCTGAGCTGTCTAAGAGTAAGCAACACAATATCGATGTCGTGGTTGACCGTATTGTCATAAAGGAGGGCATTCGTAGCCGTCTATTTGACTCCATTGAGGCTGCCCTTCGTATCGCAGAAGGCTATGTGATTATCGATACTATGGACGACTCTGAGTTACTTTTCTCTGAGCATTATGCCTGCCCAGTTTGTGGTTTTACCGTACCAGAGTTGGAGCCTCGACTCTTCTCTTTCAATGCGCCTTTTGGCTCTTGTGGCGAATGTGATGGTTTGGGGATCAAACTGGAAGTTGATACGGACTTAGTAGTACCAGATGCTAGCAAGACTCTTCGTGAGGGAGCATTAGCGCCTTGGAATCCTATCTCTTCTAACTATTATCCAAATATGCTGGAACAAGCCATGACAGCCTTTGGTGTGGATATGGATAAGCCTTTTGAAGACTTGTCAGAAGAAGAGAAGAACTTGATTCTTTACGGGTCTGACGGCAAGGAATTCCATTTCCACTATGAAAATGAATTTGGTGGTGTGCGGGATATCGACATTCCTTTTGAGGGAGTTGTCACTAATATCAAACGTCGCTACCATGAGACTAACAGTGATTACACTCGCACTCAAATGCGTCTCTATATGAATGAACTGACCTGCGGCACTTGCCATGGCTACCGTCTCAATGATCAGGCTTTGTCTGTCCGTGTGGGTGGCGAGCAAGGTCCCCATATCGGAGAGATTTCAGACCTGTCTATCGCAGACCACTTGGAATTAGTCAGTCAGTTGACCCTTTCTGAAAACGAAGCTATTATAGCCCGCCCTATTCTCAAGGAAATCAAGGATCGCTTGACTTTCCTCAATAACGTTGGACTCAATTATCTGACCCTATCTCGTTCGGCAGGAACCCTTTCAGGAGGGGAGAGCCAGCGTATTCGCTTGGCTACCCAGATTGGTTCCAACCTCTCAGGAGTCCTTTATATTCTAGATGAGCCGTCGATTGGGCTCCACCAGAGGGACAATGATCGACTGATTGCCAGTCTGAAAAAAATGCGTGACTTGGGTAATACCCTTATCGTGGTGGAACACGATGAGGACACCATGCGTGAGGCAGATTATCTGATTGACGTTGGTCCCGGTGCCGGTGTTTTTGGTGGAGAGATCGTCGCTGCAGGTACGCCCAAACAGGTGGCTCGCAACAGTAAGTCTATCACAGGCCAGTACTTGTCAGGTAAACGTGCCATTCCAGTACCAGAAGAACGTCGTGTCGGAAATGGTCGTTTTATCGAGGTGACAGGAGCGCGTGAAAATAACCTACAAAATGTTACTGCCCGCTTCCCGTTAGGAAAATTTATCGCTGTGACTGGTGTATCAGGTTCTGGGAAATCTACTTTGATTAACAGCATTCTCAAAAAAGCCATTGCCCAAAAGCTCAACCGCAATTCAGACAAACCTGGTAAGTTTAAAACGATTACGGGGATTGAGCATGTTGATCGTCTGATTGATATTGACCAGAGTCCGATCGGACGGACGCCGAGGTCCAATCCAGCTACCTATACGGGAGTTTTTGATGACATTCGGGACCTCTTCGCCCAGACAAACGAGGCCAAGATTCGAGGCTACAAGAAGGGCCGTTTCAGTTTCAACGTCAAGGGTGGTCGTTGTGAAGCCTGCTCAGGTGACGGGATTATCAAGATTGAGATGCACTTCTTGCCAGATGTTTATGTGGCTTGTGAAGTTTGCCATGGCACCCGCTACAACAGTGAAACCCTAGAAGTTCACTACAAGGAAAAGAATATCTCGCAAGTCTTGGATATGACGGTTAACGATGCGGTGGAATTTTTCCAGCATATTCCAAAAATCCAACGCAAACTTCAGACCATCAAGGATGTGGGGCTAGGATATGTAACGCTAGGACAACCAGCTACGACCCTTTCTGGGGGAGAAGCTCAGCGTATGAAGCTGGCTAGTGAACTCCACAAACGCTCGACAGGTAAGTCCTTCTATATTCTGGATGAGCCGACGACAGGACTTCATACTGAGGACATCGCTCGCTTGCTTAAAGTCTTGGCTCGCTTTGTAGACGATGGCAATACAGTCCTCGTCATCGAGCACAATCTGGATGTTATTAAGACGGCAGACCATATCATCGACTTGGGACCTGAGGGCGGTGTCGGTGGTGGAACCATCATCGCAACAGGAACTCCAGAAGAAGTAGCGGCCAATGAAGCCAGCTACACAGGACACTATTTGAAAGGAAAGTTACATCATGAATAAACGCGTACAAGCATTTCTAGCTAAAATGCAAGAAAAAGAACTGGATGGCATCATCATCAACAACCTTAAAAATGTCTATTATTTGACTGGTTTTTGGGGTTCAAACGGAACAGTTTTCATCAGTCGTGACCGCCAGGTCTTGGTAACGGATTCTCGCTATATCATTGCGGCCAAGCAAGAAGTGACAGGTTTTGAGATTGTGGCTGACCGTGATGAATTGGCTGTCATTGCAGGCATTGTCAAGGATATGGGCTTGTCTCGCATCGGTTTTGAAGACGAGATTTCGGTCTCTTATTACCACCGTATGCAGGCAGCTTTTGCAGGAATTGATTTACTTCCGCAGACTCAGTTTGTTGAAGCGCTTCGTATGATTAAAGATGAGAAAGAGATTGCGACTATTCGCAAGGCTTGTTCTATCTCAGACCAAGCTTTTCGCGATGCGCTTGACTTTATCAAACCTGGAAAAACTGAGATCGAAATTGCCAACTTCCTTGACTTCCGTATGCGTGAATTGGGATCATCCGGCTTGTCCTTTGATACCATTCTAGCGAGTGGCATCAACTCTTCTAAACCTCATGCTCATCCAATGCACAAACCAGTTGAAGTTGGAGAAGCCATTACCATGGACTTCGGCTGCCTCTACGACCACTATGTCAGTGATATGACACGGACCATCTACCTCGGTCATGTCAGTGACGAGCAGGCAGAGATTTACAATACGGTTCTGAAAGCCAACCAAGCTCTGATTGATCAAGCCAAGGCTGGCTTAGGTTTCCGTGACTTTGACAAAATCCCTCGTGATATTATTATCGATGCAGGCTATGGCGACTACTTTACACATGGTATCGGACACGGTATCGGACTGGACATCCACGAAGAACCTTACTTTAGCCAAACTTCGAAAGAAGTCATTAAATCTGGTATGGTCTTGACAGACGAGCCTGGTATCTATATCGAAGGCAAATACGGTGTTCGTATTGAGGATGATATCTTGATTACGGAGACAGGTTGCGAATTGTTGACTCTAGCTCCAAAAGAATTAATTGTTATTTAAGAAAATTAAGATAAATCGTTGACTTTTATATTTTAAAGGTTTATACTGATAGACGAAAACGGTAGGTGAGGCTACCATAGGGATACGGATGACTACCGCAAAGCAGTGGAGACACTACTCGTTGGTCAACAGTCCTGGTCGCGAAGGCCAAGACTAAGCTCATTTCATTGCCCTATGGAGTTAAAGCTTGAACGAAAAAACAGATAATTAGTTTTTTAATCCTGCCATTTTATGGTGGGATTTTCTACTGTTTTAGAACAAGGAAAGGAGACAGACGATGCAAATTGACGATCATCCAGAACCGCACATACACAGCCAATCGCTGATTTGTGTCGTTCTGCCCTTATAAAGTGATTGGTCTCTGTGTATGAAACACATCATTCATACAGATAGGAGAAACCAATGAAAACTACAAAAGAAAGATTAGCAGCAGCTATTCACACACCTTTAAACGAAACTCTATCTTTTTATAAGACAAGTCTAACAGGCTTAACTGAGGAGCAGGTGGAGAAAAATCGTGACCTCTATGGCGAAAACACCATCACCAAAGGTCAAGAAGACAGTATTCTCAAAAAAATTTACGAATCTATTATCAATCCATTTACAATCATCCTGCTGGTCATCGCTATGATTTCCATGGTGACCAATGTCTGGTTGGCAAAGCCTGGACAAGAAGATCCGACGACCTCTATCATCATCGTCGTTCTCGTTCTAATCTCTGGTGGCATACGCTTTGTTCAAGAATTACGGAGTGACAAGGCTGCGACCAATCTATCAAAAATGATTGTGAACACAGCCACGGTGATTCGCGAAGGCCAGAGTTTAGAGGTCGCAATTGAAGATTTGGTCGTTGGAGATATAGTCAAATTAAGTGCTGGGGATATGATTCCAGCAGACCTCATTTTAATTGAATCACGTGATTTCTTTGTCCAACAGTCTGGTTTGACAGGTGAAAGTGATTCGGTTGAAAAACTGGCCTTATCTAAAATGAGTCAGTCAAATTTTGATAGTCTGCTAGAAGCAGAAGCGCTCGCCTTTATGGGAACCAACGTGATATCAGGAAGTGCTAAGGCTTTGATTCTAGCAGTCGGTGATGACACCATGATGGGAGAAATCGAGCAGACCCTCAATACCTATGACGAACCGACCTCTTTTGAGCGGGAGATGAACAGCATCTCTTGGCTCTTAATCCGTTTGATGTTAGTCATGGTTCCCATCGTGTTTCTCTCTAATGGCTTGACAGATGGAGATTGGTTAGAAGCTGGCGTATTTGCTTTGAGCGTAGGAGTCGGGCTTACACCTGAGATGCTTCCTATGATCATCACGGCCAGTCTAGCAAAAGGCTCCATTATCATGGCTAAGGAAAAAGTCGTCATCAAAAAACTCAATGCCATACAGGACCTAGGTGCTATTGATATCCTATGCACGGATAAAACCGGAACCCTTACCCAAGACGAAATTGTCCTTGAATATCCTTTGGATATACATGGAGATTTGGATTTGTCTGTGTTGAGACGTGCCTATCTCAATTCCTATTTTCAAACGGGTTTGAAAAACTTGATGGACCGTGCCATTATCAGTAGAACTGAAAAAGAAGCTAAAGAACACGCTATTTTACAAAGTTTGGATACTAGCTTCCAAAAAATAGATGAATTGCCCTTTGATTTTGAACGCAGACGGATGAGTGTTATCGTCAAGGATGAAAACGAAGTTGTTAGTTTGGTAACCAAGGGTGCCCTAGAGGAAATGCTTGCGATTTCAACCCAGGTGGAATATCAAGGTCAGATTAGTTCTTTGACGGATGATATCCGAGTGGAAATCTTAAAAGAAGTGGACCAACTTAATCAACAGGGATTGCGAGTCTTGGGAGTCGCCTATAAAACAGGCCTAAAAGAAGGTTTTGCTTACTCCGTTGAAGATGAAAAGGAGATGATTCTAACAGGATATCTTGCTTTCCTAGACCCACCAAAACCATCAGCAGCACCTGCTATTCAAGCTTTGTTAGAGCACGGTGTTCAAACCAAGATCTTGACTGGGGACAATGAGAAGGTAACCCAAGCAGTATGTGAAAAAGTTGGTTTAGACGTTGATCAAATCTTGTTGGGTTCTGATATTGATGCCATGTCGGACAAAGAGTTGGCCCAAGCAGTCGAGAAGGTGACCGTCTTTGCCAAACTCTCTCCTGATCAAAAAGCACGAATCATCTTACAAATCAAATCCAACGGACATTGTGTCGGCTATATGGGAGATGGGATCAATGATGCCCCTTCTATGAAAGTAGCAGATGTGGGGATTTCTGTTGATACAGCAGTGGATATTGCCAAAGAAACAGCTGATGTCATTTTACTAGATAAAGATTTGATGGTGCTTGAAAAAGGTCTGGTTGAAGGTCGCAAAGTCTATGCTAATATGACCAAATATATCAAGATGACGGTCAGCTCTAATTTCGGGAATATTCTTTCACTCTTAGTATCTGGTATCTTTTTGCCTTTCCTTCCCATGGCCCCCATTCACTTAATTGTTTTGAATCTTGTCTATGACCTTTCTTGTGTTGCCTTGCCATTTGATAATGTGGATGAAGACTTCTTGAAGAAGCCTCATAAGTGGGAGGCTCAGTCCATTACTCGTTTTATGATTTGGATGGGGCCAATTTCTTCTGCCTTCGATATTTTGACCTTTATCTTGCTCTATTTTATCATTGTTCCAATGGCGACAGGTCAAGCCTATGTCCACGGAGCAGAGTCCGCAACGGGCTTTATCATCTTGTTCCAGACAGGTTGGTTCATTGAATCCATGTGGTCCCAAACCATGGTTATCCATATGCTTCGTTCAGCAAAGCTTCCTTTCTTGCAAAGTCGTCCATCATGGTTTGTTCTTGGAACAACCTTGCTAGCAGCCAGTTTTGTGACCTTCCTTCCCTATTCTTCAATCGCTGGCCTCCTTCGTTTAATCCCTTTGAAACCAATTTATTTCCTTTTTTTGCTCTTGATAATCGTTCTCTATATGATCAGTGTTACAGTAGTGAAACGAATCTATATCAAAAAATTTAAAAGTTGGCTATAAATTGATTTTGTCAAGGGAAAAGTACGGAAATCGCTAAAAAAGTTAAATTTTTTTAAAAATAGGTCGCAAGTCGGATGTTTTTTATGGTATAATAGACTAAACTGATAGTAACATGTAGCGAAAGGGGTAGGCACATGATTAAGATTTATACCGTCTCCAGTTGCACAAGCTGTAAGAAAGCGAAGACTTGGCTCAACGCACACCAGTTAAGTTATAAAGAACAAAACCTTGGTAAAGAAGGGATTACGAGAGAAGAACTACTTGATATTCTGACAAAGACAGATAATGGAATTGCCAGCATTGTATCATCAAAAAACCGCTATGCGAAAGCTTTAGGAGTTGACATCGAAGATTTGAGTGTGAATGAAGTACTCAACTTAATCATGGAAACGCCACGGATCTTAAAAAGTCCTATTCTAGTTGACGAGAAGCGTTTGCAGGTCGGTTACAAAGAAGATGATATCCGTGCCTTTTTACCACGCTCTGTCCGTAATGTAGAAAATGCAGAAGCACGTTTGCGTGCAGCTCTATAAACATCGAGGCTGGGGTATCTCCTAGCCTTGTTCATTTTTTATCAAAAAATCATGTGAGGAATTATGAAAAAGATAGTAATTGGCGCAGCTACTCTCCTCCTGCTACTTGCAGGATGTAGCCAAAAGAAGGAAACGACATCCAGTTCAAAACATGAATCCGAAACGCTCCAGTCTACTCTGCCAGTTTTGGAAAATGCGGAAAAGAATACGATTGTGACCAAGACTTTGATTTTCCCTGAGTCAGGAGATGGCGTCAAGCAAACGCAAACCATTACCTATAAAGGGAAACAATTTCTAAAATTGGTTATTCGGCAGATACGGCCCTTAAGTGAGGAATTGAAATCCTTTATCGCTGACCACGGTCTTGAAGAAACTCAAAAAGCTCTTTTAGAAGCAGAAGAAAAGGATGAAATGCTTCAGGAAGCGCGCAAATTGGCAGGTTTTACACTTGAAACCAAACTGCTCAGTGAGACTGAAATCCAGACCACAACGACCTATGATTTACAAGTCTTGGATGTCAAAAAGGCGTCACAGACAGATTATTTGAAAAATCTTGGCTTAGAGAGTCTTTTGCAACAGGACCCAAGTCAGTATATCGCAGACAGAGTGGCAAATGGTGCGACAGAACAGTAAGAAAATCCAAATAAATGGATTGACTTAATTGTAGAACGTAAGGAAATATGCTATAATAGTACTATTCTAAGGAAAGAGGGTGTTAGAATGGGATTTACTGAAGAAACTGTACGTTTTAAATTGGATGATTCCAACAAGAAGGAAATCAGTGAAACGTTGACAGATGTCTATGCTTCTCTGAATGAAAAGGGTTATAATCCGATAAATCAAATCGTCGGTTATGTATTGAGTGGAGACCCTGCCTACGTTCCTCGTTACAACAATGCACGAAATCAAATCCGTAAGTATGAGCGTGATGAAATTGTTGAAGAATTGGTGCGCTATTACCTTAAAGGACAAGGAGTCGATCTATAATCTATGAGAATTATGGGATTGGACGTCGGTTCAAAAACGGTAGGTGTGGCCATTAGCGATCCACTGGGATTCACCGCTCAGGGACTTGAAATCATCCAGATTAATGAGGATCAGGGCCAGTTTGGTTTTGACCGTATCAAGGAATTGGTTGACAGCTATAAGGTGGAACGCTTTGTGGTAGGTCTGCCTAAAAACATGAACAATACCAGCGGTCCGCGAGTAGAAGCTAGTCAAGCCTACGGAGCAAAACTAGAGGAACTTTTTAGTTTGCCAGTAGAGTATCAAGATGAGCGCTTGACGACAGTCGCAGCTGAGCGTATGTTGATTGAGCAGGCTGACATCAGTCGCAACAAGCGAAAAAAAGTCATTGATAAATTGGCTGCTCAGCTGATTTTGCAAAATTATTTAGATAGAAAATTTTAAGACAGAGGAGAAACTATGTCACACGATCACAACCATGACCACGAAGAGCGTGAATTGATTACACTAGTAGACGAGCAAGGAAATGAAACCTTATTTGAAATTCTTTTGACCATTGACGGGAAAGAAGAATTTGGTAAGAACTATGTTCTTCTAGTGCCAGTTAACGCAGAAGAAGATGAAAACGGCGAAGTTGAAATCCAAGCTTACTCATTCATCGAAAATGAAGACGGAACAGAAGGCGAATTGCAACCAATCCCAGAAGACTCAGAAGATGAATGGAATATGATTGAAGAAGTCTTCAACAGCTTTATGGAGGAGTGATACAGTCTGGGAGACTGTATCAGCCCAACTCCTGAAAATTAGAAGAGTTGGAACGTTCGGGGAACGTTTTTAGCCTAGCTCCTTGAAATAAGAGAGAGCTGGTGAGTCCAGTGGACGTTTTTAGCCCTGCGCTAAAATTCATACTAGCTAGTGATTAGCTAACCAGGTAAGAGGTCGGGATTTTTGTCCCGACCTCGCTTTTTACTTGTAATTATACTTTGTTGTGGTAGTGGAATGTACTTTTGTTAAGGAGATATGCATGTTTGAAGTAGAAGAATGGCTTCATAGTCGGATTGGTTTAAACTTTAGATCTGGACTTGGACGAATGCAGCAAGCAGTGGATTTGCTGGGGAATCCTGAGAAGACTTATCCTATTATCCACGTGACAGGGACCAATGGCAAGGGATCAACTATTGCCTTTATGAGGGAGTTGTTTGTTGCTCATGGTAAAAAAGTTGGTACTTTTACCTCTCCCCATATCATCAGTATCAATGATCGAATTTGTATCAATGGACAACCGATTGCTGATGAAGATTTTATTCGTACAGCTAACCAAGTCAAGGAGATGGAAAAAACTCTTTTGGAAACACATGACCAATTGTCTTTCTTTGAGTTGTTGACCTTGATTGCTTTGCTTTACTTTAAAGAGCAGGACGTGGATCTAGTCCTGCTAGAAGTGGGGATTGGTGGTCTGCTTGATACCACTAATGTCGTAACAGGAGAGATTGCAGTTATTACTTCCATTGGGTTAGATCATCAGGAGACCTTGGGCGATAGTTTGGAAGAAATAGCAGAGCAGAAAGCTGGTATCTTCAAGGCTGGAAAGAAGGCGGTCATTGCCAAGCTCGCTCCAGAAGCTAAACTTGTCTGTCAAAAAAGAGCAAGAGAGTTAGACGTAGACATTTATCAAACTGGGCAAGACTTCACCTTGAAAACTGGAAATTTCTCAAGCAGCCTAGCAAGCTTTTCCCAGCTTGAAATCGGTTTGGAAGGTGCTTATCAGCAAGAAAATGCCGCCTTGGCTTTACAAACCTTTCTTCTATTTATGGCGTCAAGAGAGGAAAGGGTCGAAGAAGAGCTTATCAGACAGGCCTTGAAAGAAACACATTGGGCGGGTCGATTGGAACGGATTCGTCCGAAAATCTACCTAGATGGGGCTCACAATCTGCCAGCCTTGACTCGTCTAGTAGAGTTTATACAGGGGAAAATCCAGCAAGGCTACCAGGTTCATGTCCTTTTTGGTGCCCTTAAACGCAAGGATTATCAGGGGATGTTAGGCTATCTAACGGAGCAGTTGCCTCAGGTGGAACTTAAGGTAACAGGCTTTGACTACCAAGGTTCTTTGGATGAGAAGGATGTGGCGGGTTATAAACTGGTTGACTCTTATCGTGATTTTATCAGCGAATTTGAAGAAAATGCCAATGATCAGGACCTGCTTTTCGTGACGGGCTCCCTCTACTTTATCTCGGAAGTGCGAGCAAGTTTGGTAGGAAGCGATGAGATTAGTTGACCTTCTAGGTTTAGGTTGCTATACTGGGGATAGGAAAACTCGAAAACGATTTCAGAAATACATTAGCGCAAAAGAAAGGAAATCGCTATGAAAACGAAAACATTCACACTTTCTATTGCTTCCCTAGCAATTCTTAGTCTTTTAGCAGCTTGTGGACCTAAGGTACAAGCCCCTACCCAGCAATCATCTACTCAACAAGAATCATCTTCTAGCACTGCTACAAGTGCTAGTCAACCACAGGCATCCTCAAGTCAGGACACTACTGTAGCTCAACCTACGAATATCGATGGTACCTATACTGGAAAAGATGAGAATGACCAAATCACTCTTGTTGTAACAGGTAAAACTGGTACATGGACTGAGGTCGAGCCAGATGGAGATAAGGAAATCAAGCAAGTCACCTTTGAGCCAGAAAATCAACGTGTCATTATCGGTGATGATGTCAAAATTTACACGGTTAATGGTAATCAATTGATTATCGATGATATGGACCGAGAGGCATCTGACCGAGTGGTATTAACTAAGCAATAATGATTAAGTAGAAGTTCCAATGAGATGAAATTAGTCTTTTTGGAGCTTTTTTGTTTAAAAACGTGACCAGTGCTTCTTTACTGATTTTTTACTTAAAACGCTTACAAATATTTGTAAAACTTCTTATAAGGTCGTATACTTATAGTAAATAATCAAATAGCGCAGAGGCGCAGGAGGAAAAGCATATGGCTACATTTTACGTTCCATCAGTTAACCTTATCGGTAAAGGTGTTGTAAATGAAGTAGGCCCGTATATCAAGGAACTTGGGCATAAGAAGGCCCTTTTGGTGACAGACAAGTTCATCGAAGGAAGTGATATTTTACCTAAGGTCCTAAAACCACTAGATGCTGAAGGGATTGAATATGTGATCTTTAGCGATGTGGAGCCAAATCCTACTTGCAAGAACGTCACAGACGGAGTGGCTGCCTTGAAAGAGCATGGATGTGACTTCATTATCAGTCTTGGGGGAGGATCTCCTCAGGATGCGGCTAGTTGTATCTCTATCATCGCTACAAATGGTGGCAAACCACAGGACTACGAAGGACTTCACAAGTCTGCTGAAAAAGGGTTGCCAGTGGTTGCGATCAATACAACAGCTGGAACTTCTGCAGAAATTACTATTAACTATGTCATTACTGACGAAGAACGCAAGGTCAAGATGGTAATGGTTGATAAGAACAGCCTAGCCCTCATCTCAGTCAATGATCCAGAACTTATGGTATCAAAACCTAAGGGATTGACAGCAGCGACAGGTATGGATGCTCTTACTCATGCTGTAGAAGCCTTGGTAACACCGGGTGCTTATGATGTGACCAAGAAACTCTCTATCGGAGCTATTGAACTCATCAAGGAGTATCTTCCTCGTGCTGTGGCTAATGGACAAGATATCGAAGCGCGTGAGGCTATGGTCAATGCCATCTTCCTCGGTGGTATGAGCTTTAACAATGCTGGTTTGGGCTATGTTCACTCTATGGCTCACCAACTCGGTGCAGTATATAACTTGCCACATGGTGTCTGCTGTGCCATGCTTCTCCCAGTTGTAGAACGTGAAAATGCCAAACGGGTACCAGAAGCTTTCCGCAATGTAGCTAAGGCCTTGGGCCTTCATGTGGAAGAGAAAACAGACCAAGAATGTGCTGCCTACGCTATCGCTGAGATTGAAAAACTGTCTGAAACAGTAGGTATTCCAAAGAAACTCACTGAACTCGGTATCCAAGAAAAAGACTTTGACTTTGACTACCTTTCTAAGAATGCCTTGATTGATGCCTGTGCACCAGGAAATCCATTTATGCCAACCTTAGAAGAAACTATTGCCTTCTATAAAGAATTGTTCTAATTCTTAAAGTGAAAAAGAAGCTAAATAATGCTGGGAAGAACTATCATTTTGGTAGTTCTTTTTTTAAAAATTTGCTATCCTAGACATATGAGAAAAATCAAAATCGATGTGGTTGTAGTGCCCTTAAGTGGGCATCTCTTCCCAACCTTGAATCTACTCGCACCCTTGTTGAAGGATCCCTTGTATGAGATTCGATTATTTACAGGACCACAACGAAAAGTTGTCGCAGAGGAGATGGGATTCCAGGTGATTCCCATTTTAGAAAATTCTGTAGATGAATTTGAGCGCGTAGCCAACAATGAAGGGCAATTAAACCTTATTTCTGCTTATCGACAGTTGTCAGCTAGTCTTGATTTGATCGATGTGGTGTCTGACCAACTAGTGCAAGAGTGGCAGGAAAATCGACCTGATATTGTGATTGCCGACTTCATCACCTTATCTGGGGGGTTAGTAGCGGAACAGTTGGGAATTCCTTGGATAACAACCATGGCGACACAATTTGCCATTGAAACGACAGATGGACCGCCTTGTTTCTTTGGAGGAATTGGCAGTCCAAAGACACCGTTCCAATCTGTCCAGCAATGGCTGGGGAGAAAAGTGACTCGTTTAGGGAAACGAATCGTAACCTTTTTATTGAGAGAACGCTTAAAACGTTACGATTTTAAGCTCTACAATCAGAAAGGTCAAGAAACTATCTATTCCCCCTATTCTATCTTAGGGATTGGGATGAAAGAGTTGGAGCTGAAAAGTGGTTTTCCAGAGCATTACCTTTGGGTGGGACCTTTTGGGTCTTCGATTGAGAGGGCAGAGAATTATCCCCTAGATTTGGCTCCTTATGCAAATCATAAGAAAGTCCTCGTATCTTGTGGGACTCAGCTAGCATGGGCCAAAGACAACCTCCTCTACCAGACCCAACAATTGGCAAAAGCCCATCCAGACTGTCACTTCTTTGTGACTCTGGGGTTTGGCGGACAAGACTTCCAATGTGAGGAGCTCGTGGACAATGTTTCTGTGGTATCCTATCTTCCCTATAAGGAATACATTCCCCAGATGGACTATGTGATTCATCATGGCGGTGCGGGTATTTTTTACCAATGTATTATCTATGGCAAGCCTGCCTTGATTCTCCCTCATGACTATGATCAGTATGACTATGCGATTCGTGGCTTAGAGGCAGGGATTGCCCTGACTGCTAAACGAGAGGATACGGAAGCGATTGGGCGAGCTTTTGATGAGTTATTGGCTAGAGATGACTGGGCAGACTTGAACAAACTTAGTCGTGTAGCTCAAATCTATCAGCCAACAGAGATTCTGAAGAGCGAAATACATCGGCTCTTAGGGGACAAGGAGAAGTAAAAAATGAAGAAAGTATTGGTAACAGGTGCTACGGGCTTTCTAGGCAAGTATGTTGTTGAAGAACTCAGTCAGCAAGGCTATCAGGTACGTGCTTTTGGACGCAATCCCAAGGCAGGTCAGTCTTTGGAAAATTCCTTAGTAACATTTTTTCAGGGAGATTTGACCAAACAAGAGGATTTGGCTCAGGCTTGTCAGGGGATGGACATGGTTGTGCATGCGGGTGCTCTTTCTACCGTTTGGGGTCCTTGGGAGGATTTCTACCAGACAAATGTCTTGGGAACCAAGTATGTTCTGGATGCTTGTCGAGAGACCGGTATTCAGCGTTTAGTTTATGTATCATCGCCGAGCATCTATGCTGCGCCTCGAGATCAGCTTGCTATCAAAGAAAGCGATGCGCCTCAGGAAAATAATCTTAACAACTACATTCGTAGTAAGCTGGCTTCGGAGAAGCTGTTTAAGGATTATCACGATGTTCCGAGCATTATCTTACGACCTCGTGGGCTTTTTGGGATAGGGGATACCAGTATTTTGCCTCGAGTTCTCAAACTCAGTCAGAAGATTGGCATTCCCTTGATAGGGGACGGTCGTCAGCTCATGGATATGACCTGTGTGGAAAATGTCGCTCTGGCAATTCGCTTGGCTCTAGAGGCTCCTCAAGCTAGTGGCGAAGTTTATAATATTACCAACGGGGAACCAAGAGCCTTTAAAGATTTGATAGAAGAAACCTTGAGAGGACTGGACTATCCAATAACATACAGAAAAGTGCCAGCTCCTCTTCTTTCAGTTATTGCCAGTAGTTTAGAGTTTCTGTATAAGGTCTTGAAACTCAAAGGTGAACCGCCTCTGACACGCTATACCTATTATCTGCTCCGTTATAGCCAGACGCTAGACATCAGCAAGGCGGAGCGAGACTTGGGGTATCGCCCTCAAATCAGTATTTCGGAAGGGATTGAACAATATGTCCAAGATTATCGAAAGCATTGATTATTTCCCAGCAGGCTACTGTACCAGTTACACAGGTTTGCTATTTAAGGGAGTCAAGAATAAAAAGATGACCTTCCCAGCGGGTGTCTTTTTGATTAAGCACAGAGGCAAAGGCTATTTGCTCTATGATACTGGCTATCACTATGATATTAAGACGAAGCTTCGCTATGGTTTTTATCGTCTAGGAACACCTGTTCAAATGACGGAGAAGGACCAGATTTCACATTTACTGAAAGCGAAGGGAATCAAACCAGAAGAAATAAACTATGTCCTTCTATCTCATTTACATCCAGATCATCTGGGAGGAGCTAGTTTCTTTCCTCATGCAACCTTTATCCTGACCAAAGAAGTATATGAAGTCTACCAAAAACCTAATTTGAAAGACTTGATTTTCAAGGAGTTTTTGCCAGCTTCTTTTGAAGAAAATCTAACCATTATCAGAACTGACCAGCATCATCCGGGATTTCCCTATCGTCCGATTTGTGATCTTTTCGGAGATGGCAGTATCCTAGTAGCTTCTGTTGATGGGCATGCTAGGGGGCAAGCCTGTCTGTACCTTCCAGACTTCAATCTCCTCATTGCAGCAGACCTCTGTTGGGGAATTGACCTCTTACCTTATACCAAGCAGATGCACCTGCTTCCTTCCTTGGTTCAAGATAACAAGGTGGACTATATCAAGGGGACGGAGTTTCTGGAGGCAGTCTTGAAAGACGGAATTGAGGTGCTCGTTAGTCATGACCCTGTAGAAAGGATAGAGTCAATCTTATATGAAAAAAATAACCTTTCTTAAAACCTTTATCCAAACTCGCTGGCTTTATAACTTCAAATCTCGAGAGGCTTTAGAGAACTACCAGAAAGTGCAATTAGCTAACTATATGGACTTTTTAGAGCGAGAGTCTCCTTACTTTAAAAATGTGGTTCCTAGCGACTTTGACCATATGGACAAGGCTTTTATGATGGAACATTTCAATGAGCTCAACACCCAAGGAGTGGATCGGGATGAAGCCTTGGCCTTGGCTATTGAAAGCGAGAAGACCCGTGATTTCACTGAACTTAAAGGCGAAGTGGCAGTCGGTCTGTCTTCAGGGACATCTGGACATCGGGGCCTCTTTATCACAACAGAGAAAGAGCGAAGTATGTGGGCGGCGGCTATCTTGGCAAAGATGTTGCCCAAAGGTCAACTTTTTGGACACCGCATCGCCTTTTTCCTGAGAGCCGATAATGAACTCTATCAGACCATCAATACGGCCCTCATTCGTTTAGAGTATTTTGATATTTTCAAACATACAGATGAGCATATCGGGCGTCTCAATAGTTACCAACCGACCATTGTGGTAGCACCAGCCTCTATGTTGCTTGAATTGAGCAAGCACCTCACAGCTGGAGAGTTGGTCATTCACCCACAAAAAATCGTTTCGGTGGCGGAAATCTTGGAAGATAGTGACAGGGGACGGATCGCAGAAGCCTTTTCACTATCCATCATTGACCAAGTTTATCAGGCGACAGAAGGTTTCCTAGCCTGCACTTGCTCAGCTGGCAATCTGCATCTCAACGAAGACATTATCTTTGTGGAAAAGCAGTATCTAGATGATTGCCGTTTTTATCCAGTGATTACGGACTTTAAACGAAGCAGTCAGCCTGTTTATCGCTACCAGCTTAATGATATCTTGGTTGAAAATCCGGAGCCTTGTCCATGTGGCTCCTGCTATACACGGATTGACAAGGTCGAAGGACGCTCTGACGACATCTTCTATTTCGAAGGACTGGATGGGGAACAGGTGACCATCTATCCAGACTTTATCAGGCGGTGCATCCTCTTTGTGGAGAATGTAGGAGATTACCAAGTCAAGCAACATTCTGAGAAGGTAGTGGAAGTTTGTCTAAGCCAACGAGATGAGGCAGTGGAAGCATCTATTCTAGCCCAGTTTCAACTCCTAGCCCAGCAAAAGCAGTTTATAGTTCCTCAAATCCAATTTTCAGATTATCACTGGGATACTAGCCGTAAACTCAAACGAATCCAACGTTTATGAAAGGATAATAGACAATGACAGAAGTAAAAAGACATGTAGAAATCGCAGGTTATGGCATTTGCCTTCCCAAAAATACGGTGCAATTTAAAGACCAGACCCGTTATCGTGTAGTTGAAAATGAAGAAACCCAACTAGATTTGGCAGAAGCAGCTATCCAGCAGGCACTTGAAAAAGCAAATTTAAAAATAGAAGACATTGATTGTCTGGTTTCGGCGAGTGCAGTTGGTGTTCAGCCTATTCCTTGTACGGCTGCCTTGATTCATGAGCGCGTGGCAAAAGGACTCTCAATCCCAGCTATGGATATCAATACGACCTGTACCAGCTTTATTTCTGCTCTATCGACCATGTCCCACTTGATTGAGGCGGGCGAATACGGTCGTGTCCTGATTGTGTCTAGTGAGGTTGGTAGTTTAGGGCTCAATCCCAAGCAAAAAGAAAGTTTTGAACTCTTTAGTGACGGGGCAGCAGCCTTTATTTTCCAAAAAAGTCATCAGGAAAAAGGGGTCATTGCTAGTCTCCAACGTACTTGGTCAGAAGGAGCTCACGATACGGAGATTCGTGGAGGTCTGACTTCTTTTCAACCCAAAGAGTACTCTGAAGCGACTAAGACCAACTATATGTTTGACATGAAGGGGAAGAAAATCCTCCTCTTGTCTGCTCGTAAAATCCCAGCCATGTTTGAAGAGTTTCAAGAAAAAACACAGCTAGCCTTGGCAGACGTGGACTATATCATTCCTCACCAAGCGAGTCGTGCTCTTCCTTTGGTCATGGAAAAACTAGGTGTGGCCGAGGATCAGTACCTCAATCTCGTCACTAACTATGGAAATATGGTGTCAGTCTCTGTGCCGTTTGGCTTGGCTTATTCTTTGAAACATGGACTTATCAAGGAGGGAGATGTCGTCTACCTTATGGGGACTGCAGCTGGTATGACGGTCAATATGTTGGCTCTGAAATTGTAATAATCATCTAAAAATGGAAGGCTTGGAACTTGAGCAAAGGTAAAAGGTTGCCATCTCCCCCTGAACTGAGGTATACTAGTAGAAACATTAGTTCATCAAGCGGTTAAGGAGAATGTTAGAAAAGGAAGGGGATGTATGACAGCTAGAAAAATGCAGCTACTCATGTCCAAGTATGGTTTTAGTATTACCATTATGTTGGCAGAGTTGTTTATCGTCTTTGGTTTATTTATCTATCTAGGACAGATGGCTCCGATTCTCTGGATTATCCTTGTCATTTTAGTAAGCTTAGCGACCATTGTATCGATTGTCAATCGGTCCATGAATCCTGAGAGTAAGGTAACATGGCTGTTAGTAGCCTTTGTGCCAGTATTTGGTCCCTTGCTCTATATCATGTTTGGAGAACGCCGTTTATCTAAAAAAGAAATGAAACAACTAAAGCAACTCCAATCAATGGTTGACCGAGAGGATAATAGCAGAGCCCTCCGTTTGGAGTTAAAAGAACAAGATAAGTCGGCTTACGGAGTCATCAAATCCCTCCTCAGTATGGATACGAACGCAGATGTCTATAATCGAACAGATACCCATTTCTTCCCTTCAGGTGAAAGTATGTGGCGCCAGATGTTGGAGGATCTCAAAAAAGCTGAGAAATTTATCTTTCTCGAATACTATATCATCGAAGAAGGCTTGATGTGGGACAGCATTTTAGAGATTTTGGAAGAAAAGGCAGCTCAAGGAGTAGAAGTGAAGCTCCTCTATGATGATATTGGTTGTATGGCAACCTTGCCTGGAGATTACACCATCCAGCTTCGTGGTCGAGAGATTGAAGCCCATAAATTTAACAAGGTGATTCCACGCTTGACCGTTGCTTATAACAACCGTGATCACCGTAAAATCATGATTATCGATGGTCAAATTGCTTATACAGGTGGTGTCAATCTGGCAGATGAGTATATCAACCATATCGAGCGCTTTGGTTATTGGAAGGATAGCGGTATTCGTTTGGATGGGTCGGCTGTAAAGGCTTTTACTAGACTCTTTTTATCAACCTGGTATATCAACCGTGGGGAAATTAGTGACTTTGACCAATACCATCTCGAAAATCAACCAAAAGATGGGATGGGGCTCTGTATTCCCTATAGTAGCGGGCCAAAACCCATCTACCGAGCTCAAGTTGGGAAAACGGTCTATCAAAATCTTATCAATCAAGCTACAGATTACGTCTATATCACGACTCCCTATCTGATCACTGACTATGATCTAACTGAAAGTATCAAAAATGCAGCATTGAGAGGGGTAGATGTGCGAATTGTGACGCCTTGTATCCCAGATAAGAAGGTTATTCAGTTAGTTACTCGCGGAGCCTATCCTGACTTGTTGTCTGCTGGAGTTCGCATTTACGAGTACAGTCCTGGATTTCTTCATAGCAAGCAAATGCTTGTCGATGGAGAGGTGGCTACTGTGGGAACCATCAATTTTGATTATCGTAGCTTGCTTCACCACTATGAAAATGCCGTTTTACTTTATAGAACACAGTCTATCATCGATATTGAGAGGGACTTCGAAGAGATTTTTAAGGTTTCTCAAGAAATTTATCCCCACACTATCAAAACTAGCTGGTATCAAAGCCTAATCAAGGAAATTGTCCAGTTGTTTGCGCCCATGCTCTAACTATCCACCAAGATCTAGCCCAAGGCTGGATCTTATTTTTGTCTTTTTGCGAATAGATAAGCAGGAGGATAAAAATGCTAAATCAAAAAGAATATGATTTTATCCTAGAGTTTCAAACAAGCAGTTTACACCGTTTTCGAGAGATTGAACGCTTTGCTGAGCTAGATAAGAAGTTAAGGAAATATCAATCCCTAGCTGACATTCCTGTAAGATTTTGATATACTAAAACAGATAAACTTAGAGGAGAAATTGAATGAACGTATACGAGGAAAAAGACGAACAGCTAGAAGAATTTCGATACCAGTATCGGGATCGGCTGGATCAAGAGTCTGAATTTGGACTGGAGCGAGGTAAGAAGAAACGAACTCCGCTTCCATTTTTTAGTATGGCAATTTGGAGTCTGGCTGCTACAGCTGTTTCTGTAATGTTGCCTCTGTTCTTTGGTTTGGTGAGCCCCCAACAGATGCAAGATCTTTATACTGGTTGGGCGCTACATCAGAATGGGCAGATTTACACGGATTATTATGGTTCAAATGGACTGCTTTATTACGTACTAATCTATCTCTCTCAAGGGAGTATTCTTTTTGCTTTGGTGGAGTGGTTGGCCTTGTTCGGAGCTGGTGTTTTTCTATTTAAATCCGCTGATACCTTGACAGGTCAGGGGGAACAGGCTAGACAGCTTTTGTTGATTTTCTATCTTTTTGTGGGCAGTCTGGGATTTGGCGGTAGCTATGCAGTAGTTGTGGCCTTGCCTTTCCTGTTTTATAGTTTTAGCCTAGTGGCTGACTATCTGGATGATCCAAGTAACGATAAAGGTTTTTTGCGAGTTGGGATGAGTTTAGCATTAGCTTTCTTCCTATCACCTATTCCCACAGCTTTGTTTGCAGCCACACTTGCCTTGAGTTTGTTTGGATTTAATATTGCCAAGCGTCGATTTGCTCATGGTTTGTATCAATTTTTCGCATCAGCTCTAGGATTTTCTCTCCTTTTTTATCCAATTGGCTACTATACAGTCTTAACAGGAACTTTTGGTGATGCGATTAGCCATACCTTGTATCCAATAGATACGCTTAGTCTATTTTCAAATGCCAATCTTATGGAGAATGCTGCTTTCTATGGTTTGCTATCCATCGGTATTGGGATTCTGACATTGATCTTTTCAGGATTGTTTCAGACTAAGCCAGCTCAGCAATCTGCTGTCTCAACAGGCGCTATTTTAGGTTTATTAGTAACTCTTTCTTTGTTAATTCTTTCAAAGGAACCTTTGCATGGCTCACGTTTGGCAGCGATTTTGCCCTTTCTGACATTGTTATTGTTAACCAACATCAAAGAAGGAAGCTCTGATCGTATCAGTCGTAGTAGACGAAGAGTTCGTTCTTCATCACTCTTTGGTCGCTACCTCAAGGGAAATTTCTATCTACCATTAATTGCGATAGTCTATTTACTTTTCCTACCTGTTTTGAGTCGCTATATTTCGCATCCAAGTACTTATCAGGAACGCGAGCAACTTGCTAGCTTGGTCAAACAGCAAACGAGTTCTGAGGATCGTGTCTATGCTTGGGATGATCGTCCAGATTTTTATCGAGCAAGTGAACGCTTGGCACCAAGCTCTCTAGTAACACCGACACTCTATACTGCAAGCGACGAGAATAAAACGAAACTAGTCAATGACTTGAAAGAAAATCAACCGAAGATGATTTTGGTCAATCAAAAGGTTGCCTTGTGGTCGGATGTAGAGAGCCTACTTAGTGAAAAATACGAGCTTGTTCAGACGGATAGTAAGGAATTCAAGCTTTATAAATCTAAATAATAAATCAATATCTTGTGTATTTTTAAAAATTTTAGAATTTTTAACACAAGATATTGATTTTTCTTTTTGGAGTGGTATAATATCATTTAAGAAGAAAAATAGAAAAGAGCCTGGATATGATTGTATTAGAAGAAAACCTTGCAACCGTTCCCACTTTGTTCGTTGAAAAACGAGATGGTAGACGTGTAGTGTTTGATATAGACAAGATTGACAAAGCTCTCCACAAGGCGGCTGACAAAGTCATGGATGTGACACCCTTGGTCGAAAAACGTCTAAATGGACTGCTTGAGCGTATTGTTGCGGAAATTCACAGTCGTTTCCCTCAAGGTGTCAAGATTTACGAGATTCAAAATATCGTAGAACATGAACTCCTTGAAGCCAAAGAATATGCGCTAGCTGAGGAGTATATCACTTATCGGACACAAAGGGATTTTGAGCGCTCAAAAGCGACAGATATCAACTTTAGCATTCATAAACTTCTCAATAAAGACCAGGCGGTTGTCAATGAAAATGCCAATAAAGACAGTGATGTCTTTAACACTCAGCGTGATTTGACAGCAGGGATTGTGGGGAAATCAATCGGACTGCAAATGCTTCCTAAGCACGTAGCCAATGCTCACCAAAAGGGGGATATCCACTATCATGACTTGGACTACAGCCCCTACACTCCTATGACCAACTGCTGTTTGATTGATTTCAAGGGTATGTTGGAAAATGGTTTTAAGATTGGAAATGCGGAGGTAGAGAGTCCCAAGTCTATCCAGACTGCGACTGCTCAGATTTCCCAAATCATTGCCAATGTTGCTTCTAGCCAGTACGGGGGCTGTTCAGCTGACCGTATCGATGAAGTCTTGGCGCCTTATGCGGAGAAGAATTATCAGAAGCACCTAAAGGATGCGGAAGAGTGGGTCTTGCCTGAAAAACGGGAAGATTACGCGTGGAGGAAAACGCAAAAAGATATCTACGATGCCATGCAATCTCTTGAGTATGAAATCAACACCCTCTTCACTTCAAATGGACAAACACCTTTTACTTCACTAGGTTTCGGTCTAGGAACCAATCGTTTTGAACGTGAAATTCAAAAAGCTATCTTGACCATTCGTATCAAGGGGCTTGGTTCAGAACACCGCACAGCCATCTTCCCTAAACTCATCTTTACGCTAAAAAGAGGACTCAACTTAGAGGAAGGTTCACCTAACTACGACATCAAACAGTTGGCTCTCGAGTGTGCAACCAAGCGGATGTATCCAGATGTCTTGTCCTATGATAAGATTATCGAACTGACTGGTTCTTTCAAGGTTCCTATGGGATGCCGTTCTTTCCTTCAAGGATGGAAGGATGAAAATGGTGTCGAGGTCAATTCAGGTCGGATGAATCTAGGTGTTGTGACAGTCAATTTACCTCGTATCGCCCTCGAGTCTGAAGGAGATCTGAATAAGTTCTGGGAAATCTTCAACGAGCGGATGAATATCGCAGAAGATGCTCTGGTTTACCGTGTTGAACGGACCAAGGAAGCAACACCAGCGAATGCCCCTATCCTTTATCAGTACGGAGCCTTCGGTCGCCGTCTCGGAAAAGAAGAAAGTGTAGATCAACTCTTTAAGAATCGCCGCGCGACAGTTTCGCTGGGCTACATCGGTTTGTACGAAGTGGCGACGGTCTTCTTTGGAAACAGCTGGGAAAGTAATCCTGAAGCCAAGGAATTCACATTGGATATCATTCGCGATATGAAACGTCGTGTGGAAGAGTGGTCTGACCAATATGGTTACCATTTCTCTATCTACTCCACACCGTCTGAAAGTCTGACAGACCGCTTCTGTCGCTTGGATACAGAGAAGTTCGGCTCTATTCCTGACATCACGGACAAGGAATACTACACCAACTCTTTCCACTACGATGTTCGTAAAAATCCAACACCGTTTGAAAAACTGGATTTTGAAAAAGTTTATCCAGAAGCAGGTGCGTCAGGTGGCTTTATCCACTATTGTGAGTATCCAGTTCTTCAACAAAATCCAAAAGCCCTGGAAGCTGTTTGGGACTATGCCTATGACCGAGTTGGCTATCTAGGAACCAATACTCCGATTGATCGTTGCTACAAGTGTGACTTTGAAGGAGATTTTGAACCAACTGAAAGAGGCTTTGCTTGTCCAAACTGTGGCAATAGCGACCCTAAAACAGTAGACGTTGTCAAACGTACGTGTGGTTATCTGGGAAATCCGCAAGCGCGTCCGATGGTCAATGGACGCCACAAGGAAATTGCTGCGCGTGTCAAACACATGAACGGTTCAACCATTAAAACAGCCGGACATGAAGTAACAAATTAGAAGGAAACGCAATGGGGAAATACCAATTAGATGATAAGGGACGCGCTCAAGTGACCCGTTATCATGAAAAACATTCGAAAGGTGGAGTAGGAAAAAAAGAACGCTTGCTCAATCTCAGAGAACAATATTTAAACAAGAACAAGAAAAAGTGAGAGTCCGCTCTCGCTTTTCTCTTAGCGGGGAGGGGAATATGGAACTACGCAGACCAACATTGGCAGATAAAGAAACAGTTTTAGAGATGATGGCAGAGTTTGAACAGACTCAATCAGCCCACGATGGTGGGTTTTGGAGCGCCAACAATTTTGTTTATGAAGAGTGGCTAGAAGAAAATCTTCAAGCGGAAGCGGGACTCAATATTCCTGAAAACTGGGTTCCTGCTATCCAGCTGGTTAGTTTTGACGTAGCAGGCCAGGCTCTTGGCTTTCTCAACCTTCGTCTCCGATTAAATGACTACTTACTAGAAAATGGGGGCCATATTGGCTACTCCATTCGTCCATCTGAAAGAGGTAAGGGTTATGCGAAAGAATCCCTCCGACAAGGTCTACAAGTTGCTAAGGGAAAGAATATTAAACGAGCTTTAGTGACTTGTAGCACAGAAAATCCAGCAAGTCGAGCTGTTATCTTAGCTAATGGTGGGGAGTTGGAGGATGTTCGAAACGGAACGAAGCGCTATTGGATAGACTTGGAGTAGACAGCATGACATGGAATACACCAAAACCAGGTGAATGGAAAAGTGAGGAACTTAGTAAAGGGCGAATCATTGATTACAAGGCCTTTAACTTTGTCGATGGAGAAGGTGTACGCAACTCTCTTTATGTATCAGGTTGCATGTTTCACTGCGAGGGGTGCTATAATGTTGCGACTTGGTCTTTCAACGCAGGCATTCCCTATACGGCAGAATTAGAAGAACAAATCATGGAAGACCTTGCCCAACCCTATGTTCAGGGTTTGACCTTGCTAGGAGGAGAACCCTTTCTTAATACGGGCATTCTCTTGCCACTCGTTAAACGCATCCGAAAGGAATTGCCAGACAAAGACATCTGGTCCTGGACGGGCTACACTTGGGAAGAAATGATGCTGGAGACTCCAGATAAACTGGAACTCTTATCATTGATTGACATCCTTGTCGATGGACGGTATGATAAAAGCAAGCGCAATCTCATGCTCCAGTTTCGAGGTTCCTCTAATCAACGAATTATAGATGTGCAAAAATCTCTCAAAAGTGGGCAAGTGGTGATTTGGGACAAGCTTAATGACGGAAAAGAAAGCTATGAACAGGTGAAGAGAGAATGAAGAAAAAAGACCTGATAGAACAACTGGTTTCAGAAATCGAAACGGGAAGAGTTAGGACGCTAGGGATCTACGGTCATGGGGCTTCAGGTAAATCAACCTTTGCACAGGAATTGTACCAAGCTTTAGATTCTACTACAGTAAATTTACTAGAAACAGACCCCTATATCACTTCAGAACGTCACCTGGTAGTACCAAAGCAAGCACCAAATCAAAAGGTGACAGCTTGTCTGCCAGTGGCACATGAACTGGCAAGTTTGCAGAGAGATATTCTCGCCTTGCAGGCAGGTATGGATGTCTTGACAATCGATGAACCTTGGAAGGCTAGTGAGGTCTTGTCTGGAGCAAAGCCAATTCTTATTGTTGAAGGGATGTCTGTGGGCTTTCTACCTGAGAAACTCTTTGACAAAACTATCTGTTTCTACACGGATGAAGAAACAGAATTAAAGAGGCGTCTAGCTCGAGATACGACTATGAGAAATCGCGATGCTTCCTTTATATTGGCTAGCCATCAGATGAGACGAGAGCAGTATCTGCAATACTATAGAGAAAACGAGTCTAAAGCGGATATCTTAGTGGATCAATCGGAAGATAAGTTTGAAGTCGCAATGAAACACATTATTATATAGAAGAAAAGATTGATTTTTATAGACGTAAATCAGTAATCATAGAAAGATGAAAAGAGAAAACAGTTTCATCTTAAAAAAACGAAAAAAAGCTAACAAATCCCTTGCAATCGCAGGGGCTTTGTGTTATTCTATTATGGTGCTGTAAATTACAGCCTTAGCTTTGATGCAAGAGGTTGCGACACGCTCGGTTGCATTGCCACGCAACGCGCGTCGGTTTTCTTGTGGAGCTAGCCTATTATCTTAAATAGACGAAAAGGAGAAAAAGATGGCAAACAAAAAAATCCGTATCCGTTTGAAAGCTTACGAACACCGTACGCTTGACACAGCGGCTGCAAAAATCGTAGAATCAGCTACTCGTACAGGTGCACAAGTTGCGGGTCCAATCCCACTTCCAACTGAGCGTAGCCTCTACACAATCATTCGTGCGACTCACAAATACAAAGACTCTCGCGAACAATTTGAAATGCGTACACACAAACGTTTGATCGATATCGTTAACCCAACTCAAAAAACAGTTGATGCCTTGATGAAATTGGATCTTCCAAGTGGTGTAAACGTAGAAATCAAACTTTAATCTAAAGCTTGATACCTTGAGCATAAAAAACGCTCGTTAAAAACTTTTTGAATAAAAAATATAGAAAAGGAACTATTTTCTCATGACAAAAGGAATCTTAGGGAAAAAAGTGGGAATGACTCAAATCTTCACTGAAGCTGGCGAATTGATCCCTGTAACAGTTATTGAAGCAACTCCAAACGTTGTTCTTCAAGTTAAAACTGTTGAAACAGACGGATACAACGCTATCCAAGTTGGTTTCGATGACAAACGCGAAGTATTGAGCAACAAACCTGCTAAAGGACATGTAGCGAAAGCTAACACGGCTCCTAAGCGCTTCATTCGTGAATTCAAAAACGTTGAAGGCTTGGAAGTTGGTGCTGAAATCACAGTTGAAACATTCGCAGCTGGAGACGTTGTTGACGTAACTGGTACTTCTAAAGGTAAAGGTTTCCAAGGTGTTATCAAACGCCACGGACAATCACGTGGACCAATGGCTCACGGTTCTCGTTACCACCGTCGTCCAGGTTCTATGGGACCTGTTGCACCTAACCGCGTATTCAAAGGTAAAAACCTTGCAGGACGTATGGGTGGCGACCGCGTAACAATTCAAAACCTTGAAGTTGTACAAGTTGTTCCAGAAAAGAACGTTATCCTTATCAAAGGTAACGTACCAGGTGCTAAGAAATCTCTTATCACTATCAAATCAGCAGTTAAAGCTGGTAAATAATAAAGAAAGGGGAAATCAGTCACAATGGCAAACGTAACATTATTTGACCAAACTGGTAAAGAAGCTGGCCAAGTTGTTCTTAACGATGCAGTATTTGGTATTGAACCAAATGAATCAGTTGTGTTTGATGTGATCATCAGCCAACGCGCAAGCCTTCGTCAAGGAACACACGCTGTTAAAAACCGCTCTGCAGTATCAGGTGGTGGACGCAAACCATGGCGTCAAAAAGGAACTGGACGTGCTCGTCAAGGTTCTATCCGCTCACCACAATGGCGTGGTGGTGGCGTTGTCTTCGGACCAACTCCACGTTCATACGGCTACAAACTTCCACAAAAAGTTCGTCGCCTAGCTCTTAAATCAGTTTACTCTGAAAAAGTTGCTGAAAACAAATTCGTAGCTGTAGACGCTCTTTCATTTACAGCTCCAAAAACTGCTGAATTTGCAAAAGTTCTTGCAGCATTGAGCATCGATTCTAAAGTTCTTGTTATCCTTGAAGAAGGAAATGAATTCGCAGCTCTTTCAGCTCGTAACCTTCCAAATGTGAAAGTTGCAACTGCTACAACTGCAAGTGTTCTTGACATCGCAAATAGCGACAAACTTCTTGTCACACAAGCAGCTATCTCTAAAATCGAGGAGGTTCTTGCATAATGAATTTGTATGATGTTATCAAAAAACCTGTCATCACTGAAAACTCAATGGCTCAACTTGAAGCAGGTAAATATGTATTTGAAGTTGACACTCGTGCACACAAGCTTTTGATCAAGCAAGCTGTTGAAGCTGCTTTCGAAGGTGTTAAAGTTGCCAACGTTAACACAATCAACGTAAAACCAAAAGCTAAACGTGTTGGACGTTACACTGGTTTTACTAACAAAACTAAAAAAGCTATCATCACACTTACAGCTGATTCAAAAGCAATCGAGTTGTTTGCTGCTGAAGCTGAATAATCTAAGGAGGAAATATCGTGGGAATTCGTGTTTATAAACCAACAACAAACGGTCGCCGTAATATGACTTCTTTGGATTTCGCTGAAATCACAACAAGCGCTCCTGAAAAATCATTGCTTGTTGCTTTGAAGAACAAGGCTGGTCGTAACAACAACGGTCGTATCACTGTTCGTCACCAAGGTGGTGGGCACAAACGTTTCTACCGTTTGGTTGACTTCAAACGTAACAAAGACAACGTTGAAGCAGTTGTTAAAACTATCGAGTACGATCCAAACCGTTCTGCAAACATCGCTCTTGTACACTACACAGACGGTGTGAAAGCATACATCATCGCTCCAAAAGGTCTTGAAGTTGGTCAACGTATCGTTTCAGGCCCAGAAGCAGATATCAAAGTCGGAAATGCTCTTCCACTTGCTAACATTCCAGTTGGTACTTTGATCCACAACATCGAATTGAAACCAGGTCGTGGTGGAGAATTAGTGCGTGCAGCTGGAGCTTCTGCTCAAGTATTGGGTCAAGAAGGTAAATACGTTCTTGTTCGTCTTCAATCAGGTGAAGTTCGTATGATTCTTGGAACTTGCCGTGCTACAGTTGGTGTTGTCGGAAACG
Source organism: Streptococcus mitis bv. 2 str. SK95 (assembly GCF_000222705.1). GTDB lineage: Bacteria > Bacillota > Bacilli > Lactobacillales > Streptococcaceae > Streptococcus > Streptococcus mitis_AY. The sequence continues at coordinate 30,783 of NZ_AFUB01000055.1, read as the reverse complement.
AACAACATGGGCTTGTGAACCTTGGTAAAGCAGGACGTAGCCGTTGGAAAGGTATCCGCCCAACAGTTCGTGGTTCTGTAATGAACCCTAACGATCACCCACACGGTGGTGGTGAAGGTAAAGCACCAGTTGGTCGTAAAGCGCCATCTACTCCATGGGGCAAACCTGCTCTTGGTCTTAAAACTCGTAACAAGAAAGCGAAATCTGACAAACTTATCGTTCGTCGTCGCAACGAGAAATAATTTAAAACTAGTCGCATAAGCGCTAGATAATCCGCCAGCTCGGTAGCGCTCCATGTGAGCGCAAGCCGCTGTGGTACAACATTTAAAGGAGAAAACATAAAAATGGGACGCAGTCTTAAAAAAGGACCTTTCGTCGATGAGCATTTGATGAAAAAAGTTGAAGCTCAAGCTAACGACGAAAAGAAAAAAGTTATCAAAACTTGGTCACGTCGTTCAACGATCTTCCCAAGTTTCATTGGTTACACTATTGCAGTTTATGACGGACGTAAACACGTACCTGTTTACATCCAAGAAGACATGGTAGGTCACAAACTTGGTGAATTCGCACCAACTCGTACTTACAAAGGTCACGCTGCAGACGACAAGAAAACACGTAGAAAATAAGGAGAACATAAATGGCAGAAATTACTTCAGCTAAAGCAATGGCTCGTACAGTACGTGTTTCACCTCGTAAATCACGTCTTGTTCTTGACAATATTCGTGGTAAAAGCGTAGCCGACGCTATTGCAATTTTGACATTCACTCCAAACAAAGCTGCTGAAATCATCTTGAAAGTTTTGAACTCAGCTGTAGCTAACGCTGAAAACAACTTTGGTTTGGATAAAGCTAACTTGGTAGTATCTGAAGCATTCGCAAACGAAGGACCAACTATGAAACGTTTCCGTCCACGTGCGAAAGGTTCAGCTTCACCAATCAACAAACGTACAGCTCACATCACTGTAGCTGTTGCAGAAAAATAAGGAGGTAACATCGTGGGTCAAAAAGTACATCCAATTGGTATGCGTGTCGGCATCATCCGTGATTGGGATGCCAAATGGTATGCTGAAAAAGAATACGCGGATTACCTTCATGAAGATCTTGCAATCCGTAAATTCGTTCAAAAAGAACTTGCTGACGCAGCAGTTTCAACTATCGAAATCGAACGCGCAGTAAACAAAGTTAACGTTTCACTTCACACTGCTAAACCAGGTATGGTTATCGGTAAAGGTGGTGCTAACGTTGATGCACTCCGTGCAAAACTTAACAAATTGACTGGAAAACAAGTACACATCAACATCATCGAAATCAAACAACCTGATTTGGATGCTCATCTTGTAGGTGAAGGAATTGCTCGTCAATTGGAGCAACGTGTTGCTTTCCGTCGTGCACAAAAACAAGCAATCCAACGTGCAATGCGTGCTGGAGCTAAAGGAATCAAAACTCAAGTATCAGGTCGTTTGAACGGTGCAGATATCGCCCGTGCTGAAGGATACTCTGAAGGAACTGTTCCACTTCACACACTTCGTGCAGATATCGATTACGCTTGGGAAGAAGCAGATACTACATACGGTAAACTTGGTGTTAAAGTATGGATCTACCGTGGTGAAGTTCTTCCAGCTCGTAAAAACACTAAAGGAGGTAAATAACCAATGTTAGTACCTAAACGTGTTAAACACCGTCGTGAATTCCGTGGAAAAATGCGCGGTGAAGCAAAAGGTGGAAAAGAAGTAGCTTTCGGTGAATACGGTCTTCAAGCTACAACTAGCCACTGGATCACTAACCGCCAAATCGAAGCTGCTCGTATCGCCATGACTCGTTACATGAAACGTGGTGGTAAAGTTTGGATTAAAATCTTCCCACACAAATCATACACTGCTAAAGCTATCGGTGTGCGTATGGGATCTGGTAAAGGGGCACCTGAAGGTTGGGTAGCACCAGTTAAACGTGGTAAAGTGATGTTTGAAGTTGCTGGTGTATCTGAAGAGATCGCTCGCGAAGCGCTTCGTCTTGCTAGCCACAAATTGCCAGTTAAATGTAAATTCGTAAAACGTGAAGCAGAATAAGGAGAAGGCATGAAACTTAATGAAGTAAAAGAATTTGTTAAAGAACTTCGTGGTCTTTCTCAAGAAGAACTCGCGAAGCGCGAAAACGAATTGAAAAAAGAATTGTTTGAACTTCGTTTCCAAGCTGCTACTGGCCAATTGGAACAAACAGCTCGCTTGAAAGAAGTTAAAAAACAAATCGCTCGTATCAAAACAGTTCAATCTGAAGCGAAATAATAGACTAGGGAAGGAGAAATTTCAATGGAACGCAATAATCGTAAAGTTCTTGTTGGACGTGTTGTATCTGACAAAATGGACAAGACAATCACAGTTGTAGTTGAAACAAAACGTAACCACCCAGTCTATGGTAAACGTATTAACTACTCTAAAAAATACAAAGCACATGATGAAAACAATGTTGCCAAAGAAGGCGATATCGTACGTATCATGGAAACTCGTCCGCTTTCAGCTACAAAACGTTTCCGTCTTGTAGAAGTTGTTGAAGAAGCGGTCATCATCTAATCAAACCTGAAAGGAGAAAACTGAAATGATTCAAACAGAAACTCGTTTGAAAGTCGCAGACAACAGCGGTGCGCGCGAAATCTTGACTATCAAAGTTCTTGGTGGTTCTAAACGTAAATTTGCGAACATCGGTGATGTCATTGTGGCATCTGTAAAACAAGCTACTCCTGGTGGTGCGGTTAAAAAAGGTGACGTTGTAAAAGCTGTTATCGTTCGTACTAAATCAGGTGCTCGTCGTGCTGATGGTTCATACATCAAATTTGACGAAAATGCAGCAGTTATAATCCGTGAAGACAAAACTCCTCGCGGAACACGTATCTTTGGCCCAGTTGCACGTGAATTGCGTGAAGGTGGCTTCATGAAGATCGTGTCACTTGCTCCAGAAGTACTTTAATTGATTGCTCAAAGAAAATTGAAACAAGTCTAGGAAGTGAAACGAAAGCATAACTTGAGTTAGGTGAGTTGAAACTGACGAAGAATTGCTTTGATTTTCGCAGAGTAAAAACAAACTAGTCCCCTGGATTTACCTCCAGGGTGCCCTTATGGGCGTAAGAAAAATCAAGGAGAAATCTAATGTTTGTAAAAAAAGGCGACAAAGTTCGCGTAATCGCTGGTAAAGATAAGGGAACAGAAGCTGTTGTCCTTACTGCCCTTCCAAAAGTAAACAAAGTTATCGTTGAAGGTGTGAACATCGTTAAGAAACACCAACGTCCAACTAACGAACTTCCTCAAGGTGGTATCATCGAGAAAGAAGCAGCTATCCACGTATCAAACGTTCAAGTATTGGACAAAAACGGTGTAGCTGGTCGTGTTGGTTACAAATTTGTAGACGGTAAGAAAGTTCGCTACAACAAAAAATCAGGCGAAGTGCTTGATTAATCACGAAGGAAAGGAGAAGTATAATGGCAAATCGTTTAAAAGAAAAATATCTTAATGAAGTAGTTCCTGCTTTGACAGAACAATTTAACTACTCATCAGTGATGGCTGTGCCTAAAGTAGATAAGATCGTTTTGAACATGGGTGTTGGTGAAGCTGTATCAAATGCTAAAAGCCTTGAAAAAGCTGCTGAAGAATTGGCACTTATCTCAGGTCAAAAACCACTTATCACTAAAGCTAAAAAATCAATCGCCGGCTTCCGTCTTCGTGAAGGTGTTGCGATCGGTGCAAAAGTTACCCTTCGTGGTGAACGTATGTACGAATTCTTGGATAAATTGGTTTCAGTTTCACTTCCACGTGTGCGTGACTTCCACGGTGTTCCAACAAAATCATTTGACGGACGCGGGAATTACACACTTGGTGTGAAAGAACAATTGATCTTCCCAGAAATCAACTTCGATGACGTTGACAAAACTCGTGGTCTTGACATCGTTATCGTAACAACTGCTAACACTGACGAAGAGTCACGTGCATTGCTTACAGGCCTTGGAATGCCTTTTGCAAAATAATATAGGAGGTAAATCTAATGGCTAAAAAATCAATGATTGCTAAGAACAAACGTCCAGCGAAGTTCTCTACTCAAGCTTATACTCGTTGTGAAAAATGTGGTCGTCCACATTCAGTTTACCGCAAATTTAAACTTTGCCGTGTTTGCTTCCGTGAATTAGCTTACAAAGGACAAATTCCTGGTGTAACAAAAGCATCTTGGTAATATCATGATACAAAGAGCGTAACAACCACAGCAAAAATAGGAGATTTGGTGTAGGAGCGATGCTCCAAAACAAATCTATCTTTTTTGCCTAGGTTGTAGCTCGTGTTCAAATAAGAGTTATCTCATTTGAATGTGTCAATACTATCTGAGCACAGCTCAATCATTAACTAGCAAGTGCGACTTGCAAACTACTAGTAAGAGGAGAATAAAAAATGGTTATGACTGACCCAATCGCAGACTTCCTAACTCGTATTCGTAACGCTAACCAAGCGAAACACGAAGTACTTGAAGTACCTGCATCAAACATCAAAAAAGGGATTGCTGAAATCCTTAAACGCGAAGGTTTTGTTAAGAACGTAGAAATCATCGAAGATGACAAACAAGGCATCATCCGTGTATTTCTTAAATATGGACCAAACGGTGAAAAAGTTATCACTAACTTGAAACGTGTTTCTAAACCAGGACTTCGTGTCTACAAAAAACGTGAAGATCTTCCAAAAGTTCTTAACGGACTTGGAATTGCTATCCTTTCAACATCTGAAGGTTTGCTTACTGATAAAGAAGCACGCCAAAAGAATGTTGGTGGGGAAGTTATCGCTTACGTTTGGTAATATTTAGCTCCCAATTTCTTTGTGCCTCTTCGTTATCGTCTCTTGCCTAACCTAAAGTTATGCCTGCGAGACGATGCCTAGATTCACTTTGAAATTGAAACCTAAATGTTCCTTTAAATCGAGAAATCGATTTAACCCCGTGAAAACTGGCCATCACGGCCTGACAATTTAACAGGAGAAAATAAACATGTCACGTATTGGTAATAAAGTTATCGTGTTGCCTGCTGGTGTTGAACTCACTAACAATGACAACGTTGTAACTGTAAAAGGACCTAAAGGAGAACTTACTCGTGAGTTCTCAAAAGATATTGAAATCCGTGTGGAAGGTACTGAAGTAACTCTTCACCGTCCAAACGATTCAAAAGAAATGAAAACAATCCACGGAACTACTCGTGCCCTTTTGAACAACATGGTTGTTGGTGTATCAGAAGGATTCAAGAAAGAACTTGAAATGCGTGGGGTTGGTTACCGTGCACAACTTCAAGGAAAAAAACTTGTTTTGGCTGTTGGTAAATCTCATCCAGACGAAGTTGAAGCTCCAGAAGGAATTACTTTTGAACTTCCAAACCCAACAACAATCGTTATCAGCGGAATTTCAAAAGAAGTAGTTGGTCAAACAGCTGCTTACGTACGTAGCCTTCGCTCACCAGAACCATATAAAGGTAAAGGTATCCGTTACGTTGGCGAATACGTTCGTCTTAAAGAAGGTAAAACAGGTAAATAATGTTGAGTGGTTGATCTTCAACCACCGACCTATTTTCCAACTTTGTGCATAGCACACGATTTAAAACTAAAGAGGTGAAAACTGTGATTTCTAAACCAGATAAAAACAAACTCCGCCAAAAACGCCATCGTCGCGTTCGCGGAAAACTCTCTGGAACTGCTGATCGCCCACGTTTGAACGTATTCCGTTCTAATACAGGCATCTACGCTCAAGTGATTGATGACGTAGCGGGTGTAACGCTCGCAAGTGCTTCAACTCTTGACAAAGAAGTTTCAAAAGGAACTAAAACTGAACAAGCCGTTACTGTCGGTAAACTCGTTGCAGAACGTGCAAACGCTAAAGGTATTTCAGAAGTGGTGTTCGACCGCGGTGGATATCTATATCACGGACGTGTGAAAGCTTTGGCTGATGCAGCTCGTGAAAACGGATTGAAATTCTAATAGGAGGACACTAGAAAATGGCATTTAAAGACAATGCAGTTGAATTAGAAGAACGCGTAGTTGCTGTCAACCGTGTTACAAAAGTTGTTAAAGGTGGACGTCGTCTTCGTTTCGCAGCTCTTGTTGTTGTTGGTGACCACAATGGTCGCGTAGGATTTGGTACTGGTAAAGCTCAAGAAGTTCCAGAAGCAATCCGTAAAGCAGTAGAAGATGCTAAGAAAAACTTGATTGAAGTTCCTATGGTTGGAACAACAATCCCACACGAAGTTCTTTCAGAATTTGGTGGAGCTAAAGTATTGTTGAAACCTGCTGTAGAAGGTTCTGGAGTTGCCGCTGGTGGTGCAGTTCGTGCCGTTGTGGAATTGGCAGGTGTGGCAGATATTACATCTAAATCACTTGGTTCTAACACTCCAATCAACATTGTTCGTGCAACTGTTGAAGGTTTGAAACAATTGAAACGCGCTGAAGAAGTTGCTGCCCTTCGTGGTATTTCAGTTTCTGATTTGGCATAAGAAAGGGGATAAAATGGCTCAAATTAAAATTACTTTGACTAAGTCTCCAATCGGACGCATTCCATCACAACGTAAAACTGTTGTAGCACTTGGACTTGGCAAATTGAACAGCTCTGTTATCAAAGAAGACAACGCTGCTATCCGTGGTATGATCACTGCAGTATCTCACTTGGTAACAGTTGAAGAAGTAAACTAATGAATTTTTAGGGGATGTGGCAATACTTATCCCCTAAAACTAGATATAGTCATCTAAGATGACGAATGTATAGGCGAGTTGATAAGGGAGACAACCTTTTCTCTCTTATCGGCGCTAGCATTTTACAAAAGAGGAGAAAAAATAATGAAACTTCATGAATTGAAACCTGCAGAAGGTTCTCGTAAAGTACGTAACCGTGTTGGTCGTGGTACTTCATCAGGTAACGGTAAAACATCTGGTCGCGGTCAAAAAGGTCAAAAAGCTCGTAGCGGTGGCGGAGTTCGCCTTGGTTTTGAAGGTGGACAAACTCCATTGTTCCGTCGTCTTCCAAAACGTGGATTCACTAACATCAACGCTAAAGAATACGCAATTGTAAATCTTGATCAATTGAACGTTTTTGAAGATGGTACTGAAGTTACTCCAGTTGTTCTTATCGAAGCAGGAATTGTAAAGGCTGAAAAATCAGGCGTTAAAATTCTTGGTAACGGTGAGTTGACTAAGAAGTTGACTGTGAAAGCAGCTAAATTCTCAAAAACAGCTGAAGAAGCTATCACTGCTAAAGGTGGTTCAGTAGAAGTCATCTAGAGAGGTGACCTATGTTTTTTAAATTATTAAAAGAGGCCCTCAAGGTTAAGAAAGTACGATCAAAAATTCTCTTTACGATTTTTATCATACTTGTCTTCCGTATCGGGACTAGTATTACTGTACCAGGTGTGAATGCAAAAAGTCTGGAAGCTTTGAGTGGATTATCCTTCTTAAACATGCTTAGTTTAGTTTCAGGGAATGCCATGAAGAACTTCTCGGTTTTTGCACTCGGTGTGAGTCCGTATATCACAGCTTCCATCGTTGTTCAATTGCTACAAATGGATATTGTTCCAAAGTTTGTAGAGTGGGGCAAGCAGGGGGAAGTAGGACGGAGAAAGATAAACCAAGCGACTCGTTATATTGCGCTTGTACTTGCGTTTGTGCAATCAATCGGAATCACTGCTGGTTTTAATACTCTATCTGGTGCAAAATTATTAACGACAGATCTAACCCCTCAAGTCTTTGTTACGATTGGTATTATCCTGACTGCAGGTACTATGATTGTTACTTGGCTAGGGGAGCAAATCACTGATAAGGGATATGGTAACGGGGTGTCTATGATTATCTTTGCAGGGATTGTGGCTTCAATTCCAGAGATGATTCATGGTATCTATGAGGACTATTTTGTCAATATTCCAAGTGATCGGTTGACGTCATCTATTATATTTGTCGTTATTCTCATTATCGCTGTCTTGTTGATTGTATACTTTACAACATATGTACAACAGGCAGAATATAAAATTCCGATCCAATATACAAAAGTTGCTCAAGGTGCTCCATCCAGTTCTTACCTTCCTTTGAAGGTCAATCCTGCTGGTGTTATCCCAGTTATCTTTGCAAGTTCCATTACAGCAGCACCTGCGGCTATTCTTCAGTTTGTCAGCGCTACAGGTCATGATTGGGCTTGGGTACGTACAGCACAGGAAATGTTATCTACAACATCTCCAACAGGTGTTGCCATGTATGCACTGCTGATTATTCTCTTTACATTCTTCTATACATTTGTACAGATCAATCCAGAGAAAGCAGCAGAAAACTTGCAAAAGAGCGGAGCCTATATCCATGGTGTCCGTCCAGGTAAAGGAACGGAAGAGTTTATGTCAAAACTTCTTCGTCGCCTTGCAACAGTCGGTTCCCTTTTCCTTGGTGTGATTTCAATCTTGCCGATTGTAGCAAAAGATGTCTTTGGTCTTTCAGAAGCCGTTGCTTTTGGGGGAACTAGTCTTTTGATCATTATTTCGACAGGTATTGAAGGCATCAAACAGCTAGAAGGTTACCTATTGAAACGTAAGTATGTTGGTTTCATGGACAAAACAGAATAAAAGCAAGATTACTTTTGCTTAGGGAGTGGAGTATGAAGGTCTATCTAGAAAGATAGATTTTCATCTCCCCTCTTCTATTTTGTTTTTAAATAGGGGTTGAAACAAACTTTCTGCTTCTATTTAAATACAAAATAAGGAGATCAGATCATGAATCTTTTGATTATGGGCTTACCTGGAGCAGGTAAGGGAACGCAAGCAGCTAAAATTGTGGAACAATTCCACGTGGCACACATTTCAACTGGAGATATGTTCCGTGCTGCTATGGCAAATCAAACTGAAATGGGTGTACTCGCAAAGTCATACATTGACAAAGGTGAGTTGGTTCCAGATGAGGTCACAAATGGAATCGTTAAAGAGCGCCTTTCACAGGATGATATCAAAGAAACAGGCTTCTTGTTGGATGGTTACCCACGCACAATTGAACAAGCCCATGCTTTGGACAAAACATTGGCTGAACTTGGTATCGAACTTGAAGGTGTGATTAACATCGAAGTGAATCCAGATTGTCTCTTGGAACGTTTGAGTGGTCGTATCATCCACCGCGAAACAGGCGAAACCTTCCACAAAGTTTTCAACCCACCAGTTGACTACAAAGAAGAAGATTACTACCAACGTGAAGATGACAAACCTGAGACTGTTAAACGTCGTTTGGATGTGAATATCGCACAAGGTGAACCAATCATTGCTCACTATCGTGCCAAAGGTTTGGTCCACGATATCGAAGGAAATCAAGATATCAACGATGTGTTTAAAGACATCGAAAAAGTATTGACAAATTTGAAATAAAGCGTTTTTCACACTTGCAAAAAATCGCTACAAATGTTATACTGAAATAGTCTGACTTATAATTGTTGTCTCTGTGTTTAGAGGCATCGAATCGAAATTTATGGAGGTGCTTTTGCGTGGCAAAAGACGATGTGATTGAAGTTGAAGGCAAAGTAGTCGATACAATGCCTAACGCAATGTTTACGGTTGAACTTGAAAATGGACATCAGATTTTAGCAACAGTTTCTGGTAAAATTCGTAAAAACTATATTCGTATTTTAGCGGGAGATCGTGTTACTGTCGAGATGAGTCCATATGACTTGACACGTGGACGTATCACTTACCGCTTTAAATAATCGAAAAACTTGGAGGGATAAGAAATGAAAGTAAGACCATCGGTCAAACCAATTTGCGAATACTGTAAAGTAATTCGTCGTAATGGTCGTGTTATGGTAATTTGCCCAGCAAATCCAAAACACAAACAACGTCAAGGATAAGATAGAAAGGAGAAAACATGGCTCGTATTGCTGGAGTTGACATTCCAAATGACAAACGCGTAGTAATCTCATTGACTTACGTTTATGGTATCGGACTTGCAACATCTAAGAAAATTTTGGCTGCTGCTGGAATCTCAGAAGATGTTCGTGTACGTGACCTTACATCAGATCAAGAAGATGCTATCCGTCGTGAAGTGGATGCAATCAAAGTTGAAGGTGACCTTCGTCGTGAAGTAAACTTGAACATCAAACGTTTGATGGAAATCGGTTCTTACCGTGGTATTCGTCACCGTCGTGGACTTCCTGTCCGTGGACAAAACACTAAAAACAACGCTCGCACTCGTAAAGGTAAAGCTGTTGCGATTGCTGGTAAGAAAAAATAATATAGGAGGTAAAAGTCTTGGCTAAACCAACACGTAAACGTCGTGTGAAAAAGAATATCGAATCTGGTATTGCTCATATTCACGCTACATTTAATAACACTATTGTTATGATTACTGATGTGCATGGTAATGCAATCGCTTGGTCATCAGCTGGTGCTCTTGGTTTCAAAGGTTCTCGTAAATCTACACCATTCGCTGCTCAAATGGCTTCTGAAGCTGCTGCTAAATCTGCACAAGAACACGGTCTTAAATCAGTTGAAGTTACTGTAAAAGGTCCAGGTTCTGGTCGTGAGTCAGCTATTCGTGCGCTTGCTGCCGCTGGTCTTGAAGTAACAGCAATTCGTGATGTGACTCCAGTGCCACACAATGGTGCTCGTCCTCCAAAACGTCGCCGTGTATAATCATTGCATTACACTGCTTTTCGTTTAAGAGGGAGTAACTAAATGATCGAGTTTGAAAAACCAAATATAACAAAAATTGATGAAAATAAAGATTATGGCAAGTTTGTAATCGAACCACTTGAACGTGGCTACGGTACAACTCTTGGTAACTCTCTTCGTCGTGTACTACTAGCTTCTCTACCAGGAGCAGCAGTGACATCTATCAACATTGAAGGTGTCTTGCATGAGTTTGACACAGTTCCAGGTGTTCGTGAAGACGTGATGCAAATCATTCTGAACATTAAAGGGATTGCAGTGAAATCATACGTTGAAGACGAAAAAATCATTGAACTTGACGTTGAAGGTCCTGCTGAAATTACGGCTGGAGACATTTTGACTGACAGTGATATTGAAATTGTAAATCCAGATCATTATCTCTTTACAATCAGTGAAGGTTCTTCTCTAAAAGCGACAATGACTGTTAACAGTGGTCGTGGATATGTACCTGCTGATGAAAACAAAAAAGATAATGCACCAGTTGGAACACTTGCTGTAGATTCTATTTATACACCAGTTACAAAAGTCAACTATCAAGTAGAGCCTGCTCGTGTAGGTAGCAACGATGGCTTTGACAAATTAACCCTTGAAATCTTGACTAATGGAACAATCATTCCAGAAGATGCTTTAGGGCTTTCAGCACGTATCTTGACAGAACATCTTGATTTGTTTACAAATCTTACAGAGATTGCTAAATCTGCAGAAGTGATGAAAGAAGCTGATACTGAATCTGACGATCGTATTTTGGATCGGACGATTGAGGAACTGGACTTGTCTGTGCGTTCATACAACTGTTTGAAACGTGCCGGTATCAATACTGTGCATGATTTGACAGAAAAATCTGAAGCAGAGATGATGAAAGTACGAAATCTTGGACGCAAGAGTTTGGAAGAAGTGAAACTCAAACTCATTGACTTGGGTCTTGGATTAAAAGATAAATAAAGGAGGAATACATGGCTTACCGTAAACTAGGACGCACTAGCTCACAACGTAAAGCAATGCTTCGCGATTTGACAACTGACCTTTTGATCAACGAATCAATCGTGACAACTGAAGCTCGTGCTAAAGAAATCCGTAAAACTGTTGAAAAAATGATTACTTTAGGTAAACGTGGTGATTTGCATGCACGTCGTCAAGCAGCTGCTTTCGTACGTAATGAAATCGCATCTGAAAACTATGATGAAGCAACTGATAAGTACACTTCTACTACAGCACTTCAAAAATTGTTCTCAGAAATCGCACCTCGTTATGCTGAACGTAACGGTGGATACACTCGTATCCTTAAAACTGAACCACGTCGTGGTGATGCTGCGCCAATGGCGATCATCGAATTAGTATAAAATCATCAATTTTGTTGAGTGTTATGATGATGGAGTCTTGTGCTCTTAGTCTAGCTCTGGTCTACCGCTGGGACTTCGGTCCCAGCGGGAACACTCATCATCATTTGATAGGGTAGACGCTTGTTTACGAAATTGTTTTTTGTTTAAGAACAACTTCGTAAGCAGGCGTTTTTTAGTAATTTTTACGTAAATATGCTATACTAAGGAAAAAGAAAATCAAAAACGTTCAGGTTTTCTAATAATCGTAGAAATGGGGTATAAGGATGAAGGCTATTATTACAGTGGTTGGCAAGGACAAGGCTGGTATTGTTGCAGGCGTGTCTACTAAAATTGCAGAATTGGGTTTGAATATTGATGATATTTCTCAAACAGTACTGGATGAGTATTTTACCATGATGGCAGTCGTATCTAGTGATGTAAAACAAGATTTTACAACTCTTCGAAATGAGTTTGAAACTTTCGGACAGACCTTGAATGTTAAAATCAATATTCAAAGTGCAGCGATTTTTGATGCTATGTACAATATCTAGGAGGGTATCATGGATATTAGACAAGTTACTGAAACCATCGCTATGATTGAAGAGCAGAATTTTGATATCAGAACCATCACTATGGGGATTTCCCTTTTGGACTGTATTGACCCAGATATCGAACGTGCCGCTGAAAAAATTTACAAAAAAATCACAACTAAAGCGGCAGATCTTGTGACTGTAGGAGATGAAATTGCTGCAGAATTAGGGATTCCTATTGTCAATAAACGAGTATCGGTGACTCCGATTTCCTTGATTGGAGCAGCGACTGATGCGACAGACTATGTTGTTTTGGCAAAGGCACTTGACAAGGCTGCCAAGGAGATTGGTGTTGACTTTATTGGTGGTTTTTCGGCCTTGGTACAAAAAGGATACCAAAAAGGAGATGAGATTCTCATCAATTCTATCCCACGTGCTCTAGCAGAAACGGACAAGGTTTGTTCGTCAGTCAATATCGGCTCAACCAAGTCAGGTATCAACATGACTGCGGTCGCAGATATGGGACGTATTATCAAGGAAACAGCTGCATTATCAGATATGGGTGCGGCCAAGTTGGTCGTATTTGCTAACGCTGTTGAGGACAATCCTTTTATGGCGGGGGCTTTCCATGGTGTTGGAGAAGCAGATGTTATCATTAATGTTGGTGTTTCGGGTCCTGGTGTTGTCAAGCGTGCCTTAGAAAAGGTTCGTGGTCAGAGTTTTGATGTAGTAGCTGAGACAGTCAAAAAAACAGCCTTTAAGATTACTCGTATTGGTCAATTGGTTGGTCAAATGGCGAGCGAACGCCTTGGTGTTGACTTTGGAATCGTAGACCTAAGTTTGGCGCCAACTCCTGCAGTTGGTGATTCTGTGGCTCGAGTACTGGAGGAAATGGGCCTAGAAACAGTTGGTACACATGGGACGACTGCTGCACTCGCTCTTTTGAATGATCAAGTTAAAAAGGGCGGAGTTATGGCTTGTAACCAGGTTGGTGGCTTGTCAGGGGCTTTTATCCCTGTTTCTGAAGACGAGGGTATGATTGCTGCGGTGCAAAATGGTTCTCTGAATTTAGAGAAACTAGAGGCCATGACGGCTATTTGTTCTGTTGGACTGGACATGATTGCTATTCCAGAAGATACGCCTGCTGAAACCATTGCGGCGATGATTGCGGATGAGGCGGCAATCGGTGTCATTAATATGAAAACAACGGCCGTCCGTATTATTCCAAAGGGCAAAGAAGGCGATATGATTGAGTTTGGTGGATTGCTAGGAACAGCGCCAGTTATGAAAGTCAACGGGGCTTCATCTGTCGATTTCATCTCTCGTGGAGGTCAAATCCCAGCTCCAATCCATAGTTTTAAAAATTAATAAAAAGGAGAGAGAATTTAAGTTGAGTTTAAGGATGACTGTGTATACTATAATCATTAAATAAAGATCTCCTAACTTTATTTAATTAGAATCCTAAACTTTTTCATAATAATCTCCTAGGAAAGCTACCGTTAGGGTAGCTTTTCTTGTGGCAAAATTAGGAGAGCAGGCTTTGCTTTTGAAAGCCGAATATTTCTTTGATCCATGATATAATAGAAGAAAATGGAGGATAGAAAATGTCTAAAGTAAGATTGTACTTGGTTCGTCATGGGAAAACCATGTTTAACACGATTGGACGTGCTCAAGGATGGAGTGATACACCTCTGACAGCAGAAGGTGAGTTGGGGATTCATGAGTTAGGAATTGGCTTGAGAGAGTCTGGTTTGCAGTTTGACCGAGCTTATTCCAGTGATTCAGGGCGTACTATCCAGACGATGGGAATTATCCTAGAAGAACTGGGCTTGCAGGGGAAAATCCCTTACCGTATGGATAAGCGCATCCGTGAGTGGTGCTTTGGTAGTTTTGATGGGGCCTATGATGGGGATCTCTTTATGGGGGTCATTCCTCGTGTTTTCAAGGTGGATCATGTTCATCAGTTATCCTATGCAGAGCTAGCAGAAGGTTTGGTAGAGGTTGATACTGCTGGTTGGGCTGAAGGCTGGGAAAAACTCAGTGGTCGAATCAAGGAAGGATTTGAATCGATTGCCAAAGAAATGGAAGAACACGGTGGTGGGAATGCCCTTGTTGTCAGTCATGGAATGACGATTGGTACCATTGTGTATCTGATCAATGGCATGCATCCGCATGGTCTGGATAATGGTAGTGTGACCATCCTAGAATATGAGGACGGCCAGTTTAGCGTAGAAGTTGTTGGTGACCGTAGTTACCGAGAGCTAGGACGTGAGAAGATGGAAGAAAGTAAGCATTGATCAAGATAGCTTCGTATAGGAGCTATTTTTTTATTCAGCTTAGTAAGAGTGTTTTCAGAGCCAATCTTTCTTGATAATGGAGGGGAAAAGATTCTTTCTCGACTTTCAAATTCCCCCAAAAATGGTATAATAGTAACATCATAAAATTGGAGAAATAGCATGAGTTTTTACAATCATAAGGAAATTGAGCCCAAGTGGCAAGGCTACTGGGCTCAACATCATACATTTAAGACAGGAACAGATGCCTCTAAACCGAAGTTCTATGCCCTCGATATGTTCCCATATCCTTCAGGAGCTGGATTGCACGTAGGACATCCAGAAGGCTATACAGCAACGGATATTCTTAGCCGTTACAAACGTGCGCAAGGCTACAATGTCCTTCACCCAATGGGGTGGGATGCCTTTGGATTGCCTGCAGAGCAATACGCCATGGATACGGGGAATGACCCAGCTGAATTTACAGCGGAAAATATTGCTAACTTCAAACGCCAAATCAATGCGCTTGGATTTTCTTACGACTGGGATCGTGAAGTCAATACAACAGATCCAAACTACTACAAGTGGACTCAGTGGATCTTCACCAAGCTCTACGAAAAAGGTTTGGCCTATGAAGCGGAAGTGCCAGTAAACTGGGTAGAAGAATTGGGAACGGCCATCGCCAACGAAGAGGTCCTTCCTGACGGAACTTCTGAGCGTGGAGGTTATCCAGTTGTCCGCAAACCAATGCGCCAATGGATGCTCAAAATTACTGCCTATGCTGAGCGCTTGCTGACTGACTTGGATGACCTGGACTGGCCAGAGTCTATCAAGGACATGCAACGTAACTGGATCGGGAAATCAACTGGTGCCAATGTAACCTTCAAGGTAAAAGGTACGGATAAGGAATTCACAGTATTTACCACTCGTCCGGACACCCTTTTCGGTGCGACTTTCACGGTCTTGGCTCCTGAGCATGATTTGGTAGATGCTATCGTCAGTCCAGAACAAGCTGAAGCCGTAGCAGACTACAAACATCAAGCCAGCCTCAAGTCAGACTTGGCTCGTACCGACCTTGCCAAGGAAAAAACAGGGGTTTGGACTGGTGCTTATGCCATCAACCCTGTCAATGGCAAAGAAATCCCAATCTGGATTGCCGACTATGTTCTTGCTAGCTATGGAACAGGTGCTGTCATGGCTGTGCCAGCCCATGACCAACGTGACTGGGAATTTGCCAAACAATTTGACCTTCCAATCGTAGAAGTGCTAGAAGGTGGAAACGTTGAAGAAGCTGCCTATACTGAAGATGGACTTCACATCAACTCGGACTTCTTGAACGGACTTAATAAAGAAGATGCTATCGCCAAGATTGTCGCTTGGTTGGAAGAAGCAGGTTGTGGTCAAGAGAAGGTCACCTACCGTCTCCGCGACTGGCTCTTTAGCCGTCAACGTTATTGGGGTGAACCAATTCCAATCATTCATTGGGAAGATGGGACTTTAACAGCTGTTCCTGAAAGTGAATTGCCACTTGTCTTGCCAGTAACCAAGGATATCCGCCCTTCAGGTACTGGTGAGAGTCCGCTAGCTAACTTGACAGACTGGCTTGAAGTGACTCGTGAAGATGGTGTCAAAGGTCGTCGTGAAACCAACACCATGCCACAGTGGGCTGGTTCAAGTTGGTACTACCTCCGCTATATTGATCCACATAACACTGAGAAATTGGCAGATGAGGACCTCCTCAAACAATGGTTGCCAGTAGATATCTACGTGGGTGGAGCAGAGCATGCTGTACTTCACTTGCTTTACGCTCGTTTCTGGCACAAATTCCTCTATGACCTCGGTGTTGTTCCGACTAAGGAACCATTCCAAAAACTCTTTAACCAAGGAATGATTTTGGGAACAAGCTACCGTGACCACCGTGGTGCTCTTGTGGCAACTGATAAGGTTGAAAAACGTGACGGTTCCTTTTTCCATGTGGAAACGGGGGAAGAATTGGAGCAAGCGCCAGCCAAGATGTCTAAATCCCTTAAGAACGTTGTCAATCCAGACGACGTAGTAGAGCAATACGGTGCTGATACCCTTCGTGTCTATGAAATGTTCATGGGACCGCTTGATGCTTCGATTGCTTGGTCTGAAGAAGGTTTGGAAGGAAGCCGTAAGTTCCTTGACCGTGTTTACCGTTTGATTACAAGTAAAGAAATCGCTGCGGAAAATAATGGCGCTCTTGACAAGGTCTACAATGAAACAGTCAAATCTGTCACTGAGCAAATCGAGTCTATGAAATTCAACACAGCCATTGCCCAACTTATGGTCTTTGTCAATGCGGCTAACAAGGAAGAAAAGCTCTATGTGGACTATGCCAAAGGCTTTATCCAATTGATCGCCCCATTTGCACCTCACTTGGCAGAAGAACTATGGCAAACTGTTGCAGCAACAGGTGAGTCCATCTCTTACGTGGCTTGGCCAGCATGGGACGAAAGTAAATTGGTCGAAGACGAAATCGAAATCGTCGTTCAAATCAAAGGAAAAGTTCGTGCCAAACTCATGGTCGCTAAAGACCTATCACGCGAAGAATTGCAAGAAATTGCTCTCGCTGACGAAAAAGTCAAGGCAGAAATTGACGGTAAGGAAATCGTTAAGGTGATTAGTGTACCAAATAAATTGGTTAATATTGTTGTGAAATAACCAATTTATTTGCTCATTTGCAACCTCAAACAGTTTCCCAAACTGTTTGAGCCAACTAAACTCGTTAATATCGTTGTGAAATAAGAAATGAATCCTTCAGAGGTAGAATCTGGAGGATTTTTGAATTTTTTCATGAAAGTATGATATACTATGTGCAATTATAAAGTTTGAAAAGCAAAACAAGGAGAAAGCTATGCCAGTAAACGAATATGATCAGATGATTGGTGAGTCAATGGAAGGTTATACACCAGGTGAATTACCTTCCATTGATTTCTTAGAAGGACGTTATGCTCGGATAGAGGCTCTTTCTGTGGAAAAGCATGCGGAGGATTTGCTAGCTGTTTATGGCCCAGATACTCCTCGGGAGATGTGGACCTACCTTTTTCAGGAGCCAGTGGCAGATATGGAGGAACTGGCTGCCGTTTTAAATCAGATGTTGGCTCGTAAGGACCGTTTTTTCTATGCTATCTTGGATAGGGAGACGGGTAAGGCCTTGGGAACTTTTTCTCTTATGCGCATCGACCAAAATAATCGTGTAGTTGAAGTTGGTACTGTTATCTTTTCTCCAGAGCTTAGGGGGACACGAATAGGGACAGAAGCTCAGTATCTCTTGGCTCGCTATGTTTTTGAGGAGCTTAACTATCGTCGCTATGAGTGGAAATGTGATGCCTTAAATTTACCATCAAGACGAGCAGCAGAGCGTTTGGGCTTTGTCTATGAAGGAACCTTCCGCCAGGCTGTCGTTTATAAGGGGCGGACGAGGGATACGGATTGGTTGTCTATGATTGATAAGGACTGGTCCCAAGCCAAAGCTCGCTTGGAAATGTGGCTGGCTCCTGAAAACTTTGATAAAGATGGACGGCAGTACAGGAGCTTAAGAGAATTCTGAGAGGTGTTGAGATGATGACTATTAGAAAGCAAGAAATTGTCAAGCTAGAGGATGTTTTGCATCTCTATCAGGCAGTTGGATGGACAAATTATACACATCAACCTCAGATGCTGGAGAAGGCCTTGTATCACTCATTAGCAATTTACCTGGCACTTGATGGTGATGCCGTGGTGGGCTTGGTTCGTTTGGTCGGAGATGGTTTTTCATCGGTTTTTGTCCAGGATTTGATCGTTTTGCCTAGCTATCAGCGCCAAGGGCTTGGTAGCGACTTGATGAAAGAGGCTTTAGAGGATTTTAAAGATGCCTATCAAGTCCAACTAGTGACCGAACAGACAGAAAAAAATTTGGAATTCTACTGTTCACTGGGTTTTGAAACCTTATCTACTTATGATTGTACGGGAATGATTTGGGTGGATCGAAAAAAATAAAAATAATTATTTTTCTTAAGTAAAGTTTAAGTCTCCTCGTGTATCATATAGTTATTAAATAAAGACCTCCTAACTTTATTTAATGAAATCCTAAACTTTTCTTTTTCATCATAATCTCCTAAAGAAGTCACCCAATCAGGTGGCTTTTTTGTGACTTGAGAAAGGAAATTTTATTTGGAAAAAATTTTTCTAAAAAAATGATAAATTAGAAAAAAGTTAAGGTAATTTTAAGTCTCCTTGTGTATCATATAGTCATTAAGTAAAGACCTCCTAACTTTATTTAATGAAATCCTAATCCTTTCTTTTTCATAATAATCTCCCTAAAGAGGCCACCCAATCAGGTGGCTTTTTTGTTTGTCAACTAGATTTTTGCTATAATAGGAACATGAGTAGAATTTTAGATAATGAGATAATGGGTGATGAGGAGTTGGTAGAACGTACGCTCCGTCCTCAATACTTACGTGAATATATCGGGCAGGATAAGGTGAAGGATCAGCTCCAAATCTTTATCAAAGCTGCCAAAATGCGGGATGAAGCGCTGGACCATGTTCTTTTGTTTGGCCCTCCAGGACTTGGGAAAACAACCATGGCCTTTGTCATTGCCAATGAACTGGGAGTCAACCTCAAGCAAACGTCTGGTCCTGTCATTGAAAAAGCGGGTGATCTGGTAGCGATTTTGAATGATTTGGAGCCTGGAGATGTCCTCTTTATCGACGAGATTCATCGTTTGCCCATGTCGGTGGAAGAGGTGCTCTATAGTGCCATGGAGGACTTCTACATTGATATCATGATTGGTGCAGGGGAAGGCAGTCGTAGTGTTCATCTGGACTTGCCACCTTTTACCTTGATTGGTGCGACGACTCGGGCTGGTATGCTCTCAAATCCGCTACGAGCACGTTTTGGGATTACGGGTCATATGGAGTATTATGCCCATGCTGACTTGACAGAGATTGTTGAGCGGACGGCAGATATTTTTGAGATGGAAATCACTCATGAAGCAGCTGCTGAGCTGGCCTTACGCAGTCGAGGAACTCCCCGTATCGCCAATCGTCTCCTCAAGCGCGTGCGCGACTTTGCCCAGATTATGGGGGATGGCTTGATCGATGATGTTATTACGGATAAGGCTTTGACCATGCTGGATGTAGACCATGAAGGATTGGACTATGTGGACCAGAAAATTCTCCGTACCATGATTGAGATGTATGGTGGAGGTCCTGTCGGGCTGGGAACTCTTTCTGTTAATATTGCTGAGGAGCGTGAGACGGTTGAAGACATGTACGAACCCTACCTGATCCAAAAAGGATTTATCATGCGAACCCGTTCAGGACGGGTGGCGACAGCTAAGGCATATGAGCATTTAGGCTATGAATACAATGAAAAATGAGCAAGAAACTCTAGATGCTTTCAGAGGAAATCCAGATATAATGGCTATTCTGACCATCATCCGAGATCTTGGTCTGAAAGACTCGTGGTTGGCAGCAGGTTCTGTCAGGAATTTTATTTGGAATCTCTTGTCAGATAAATCCCCTTTTGATAGTGAGACGGATGTGGATGTGATTTTCTTTGATCCAGATGTTTCTTATGAGGAAACAGTATCCCTAGAGAAAAAACTGAGAGAAGATTTCCCTCAGTATCAGTGGGAGTTGAAAAATCAGGTCTATATGCATCTGCACAATCCCCACACTGCGCCCTACACGAGTTCTCGTGATGCTATGAGTAAGTATCCAGAACGATGTACGGCGATAGGACTTCGCTTGAATGAAGATTCCACTTTAGAGTTCTTTGCCCCCTATGGACTCGAGGATATC
Organism: Streptococcus mitis bv. 2 str. SK95; assembly: GCF_000222705.1. Taxonomy (GTDB): domain Bacteria; phylum Bacillota; class Bacilli; order Lactobacillales; family Streptococcaceae; genus Streptococcus; species Streptococcus mitis_AY. Next base: position 10,165 of record NZ_AFUB01000055.1, on the reverse strand, counting down.
TTGAACTTTCAAGTTTCTCCAACTCCTCATTTCCTAGATAATGAAGACCGAATGAAGCTCTATCAAGAACGCTTGTCCAAGAAAAATTGGCAAGAAAAATGGAAAAACCTCACTTTCTCAAATCTTTGAAAAGAAGTTAGTGACTTGATTACATAAGAATTCTATATGTGAGTTTGTAATCATCACAAGATAAACAGAGAAATCTAAAGGTACAAAAAATTATATACTCAATAGGAAAAATTTATTCAATCTATCATAGCTAACAAAGATACCGAATTTGTGAGATTGAGTGAGAAAAACATCTATTAAGGCTATCCTTATTGTTCTTGGAAGATAAGACTCCTGAAAAATTATCCCAAGTAACTAACTTGAGCTTGAAAATTGGCATGTAAACGCTTTTGAAAAGTCGTAAATTATGATACAATGTTTAGAGAAATTACTGAGACGAGGATTTAGAAAACAATGAAAGTACATTTCACAAATTTATTTGGGCAAGCATCAACGAGTGTTGCCTTGATGGCGCAGAACAATGTCATGAAAATTGTTCGAGACTTTGGAGTTAACGAACTGGGAATATATTTTTATGATGCAAGCCATGAACCGTGGGAAGAACTGAACTCGCGGATGGATGGGATTGTCGCGGGGGTATCTTATGGAGATGTTGTTTTTTTCCAATCTCCTTCATGGAATAGTGTTGAATGGGACAATCACTTGGTAGAAAAGTTAAAGCTTTCTCATGTAAAAATGGTGATGTTTATCCATGATGTTCAGCCACTAATGTTTGAGAGCAATTATTATCTTATGAAGGCTCACATTGACATGTATAATAAATGTGATGTGGTGGTAGTACCATCCGAACAAATGTACCAGAAACTCGTTTCGGAGGGATTAACCGTCAAGAACTACGTTGTTCAAAAACTCTGGGATCTTCCCCATGGTTTGGAACTCTATACTCCAAAATTTGAGAAAAAATTAATCTTCTCAGGAGACCCATCTCGTTTTCCACATATTGTTGACTGGAAACACAGTACCCCCCTTCATGTTTATGCTACGAGAGCAGAGGGGGTAGATTATTCCAAAGTCCATCTTGAGGGGTGGCGAACTCAGCAGGAATTATTGTTGGAGTTGTCTAAAGGAGGAGGATTTGGTCTAGTATGGGGAAATTCCGAAAATCCTGCGGAAGAGCGTGATTACTACAAAGAAAATGTTTCTTATAAGTTGACAACTTATCTGGCTGCGGGTATTCCTGTGGTTGTGCCAGACTATCTTTCTAATGTGGACTATATCCGTGAGAAAGGTTTGGGCTTTGTCGTGTCCAGTTTGGAAGAAGCTAGCCGCGTGGTTCAAGAATGTACGGCAGAAGAGTATGATCAAATGGTCACAAGAGCAAAATATACAGCTTACTTAATAAAAAATGGTTATTTCACAAAGAAATTGTTTATTGATTCCATGATGCTCTTAGATTAGTCAAAAGTCGGTCATCGGTTTACCACATTCAGATTTAGAAAGGCAAAATTTCAAGTCGAAGTTAGCCAGCTGAGATAATTAGTTTTTATATCAACTGTAATGGGTTGATGAAAAAATTCATCTTGGAGGGAACCAATTTGGTTCTCTCCTTTTTGCTAGACGCTTGAAGCTGATTCCCTGTACTTATAAATTTAGACGTAATAAATACCCCCAAAAACTATCTAACTTTTTTGGGGGAGGTCATATATGGAGGGGGAGAGGTTTACAAAATCATCACCAAGGTCCCAATCGTAATTAAGATACAGCCAATGATTGTTTTAAACGTCAGGACATCCTGTAGCAAGAAAAAGGCTAAAACGAGTGTAATGACGAGACTAAACTTATCGACAGCAGATACCTCAGTCGCATTACCCATCTGCAAGGCCTTGTAGTAGCAGAGCCAGGAGGCGCCTGTTGCCAAACCAGACAGGATGAGAAAGAGCCAACTTTTTCTGCTGATGTTGCCAAGCTCAGTCTGACTATTGGTCAAGAAAACTATGGCCCAGGCCATAAGAATGACGACGACCGTACGAATAGCAGTTGCTAGATTGGATGGAACTCCCTCAATCCCAATCTTGGCTAAAATTGATGTTAAGGCTGCAAAGACAGCAGATAAAAGTGCGAAGAAAAACCACATGGTAACTACCTCCTCTCTCTATTATAAGTAATCGAATCCTACTTGTCAGTTCTCAAGTGAAATCTTGCTCTGATGGCATTTTTAAAAACTATACCAATTTTTATGCTTGACAAGTGAGAAAAACAAGTATATACTGTCTTTGCTGGTTCTGTAAAAGGAAAATCAGACTATACCAATTTAAGGGGAAAGCACAGCTGGTCTGTGTCGTATATACTATGTGTGGAATTGTCGGTGTTGTTGGAAACACAAATGCAACTGATATTTTGATTCAAGGGCTTGAAAAGCTCGAGTACCGTGGCTATGATTCTGCGGGAATTTTTGTTCTAGGTGGTGCTGAAAATCATCTAGTCAAGGCTGTTGGCCGTATCGCTGAATTGTCTGCTAAAACTACCGGTGTTGAGGGAAAAACTGGTATCGGACATACGCGTTGGGCGACTCATGGTAAACCAACTGAGGACAATGCTCACCCACATCGCTCTGAGACTGGACGTTTTGTCTTGGTGCACAATGGGGTGATTGAAAACTACCTTGAAATCAAGGAAGAATACCTTGCAGGTCACCACTTTAAGGGACAAACCGATACGGAAATCGCCGTTCACTTGATTGGAAAATTTGTCGAAGAAGACGGCTTGTCAGTTCTCGAAGCCTTCAAAAAAGCTCTTCACATCATCCGTGGTTCTTATGCCTTTGCCTTGATTGACTCTGAAAATCCAGATGTCATCTATGTAGCTAAAAATAAATCACCACTTTTGATTGGTCTTGGACAAGGCTATAACATGGTCTGCTCAGATGCTATGGCTATGATTCGTGAGACCAACCAATACATGGAAATCCATGACCAAGAGTTGGTAATCGTCAAGGCTGATAGCGTCGAAGTTCAAGACTATGATGGCAATCGCCGTGAGCGTGCTAGCTATACTGCGGAGCTAGACTTGTCAGATATCGGTAAGGGAACTTACCCTTACTACATGCTCAAGGAAATTGATGAGCAACCAACTGTTATGCGCAAACTCATCCAAGCCTATACAGATGAGGCTGGTCAAGTTGTCGTGGATCCAGCTATCATCAAGGCTGTTCAAGACGCAGACCGAATCTACATCCTTGCAGCTGGAACATCTTACCATGCAGGATTTGCTTCTAAGAAGATGCTGGAAGAATTGACGGATACACCAGTGGAACTTGGAATCTCATCTGAGTGGGGCTATGGTATGCCACTTCTCAGCAAGAAACCACTTTTCATCTTTATCAGTCAGTCTGGTGAAACAGCTGACAGCCGTCAAGTTTTGGTCAAGGCCAATGAAATGGGCATCCCAAGCTTGACAGTGACAAACGTGCCAGGTTCAACTCTTTCACGTGAAGCCAACCATACCATGCTTCTTCATGCAGGGCCTGAAATCGCCGTGGCTTCAACCAAGGCCTACACAGCGCAAATCGCAGCCCTAGCCTTCCTTGCAAAAGCAGTCGGTGAAGCAAACGGCAATGCCAAAGCACAAGCCTTTGATCTGATTCGTGAGTTGTCTATCGTGGCTCAGTCTATCGAATCAACTCTTTCTGAGAAAGAAACCATTGATGCCAAGGTTCGAGACCTTCTCGAAACAACTCGTAACGCCTTTTACATCGGACGTGGTCAAGACTATTATGTAGCCATGGAAGCTAGTCTCAAACTCAAAGAGATTTCTTACATCCAATGTGAAGGTTTTGCGGCAGGAGAACTCAAGCACGGAACCATTGCCTTGATTGAAGAAGGAACACCTGTTTTGGCTCTCTTGTCAGATCCAGTCCTTGCCAACCATACTCGTGGAAATATCCAAGAAGTAGCTGCTCGTGGTGCCAAAGTCCTCACTATCGCAGAAGAAAATGTTGCCAAAGATACAGACGATATCGTTCTGACGACCGTACACCCTTACCTCTCACCAATCTCAATGGTCGTACCAACGCAATTGGTCGCTTACTTTGCAACACTCCACCGTGGCCTTGATGTGGACAAACCACGTAACCTTGCTAAGTCAGTAACTGTGGAATAAGACTGAGTATAAATAATTCTTATCAAGCTTATAAAAATTTCATATCGTAGAGAACATCATTTGAAAGCAATGAGTATAAACACCTTAGAAAACCTGATTTAAAGGGATTTCTAAGGTGTTTTTCTTTATAGATATAAAAATTTCCAATCAAGTCAATAGTCAATATATATTGGGAAAAGGGGAAAAGGAGTGGTAAGATGGTTTCAATCCAAATGGAAGGAGAAAGGTATGACAAGTAAAAGAGATCTGGTCTTTAGAGCGATTCGAGGCGAGGAAGTGGAAAGAGTTCCTGTGGGATTTTGGTTTCATTTTGTAACACTCGAAGAAAAGGGGCAGGGATTAAATAATCCACGTATCTTTCAAAAAAGTGTTGATGGGCATCGCAGCTATGTGGAAAGGATTCGTCCTGATTTTGTCAAAATTATGAGCGACGGTTTTTTCCTCTATCCAAGTAATGTCTATAGTCCTAAGATCGTAAGCATTCAGGAGCTGACTTCTATTGAGTCGATTGGTGAGGAACACCCATGGATTCAGCAACAGGTGGAAGTGGTACAAGCGATTCGAGAGACCTTTACCGAAGATATTGCTTCTTTCTACAATATCTTTTCGCCTATCTCCTACCTCAAGCGCTGGTTCCGTACAGAAACTTCGCGGGGAGATAAGGAAGTAGCCTACCTATTGCTTGAAAATCCTGAGCAATTCAGAGCGATTCTAGATGTGATTGCAGGAGATATTGCTATCCTAACTCAGAAAATCATCCAGCAAGGCGGTGTTGACGGGATTTACCTCAGCACCCAGGAAATTCAAGATGAGCGCATCACACCAGCACTCTACCAAACCTATATCGAACCGAGCAATATAGCGGTTTTGGAGGCAGCTAATCAGGTGGGTGGGACCAATATCCTCCATATCTGTGGTTTTGAAGGTGCGAGCAATGATGTGACGATATTTAAGGATTATCCAGCTCAAGTTGTCAACTGGGCGACTCATCATGAGGATGTTAGTTTGACACAGGGTCGAGAGTTGTTTCCAGGCAAGCCCGTTTTAGGTGGATTTGAAAATGGCAAGAACAGTTTGCTTTATCAAGGTTCCAAGGCAGAATTGCAAAATGAAACAAGACGGTTGCTGGCTGAAGCGGGTAGTAAAGGCGTTCTTCTGGGAGCTGACTGTACTGTTCCAGATGACTTTGACTTAGAGAGGTTGGACTGGATTCGGCAGGCGGCTGTTCTCTAAAAGGAGGAGCTATGAAAAGTAAAAGATGGGGCATCTTCATTGCAGTTGTTGGTTTGCTGACCTTGGTCGCCATAAGCGTCGTAAAAAATAGCCACTGCAAAAATGGAGAGAGATGTCGTGGAGTTCAGGATTTTTCCAAGTCCAGTCTCCCCTTTCTACGCTCGAATGATATCGCAAGCAGTTTATTAGTTGAAAAAGTAAGAAATGGAGAATAAGAATGTCAGAAAAAAGAGAATGGGTTTTAAAAGCATTTAGAGGTGAAAAGGTTGATCGTGTGCCAGTTGGTTTTTGGCACCATTTCACATCCGAAGACGAATGGCTACACGGTTTCTCAAATCCAGCTATTATCGAGAAGAATATTGAGGGCCATAAGCGCTTTATCCGAGAAGTTCAGCCAGACTTTATCAAACTCATGAGTGATGGCTACTTTGCTTATCCAAATCCAGCGATTACCAAAGGAAAATCACTTCAAGAATTGGCGGCCATTCAACCACTCGGGCCAGACCACGCTTGGATAAAAGAGCAGGTGGACTTGGTTAAGAAAATTAAGCAAGAGTTTACAGAAGATATCGTTGCGATTTACAATATTTTTGCTCCTGTGACCTATCTTAAGTGGTTGCTTGGGGAAGTGTCTGGTGGGGATGACCTCATTGCAGATTTTTTGGTGGAAGATCCTAAAGCTCTGAAGAAGGTGTTGGATGTGATTGCAGAGGATATTGCTAGTCTCAGTCGAGCTGTTATCGAAGAGGCTGGTGCAGATGGAATCTACCTCAGCGTGCAAAGTATCCAAGATCAACGAGTGTCGGCAGCAGCTTATCAAGCCGTCATTGCACCAAGCGAGATAACTGTTCTGGAAGCAGCTAGTGCTGTTGGTGGCGTCACTGTTCTTCATATCTGTGGCTACGAGGGGGCGCGAAATGATATTCACCTTTTTGCAGACTATCCAGCCCAAGTCTTTAACTGGGCTGTAGGACCGGAGGGAATCACTCTCAAGGAAGGTCGTGAGATTTTCAAGGGACGTACGGTTCTTGGAGGATTCGAAAATGGCAAGACAGGCTTGCTGTATACTGGTAGCAAGGATGCCATTCAGGCTGAGGCAAAGAAACTAGTTGCAGAAGCTGGGGAACAGGGCTTGGTACTTGGGGCATATTGTACCATTCCAAGTGATATCGCAGTTGAACGTATCCAGTGGGTGAGAGAAACGCTTGAAAACTAAAGGAGAAAAAGATGAGTAAAAAAGCATGGATTATCGGTGGTGTAGCAGTTGTTGCAGTAATTGGGGCAACGATTATCGGGAGAAGTTTAGCTGGCGCTCCAGCCAAGGAGGGAGAAACGGCTTCGTCTGCTGAAGTCATAACTTTGAAGGTTGCCCATACACAAAACTATGTACCTTATGACTTTGTCAATGAAAAAGGGGAATCAGATGGTTATGAAGTAGCTGTTTTGAAGGCTGTTGATGAGAAGTTGGCAAACTATAAATTTGAATATACGGGTACCAGTGATGATGATCTCTTGATTGGTTTGGAATCAGGCAAGTATGACATCGGAACCAAGGGAGCTTGGTACACAGATGAACGAGCTAAAAAGTTTGTCATTCCATCTGAACCAGTGGGAGCGAGCATCATCGGATTTACTGTCAGAAAAGAAGATGAACAGAAATACAAAACCATTGATGACTTTGCTAAGAATAAAGGGAAATTGGTTCCCATCTCTCCACAGAATGCTCAATGGAATGTCATCACCAGCTACAATGAAAAACATCAGGATGCACCGATTGAGCTAACAGCAGCTGAATCCTTTAAAGTGGCAGATGCCTATGCCTGGGTCTTAGAAGGACGTTATGACGCCTTCTTTGATATCAAACTGTCCTTTGAAAAAGCAGTTACCGCAGAAGATGGCCCTTACCACCAATATGCGGACAAACTCAGCTGGTTCCCATACAAGGGCATTCCAACCTACCCTTTGATTCACCGTGATGAAAAGGGTGAGAAATTTGCTAAAGAATATGAAAAAGCAATCAAAGAGTTGAAAGAAGATGGCACGCTTGCTAAGCTATCTCAGCAATATTTCAAAGAAGATGTCTTTAGTTACGTAGACAAAGACTAGACCAGAAATTCCAAGACTAGAAAGGGTTTTGCATGGTTTCTTATGATTTTTCCAAGGTCTTTCAGTTTTTGCCGACCTTATGGCAGGCACTTCCTATGACCTTGTCCATTCTCTTTTTTACCACTCTTCTTGGTTCCCTTTTTGGAGGTTTCTTGGCCTGGGCGCAAGTAGGAGAAGACAAGAGTTTTGCAGCAATTTCCAAAGGTTATATTTTTACCCTTCGTTGTACACCGCCGATTGTCTTGCTTTTTCTAGTCTTTTATGGCTTGCCAGAATTTTTGAAATGGTGGCTGGGTTTGGATATCAACAACTGGTCTAAAACTATTTTTGTTCTCCTTACGATGATTCTCTTGTTTGCAGCTATTGTTGCTGAGGTTTTCAAGGCGGCCTATCAAGCTATTCCAAAGGGGCAGACAGAGGCTGGGCTTAGTATTGGTTTGACTCCAAGTCAGACCTTTTGGAGAATCATTTTCCCCCAAGCTTTTCAGGTTGCTCTTCCCAATATAACGACCGCTGTTCTCAATCTCATGCGGGATGCTGCCTTGGCCTATACGATTGGTTTCGTTGATGTTATGGGGGCAGGCAATCTCTTGATCAGTCGCAATTTAGGGAACTACTCACTGGAAACCTATACGGCAGTTGCGCTTCTTTACTGGGGGATTGCTTTGGTTATTTCTAGCTTGAGTCGTTTGCTTGAGAAGTCTTTGGAAACAAAAGGGAGGTAAGAAATGGACATAGACTATATTGTAAAGACCTTTCTGGAGACCTTGAAAGGTGTGCCAATCACCTTGGTCATCATGATTGTGGCCATGGTCTTAAGTTTTTTACCTGCTCTATTTTTAGCCTTGGGGCAGATTTACAAGATTCGAGGGGTGAGGAGTTTTTCTCTGGTCTATCTGGCGTTTATCCGAGCGACTCCTCCGATTTTATTGATTCTCTTCTTTTATAGTTTGTTTCCAAGTCTGCTGAATCAATTTTTCAAAAGCATAGGAAGTGACTTTGATATTTTCAAACTTGATCCTCTCTACTATGCCTTTATCATTTATAGTTTGATGACAGTCGGGAGTTTGTCGGAGATTTTGCGTTCAGCTATTTTGACGGTGGACAAGGGACAACTAGAGGCGGCGCATGCGATTGGACTGACTACGACCCAGGCCTATCTAAGGATTGTTTTTCCTCAAGCCTTGCGCTCAGCCTTGCCTAACTTGGCCAATCTGGTGATCAATATCGTCAAAGGGACCTCCCTGGTCTTTGTTATGACTATCAAGGATATCACTGCTATTGCCCGTGTGGAAGCGTCCTACGGTTACCAGTATTTTGAGTCTTATTTTGTGATCTTTTTGCAGTATATTTTGATCTGTGGTTTGATTCAGTGGGGCTTCTTCCTACTGGAGAAAGGCTATGTGAAAAAAGAAAAGAGAGCAAAAGCATCTAGCGCACGTTTTGTATAGGAGGATAGGATGTTACAAGTAGAACATATCGCAAAAACATTTGGTGAGAGGCAGGTTCTGGAGGATGTCAATCTTCAGGTCAACCAAGGGGATGTCGTCGTTATTTTAGGACCATCAGGTTCGGGGAAAACGACCTTTCTCCGTTGCCTCAACCACTTAGAAAAAGCTGACAGTGGCACGTTGACCTTGGCAGGAAAGACCTATGACTTAGCTAAATTAAGCAAGAAAGACATTCTAGAAATTCGCCAAAAAACAGCCTTTGTTTTCCAACACTACAATCTATTTGCAAACAAAACTGCTCTGGAAAATATTCTAGAAGGCCTAATCGTGGCTCGTAAAGTTCCCAAGGAAGAAGCGCTTAAACGTGCAGAATCTGCCTTGGAAAAAGTTGGTTTACTTGCTTATAAGGACTACTACCCTTCACAACTATCTGGAGGACAACAACAACGAATAGGAATTGCGCGTGCCATTGCCGTCAAGCCCGAGGTCATTTTGCTAGATGAACCAACATCTGCACTAGACCCTGAGTTGGTTGGAGATGTTTTGGATGTTCTGAAACAGTTGGCGGGAGAAGGTGTGACCATGGTGGTCGTCACGCATGAGATGGGATTTGCTAGGGATGTCGCTAACCACGTTATTTTCATGGATGGAGGCCGTATCGTAGAGGAGAACAATCCCCACGATTTCTTTAGTCGTCCACAAGAAGAACGAACCAAGCAGTTTCTGGCTCGTATCTTATCAGATGCTAGCTATAGTGTAGAATATATGATTTGATAGATAAGTGCATTATGAAAGTAACTTATGAGGCAAAGTTTCAATCTATAAACTATGGAAAAAGGTGTCAGCTTGAAATGACCTTCAGAAAAAGCTAGGTTTTAGACTCAGATTGGCTACTTAAGATGATTTGAGGTGCTTTTTCGTACACCCAAGTGGACAATATTATTTTATACTTTTCATTTCTCAAAAAACTTAAGAAAAATTTAAGCTAGGAGGTGTATACTAAGCTCATAAGTTAAGAAGAACTTAACTTAAACTCTTAAAACTTTTTCATAATAATCTCCCTATAAAATAAAGTCGCCCAATCAGGCGGCTTATTTTTTAATGATCAAATAATCGCTAATTCTTCAAGTTTATCATATGGTCAATAAAAGATAATAATCAACATAGAATATAATATAGCCACAGAATATTACATTTTATAATACTGA
>NZ_AFUB01000056.1 GCF_000222705.1 Streptococcus mitis bv. 2 str. SK95 | reverse complement strand
AAAATACTATTCTCTATGAATGTGGTGAAAAATATGATTGTAGGGAGTTATTTTAATTTTTATACTCTCGATTTGAGTGAGTATGGTTGCGAAAGCGATTATTGCTCACTCTTTTTTAAAACCTTCATATATGAAAATATAAGTCTACATATATATAAAACTTGATGAAATTCCTGTTGTCCTATTTGGACAATATCCTAAATAGTTTACAATATATAGTCTATACTTTTTCTTAGGAGAAAGCTAGATGTACAGACGTTTGAGAGATTTGAGGGAAGATCACGATTTGACCCAAAAACAAATAGCAAAAATACTTTCGTTTACAAACTCAGCTTATGCTAAAATTGAACGGGGTGAGCATGCCTTGACGGCAGATGTATTGGTAACTCTCTCAAACTTTTACGATGTCAGTACAGACTATCTATTGGGATTGACAGAGTTTCCTGATAAAATTCGCTTTAGAAAATAATCTCCTCAATTTCATAGAGTCTGAAAATGAGCAGATTTTTTATTTGTTCTTTGACAATTGAATAGTCCAAAATGGTACTTTCCTCATTTGTGGAGCAGTTTTGAATGGCTCGCCATGATAAGAGCGACATTAAAACCATCAATAAAATAGAGCGATACTTTATATGCCATGATACAAATGATATACAATGATACTTCTGACCGTTCAGGTTGCCACCGTAAAAGAGCAGCAAGTGAAATTCTTATGATGACTTCATCAGTCATGCCATGGAGGTGAAAAAATCTAAGAAAGGAAGTAGTAAAATCATGGAAACAGTAAACTATAAAGATTTAGTTGCGATTGGTTTTCCAGAGCACACATCGAGGAATATTATTAGACAAGCAAAAAAGATTGCTGTAAAAAAGTTTGAAGAAGCTAGAAAAAATGATAAGAATGCGGTACAATTAGGATGTTCACCTTTCGATAATAAAAGGTTAGGCATTGCTCCTAAAAATATTGTAGAAAATTTAATTGGTATTTCTTTTTCAGATATAGAAGGTGAGAAAAATGGTTATATCGAAGACAAAGAAATATAAAGGTGTATACAAAGATTCAAAAGGAAAAATTTATTTTCAAATTGAATTAGGAGTTGATCCAATAACTGGGAAAAGAATTCAAAAGAAAGGAAGGAAAAATCAACAGGGACTACCGTTTAATTCTTTTAAGGAAGCATATGAAGAGATACTTCGTTTAAAACATGAATTTGTGAACTCTACTATTAATAATAGTTTTCTAACTTTTAGAGAGTTTATGGAAGAAATCTATTTAAAATATTATCAACAAAAAGTTCAATTTGTAACTTATCAGACCGCTTTACCACATCATCAGTTATTTATTAAGCAATTTGGTAGTAAAAAATTATCAGATATTAGTACCATTGACTGTGAAAGATTTCGCATAGCTATTATAGACAAGTATTCTAGTAACTATGCTAAAAATATGTGGTCTAGATTTAAAGCATGTCTGGGCTATGCAGAAAGATTGGGTTATATTGATAGAGTTCCTTTTAAAGGATTAGATAATCCTAAAGGAAAGCACCCTGATACAAAATTTTGGACATTTGATGAATTTAAGAAGGTAATAAACTCTTTTGATATTAGTGAGTATGAGGGACTCCATAATTACATGACGATCTGGTTATATTTTATGACTGGCTTAAGAGTTAGTGAGGGTATTGCTCTTAAATGGGAAGATATTGATTTTGAACGTAAATGGATTCATGTTCATTCGACGATTGAGAAAGATAAAAACGGTGTATGGTATGCTAAACAACAAACAAAGACAGTAGCAGGGAATCGTAAAATTGATTTAGATGATTTTACGATTACTATACTTAAAAAATGGCGCAAAGTTCAAATCAAGAATGATGATAAAGATTATGTAATATCACGTTTTGGTGCCCCCTTATGTAAGTCTACAATTTCTAGGATAATAAAAAGGCATGCTAAGATTACTGGTGTACCAGAAATTACGGGGAAAGGATTAAGACATAGTCATGCATCTTATCTTATAAATGTGTTACATAAGGATACTTTATATGTTTCATATCGATTAGGACACGCTGATAAGTCAACCACGTTGAATACATATAGTCATTGGTATTATTCAGGTGATTCAACAATTTCAGAAGAGATTACAAACAGTTTAGATAATCTTGGATTATCAATTTACCTACCAAATTCCTGCCAGAGTTGAAAATTGAGGAATTAACCCACTAATACTGGGAGAAAATAGGATTTGCAAATTGTTACTCTTAAATAATAGAGAAACTACATTAGTAGCTTAAAAACATGATTAAACCGCTATTCTTAGGAGTAGCGGTTTTTCTTTATAATTGAAAAGAGAAAATTTATAAAGTGTCTCCAGTTGTTCCATAAAATTTTCATCATAAAGTTCTGGAGTTTGATTAGAGAACCATGTCAATCAAACTCCAGCGCTTGATAAAGCGATGATGTATCTGTGGAAGGAGATTATGTTTGCTAAGGTATTTTTTGCAGAAATAGTGGTACAATATCCTTAGAATAGTTCAAAATTTATCTTTGCTAGGGGAAAGGGAGATTGAACTCCCTGATGCATCCGTCTTAGTATGGGATTAATGTCCTATAAAAAGGAAATGTTATAAAGGTGATATTGATGGAAAGATATGAATTTACAGCGACAACAGCAAAATCAGATATAATAATTGGTATCCTTTTTCCCATGTTCCTCATGCTTCCTGTATTGGGAATACAGTTGGCTATATTCTATTTAAAACTGAATGATTTTTTTAAATCACAACCTCTTTTTCTTTATACGATAGTATTAGTATTTTTTGGTATTAGTTTTCTTTTAATTAAAAAAATACAAGGTAGTCTAGTGAAGAATTTTGTCGTAGAATTATCTGGAAGAAATATTAGGATTTGGTGTAATGGAAAGGAGATTGTATCAGGAGAAGTTATTTTCTGTAGGATAAAAAATAAGGAGCCTAAACTGGGGGCGAGAGCCTTAAATGTAGACATAGACACCAAGGGGGATAATATTAAATTTCGAGTTCGGTCTAAGGAATATGAAAATTTATCATCTTCTACTTGGAATCCTCTCGGGACAAGCAAACCCTCTGATGTAGAAACGTTATTATCTTTGGGCAAAAAAATAAAAAATGCTATGGAAGAAGAAGTTTTGATAGAAGATGAAGCTTCAAAAAAACCTCGATCGTTTTGATTGAGGTTTTTAGCATATTTCTTAGACAATACCTTGTGCAATCATAGCATTGTCTACATTTTCAAAGGCAGCGATATTTGCTCCTGCAAGGTAGTCAGTACCAAGACCATATGTTTCAGCAGTTGTTTTAGCTGTGTTAAAGATATTGGTCATGATGTCTTTGAGACGGCCGTCAACTTCTTCACGTGTCCATGAAAGGCGAAGGCTGTTTTGGCTCATTTCAAGTGCAGATACAGCTACACCACCAGCGTTGGCAGCTTTGGCAGGTCCATAAAGGATTCCGTTTTCTTTGTAGACTTTAATCGCATCAAGGTCGCTAGGCATGTTGGCACCTTCTGATACGAAATACCAAACTCAACATATTCCTCTGAAAGCCAAGTATCCCGGAGGATTTGATGCTTTGTTCCTACTTGGTTTTATGAATCAGCTACAAGGATAGACCAGCTATCGACGCTCTGAGCTCTGATCAACTCTGGCAAGATTGTCAGGATACTATCAAGAGGAGTATCGGTCTTTTTAAGCAAGCTGGCTATGACTTAGAGGTTGAGGATTACCATTTTACTATTTTACTGGGCAATCCAGAAAAACCTATGCTACAGCTTAATAAGAGATACAGTGGAGATGGAGGAATTCCAGGATACCTCATGCTTAGTCTGTTGCCGAATGACTATACTTTACCACGTGTGCAAGCCGCGTTGGCTCACGAGTGCAACCACAATGTTCGCTTCCAATTTATCAAATGGAACCAACAGACAACACTAGCAGACTGGGTAGTCAGTGAAGGATTAGCAGAGTCTTTTGCTGCTGAGCTCTATGGTAAAGAGCTCATCGGATCCTGGGTCACTTCAACTAGTTCCGAGCAGTTAGAAGAGATTAAGCCCATTATCTCAAGTCAGCTTCAGCTAACAGGGATGGCTGAAATGGCTCCTTATCTTTACGGTGATGAAATAGCTGAGATACAGGGTCAGATACTAGTTGGAATGCCCTATGCTGCGGGCTATGCTTATGGTTATCATCTGATACAAGCCTATCTGAAAAAGACTGGTAAGAGCATTATTGCGGCCACAGTAACACCGACAGAAGAAATTTTAGAGGCTACTAAAGATTTTTGGAAATGATACTTTTGCTTGCAAATCTGCCAGAGTCTGATATAATGAAAGTAATTTTTGGAGGTGACTATATGCACTATAAAAGAGTTGAATTAAAAGTCACAAATCAAGGTATCCATGAGCGCAAGATTTTTCAAGGTGTTAAGATTTTCAGTCGTAGCAAGTTATCCAAAGATCGGAAAAGCATTCTAACACAGAAGATTTACCTGACACCGAAGCAAAATATTGTTTACTATCAACGAACAGATATCAATTATGAGCAGAATTGGCAACATCATAAGGACTATTACGAACTAGCTTATGACCAGTTGGACAGAGAGACTGTTTTTAAGGTTTGTCAAGACTTTGACGAACTAAGTCTTTTTCTGGAGAATGAGCTACTGGAGAAGCTAAAAGAAAAGCAGTCAACAGGAAAATTTTTTGAAAAATTAGATATATAAAAATCCGGCTGCTTTTATAAGCAGTCGGATTTCTTTGAGTTATAGTTTGATAATCTTTCATAAGGAAAAATAGATCTATTTTTATCATGAACAGCTAACTTAGTTAGAACTTTTGGAAACAGTATAGTTGACATCTATGGGGAATAAGCATATAATTAAGAAAAATGATTGAGTGCTCACTCATTTTTTTTAGATGTGTAAGGAGTTCATACAATGGTTGTTCAAGCAATACAATATAGTCATTTCGGTGATGAAGAAGTGTTAGATTTAGTGAACATTAAATCTGATTCTTTGAAAGTGAATCAAGTTAGGGTAGAAGTTTATGCAGTTTGTTTAAATCCTATTGATTATAAAACTTTTGAGGGTGCAAAGCCACTTCGTTTTCTATCTTTTATGACGAAACTAAGGAAGCCAAGTCATTGGTTTGAATCAAAATCATCTCTTTTTCCAAGAGGTATTGGTCGGGATTTTGCTGGAGTTATCACAGAAGTTGGTGAAGGAGTAAGTCGGTTTGCAGTAGGTGATAAGGTTTTTGGAACAATCATCAGTGACCCTGGATTAGGCACCAAGAGGGGAGCTTTGGCAACAGAAATTTGTGTCAATGAATCAGAAATTGTGTTGAAGCCAGAGATGATTGATATGAACCATGCAGCTACTATGGGTGTAGCCTCTCTAACCGTGGGAGGTGCTTTTAGAAAGATTGAGCTAAACTCTAAAGATGTTGTAGTTATTTCAGCAGCAGCAGGAGGTATTGGAAGTATCGCAGTACAGTATGCGGTTGCTAAAGGTGCGACAGTTATTGGAATTGCGAGTAAGAAAAATTCAGATTATCTGAAGTCTTTAGGTGCTATACCGGTAGCCTACGAAGAGAACATCCAGAATGCTCTTTTATCAGCAAGTGCAAAGCCAATTACAAAATTCTTGGATTGCTATGGAAGTGATTATGTTAAATTGGCTTTCAGTTTGGGATTGAAGGGTACGGTTATTGGAACGCTAGTACCTTCACCATATGTTATGATAAAAGGTGCCCAGTTCACGGGTCCGAGACATTCCACATATGATGATTTGAACACTCTAGCAGAAATGGTCTCAGAAGGGAAGGTTCGGCTGAATATTGATCAGGTTTATGATTTTTCTCTAAAGTCAGTTAGAGAGGCATATCATAGCCTGAAGTCGGGACACACTCGAGGTAAGAAAGTCGTAAAAGTAAGAAAGTAGCAGAGAGGTGCCAGCAATGGAAAGTTTAGAAGAAAAGTATGCTCAGACATTAGAAAATAGCAACCTGAGTTTAAAACAACGTCAAGTATTATTATCAAGTCTAAAGTTATTTTCAGAAATTGGCTTTGAAAATACAACAGCCAGCCTTATTTCTAAGGAGGCTGGAGTTTCAGAAGGGACAGTTTTTAGTTACTTTAAAACTAAGGAAGGCATCTTAGAAGCAATTTTATCGACTTTTCTTGAGCAAGTTATTCCAGACGTGATTGCTGATTTTTCTGAGAAGAAATTTACAGCAAACCAAGAGTCTTTTCCGCTATTTTTAAGAAGTATTGTTCGGGATAGACTAGTTTTCATTCAGGAGAATCAAATGCAAGTTAAAATTCTCTTGAACCGTTCTTTTATTGATGGAACGATTTCTGACCAGTTAGGGAATGTTATTGTTCACTCTATCATTAAACCAATTAGTCCAGTTCTGAATCAGTTTAAAGAAAATGGTGTTATCCGAGATTGGTCAAATGAAAGAATTGTTCGCTATATTCTAGCTTTGAGTCTTTCTTATGCTCTTCCAATGATGTTGAATAATAATGAGGTCCTAGACATAGATGAAGCAGTAAATGAAATTGTTGAATGCCTGTCTTTTGCCTTAGTAGAAGTAAAGTGAATTTCGATTTTTAAGCTTACTATTAAAAATAGTGAGCTTTTTTAAAACCAATATAAAAATCCCCAATCAAAGCGATTGAGGATTGAAAAATAAATTGAAACAATACCTTAACTATCATAACCTTGGATACATTTTTAAAAGTTGTTTTAGCTGTGTTGAGGAGCTTGGTACTGATGCCCTAGACTCGACCATAGTATATTGCCATCTATTCATCTGATGAGAGGGATTTTATCATCCAGATATTCATAGCTGGGTGGCCAACGGCGTTAGTAAGTGGTTGTTGCAATGCTGTGAAACTATAGTGTTGATAGATGGCCACGGCCGTAGCCAGTTCAGTAGAGGTTTCTAGATAAAGCTGTTCATAACCTGCTAGGCGGGCTTCCTGGAATATCCGCTTTATCAACCTGCTGGAATAACCTTTGCCACGGCTATTTTTAGTGACATACAGTTTTTGTAATTCAGCAATTTTATCGGACACAGGTGCAAAGCCACCACAGCCAACCAGCTGTCCTTCATCTTCCAGAACAAAGTAAGCCGCCCTCTCTTGATGTTGATAATAGTCGGCCAAATGATCTAGATGAGAATCAAAGTAGACAGTTCCTGGTTTGTCAAGCCCGAATTCTTCTAGGCTAGTTCGAATGAGTCGCGCTACAGCTGTATTGTCTCTTACTTCCATCGGCCGTAAGTTCATCATTTGTCCTCCGATAGGATGTATCGACTAATTAAACAATACCTTGGGCAATCATAGCATTGGCTACATTTTCAAAGGCAGCGATATTTGCTCCTGCAAGGTAGTCAGTACCTAGACCGTAAGTTTCAGCAGTTGTTTTAGCTGTGTTGAAGATATTTGTCATGATGTCTTTGAGACGTCCGTCAACTTCTTCACGTGTCCAAGAGAGGCGAAGGCTGTTTTGGCTCATTTCAAGAGCAGATACAGCAACACCACCAGCGTTGGCAGCTTTGGCAGGTCCGTAAAGGATTCCGTTTTCTTTGTAGACTTTAATCGCATCAAGGTCACTAGGCATGTTGGCGCCTTCAGATACACAGATAACACCTTGAGCAACCAAACGTTTAGCTGCTTCACCATTGATTTCGTTTTGAGTCGCACATGGAAGAGCAATATCGTAGTTACCAGCGTAAGTCCATACAGAACCTTCATGGTATGTAGCAGTTGGTTTCTCAGCGGCGTACTCAGTCAAACGTGCACGACGGTTATTCTTCACATCTGCTAGAAGGTCGAAGTCGATACCATTTTCATCGATGACATAGCCGTTTGAGTCGGATACTGAGATCACAGTTGCGCCGAGTTCAGTAGCTTTTTGAAGAGCGTATTGGGCTACGTTACCAGAACCTGAAATAACCACTTTTTTACCAGCAAAGCTGTTACCGTTGGCTTTGAGCATTTCTTCAGTATAGTAAACCAAACCGTAACCAGTTGCTTCTGGGCGAATCAAGCTACCACCGAATCCAAGAGGTTTACCAGTCAAGACACCAGCATCAAATTGGTTAAGACGTTTGTATTGTCCGTAAAGGTAACCAATTTCACGTCCACCAACACCGATATCACCAGCTGGGACGTCAAGTGATGGTCCAATGTATTTTTGCAATTCTGTCATAAAGCTTTGGCAAAAGCGCATCACTTCAGCATCAGTCTTTCCTTTAGGATCGAAGTCTGATCCACCTTTACCTCCACCAATTGGAAGGCCAGTCAAGACGTTTTTAAAGATTTGTTCAAATCCGAGGAATTTCAAGATCCCTTGGTTTACAGTTGGGTGGAAACGAAGTCCGCCTTTATATGGTCCAACAGCTGAGTTAAATTGAACACGGTAACCACGGTTGACTTGAACTTTTCCATCACGGTCCACCCAAGGAACACGGAAAGAAATCACGCGCTCAGGCTCAGTGATACGTGCCAAGATGTTTTCTTCGATATACTCAGGGTGTTTTTCAAAGACAGGCTCCAAGGTACTGAAGAATTCTTCAACCGCCTGGAGAAATTCAGCCTCATGCCCGTTACGAGCTTTCACAGTTGCAAACACGCTTTGGATATAATCTTTAGCAGATGTCATATCGTTCTCCTTTGTTGTTATATTTTGTTACATGAGCCATTATAGCAGAATTTTTTTTGAGTGTAAAGAAAAAACAGAAATTTTCAAAAAATTCTTTCAATTTATAAAAACGAACGTTTTCTCTAGAAATAACTTTCTCAAAGAGAAAATCTTAAAGTATGGTATAATATTAGAAATAAAAGGAATCTGGAGGATCAGAATCATGGTATCAACGAAAACACAAATAGCTGGCTTTGAGTTTGATAATTGCTTGATGAATGCAGCGGGTGTGGCTTGTATGACGATAGAGGAACTAGAAGGGGTCAAAAACTCAGCAGCAGGAACATTTGTCACAAAGACAGCGACCTTGGACTTTCGTCAGGGGAATCCTGAACCACGTTATCAGGATGTTCCACTTGGTTCTATCAACTCCATGGGCTTACCAAATAATGGCTTAGACTACTATCTGGACTATCTTTTGGACTTGCAGAAAAAAGAGCCAAACCGTACTTTCTTCCTATCTCTAGTTGGCATGTCTCCAGAAGAAACACATGCCATCTTGAAAAAAGTTCAAGAGAGTGAATTCAAAGGACTGACAGAGCTTAATCTCTCTTGTCCAAACGTTCCAGGAAAACCTCAGATTGCCTATGATTTTGAGACAACAGACCGTATCTTGTCAGAGGTATTTGCCTACTTTACCAAACCTCTCGGGATCAAGTTGCCACCTTATTTTGATATTGTTCACTTTGACCAAGCAGCAGCTATTTTCAACAAATATCCGCTCAAGTTTGTCAACTGTGTTAACTCTATCGGGAACGGCCTTTATATAGAAGACGAATCGGTCGTGATTCGTCCTAAAAATGGTTTTGGTGGAATTGGTGGAGAGTATATCAAACCGAC
Organism: Streptococcus mitis bv. 2 str. SK95; assembly: GCF_000222705.1. Classification (GTDB taxonomy): domain Bacteria; phylum Bacillota; class Bacilli; order Lactobacillales; family Streptococcaceae; genus Streptococcus; species Streptococcus mitis_AY. The sequence goes on along the minus strand of NZ_AFUB01000056.1, from coordinate 9,514 downwards.
TGCTCTCGCTAATGTCCATGCTTTCTATCAACGCTTAAATCCTCAAATCCAAATCATCGGAACAGGTGGCGTTCTGACGGGTCGTGATGCCTTTGAACACATCCTCTGCGGTGCTAGTATGGTGCAAGTAGGAACGACGCTCCACAAAGAAGGTGTCGGTGCTTTTGAACGCATTACCAATGAACTAAAAGAAATCATGGCAGAAAAAGGTTATGAGAACCTAGAAGATTTCCGTGGGAAATTGCGCTATATTGATTAAGTTTAATAAAAAATCAGAAGAAAGGAGAGAAGATGCTTGCCATTGAAGACAGTCAGAAGTTGACTTTATCAAGTCTATCTAGCTTGAACCTATTTACAGGGACAGATCAGGGTCAGTTTGAAGTTATGAAGAGTCAAGTGTTGAGGCAGATTGGTTATGATCCAGCTGATCTCAATTTTGCTTACTTTTATATGAAAGAAGTAGCTTATAAAGACTTAGAGTTGGAGTTGGTCAGTCTCCCTTTCTTTGCTGATGAGAAAATCGTGATATTAGACCATTTTGTCGATATTACAACTGCCAAGAAACGTTTTTTAACAGATGATGAGCTCAAGTCATTTGAGGAATACCTTGACAATCCTTCGCCGACGACTAAACTTTTGATTTTTGCAGAAGGAAAACTGGATAGTAAAAGACGGTTGGTCAAACTGCTCAAACGAGATGCGACTGTCTTTGATGCTATTGAACCCAAGGAACAAGAATTGCGCCAGTATTTCCAAAAATGGAGCCAGACACAAGGTCTGCAGTTTGCAGAAAAGTCTTTTGAAAATCTACTTCTCAAATCTGGTTTTCAATTTAGTGAAATCCAGAAAAATCTTCTCTTTTTACAGTCTTATAAGTCCGATGGCATGATTGAGGAAAAGGACATTGTCGAGGCAATTCCTAAGACCTTGCAGGACAATATTTTTGATTTGACTCAGTTTATCTTGGGCAAAAAGATCGACCAGGCGCGTGACTTGGTTAGAGATTTGACCTTGCAAGGGGAGGACGAAATCAAGCTCATAGCTGTCATGTTAGGACAGTTTCGAACCTTTACCCAAGTGAAGATTTTATCAGAGGCTGGTCAGACGGAATCGCAGATTGCAAGCAGTCTGGGAAGTTATTTGGGGCGCAATCCTAATCCTTATCAAATCAAGTTTGCATTGAGAGATTCGAGAGGGATTTCCTTGGCCTTTCTCAAGCGAGCGATTTCTTATTTGATTGAAACAGACTACCAGATTAAGACAGGTGTCTATGAAAAAGGGTACTTGTTTGAAAAGGCACTCTTGCAGATTGCGGCAGAAGCAAATTGAGCAAAAAACTTGAAAAAAGAGGATGATTGCGTTATCATTTTCATATAGAAAGAAAAAGAGGTATTACAGATGGCTATTATCTTACCAGACCTTCCATACGCATATGACGCTTTGGAACCATACATTGATGCAGAAACAATGCACTTGCACCATGACAAACACCACCAAACTTATGTAAACAATGCAAATACAGCTCTTGAAAAACACCCTGAAATCGGTGAAGACCTTGAAGCTTTGCTTGCTGATGTAGACTCTATCCCAGCTGATATCCGCCAAGCGCTTATCAACAACGGTGGGGGACACTTGAACCACGCTCTTTTCTGGGAATTGATGACTCCTGAAAAGACTGCTCCTTCAGCAGAACTTGCAGCAGCAATCGATGCAACATTTGGTTCATTTGAAGAATTCCAAGCAGCCTTTACAGCAGCAGCTACAACACGCTTCGGTTCAGGTTGGGCATGGTTGGTTGTTAACAAAGAAGGGAAGCTTGAAGTGACTTCTACAGCAAACCAAGACACACCAATCTCAGAAGGTAAAAAACCAATCTTGGGCTTGGACGTTTGGGAACATGCTTACTACGTGAAATACCGCAACGTGCGTCCTGACTACATCAAAGCTTTCTTCTCAGTTATTAACTGGAACAAAGTAGACGAGCTATACGCAGCAGCTAAATAAAAAATAGGAAGGGAAGAGTCATTCTTCTCTTTTTGGTTTATATGGCAGAAGTCTGACAAAATCGTCAGACTTTTTTCATTTTTATGAGAAACGTGCTAACTGCTAGAAATTATGGTAAAATAGAGTGTTAAGTAATCGTGGAAAAGGAAGACTATGCGTAAAGAAATTGCACCTGAATTATACAACTATAACAAGTTTCCTGGCCCAGAATTTCATGTAAATGGGGATAAGGTTGAGACTGAAGGAATTGCTTTTACCTTGGTTGAAAATATCAAGGATGCCTTCGATGTGACAGTCTTTAATCAGCGCTTCTCAGAAGTGTTGACCAAGTTTGATTATGTCGTGGGGGACTGGAGTAATGAACAGCTCCGCCTACGTGGTTTTTACAAAGACGATCGAACAGGGGAAAAAATTGAAAAGATCAGTCGCTTACAGGACTATCTTTTGGAGTACTGTAGTTATGGTTGTGCCTATTTTGTCCTAGAAAACCAAGCACCTAAGCGTGCGTCATTTGACAAGAAAATGCGTAAAAAAGAGGAGGAAAACCTTCCTAGAAGAGGTAAGAAACCTTCGCAAAACAAGAGAAAACCAAATGCGGATAAGAGAAATAGACGTCGTCATAAGGACCAAAAGTCTCAGAAAGAGGACAAGGGACAGCGCCATTTTGTCATTCGTCAGAAATAGATAGAGAATAAGGAGAAGAGATGAAACCGTCTATTTATAGTTTAACACGTCAAACCATGCAAGAATGGGTATTAGAACAAGGAGAAAAAAATTCCGAGCAGATCAAATCTGGGAATGGCTCTACCGTAAACGTGTCCAGTCCTTTGAAGAAATGACCAATCTTTCCAAGGATTTGATTGCTAAGCTCAATGAGCAGTTTGTCGTAAATCCTTTGAAACAACGAATTGTGCAAGAGTCAGCTGACGGTACTGTTAAGTATCTTTTTGAGTTGCCAGATGGCATGTTGATTGAGACAGTACTCATGCGTCAACACTACGGTTTGTCAGTCTGTGTTACCACTCAGGTCGGCTGTAATATCGGTTGTACCTTCTGTGCATCAGGCTTGATCAAGAAGCAACGTGACCTCAATAACGGGGAAATCGTAGCGCAGATTATGCTGGTTCAGAAATACTTTGATGAACGTGGTCAGGATGAACGTATCAGCCATATCGTTGTCATGGGAATAGGTGAACCATTTGATAACTACAACAATGTTTTGAATTTTGTCCGTACCATCAATGATGACAAGGGAATGGCAATCGGAGCTCGTCACATCACGGTTTCAACTTCAGGTTTGGCCCATAAAATTCGTGACTTTGCTGATGAAGGAGTTCAGGTCAATCTGGCTGTGTCTCTTCACGCACCCAATAATGAATTGCGTTCAAGCATCATGAAAATCAACCGTGCCTTTCCGATTGAAAAACTTTTCGCAGCTATTGAGTATTATATCGAAACAACCAATCGCCGTGTGACCTTTGAATACATCATGCTCAATGAAGTCAACGACGGTGTTGAACAAGCCTTGGAATTGGCTGAATTGCTCAAGAACATCAAGAAATTGTCTTATGTAAACCTAATTCCTTACAACCCAGTTAGTGAGCATGACCAATATAGCCGTAGTCCTAAAGAGCGCGTGATGGCCTTCTACGATACCCTCAAGAAGAAAGGGATTAACTGCGTTGTCCGTCAGGAACATGGTACAGATATTGATGCGGCTTGTGGACAATTGCGTTCCAATACAATGAAACGTGACCGCCAGAAGGCAGTCGCAGCGGTAAATCCATAAAATGACTAGAAAAAGAGAATTAATCTTAAGATTGGGAGTGGCTGTTTACAGCCTATGCATTGTCTGTTTTTGTTTTACTCCCCAGCCTCAACTTCCTACAGGAGTGGAAACTCCAGGTATTCAAACTTTTGGACGCCTGGTTTTTCTTTTAACTCCCTTAAACTCCCTTTGGAATCTAGGTGAAGTGACTAGTTTGGGACAAGTCCTTTGGATCTTTTTGCAGAACATTTTAAATGTCTTCTTGCTTTTCCCCCTAGTCTTTCAACTCATTTATCTCTGTCCAAACTTGCGACAAACGAAAAAAATCCTCCTTCTCAGCTTTCTACTGAGTCTAGGAATTGAGTGTACGCAACTGGCCTTAGACTTTTTCTTTGATTTTAATCGCGTCTTTGAGATTGATGATTTGTGGACCAATACCCTAGGAGGCTATCTGGCTTGGGTTCTTTATAAAGGACTGCATAAAAACAAGATAAGGAATTAGAATGAGTATTTTAGAAGTTAAAAATTTGAGTCACGGTTTTGGTGACCGTGCAATTTTTGAAGATGTGTCCTTCCGTCTCCTCAAGGGAGAACATATCGGTCTAGTCGGTGCCAATGGTGAGGGAAAATCAACCTTTATGAGTATTGTGACTGGTAAGATGTTACCTGACGAAGGAAAGGTGGAATGGTCTAAGTATGTGACTGCTGGCTATCTGGACCAGCATGCTGTGCTAAAGGAAGGTCAAACTGTGCGTGATGTTCTCCGTACAGCCTTTGATGAGCTATTTAAAGCAGAAGTTCGTATCAATGACCTCTATATGGAAATGGCCGAAGACGGAGCGGATATCGACGCGCTGATGGAAGAAGTCGGGGAGCTCCAAGATCGTTTGGAGAGTCGTGATTTTTATACCTTGGATGCCAAGATAGATGAAGTAGCGCGTGCTCTCGGTGTCATGGACTATGGCATGGATACGGATGTAACAGCCTTATCAGGTGGCCAAAGAACCAAGGTGCTTTTGGCTAAACTCCTCCTTGAAAAGCCAGATATCTTGTTGCTGGACGAACCAACCAACTATTTGGATGCTGAGCATATTGACTGGCTCAAGCGTTATCTCCAAAACTATGAGAATGCCTTTGTCCTTATTTCGCACGATATTCCTTTCCTCAATGATGTTATCAATATCGTCTACCATGTGGAGAACCAACAATTGACTCGCTATTCTGGAGACTACTACCAGTTCCAAGAAGTCTATGCTATGAAGAAATCTCAGTTGGAGGCAGCCTACGAACGCCAACAGAAAGAAATTGCAGACCTTAAGGATTTCGTGGCTCGCAATAAAGCCCGTGTTGCAACGCGTAATATGGCCATGTCCCGTCAAAAGAAACTCGATAAGATGGATATCATTGAACTCCAAAGCGAGAAACCAAAGCCGTCCTTTGATTTCAAACCAGCTCGCACCCCCGGGCGCTTTATCTTTCAAGCCAAGGACTTACAGATTGGTTATGACCGTCCACTTACTAAACCCTTAAACCTCACCTTTGAACGCAATCAAAAGGTTGCCATTATTGGAGCCAATGGTATCGGGAAAACAACCCTCCTGAAGTCTCTCTTGGGCATTATTCCACCAATTGCTGGAGAAGTCGAACGTGGCGACTATCTAGAACTTGGCTACTTTGAGCAGGAAGTAGAAGGGGGCAATCGTCAGACGCCTCTAGAAGCGGTCTGGAATGCCTTTCCAGCACTCAATCAGGCAGAAGTTCGTGCAGCCCTTGCTCGTTGTGGTTTGACAACTAAGCATATCGAAAGCCAAATTCAGGTTTTGTCAGGTGGAGAACAAGCCAAGGTTCGTTTCTGTCTCTTGATGAATCGTGAAAATAACGTCTTAGTGCTGGACGAGCCGACCAACCACCTAGATGTGGATGCCAAGGATGAACTCAAACGAGCCCTTAAAGAGTACAAAGGAAGCATTCTTATGGTTTGCCACGAACCAGACTTTTATAAAGGCTGGATGGACCAAATCTGGGACTTTAACAAGTTAACTTAAAAATGAGGGAAAAAGAAATACAGTATCGAATGCGGATACTGTATTTTTTAGGTTATTTAGGATTTAAAATCGTAGTCTTTCACCACTTCGATACTATCGATAGTGATAGCAGTAGTTGGTTTGTCTTTTTCATCTTTTTCAGCCTTGGCAATCTTGTCAACAATATCCATGCCGTCGATGACTTGGCCAAAGACAGGGTGTTTGCCGTCTAGGCTTGGATTTCCACCTTCTTTATAGGCTTCGATGATTTTCTTTGGATACTTGCTGGTAGGAAGTTTAGTTGAAATATCTGTCGAGTTTTGGTTGATGAAAAACTGGCTACCGTTGGTATTTGGTTGACCAGTGTTAGCCATAGCAAGGGCACCGCGGATATTGTATAGGTAAGGAGAGATTTCATTTTTGAAACCAGTTCCCTTGTCCTTCGTTTTATCCTTATCATGCCAGATGGATTGGCCACCTGTACCATCTCCCTTAGGATCTCCAGTTTGGACCATAAAGCCATCGATGACACGGTGGAAGGTAATTCCGTTATAGTAGCCTTCTTTAGCGTGAGTGAGGAAGTTTTCAACCGCAAGAGGTGCTAGTTTTGGAAAGAGCTTAATGCGAATATCACCCTGACTTGTGTGGAGAATGACTTCGGCTTCATCTTCAGCAACTTCCTTAGAAAGTTGAGGGAAGTTGGCATTTTCATTGGTCAAAGCGTCATTCAAATCTTTGGCAGCCTGAGCAGCTGCTTTTGAGCTTTCTTCTGCTGCAAGACTAGAGTCGACATAGTCATCACCACGGAGACCACGTTGGATACTAGTACATCCTGCAAGGGCAATAGATGATAGTAAAAGAAGGGTTGCTAGTTTTTTCATTGTTACCTCTCAAAAATTCATTTCTACCATTGTACCTTAAAAGGAGATTGATTTCAAATGTAAAAGATATGGTAAGTTTTCGGAAAATAAATCTACAGACTGCTTGTTTAGAGATTTTTCTTTGGATGACGGTCGATAATTTCCTGATATTGTTCAAGTATCTTCTCTCCCTTTGGAGTCAATTTGTAACCACGAATTGAAAAGTAACTTGCTAATTCTTCTCCTGAAAAGTTGTCACGAAGGGATTGGTCCAAATCTGGAGCCCTCATCTTAGAAAGTACTGTAACTCTCCATACTTTTGAGGATATTCTATTTCATAGTGGTATTTAGATGATCAAACGAGTCAAACAACTAAAGAATTCTTTGAAGCAATGCATCGTATTTGGTTTGATAGTTTCGTTAATAATATTTGATGATAAAGAATTTTTGGAAAATCTAGACACTGTATGAATCTCTACTTTTTTTCTTAGGCTTTTATAAAGTCTGTCAGAATAGGCTTTGTAGGTGTAGAAGTTAATTTTTACAGAAGTGAAGTAAGCATTCAATACGAATCAATACATAAGAAAAACTCTGATTTCAAGCGTTTTTTCTTTTTTCAATTTTAATACATTTCACTATATTTCAGTCCAATCTCTACCTTCTTATCTATACTTTGATGGAGCTGAAGTTGACATCTACAAAGTTTAATGTTAGAATACATTCAAAAATATATTTGAATGAGGTGTTTTATGATTCAAAATATTGTTACTTCAATAATCCTGTATTCTGGGACAGCCGTAGACTTACTTATTATCCTAATGTTATTTTTTGTCCAAAAGAAAAAGCAGAAAGGACATCATTAACATCTATTTAGGACAATTTCTAGGCTCTGTTAGTCTAATATTGCTAAGTTTACTTTTTGCATTTGTCTTAAATTATATTCCTAGTAAAGAGATTTTAGGTTTGCTCGGTTTGATTCCAATTTTCCTAGGGCTCAAAGTTTTGCTTTTAGGAGATTCTGATGGAGAAGCTATTGCAAAAGATGGTTTGCGCAAAGATAATAAAAACCTGATTTTTCTAGTCGCTATGATCACTTTTGCAAGTTGTGGTGCTGACAATATTGGTGTCTTTGTCCCATATTTTACCACCTTAAATTTAGCGAATTTGATAGTGACTTTACTTACTTTTCTAGTCCTGATTTATCTCTTGGTTTTTTCTGCCCAAAAATTAGCACAAGTCCCTTCTGTTGGAGAAACTTTGGAAAAATATAGCAGATGGTTTATTGCCGTTGTCTATTTAGGATTGGGGATGTATATCCTGATTGAAAACAACAGCTTTGACATGCTATGGGCTGTGTAAGGCTAGGAGAATAAATTATGAAAAAAGATAGTATCTGTCAAGTGGATGTTATAAATCAACAAAATGTTACAACCGCAACGAACTACCTTGAAAAGGAAAAAGTCCAAAAATCACTTCGCATTTTATCAAAATTTACCGATAATAAACAGATAAATATCATCTTTTATCTCCTTGCCGTCGAAGAACTCTGTGTCTGCGATATAGCCTGTTTATTAAATCTCAGTATGGCATCTGCCTCCCACCATCTTCGTAAACTAGCCAATCAAAACATCTTGGACACTAGAAGAGAGGGGAAAATTATATATTATTTTATAAAAGATGAGGAAATCAGAGATTTTTTTAATCAACTAGGATAACAACTATTTTTACTACTTTTCCATGATTATAGGGGATTATATATGAAATTTTTTGATGAAAATTTCCCATAAGAAATACCTACTCGTATCAAATGTTTAAGAAAAAAGTATAATTTAAAGCAAATCGACCTAGGTAATGCAGCTCAAGTTAGCCAAGTTGAAAAGGGAGGAATTTGAAAGAAAATGTATCTTTGATAGTAGTCATTTATTGTGAAATATGATATATTTATTAATTAGATGGATGAATATTTCTAAAGTTAAATAAAATATGACAGATACATGTTTTTTAGTGTATCTTGTTTGTACTCAAAGTATGAAATGAATATCTAATATTTAAGATTAATAAATATTATACGATGAGATAGAATGCTACAAAATGAAAGGTGATGTAATCTGATGAAGAAAGATAGATTAATTGCATTGACAGATGCGGTTCTAGCAATTATAATGACTATCCTAATCTTAGAATTAGAAAAACCAACGACACCAAGTCTTCAAGCTTTTTGGGATTTACGGCAAAATTTCTTTGCTTATTTTCTTTCCTTTTTCTGGTTAGGATCGTTATGGATGGCACTAAACACACTATGGGAAAAGGTTGAGAAAATTTCCCCACAAATTGTTTGGTGGAATTTGTTTCTTTTATTTTTTGTTTCATTTATGCCCTATGCTACTGGAATCGTTAGTAGTCATTTCATGAACCATACGGCACAGCTCTTTTATGGACTGATCGTTATTGTTTCAACGGTAGCAAACTGGTTTTTACATAAAGTAATTGATAAACCCAATATAGATCAGAAAGAATTACTTGAAGCTACCGCACAATATAGAAAGTTATTGATACCTGACCTAATAATTAAAGGAGTGGGATTGATTCTATCCTTAATTGTCTATCCTCCGATTATGATGTATAGTGTTTTAATTGCGGCATTTTACATCATAACTTTAAAAACACTATCTGAAAAAAGAGTGAATAACTAAAAAATGGTGACCAAAGTTAGGTGTATTATTTTAATGCTTACAGACCTAAACTATTCCCCTATTTATAATCTATTGATTCATATTTTATGAAATTAATCAGTAGATATCGTTCTGAAAAGCCTTGATAATACGCTGTTTTTAACTAAACTGAAACCCATACTTATC
>NZ_AFUB01000057.1 GCF_000222705.1 Streptococcus mitis bv. 2 str. SK95 | reverse complement strand
ATATAATAAACAAATATTGGAAATAATATAAATTTAGAAGTCATCACCAATAAATCTTGTGTGAATATAACTGTTAATAACAAATAGTAGGCTAAAAAAATATATATAAACAAAAAATTTAAATTTATACTTAATTTGCTTTTTCGATATAAAGAATACAATGCCGACAAAAAAATAAAATAACAATAACAGGAGTAACACCATTTCCTGTATATAGAGAGAGCATTATAACTATCCATACTAACAATAAAATATAATTTGTTATACTATTTACCGTTTTCAATATATACCCCTGATATAATCTTCTCAAATTCTAAACAAGAGTTGCTCCAATTTAGTGGTATAACAGTTTTATACCCTTCATTTTGAACTTGTGCCAACAATAATCGATCCTCTTGTAAATGTACTACCTTATTATATATTTCTGATAACTCTTCTACAACTATAGTATTCTGACCATTTGAGAGTTCCAACAAAGCTCCTCGACTTCTACCAACAACTGCACATTTATTTGCCATGGCTTCTACAATAGGTAGTCCCCATGCTTCAATTTCACTTGTAAAAAGATAGACATCCGATTCCTGATACATCTTTAAAATTTTTCCTCTTTCAGGATTAATCAACACATTATAGGTATCAGGTAACTTTTCTGGAATACGGCGTCCAAATATATTAATCTTCATATCAGGATATCGCTTCTTTAATTTTGCGATGATTTGTAACCCCTCTTGACTTTTCTTATGCTCACTTTCATGATACATCATCATCAAAGTGAGGTCCTTATGACTAATTTTTTCTGTATGAAGATACTCGTTGTCAGAAAGACCATTATATACAACATAAATAGTTTTATCTGTAAACTTTTGAATAGCTTTTTTTAAACTCCTCGTAACAGTAATTAATGTAAGTGGCAAGCGATACGATGCCTCCACCTCTTCCTTTCCTCCATTGAAGATTTCATAATCTTGAATAAAATAAAATTTGTTACCTTTGCTTGATGAGAAATTTGCGACATCATAGGCTGTTTGCCAAGCTGTCGCAATTACCACATCTGCATCACGTATATATTTTTCTGATACCACTGGTACCCGTTTTAAATCAAACTTCTTATCAAACCAATTATCGTTTTTTAGAGTATTCCCCAAAGAAGCTTTTATCCGATAAAAAATTGTCTGGTTTCTACCTCTATAACTAATCATAGGAACATAACAAACCACATCATGTCCTTGATCAATAAGGTAATTTGCATAGGTATAGATAACTCTTATTCCACCTGTCATTCTCTTAAATGGAAGGATAAAATTAATTTTCATTTTTTCTCCAAAAATCTAAATAAACATTAACTCACCGATTACTTGCACCACACTTTGCTTTAGATAGCCTCCTTTTATAACAGTGCTTATTCGCGCCAATTTATGCTTATGTGGAATGTTGATAAATTCACGAATAATATCTATCTCCTCATTACTTAGAGAATTCTGATAAACTTTTAAAAATGATTCTGCTTGATCAAATGATAGCTTCAAAGTTTCCTTGACATGAGAATTTCCTAACAACCTCTTGATAATAAAACCTAAAGTATTGACTTGTGTCGCCCCCACAACATTCCCACCGTGTTGACGATATTTAATTGTTGGTTCTTTAAGGCAAACAATTTTCCCAAAGCTAGCAGCAACTAAACCTATCCACCAATCATGCATAGCTACTGCATTACTATTCAAATCTAACAGATTGTTTAAACTTCTATTCCATAACATTGTACAACCCGTAATGTTATTTTGTATAAGTATACGATTCAATTCTGTCACATCTACATCTAAGGCACGATATTCGAAGAAAGAATCGTTAATTATATTTAAATTATCATCAACAACTTCTAAATCAGTATGAACTAAAATAGGTAAATCATCCTTTTCTGATTCTTTCATTTTATAAAGTGAGCGCTCAATCTTATTTGGGAACCAAAAATCATCTTGATCTGCAAACATAAAATAAGAAAAATCATGATTATTCGTCACCCATTTTTGAATAGCTGCAAAATTTTTCTCTGAGCTCCCCCCTATAACAGAGGAGTCTGTGATAACCTTAATTTTTTCAGGGTATTTTTCTTGGTATTGCTGAAGGATTTGAAAAGTAGCATCATTTGAACAATCGTCATGGATAAATAATTTCCAATCTTGATAAGTTTGCCTAAGAATAGAGTCTATCTGTTCTCCAATGTATTTAGCTCCATTATAAGTTGCCATCATAATTGCAATTTGCTTGTTACTCACTTTTTACTCCTTCAAACTCTTCCTCATAATCTGACACAATCTTTTCCCATGTGAATGCATCCGCAATTCGTTGGCTAGACTTTTCGTCTAATTCCGAGATCGCACCTTTATCAAATCGTTCCACTTCCTCAATTACACACGCCAACTTATCTTTTTTCCAATAAATAGCCCCATCTTCACCAACTTCTCGGTTAAAACCAACATCTAGCAACAAATTAAGCTTTGTGGATGCAAGAGCTTCTAAAAGCGATGGGTTTGTTCCACCAACTTCATGTCCATGGAAATAAGCAAAAGCATTCTCGCGAATATACTTGAGTAATTCTTGGTCATAGACAGTACCGACAAATTTGACCCTAGGGTCTTTGTCAAAACCAGTATCCTTGAGCAACTGATCGTAAAACTTATTTTGTTCTACATTTGTAATGAGAACAAAGTCTTTTTTAGAATTAGACTTCATAAATTCACGAATCATTGATTCATAGTTATTCTCGGGAACAAATCGTCCCACCACTAGATAATAGCCATTTTCGCTTACTCCTTTTTCACGATACCAGTTTCGAACTTTGGCATCTTCTGATTTCAGACTTGAAGGGGTAGTATCTGTACCATAAGCGATATAGGTCGTCTTGGGCTGATACTGTTTATAGTCCTCTCGGATATATTTTTCGATATTTTTACTATCACAGACTAATAAATCTGCATGTTTGACCATCAACTGTTCCGAAAATTTCCAATACTTCCGAACTGGCAGGCTCCATTTTGCCCGCAGCCACTCATGACCATCTGGATTTACCAGCAAACGGCCTCCGATCGAACGAATTTTTTTCTTAAGTCCAGAAATAAAAGGCCCGATACGACAAGCTAGAATGTAAAAAATAGGAGCTTCATCTTTGTTTTCCTTAGCTATTTCAATCGCTTTATTCACAGCAGCAATATCGTAAGCGATAGCACGAGCCGGTCCGATATTGGGCACATCAATGTTGAAGCAAATGGCTCCATTGTGCTCAAACTGGTCATCCGTGATACCAGATTTAGCTGAATTCTCACGCATACAAGCAATATAGTATTGTATGTTGCTGTCTTTTTGATACTCGGTTAATTTTTCAACAAAGGTTTCAAATCCTCCATACTTGGCAGGAATCCCCTTTGAACCAATGATATAAACTGACTGTTTCATCTCTCTCCTAACAAGACTGAAGGGCAAAAATCACTTCGCTCCATCTCTCATAAATACTACTTTAACTGTCTTCAATAAAATTTCAATATCTTTCCAAATTGTCCAATCATCTATATAGGCCACATCTAATTTGACAACTTCATCGAAATTCTTAATCTCACTTCGTCCACTGACCTGCCATAACCCTGTTATCCCAGGTTTAAAACTTAGTCGACGTTTTTGTTCTGGTGTATAGTGTTCATATTCGTCCACTGTTGGTGGCCGTGTGCCAACCAAACTCATATCTCCCTTTAGAACATTATAAAACTGTGGCAGCTCGTCCAAGCTAGTTTTCCTTATAAAACGACCAATTTTCGTGATACGCGGATCATCGTCCACCTTAAACATTCCGCCCTGCATGGTATTTTGTTCCATGAGTTCTCTTTTTTTGTCCTCAGCATCTACACACATGGAGCGAAACTTATAAAAAGTAAAATGTCGTCCATTTTTTCCTATACGCGTCTGTGCAAAAATAGCAGAGCCCCCATCCTTTCGAATCAAAGGGACCAGTACAACACTGACTAGACCACATAGTATCAGTCCTACCAATGCACCCACTATATCAATAATCCGCTTAGCAATCACGTGACTAGTCTTATAAAATGTTGTAGAAAAAGTCACAACGTTTAATCCTGCCATCTCACGAATTTGCTTGTTACGTGCCAAACTACGATCAAAAGCATTTAGATTGACTGTTACATCAATTCCCATCGTTTCAAACTGAGAGATAAGCTCTCCAATATTGTATTTTTCACTTGGAAGATTGATAAAGACTTCATCGACCACCTCATGAGTCGCAAAGTCTACTATCTCCTCCTCTGCTACTACCTTTAAAGAATTATGCTGAAAATCTGGTTTGTCTAAAACACTGACAGCTACCAACTCCCCAACAACCTCATTTGATTCTATTAGTCTATCCAGTACCTTTTCGACACGAGATGTTGCTGTAAGTAGGAGAATCTTCTTACTTCCTTTAAAATTGGGATAAGCTCGCTTCCAATACCACTTGATAAATAAGTTTAGCACATAGACTAAGAGAGCATGTAATGTGAGGAAGTAAATCATGCCTCTTCTGGAAATACTAAAACGATCTTCTAAGAAAAAATTAGAAATACTAATCGCTAGCGCAAAGAATAGGATATATTTCAATGTCTGGACAAGCTCAAGCAAATATCCCCTTTTAAAGAAATCTTGTCCATAATCACTGATATAAAAGACAAAATAATGGAGGATATAAAGTGCAATAGCTGTTGTTGAAACAATCTCTGTTTCTCTCACAGCGCTAAGCAGATAAGTCAATAAAATAACAAGAAAACTCTGGATTATGGCCAATGAAGGCTTTACTACTTTTCCATTCATCTCTATCCCCCAACCTATTTTTTATTTTTTTCCGTAATCTCCATAATTTCCGTAAGAACCGTATTTATCTACTGAAGTATCGAATTTGTTCAACACAACTCCTAAAAACGGCTTCCCAGTTTGTTCCAACTGTTCTTTCGCTTTTTGAATATCCCTTCGATTTGTTTCACCCGCTGCCGTCACTAAAATAGAAGCATCACATTTTCGCGTAATGATAGCTGCATCAATCACGGCACCTACGGGAGCAGTGTCTACAATGATGTAGTCAAAATATTTACGCAAGGTTTCAAGCATTGTACTGAAATTCTTACTTTGAAGAAGAGCTGTCGGATTCGGTGACACAGAGCCAGCCTGAATCACAAAGAGATTTTCGATATTGGTATCACAAAGCCCTTGTGACAAGTCTGTGGTTCCTGATAAAAATTCTGTCAGACCTGTAATTTTATCCCTTGCTTTAAAGACACCTGACATAACAGAATTGCGAATATCTCCATCAATCAACAGCGTTTTGTAACCTGCACGCGCAAAAGCCCAAGCAATATTAGTGGAAGTCGTTGATTTTCCTTCTCCTGGTTTCACAGAAGTGATAGAAAATACTTTCAAATCATCTCCACTTAACTGTAGGTTCGTGCACAAAGCATTATAATACTCCTCTGCCTTTTTTACAAGATCCAATTTTGCCTGTGAGATTTCTAACGTTGGCATAACTTCCTCCTATTTCATTTTGTCCAAATCTGGAACGACCCCTAGAAGTGGAATTTGTAGTACATCTTCGACATCTTCAGGACGTTTCACACGGGTATCGAGTAACTCAATCAAAAGAACAGTAATTACTGTTACGACGGCTCCTCCAAGAAAACCAAACAAGGTGTTGCGTCGAACATTTGGAGAAGAGGGAGTCGTAGCTGGTCGCGCTTCTTCAAGCGTCGTTACATCAGATACTCGCGTTACAGCGATGATCTTTTCTGCAGCAGCTTCTCGTAGAGAATTAGCGATGCGACTGGCTTCCTCTGGTTGTTTATCCTTGACAGAGATTGAGACGATACGAGTGTCAGCTGGTACAGTCACTTGAACTTTGCTGGCTAACGTTTTTGCTGGCATATCCAATTTCAAATTTGTCGCTACCTTTTCCAATACATCCTGCGAAAGGATAATCTCACGGTAGTCTTTTACCAGATAAGATCCTGCCTGCAAGTCCTGATTCGTCAACCCCGGCTTATCTCCTTGATTGCGATTCACTACGTAAATACGCGTAGTACTCGTATATTCTGGCTTAACGATAAAAGTGCTATATGCAAAAGCTCCCGCCCCTGTCACAAGTGCCACTAATAAAATAATTAGTTTGCGTTTCCATAAGGTTTTAAATAATTGAAATACATCGATTTCTATCGTATTTTGTTCTTTCATCATTTCTCCTAAATTAGTTGATCCATTACAATTTTTCGAGGATTGTCTATAAAAAGTTCTTGAGCCTTCGCTTCTCCGTATTTTTGGGTAACAAGGTCATATGCTTCTGCCATATGAGGAGGTCTACCGTCTAGATTGTGCATATCACTTGCAATCACATGAACCAAATCCTGCTCTAAAAAATACTGAGCTCTTTTTTTCATGAATTTATAACGTTCTCCAAAAAGTTTGGGTTTGAGGATGTGTGAACTATTTACTTGCGTGTAACAGCCCATATCGATCAGTTCTCGAACGCGTTTTTCATTATTTTCAAGAGCATCATAGCGCTCGATGTGGGCAATGACTGGAGTAATTCCCAACATCAAGATCTTGCTCAAGGCGCTATGAATATCGCGATAAGGGGTGTTCATACTAAACTCTATCAAGGCATAACGACTATCATTGAGGGTCGGAATCCGCTTTTTTTCCAGCTTGTCCAGAACATCTGGTGTGTAGTAAATTTCAGCCCCGTAAGCAATGACCAAGTCACTCGCAACTTCCTTAGCTATTTCCCGAACCTGAAGAAAGTTTTCTGCTATCTTCTCTTCTGGAGTTTCAAACATGCCCTTGCGACGGTGAGAGGTAGAGACAATGGTTCGCACCCCCTGCCTGTAGGCTTCTATCAAGAGGGCCTTGCTTTCCTCTCTTGACTTGGGACCATCATCTACATCAAAGACAATGTGCGAATGAATATCAATCATTTCATTTTCCCTCCAACACGTCTTGAATAGCAGCTTTGACAGATGCAAGGCTGCTGTCGTCAATTTCCATCATATAGAGGTTACTATCTGGCATCGCATAGGAAGGAAGATCCAGCCGTCCTGTACCTTTCAAGTCTTGCGAATTCACTTTGTAAGTTCCACCACTTTCTAACTGAGCATTGACCAAGTTCATCATGGTCTCAAGCGGCATGTTTGTTTGGATAGAATCTTGCAAACTATCAATAATCGTACTATAATTTTTCAGTGCTTCGGTTGACGTTAATTTTTGAAGGATAGCCACAATCACCTTTTGTTGATTGCGCCCGCGGTCACGATCGCCATCTGCTAGGGAGTAGCGCTCGCGAACAAAACCGAGGGCCTGTTCTGAATCAAGATGAACATTGCCCACAGGGAATTGAAACTTACCGTGTAGTGCTGTGAATTCCTGATCATTATAAACATCTACCCCACCCAACAAATCAATCAATTTCAAAAACGAAGTGAAGTTCAATCGCACATAGTAATTGATATCCACTCCATAGAGATTTTCTAAGGTGTGAATGGACGAATCAACTCCATAAATGCCCGCATGAGTCAATTTATCTTTTTGATTATTTCCACCATCTGCGATTGGTACATAGGCATCACGCGGCGTTGTGGTCAAGAGGATTTTCTTGGTATCTCGATTGACAGTCATCAGGATATTGACGTCTGAACGCGACACTGAACTAATCGGGCCATAGGTATCAATTCCACTCACATAGATATTGAAAGACTGATTCTTAGACGTCTTAGGAGCTTCTACTTTTTTAGTGAATCCCTTGGTATAAATCTTTTTTATCTTCGATGCGTAGTCTGGATACTCTGACTCGATGATATTTTCAAAGACACTATTTAGGACAATGGCTTTGGTATCTCCTGCAATCAAACTCTTGTAAGCCGCCAAGTAAGACGAACTCTGTTCGACCGTCAAATCGGTATTCTGACTTGATTTGATATCAGCTAGTAGTTTTTGGATGTTTTCATTATCAGTCCCAGTCGGTGCTGTCACACTCGTCAGTTGCGTAACATTCCCAATATCACTATCTGCTAAAACAGCGACACTGATCGAATATTCTGAGTAATTAGAAGTCGCATTTAAACGATTGGTCAGTCCAACAAACTGCTGTACTGCAAAGAGCGACACAGAGCTGACAAGGATAGAGAACACCAACAGAAAAATAGTAAATTTTTCAGCTTTTTTATAGATAATCAAGAGTAGCCCCACTAAGGCAACTAGTAGGACTAACGCAGTTGCCACTAGATTAAGATATCTAAAAGCAAGGATATGGTATTTAAAAATCAAAAACAATAAAAAGCCAGCCAACAATAGATAAACAGCTAACAAGGCTATGTTAACGCTTCGCTTTACTCTCCCCGAGCGAGATCTCTTTGAACGTTTCGTCATGACACTCCCCTATACTATAATAATTAAAGTAATTATATCACAAAAGTAAGGTAAATTCCATTTATTCCCACAATTCTCAGCGTTTTCATTCATTTTTTCTTAGCTATATTTCGAAGTGACCGTTTTCATTATTCAGGGGCTTGAGCAAACAAAAATAAGGTCCCTTGCAAGAGACCTTATTTCCACTTTTTATTTGATATGATTTTCAAATTCTTTTTGACTTTGCTCGATAGCCCTTTTACTTTCTTCTTCCCACTTAGCCTTAGCTTCATCAAATTGTTTCTTGGTAACAGGATCTTTTTGCAGTCTCATGTACTTGTAGTTGTTTCCATCACCTTTGATTCCCACTAGAGAGTAGGCACGTGTAAACGGAGTTACTTTGGTTACAGAGGCTGTACCACCATTTGACATAACAGACATGACTAGAGAATTGTCAATCATCCAAGCTTGAGCTTCAGCGTATTTTTCATAACGTTTAGCGACATCTTTATTCTCAGCATCTGCTTCTTTTAGAAGTTTTGTATAGGTATCTAATCCTAGACTCTTGATCAATTCTTGATCTTCCCTAGCATCTAGACCGAAAATTTTGAGATAAAAACCATCTTCGGTATTAAATGGAACCAGATAAGTTGACGGATCTTGATAATCACCAACCCAGCCATCAAAGTTCAAATCGTAATCACGAGCTGCTGGATTTGGTGCTAGGAAAGCAACATTCCCAAAGTCATCCGTTGAAAGCTGTTGAACATCAATGACGATATTGTCAGAACCTAGTACTGTTTCAAGGGTTTGTTTAAGCGAATTCATCCCAGAAACTGCATTTTTATTGGTTTGATCAACTGGGACATCCAAATGAATCGGGAAGGTAACCCCTTGGGCTTCCAATTCCTTTTTAGCTTCCGCAAATTTTGCTTGGGCCTTTTCCTTGTTGAAGTAACCGTCTTGGGCATCCGCCAAGTTGATTCCTGACCACTCAGTTCCGTAGTTCACAAGCTTTGAAGCTGTTACTTCTCCAAAGGTCTTATCTCCCACCTGGACAAAAGTAGGGGGAACAAGGGTATTACGAAGGGTATTACTTGCCGCTTCTTGACCGTTAGATTGGGCAGAGTAGGTCGTACGATCGATGGCAAAGTTCAAGGCCTGACGGAAGTTCTTATTTAAAATCGCTGTTTGCGTTGAGTTCTTTTGTTGATCTGATGTTTTTGCAGTATGGTTATAGGCTTTACGGTTAACGTTAAAGTTGAAGTACCAAGAAGTCTTGTCTTGTAAGCTATAAACAATGTTGTCTTGATATTTTTCTTTCGTCTTGGCATAGCTCGAGCTATTTGGATAGACTCCCGCAAGTGAGTAGGCACCACTTTCAAAGTTTCGGATGGTCATCTCCTGATCTGAACCATCAAAGTAGGCTAACTTAACTTTCTCAATGGTTACTTTATCATGGTCATAATAGTGTGGATTCTTGACATACTCGATTGAAGATTTTGATGTAAAATCTTTTAACAAGTAAGGTCCATTGTAAAGGATGCTGTTTGGCGTCAAGGTTCCAAATTCTTTATCCTTTGATTTCAAGAACTCTTCGTTAACCGGGAAAAGGATACTGTTGGTTGTCTTTGAATTCCAATAAGGTTCTGGCCGTGTCAAAGTGTATTCAACCGTATAGTCATCCAAGGCTTTAACACCAACTGTTGTGAAGTCATTGGTCACACCCGTCACATAGTCATTCAATCCCTTGATAGAATTTTGAATGAGATCCATGGCTTGCCCCTTGTTGTCAGCGGCATATTTGATCCCAGTGACAAAGTCTTGGGCTTTGACTGGAGCATACTCTTCTCCATCAGCTGTGTACCACTTGGCATCTTTTCTGAGTTTGTAGGTATAAGTCAAACCATCTGCTGAAACAGACCAATCTTCAGCTAGAGCTGGCGTTAGGTTGCCATAGCTATCATTTTCCAGCAAACCATCCACAAGATTGGTAATAACGGCAGTATTATCTGCATAATAGTCTAAAAGATAGTTAAATGTCGTTGGATTTGCACCAAATGTTGATGAGAAGGTGCTTGTATCTGTATTGAACTGTCCACAAGCTGAGAGTAAAATTCCTGTCGCTAAGACAAGACCTGTCCCGATTAGTCTTTTTTTCATTTTCATCATCTACTCCTTCATGTCACTTTTTATAACATAGGTACATTTTATCAAATTTATCCTAAATTGTAAAGTTTATGGTTTTCCAGCAAATGATTAACCTACACTAGCATTGACAGCTCTAGAATAAAATTAGCCACTGAGTGTACAAAAATAAATAGGCAACTAGTTTAGTTCTTGAGAATCTTTTCGGACTGATGGAAAATAAAATCCAAGACACCCCCTTTTCAAACCTTCCTAAAAGGTGAAATTAAGATTAGCAACGTCTTTGATCGCCTAATTCTAATGCGAAACTGGAAACTACTAACAGCCTTATAAAGACCCGCAAACGCAATTCCTTTGATTTCCGTGGCTTTCATAATTCTAAGAAACAAATCTTTATCTCTCTGAATAAAAATGGAGAGGACAGTGATTGCCCCCTCCAAATCTTAGCTAACATCAATCCGCTACAATTAACACAGAGCTTGATAGAGTTAGAAATTTATTTTATTTGTAATTATAAGCCCAGTAATAGTCCCCGTTTCCACTAACTACTGCTGCTACAGCTCCTTCTGTCGCATTTGGATCCAAAAGCAATTCCTTCAAACCGCCATTTGCCCATTTCTTGACAACAGCAGCTGCATCTTGATCACGACGACCAACAAAACCTGAGCTATCGTATTGGCGAGAGATCTGGTTTGCTTTTGGTAGAGCCTGATTTTGATAAATCTCATCTGACCAAGTCAATTCTTTCAACCCCTGTTCTTTACGAATTTCATTGATCTCAGCGAATGCTTCTTTGGCCTTTTCCATATAGTAATAATTCGTATCATCCGTCGCAGCGACGCGGAAGACAAACTTCACATAACCAAACTCTACATCGCGGTATTTTTCTTCATCCACTCCGCTCTTGAGGTTGGCAACTAAAACATAATCTCTAGCCCAAGGATTATTTTTAGTTTTTTCAAAGATTTCCTCATCTTCAATTTCCCAAGTGACCTTGGCATCCCAACCCGCATTATCTAGAAACGTAGGATTTAATTTTTCGATCACATAGTTTTTGAATTCCTCGACATTTTTGAAAGGAAGTGCTTGTCCTGCCTTGGCAGTTTCGACCAGATTAGTCGAATACAGTTTCACGCTAGAGTTTTGATCGCTATAGCTATATTCATCGTCTACGGAATTTGAGTGTAAATTCGGATCCAGCGCTGGATCTGTTGGATCTGTCATTCCATGCAACTTCCATGCATCCTCCATCCACTTCCAGTAAGCTGTGTAACCTGTAACTTCGTCGTTTGATTCAATATAGTAATAGTGATTGGTGCCATCAAATGCATAGTTTGGATCACCCTCCAGGATCTTATCACCTGGTTTTCCTGGCGGAATGATTAATTTGGGTTTGCTTCCATTTGGAGCCCATAATAAGTGTTCTAAACCCGGTGCTGGTTTTTCAACATACGGAGGAATCTGATTTTCACTCGGTTCATCTGTTGTTATCAAACCTGGGGTCTCTGGGACAGAGGGATTGGTTGAATTATCTGGTTTTGGTGCAAAAGGATCGAACTCACCATCCGCCCCATTGAATGGGGGATTCTCTGGAAGTTCGATTGTTCCCAAATCAAAAGGAGCATATTCGCCATCCGCACCTCCGTAAGACGGAGTCTCTGGAAATTCAATAGTACCTGACTCAAAAGGATTAAATTCCCCGTCGGCTCCATTGAATGGGGGATTTTCTGGGAGTTCGATTGTTCCCAAGTCAAAAGGAGCATATTCACCGTCCGCACCTCCGTAAGACGGAATCTCTGGAAACTCAATAGTACCTGATTCAATTTGATTATCCGCAGATTTCTTGACAAACACCCAACGACCGTTTTGGTAGTAGTAATAATCCCCATTTTCTAATACATAGTAATGGTAGCCATTCTCGTAACGATAGTGGTTATCATTTACTAAGTTGTTCGTTGAAGAATTGTTGTCACGATTGTTTGTCAGTGGTTTCCACTCACCATCACGGTAAATATAGTAACTACCATCACTCATACGATAGTAGTAGCTGCCATTCCAGTAGAAATAGTGACCGCTATCTGGCTGTCGGTAGTTGTATCGATTCCAATAATTATAGTCATCATCCCAATCATCAAAATCATAGTCCCAACTATGACGGGAATCCCAACGATAATCTGCATGAACCGTTGGTGTTACAGAAGCTGAAACTGCAACTGCTGTCGCCAGAGCTGCTCCCGCCAAAAGACCATATTTTTTATTCATTTTAAATTAAACCTCCAAAAAAGAACCGCTGGTCATAACGTTCGGAAAACTTTTGTGCACTATTCGTTTTTCGGACTGTAGATAAGGAATATATTTTATAAAATATAAATTGGATTTATTGAACACTTTTTTATATTTATTGCGCTCAATAATAATTATAACACTTTCATAATTTAAAATCAAAAAAATAACATAGTTACTATTATTTTAAAAAAACAGTATTTTTAGTTGTTACAATAAGCATTTTATAGTTTTAAGCCTAAAACTATAAAATACTAGATACTTATTTAGGAATTATTTTAGATTCATTTATACTGCATAAATATTCTTAAAGTGGTTTGCCATATAAATATTAACGTTCGTTTTTCGTGGTTCCTACTCGCTCTATCTCACAATACACTAGAATTATCTTCGAGAAGTATCGTTTTAAGTGTTACAACCATTCAAAAGCTAATTAAAAAACTTTTATAACCGTGATCTGCTTATCAGTTTTTCATTTCAACTTCAATTGTCATTCAAGAACTGCCTTTACGACGACTGATGTCTCAAAACCAGAAAAAGGAAGCACAGTTTCCTGCAACTTCCTTTTCTTTTATAGACTATTTGACGTGTTTTTCTAGCTCTTTTTGGTATTTGGCATTTGTTTCAATTTTTTCTTTCTGCCATTTCTTGAGAGCTTCTTCGTATTCTTTTGTAGTCACAACATCCTTTTGCAGTTCCAAACCTTTGAATACAAACGGATCTCCCTTGATTCCGACTTGAGAGTATGCTTTTGTAAATGGTACAGTACGGCTAACAGTTGGAGAACCGCCTGAAGAAGCAACTGGGATCAAGAGCGAACTATCCGATACCCAAGCTTGAGCTTTAGCATATTTCTCATAACGCTTATTGAGGTCGCTTGTTTCAGCTGCGGCATCATCCAAGAGTTTCTTGTATTCGTCTAGACCGACTTGAGCCATCACTTCTGGGTCTTTTCCACGGGTGATACCCAAGTGTTTAAGGGCAGAACCCTTCTTAGCATCAAGAATATTTAGGTAGGTAGCTGGGTCTTGATAGTCTGGTCCCCAACCAGTTCCGTTCAAGTCATAATCTTTTTGGGATGGAACCTTGGCTTGAGATGTAATGCTCATTTTCTCATTATCGGTCATTTGAAGGACATCGACAATGACATTCTCTGTACCAAGTGTTGATTCGATAGACTGCTTGAGTGAGTTAGTCTGTTGAACGGCAATGACATCGGTCTGTTCAACTGGAACATCCAAACGGATTGGGAAGGTCACACCCTTAGCCTGCAATTCTGCTTTAGCCTTTGCAAAGGCTGCCTTGGCTTTTTCAGGACTGTAAAGCGTATCCTTGCCATCTGTAAGGGCTACGTCTTTCCACTGGTCACCATAAGAAACCAGCTCTGCCTGAGCCAACTCTCCAAAGGTTTTTTCACCTACTTGAACGTAGTCATGAGGCACTAGACTGTTACGGATAATCTTGTCCGCACCTTCTTCACCATTCAACTGAGCAGTGTAAGAATGACGGTCAAGGGCAAAGTTCAGCGCCTGACGGAAGTTCTTATTAAGAAGAGCTTCTTTTGTTGATGTTTTTTGAGCTTCGTCTGTTTTAGCTGTTTTATTGTAAGACTGGCGGTTTACGTTAACAGTGAGGTAGTAGCTTGTCGCTTCTTGTGGACTGTAGACAATCTTATCGCCGTACTCTTTCTTAGTTGACTCAAAGTTTGAGCTTGTTGGGAAGAGACGAGCTGTTGTATAAGCACCTTGTGTAAAGCTACGGATCAAGGATTCTTGGTCGGAACCATCATAGAAGGTTAGTTTGATGTTGTCAATCTTAACATTGTCCTTATCCCAGTAGTTTGGATTCTTTTCATATTCGATGACTGATTTTGAAGTCAATGATTTCAAGAAATAAGGACCGTTATAAAGAATACTTGATGGTGTTGGTGCACCGTAGTCGCTCCCTTTAGAATTCAAGAATTCTTCATTAACTGGAAGCATGGTTGCAGTTGTGACTTTAGAGTTCCAGAAGCTTTCTGGTTTGTTAAGCGTATATTCAACCGTGTAATCGTCAACAGCCTTGACTCCTACTGTAGAAAAGTCATTGCTTTCTCCACTGATGTAGGCAGCCAAACCTTTGATAGAGTCTTGAAGGAGGGATAAGCCGTCTGATTTACCGTCAGCTGCGTGTTTCAGACCAGTAACAAAGTCCTGAGCCTTGACTTCAGCATACTCTTCTCCTTCAGAAGTATACCATTTTACACCCTTACGAAGTTTGTAGGTATAGGTCAAGCCATCTTTAGAAACGGACCAGTCTTCTGCAAGCGACGGAATCAAGTTCCCGTATTTATCGTTTTCCAAGAGGCCATCGACAACGTTGGCTATAACGTCAGAAGTTGAGCTCTTGCTCGTCACGCTGTAGTCCAAAGATGATGGATCTATTGCATAGACATAAGAAAATGTCTTGGGAGCATCAGCCTTTTTTTCACTTTGCCCACAAGCGGTTAACAGAAGTGCTGCACTCAAGACAGCACCTGCTCCTAAGAGCCACTTTTTCGATCTCATAAGTAATCTCCTTAAAGATAGTGTTTTCACCATTATACCCTATTTTTTCATAAAAGCAAGGACTTTCAAGCAATTTTTTAGAAAATTCTAACAAATATTTTTAAAAGATTTTTCTATACAATTTTTAGTAAAAAACCTCAAGCTTCAAAAGCTTGAGGTTCGCTCATTTTAGTCAGTCATTTCCACACAGAAGGCATCCCATGGAGCCAAGGTCTGTTTCTCAACTGCTTCTTGAGCCACAGTATTTTCAATCAAGACAGATTTAACTTTTCCTTCTACTGAAAAGCTTTGTTTTTCATTGGACAAATTAACCACGACTAGGAAGCGACGGTCACCGTCCTTACGGATATAAGCAAAGACCTTATCAGCTGTATCAAGTAATTCAAAATCAGCTCGAATCAACCAGCTGTTCTCCTTACGGATCTGGATGAGTTTCTGATAGGTATAGAAAATAGAATCTGGATTTTCCAGTGCTTCTTGAACGTTGATTGCTTGGTAGTTTGGATTAACTGCCAACCAAGGTTGACCTGTTGAAAAGCCAGCATTTTTACTCTCATCCCATTGCATTGGGGTACGGGCATTGTCACGACCGATGACACGGATGCTGTCCATGATTTCTTCCATAGAAACACCTTTTTCAAGAGCCTCACGCGCATAGTTGAGGGATTCAATATCTTCTACTTGATCCAGTGTTTCAAATGGATAGTTGGTCATCCCAATCTCCTCACCCTGATAAATATAAGGTGTCCCTCTCATGAGATGAAGCAAAATCGCAAAGGCTTTGGCGGATTTTTCGCGGTATTCTTGGTCATTTCCCCAAATAGAGACGATACGAGGAAGATCATGGTTGTTCCAGAAGAGGGAATTCCAGCCGTCTTCAACTCCTAACTCTGTCTGCCATTTGTTAAAAATCTCTTTTAACTTCCCTACATTTAACTCTTTTTGGTAGTGCCACTTAGGTTGCCCTTCCTGATACTGAAGACAGATGTGTTCAAACTGGAAGACCATAGACAACTCTTGTCCTTTTGGATTAGAGTAAAGCTTGGCAATTTCTGGCGTTGCCCCCCAAGTTTCTCCTACCGTCAAGAGATCTTTATCCCCAAAAGTTGCCTGATTCATTTCCTTGAGATAGGGATGGAGCATAGGACCATTATTAACTACCTTCTCATCAGGAATTTTCCCAATCATGTCAATGACATCCATACGGAAACCACCAATACCTTTATCAATCCAGAAGTTCATCATCTCGTAAATTTTCTGGCGAAGTTTTTCATTCTCCCAGTTGAGGTCGGGCTGTTTCTTACTGAAAAAGTGGAGATAGTATTGACCCGACTTCTCATCGTATTCCCAAGCAGACCCACTAAAGATAGAATCAAGATCGTTGGGTTCATCCCGCCAGATATAGTAGTCGCGCTCAGGACTACCAGGATTTTCACAGGCCTCTACAAACCAAGCATGTTCATCCGAGGTATGATTGACTACTAAGTCCATGATAATTCGGATATCACGCTTCTTAGCTTCCGCGATCAGTTCATCCATGTCCTCCATGGTCCCGAAAATAGCAGCAATCGCTTGATAATCAGCAATATCATATCCATTATCATCCATAGGACTGTCATAAACGGGAGAAAGCCAAATCGCTGTGATCCCTAACTTGGCTAGATAGTCCAACTTACTTGTAATTCCTGGCAAATCGCCAATTCCATCTCCGTTGCTGTCCATAAAGCTCTTAGGATAGACTTGATAGACTACGGCATTGTGCCACCATTTTTCTTGCATCTTGTTACCTCATTATTTTAATAATCTACAGTCTATGATAGCGCTTTTTCAAACTTTGTGCAAGCGTTTGCCTAATTTTTTTGATTTCTTTTTTACCTTTATAGTTTCCTAACTTCCGATTTTTTATTATAATGGAGGTCAGAGGTAAAAAAATGAAAAAACAAGCTTTTAGTTCTGAACAATATTTAAATCTGCAACGCGACCACATTTTGGAGCGCATTAACCAATTTGACGGCAAGCTCTATTTGGAGTTTGGTGGCAAAATGTTAGAAGATTTCCACGCTGCTCGTGTCCTTCCTGGTTATGAGCCTGACAACAAAATCAAGCTCTTGCAAGAATTGAAGGAGCAGGTTGAGGTTGTGATCGCCATTAATGCAAGCAACATCGAACATTCTAAAGCACGTGGTGACCTAGGCATCTCTTATGACCAAGAAGTTCTTCGTTTGATTGACAAATTCAATGAATTGGGGATTTTTGTTGGTTCGGTTGTCATCACACAATACGCAGGTCAACCCGCTGCAGATGCCTTCCGCAACCAGCTAGAGAAAAACGGAATTGATTCTTATCTTCATTATCCAATCAAAGGATATCCCACAGATATGGATCACATCATTTCTCCAGAAGGCATGGGAAAAAACGACTACATCAAAACTAGTCGCAAGTTAATCGTCGTAACGGCTCCTGGACCTGGTTCTGGGAAATTGGCAACCTGTGTGTCCAATATGTACCACGACCAAATTAACGGTATCAAGTCTGGTTACGCTAAATTTGAAACCTTCCCTGTCTGGAACCTGCCCCTTCATCATCCAGTCAACTTGGCCTACGAGGCCGCCACAGCAGACCTTGATGATGTCAACATGATTGACCCCTTCCATCTCCAAACCTACGGAGAAACCACTGTCAACTACAACCGTGATATCGAAATCTTCCCAGTGCTCAAACGTATGCTGGAACGCATTCTCGGTGAATCTCCATACGCTTCACCGACAGACATGGGTGTCAACATGGTTGGTTTTGCTATTACAGATAATGAAGCTGCTATCGAAGCTTCTAAACAAGAAATCATTCGCCGTTACTATCAGACAGTTCTTGATTTCAAAGCCGAAAAAGTTGGGGAATCTGCTGTCAAGAAAATCGAGTTGCTCATGAATGACCTCGGTATCACACCTACAGACCGCAAGGTTGCTGTTGCTGCACGTCAAAAAGCTGAAGAAACTGGTGGCCCTGCCCTAGCTCTTGAATTGCCATCTGGCGACATTGTCACTGGTAAAAACTCCGAACTCTTTGGTCCAACAGCAGCCGCCTTGATCAATGCTATCAAAAAATCTGCTGATATCGCTAAGGAAGTGAAATTAATCGAACCTGAAGTCGTCAAACCAATTCAAGGTCTTAAAATCGATCACCTAGGTAGCCGCAATCCGCGCCTCCATTCAAATGAAATCCTGATTGCTCTTGCCATCACCGCTATGGAAAATCCTGATGCTGCGCGCGCAATGAAGGAACTTGGCAACCTCAAAGGAAGCGAAGCCCACTCAACCATCATCTTGACAGACGAAGACAAGAACGTCCTTCGCAAGCTAGGCATCAACGTAACCTTCGACCCTTACTACCAATACGATCGCTTGTATCGGAAGTAATTAAACGAGGCTGGACAAAAATCAATTTGAGGAAAAAGCCAGTAGATATTTCCATGATAAAAGATAAAACGCATAATATCAAGACTTTTGAACACTTGGTATTATGCGTTTTTATGATTTTCTTTCCTCATTTATTTCAATGAAATTGCCAACTCGACACAGGCTCCTCCTTGGTCTGGATTAAGCAGGATCAGACGACCAGCATGCAAGAGAGCGACCTGCTTAGAAAAGGCTAAGCCGATTCCATGATGGGGATTAGCCGAATTGCGGCTTTGGTCACTCTGGTAAAAGAGCTGTTCCGCTCCCAGCAGCATCTCCTCTGAAAATGCAGGGCCGTTGTTCCAGATAGCAAAAACCAACTGGTCCTGCTGGACTGATACCGTTAGCTTGACTTCCTTTTGATCCTGCTCTGCATGTTCAAGCGCATTCAGTAAAATATTGAGCAAAGCCCGTTTGAGATAGTCCAAATGAATTGACAAAATCAGACTAAGATCACAATCTTCTTGGAGATAAAAACAATAGCTTTCCTGTTTGCTGAACAGTGCCCAGTCGTCCTCTAGATCAGCCAAAAAGTCCCCTAAGGAAAGCTGACTAAACTGATTAGAATCAATCTGAAAAGTCTTAGCGTAATCAATCAAAGAACCACAATACTCTTCCATCTTGTGACTAGCCTGCAAAATCTCAGCAGCATATTCTGCCTGAGGCTGGTCCAACTGCGCCAATTCCAAGAGCTCAGCGTTCCCCTTAATCACAGTTAGGGGCGTCTTCAAATCGTGCGATGTCGCTGATAACTGTAAAATCAACTCCTGATTATGCCGCTGCTCTTTTTCTAGAAGACGAGCATTTTCTTGGTGGCTGCTCCGTAAATCGCTATAAACTTCTAGCATTTCCTCAATCCGAAAAAGCTGGCTTTGATTTTCTTCTAAAAGCTTCTCGCTCGTTAGCATTTTTATTTCCCTGTCGATTTTTCGGAGCAATTTCAAAATATGATAAAAAGTAATCAGCAGCAAGCTCCCTGCCCAAAAGAACAAGGTGAAAAGAACGTAATCACTTCCTTGCGTAAATTCATAGCCGATAAGCACAAAAATCAAAACATGGAAAAAGACGATTTTCAAACTGGTTGTCCAGACTAGGCTTTTGAAATTTCGGGTTCTAATTGCCATCTATAGCCTACTCCTCTCACTGTTGCGATTGCTTGCAGCCCTTCTTGTTTGCATTTTTGGCGAATCTGATATACGTATTCTGAGATGGAGCGAAGCTGTGTTTCTGAGCTTTCTGGATAAAGCAAGGTATGCAGGCGTTCAGCTGAAAAGGTCTGCTTGGGATTGCTAGCTAGTAAATGCAGCAATTTAAACTCTCGCTCTGAAAATTTCAAGACTTTACTAAAACAGGCAACTTCGTAACGCTCTGGATAAAATTGACAAGAAGCAATTTCAGAATAGCGCTCCTCCCGTCTTTCCTCCCGCCGAAGATGAGCCCTGACACGCGCCAGCAATTCTTTGGTTCCAAAAGGCTTGACAATATAGTCATCTGCTCCGCGAAAGAGCCCTTCCACCTTGTCCGCCTCCAATTCCTTAGCCGTCAGAAAGATGATTGGACATGAAAGATGAGGACGAATGTAGGAACACAGCTCAAAACCATTAACAGGCTCCATCATCACATCCAGTAGAATCAAGTCATATCCGACAAAATGCGTCAGCTCCAGCTCTTCTATCCGATCAAGCGTCGTCACATCATAAGCATCGAGCTCTAGGACATTTTTCACCAGCTTCAAAATGCTCCGGTCGTCATCAACCACCAAAATACGATACTGTCTCATAATTTCCATTATAGCATACCTCTAGCGAACATCTCGTTTCAAGGTTAAGAATATAGCAGAGCTCCAAACCAAAGCTAACCAGAACAGCTGTGTTCCCAGCCCTGATAGATCTATTGAATGCTGAAGTCCTTCATACTCAAAAAGATTTAGGGTAGCCAGATCGGGCAGGTATTTTGCTTCTTTGATGAAAGTTGCCAATAAACGACTGAGACCAATCAAGAGAGGAAAGAGCACCGACACCGGCACAACCCAAGATTGAAATAGCAAAGCGAGGCCGGCAGCTAAAAGAGCCAGAAAAAGATTGCTGAGAAGACCAAAAGAGCTGTAATAGAGAAATTCCCCCAGTAAGGACCAGCTAAAATCTAGGTCAAACCGAGCCAACATAACAAAGAAACAGTTGCTTATAATGATACTATAGAGAACCAAGAGCAACAAGCTCAAAAATAAGATTTTCCCAGCCAACCAAACTTTTCTATTTGATACAGCTAAAAAATTCGTTCGCATCCCTGACTTGACAAACTCTTGCGCAAAATAGAGCGAAGTGAAGATAACGACAACAGGCTGTGCCAGATAGAGAGCATGCAAAGCCTCACTCAGAGCCTTTGCCTGGCCAACTGCTGTCTGACTGTAGTCAAGATTCATCAGAAAAAATGGAACAGCTACTAGAGCTACCAAGGCTGCACCAAGAGCGAGATAGTAAGAACGAAACTTAATCCATTCACTTCTAAGCAAAGCTTTTATCATCAGTAGCGTCCTCCTAAATCCGTCTTCAAAAAGCGCAGAGAGGCCATGCCGCCGATGACTAGCAACCATGCACCAAGTATCAAGAGCCCTTGCAAGGGATTGTTGACATATTGGGAAGTTGGCGTTGCAGTAAACAATTCTCCTGCTGGCTGGGGCAAATAAGCTCCCCAACTCGTGTGAGCTGCCAGATAGTTTCCCAGATTATAGATCTGGGGTACGAGAAAAAGCAGAGGAACTAGCATGGTCCGAGCCAATAAACCTAACAAAAACGAAAGGATTCCCAATAAGGTCAGAGATAAGGTTTTCCACAAAATCAGACTCCAAGCTGCCTGATTGAGCAGAATCGGATCAAGCCCTTCCTTTCCTAAAGCCATGTGCATGGCCATATAACTAAAGCAAATTGATAAAAAGCTAGTAGCAAGAGAAAAGCAAGCAAAGGTCATGAGTTTCCCCACAAGCAGCTTCAGGCGGTTATTACAGGTCAAGAGGCTAGTTCTCAAGCTATGAGACTGAAATTCCATAGCTCCCAAAATTCCAGCTAGAATGACCAAAACCATGCCTGCCATGGAGGCTCCGTTGAGACCCAGATATTCCAGCGGATCAATGGCATTTATCAGATTAGGAACCGTCTCAGGCGTAGCATCCAAGCCGATAGACAGATACTGTCGGCCCTCCAACCAGGATACGACAGGCACCAATAGCAGCATGAAGGACACACTCACTTTGAAAGCCTTGATTGAGCGGATTTTCAACCATTCTGAATGCAATAAAGACATCGTTTCTTTCATCTTAAACCTCCTCTGTCAAATCAAAGAAGAGATCTTCTAGACTGTCTGAATCTTGCAGCACCTCTTCCAATCGTCCTTGCTCAATAATTCGCCCATGATGAATCAAGACCACATCATCTGTCACCATTTGCACCTCTGACAGGATGTGGGATGATAGAAGTACCGTTTTCCCTAAATCAGCCTGCTGACGGATGAACTTTCTAAACCACTTAATCCCACTTGGATCCAGTCCATTGGTCGGTTCATCTAATATAAGAAACTGAGGATCACCTAGCAAAGCTGCTGCCAAACCCAACCGCTGACCCTCCCCCAGAGACAGGCTTGACAAGAGGTCCTTCCTCTTATGAGCGATTCCAGTCATCTCCAAAACCTCATCAACCCGAGACTTGGGAATAGCATTACTCGCCGCAATAATTCTCAAGTGGTCATAGACCTTTCGATTTGGCAAACCGCCAATGCCGTCAAAGGCTGCACCTACCGTTCTGAGCGGATAGATCATTGACTGATAGGTTTGCCCATCAAAAGTCGCCGCTCCTGCTGTCGCCCGATCTAACCCCAAGAGAATCCTCAAGGTCGAACTTTTCCCTGCACCATTCGGGCCCAGAAAAGCTGTAATCCGCCCGCTTCTAGCTGTAAAAGAAATATCTTCTAAAATCTGCTTACTGCCATGCTTTTTGCAAACGCCTTCTATTTTCACCATATGTTCCATACTGAACTCCTTTATCTTTATTTTCTACAGTATATCCAATCTAGTTCAGAATTAGTTCAGAAATCAAGCAAAAATTCTAAAAGTTAACTCCACCTTTCAAAAGTCGCTCTAGCTTCATTAGAAAGAACTCAGTTTTTCTTTATAATTCTGCGAGTTTTGTATGGAGACTTTGTTATAATGCTAGTCTCAAAAAGTCATTTATCAAACCTCATCAAGAGCAGTCTTTATGATATAATGAAAGAAGAAAACGGAAAGGAACTACCATGTCAAAAGAAGTTATTGTTGAAAGTTTTGAACTTGACCACACCATTGTCAAAGCACCCTATGTCCGCTTGATTGGGGAAGAAACAGGGCCAAAGGGAGATGTCATCTCCAACTTTGATATTCGCTTGGTGCAACCAAATGAAGACTCTATCCCATCCGCTGGCCTTCACACTATCGAGCACCTCTTGGCCAAACTCATCCGTACCCGCATTGATGGCATGATTGACTGCTCACCCTTCGGTTGCCGTACAGGTTTTCACATGATTATGTGGGGTCACCATACCAGTGCTGAAATCGCGGCTGTTATCAAGGATTCGCTCAAGGAAATCGCTGAAACCACTACTTGGGAAGATGTCCCTGGAACAACCATTGAATCTTGCGGAAACTACAAGGATCACAGCCTCTTTTCTGCTAAAGAATGGGCGAAACTCATTCTGGAACAAGGAATCTCAGATGATGCCTTTGAGCGTCATGTCATCTAAACAAAAAAGGAACCAGCTTTTAGCTAGTTCCTTTTTTTATTCTCAAAATCGCGAGTTAGGCTTTTTCACGAATGACCAAGACACCATCTTCCATATCCGCTTCCAGATGTTTAGCATCTAGATGATCCAAGTGGAAGTCCGTCACCTTATCACGGATTTGTTGTTCAACCACACGGCGGAGTGGACGAACACCCATGACTTCGTCATAGCCTTCTTCTGTGATAAAGTCCTTAGCTGCTTGGCTGACTTCCAAATCAATGTCTTTCTTAGCCAAGGTTTGATTGACTTCAGCCAACATCAAGTCCACAATCTTAGAAAGATCTTCCTTATTCAAGTGGGAGAACTCGATAACTGCATTAAAGCGGTTAAGGAACTCTGGACGGAAGAATGGTTTCAAACGATCCATCAATTCTGGTTTATCCGCATCTTCTGTCAAGTTGGCTTCATAGCCAAATCCAGCATTTGATGTTGCGATAATGACAGTGTTTTTAAAGTTAACGGTATTTCCTTGACCATCAGTCAAACGACCATCATCTAGGACTTGGAGGAGAAGGGTAATTACTTGAGGATCAGCCTTTTCAATCTCGTCCAAAAGAATGATAGAGTAAGGATTGCGACGAACACGTTCTGTCAAGGTATTGCTATTGTCATCATAACCCACATAACCTGCTGTTGTACCGATCAGCTTAGATACAGCTGTGCGGTCACTGTATTCAGACATATCCAAACGGATAATCGCATCCTTAGTTCCAAACATATCCAGTGCCAATTGTTTAGCAAGTTCTGTCTTACCAACCCCAGTTGGACCTACGAAGAGGAAGCTACCGATTGGGCGATTGCCTTCATCAAAACCAGCACGGTTACGGCGGATAGCACGAGCCACTGCTTCTACTGCCTTATCTTGGCCGATAACCTTGTGTTCCAAGCGATGGGCCATATCTTTCAAACGTTCGATGTCTGACGCTCCCATTTGTGATACTGGGATACCCGTCATTCGTTCTACAGATTCGGCCACATCATTGACAGTGGCAGTCACTTTCATATCTTCTGTGTGGTTTTCAACTTTTTTCTCTAATTCTGCAATGCGTGTCTTAGCATTGAGAGCTGCTTCAAAGTCCTCTGCCTCAACCGCTTTTTCTTGCTTGTCTTTTTCTGCCTCAATTTCACGTTCAACAGCATGAACATCTGTTACTGGATGTTGAGCTGCCAAGTGAGCCGCCGTTACATCGACAAGGTCGATAGCCTTATCAGGCAAGCTACGTTGAGGAATATATTGGATTGAGTAATCCACTGCTGCCTTCAAGACTTCATCTGGCAAGATAACATTGTGGTGTTGTTGATAGAGGTCACGAATTCCTTGAAGGATTTTAAAGGTATCCTCAGCTGAAGGAGCATTGACCTTAACTTCGTTGAAACGACGAGCAAGAGCTGCATTCTTCAAGATAGTATTACGGTATTCGTCCTGAGTTGTTGCCCCAATAACGGTCAACTCACCACGAGAGAGGGCTGGCTTGAGAATGTCCGCAAGTCCCTTAGAACCACTGTCTCCACCAGTGCTACCAGCACCGAGAATTTGGTGAATTTCATCAAAGAAGAGGATAATATTTCCTGCTTCTTTTACTTCGTTGACTAGATTTTGCACATTTTCTTCAAAGCTACCACGGTATTGAGTACCAGCCTCAAGACCTGAGATATCAATGGAAATGATTTCCTTGTTCTTAATAGCGGCTGGAACATCTCCATTCACAATAGCTTGTGCCAAGCCTTCGACAACTGCGGTCTTACCAACACCTGCATCTCCGACCAGAACAGGATTATTTTTCGTACGACGTGAAAGGATTTCAGATGTTTCTTGAATTTCCTTGTTTCGTCCGATAACAGGATCCAACTTGCCCTCACGAGCTTCCGCTGTCAAGTTACGACCTAGTTTAGCAAGGACACCGTCTTGTTTCATACCTGAAGCGTGTTGTTGCATTTGTGCATCAGATTCTGCATTTCCTGGTAATTGACCAGTTGCACGATAGTGAGCAAATTCCTCAGGTGTCACTTCGCGTCCATTAATCAAGTAGCGACGGTTTTCAGAACTGTATCCTCGCATACCACCCATCAATTGGTTAAACAAATCATCCATGTTGTTAAAGTTATTAAAGTTGTTATTCATATTCTTTACCTCGTTTATTGTTAATTATTTACGATCTCTGATATTGACTATCTTTGACCTTTGTTTTAAAAATTTTAGACTAGCTAACTCGCTACTCTACGTATAATTTCTGGTTTTTCTTTTTAAATAAGCCTTCTATCATCTTCTTTTCAAAATCTGTTAGATTTAACATAGGCCTCACCCCTTTCTAGGGTATCTATCGTACATTTTCAAGAAATAGAATCATTGGAAATGTAGTTTTCTAAGGAATTCATTTTCCTTATGTTTCTACTATATCACATTGGTCAGTAAAAGTCAACACTTTTTTGACTAAATTTGACTATTTTTTAAAAAATTTTTGAAGTCTTGAATAGATAATGTAAGTGCACAAAAAAAGCCAGTCCTATAGACTAGCTTTCTTTCTATTCTAATTGAATCTTAGCTCAAT
Source organism: Streptococcus mitis bv. 2 str. SK95 (assembly GCF_000222705.1). Taxonomy (GTDB): domain Bacteria; phylum Bacillota; class Bacilli; order Lactobacillales; family Streptococcaceae; genus Streptococcus; species Streptococcus mitis_AY. The sequence continues at coordinate 52,524 of NZ_AFUB01000057.1, read as the reverse complement.
GCGTCATCCATTGAAAGAACTTCGTGGAAGACACGTTGTGTCAATTCAGTTTTTTGTTCTGGAGTGAGGTATTTAGTGTTTACACAGTATCCAGAGATACGAACGATAACATCTTCACCTGACATGATCTTTTCGTAAACATCGTTCAAGTCCATAACGTTCAAGTTAACGTGTTGTCCACCGTTTTCGAAGTAACCATCAAGGATTGTTACCAAGTTATCAACTTGTTCGTCACGAGTCTTACCAAGAGCACGAGGTGATACTTGAGTAGTCAATGAGATACCATCAGCTGCGTAACTGAAGTCAAGGCTAGCAAGTGAATTCAAGTTTTGCAACCATCCACCTTTAGCTTTGTTAGATGGGTTAGCACCTGGTGAGAAGAATTCAAGTTTAGACAAGTTCACAGAACCATCTTCGTTGAGGTATACACCCTTGTGGACTGGTGAGTTACCAGTTTGTTTAGAGTAAGCAACGTTAGATGTGATGGTCAAAAGTGATACTGTAGCTTCTGCGTCTTTGTATAGTTTGTGGCTACGTAGACGAGTTGTGTAAGCTTCGATCAACCATTCTGCTAATTCGTTTGAACGTGGGTCATCTTCACCCCAACGTGGGTATTCACCGATTGTTTCGTAATCGTAGATGTATCCATTTTCGTCACGGATTGGTTTAACTGTAGCGTACTTGATCGCTGACAATGTATCAACAGTGTTTGCAAATCCACAGATACCGAATCCCATGTTGGCACGTTGTTTAGTTGGCAAGAATGCCATTTGAACAGCTTCGTAGTTGTACTTGTCAGTCATGTAGTGGATGATGTTCAAAGCATCTACGTAAGTGTCAGTCAACCAGTCAAGAGATTTTTCAAAGTTCGCTTTAACTGATTCGAATTCAAGAACTTCGTCACGGATAGGATCGATGTCAAATACTTTGTAGTCTTTATGAACATCGTCGTAACCGCCGTTCAATCCAGTAAGAAGAGCTTTAAGAACGTTTACACGAGCACCGAAGTACTGGATGTTGTGGCGTTGTTCTTCGTTTTCTGGGTCAAGTGGTGACACACAACATGAGATACAGCTCATTTCTCCGTATCCGTCTTTAGCCATTGTTGTTACACCTTCGTATTGGATTGAAGAGTGTTTGTGGCTCATATGCATACAGTAGCGACGGAAGTTGTATGGCAATTTATCAGTCCAAAGAACTGTCAAGTTTGGCTCTGGAGAGTTACCGATGTTGTCAAGAGTGTTCAAGAAACGGTAGTCCATCTTAGTAACACGGTGACGACCGTCGTTACCCATACCAGCCATAGAAGTTGTGATGAAAGTTGGGTCACCTGAGTACAATTGGTCATAAGCTTTTGTACGAGCAAATTTAACTGTACGAAGTTTCATAACGAAATCATCAACGAATTCTTGGATTTCTGATTCAGTAAATGTACCACGAGCAAGGTCACGTTCTGCAAAGATGTCCAATACGATTGGCACACGTCCGAGAGATGTAGCAGCACCGTTGATAACACGGCAGACAGCCATGAAGGCGATGTTAACCCATTGGATCGCTTCTTTAACGTTCATCGCTGGTTTACGAACATCAACTCCGTAAAGATCACCCAAGCGAACAACTTGTTGCAATGCTTGGTATTGAAGGTTTACTTCTTCACGAAGACGGATTGTTTCTTCATCAATTTCTTTGATTGCATTCCAGTCGTTTACTTTTTCTTGCATCAAATAGTCTGCCCCGTAAAGAGCAAGACGTGCGTAAACACCGATAATACGTCCACGTGAGTAGGCATCTGGAAGACCAGTTACAGTGTGAGCGTGACGAGCGCGACGGATGTTTGAAGTGTAGGCACGGAAGATACCGTCGTTAACTGTTGTTACGTATTTAGTAAAGATTTCGTGAACAGCTGGGTCTGGTTCGTATCCATTTTCTTTCAAAGTCGTTTCAGCCATACGGATACCACCTTTTGGCATGAAGTTCAATTTGAAGAGTTCATCGTTTTGGATACCGAAGATAACTTCGTTTTCTTTGTCGATAAATCCAGCAGGAATATCAGCAATAGATGTTGGACGAGTGTCCATTGGGAAACGAGTTTCTTCGTAGTGAGCCTTAGTTTCTTCTACAATCTTTTTGATGTGAAGTGAACGTTCTGTTGGTCCAGCAAGGAAGCTTTCATCTCCATCGTAAGGTGTGTAGTTAGCTTGAACGAAGCGAGAAACGCTTGCCTTTTCTTTCCAATCTACGCCTTTGAAGCCTTCCCAAGCTTTGTCAAAAATGTCTTGTGCTTCAACAACTGTCTTAACAACCATGTTAATGTCCTCATTTTTCTTTCTAGCAACAGTCATCTGTTACATTCATGAGATCAGTATACCATACAGTAACCGATTTCAACAAGCGAAAGAAGGCTTTTTTATCACTTTCTTTTCTAATACAGTCTGTTTTTCGGCGCAATCTGTGTTATATATTTGAAAGAGTAAGTACTCTTTTCCATTTTTTCAGAAAAAAAGGTATAATGAATAAAAAATGACATTAGAAAGGAAGCAAAATGCTCATATTTCCATTGATTAACGATTTGTCCAGAAAAATCATCCATATCGACATGGATGCCTTTTTTGCTGCGGTGGAAATAAGAGACAATCCTAAGTTAAAAGGAAAACCTGTCATCATTGGGAGCGACCCCAGACAAACTGGCGGACGGGGAGTTGTGTCTACTTGTAGCTACGAGGCGCGAGCCTTTGGCATTCACTCTGCCATGAGTTCTAAAGAAGCTTATGAGCGTTGTCCTCAAGCCATCTTTATCTCCGGAAATTATGAAAAATACAAAACTGTGGGACTTCAGATTCGAGCTATTTTTAAACGTTATACTGATTTGATTGAACCTATGAGTATTGACGAAGCCTACTTGGATGTAACAGAAAATAAACTCGGTATCAAGTCAGCTGTTAAAATTGCCCGATTGATTCAACAAGATATCTGGCAAGAACTGCACTTGACTGCTTCTGCTGGCGTTTCTTACAATAAATTTTTAGCTAAAATGGCCAGCGATTACCAAAAACCACATGGTTTGACAGTCATCCTCCCTGACCAAGCCCAAGAATTTCTCAAACAAATGGATATTGCCAAATTTCATGGTGTAGGTAAGAAAACAGTAGAAAAGCTTCATGAAATGGGCATTTATACTGGTGCAGACTTATTGGACGTCTCAGAAGTTACTTTAATCGATCGCTTTGGCAGGCTTGGTTATGATCTTTATCGAAAGGCTCGTGGTATTCACAATTCTCCAGTCAAGTCCAATCGCATTCGTAAGTCCATTGGCAAGGAGAAAACCTATGGGAAGATTCTTCGGGATGAAGAAGACATCAAAAAAGAGCTGACTCTTCTCTCGGAAAAGGTAGCTCTCAATCTCAGTAAGCAAGACAAAGCTGGAAAAATCATCATCCTAAAGATTCGTTACGCTGACTTCTCCACTCTAACTAGGCGGAAAAGCCTCCCGCAAGCTACACAGGACGCTAGTCTGATTTCTCAAATTGCCCTTCAACTCTACGAAGAACTAGCTGAAAAAGAGAAAGGCATTCGTCTACTAGGAATTACAGTGACAGGATTTTAAAAAGCTTGAAGGAATCTCCCTTCAAGCTTTTTTCTTATACAAATAAACGCACAAAACTATAGAGCAACAAGACACTACCGAGTACGATACGGTATTTCCCAAATAGTGTAAAGTCGTGCTTCTTCACATAGCTGGTCAAGAAACGAATAGCAACCATGCTGACCGCAAAGGCTACTCCCATAGCAACCAAGAGCAGGAATAATTGCCCAAAACTCAAGAGCTGACCTGCCTTAATAAATTTGAAAATCTTTAAAGCACTAGCTCCGAACATAACAGGAATTCCGAGATAGAAGGTAAACTCCGTTACAACAGAGCGGCTTGTTCCATTCAACAAACCACCGACGATAGTAGCACCTGAACGGCTCGTTCCTGGAAAGAGGGCGAGGACTTGGAAGAGTCCAATGTAAAGGGCTGTTTTATAAGGCAACTTGTCTAAATCAGTTACTGTTGGCTCAATAGCTTGGGCCTTATTTCTTTTTTCAAGATAGATAAAGGCAACACCATAGATAATCAACATAATGGCAACCGAAACCATGTTATGGAAGTTGGCATCAAACCAATCATCTAGTTTAAAAACCAATAGTAAAGGCAAGGTTGCAACGAGAACTTTTGACCACAATTGCCAAGTTCTACGAACTTCTACCTTAGTTTTACCAGGTTTGAAAGGATTAAGCTTGTTAAAGTAAATCACCATAACTGCTAAAATAGCTCCCAGCTGAATGACAACATTAAACATAGACATGAAGGCTTCATTCTGGTCCTTGTATTGGACAAATTCTTCAACCAGGATCAAGTGGCCAGTACTTGATATAGGCAACCATTCTGTAATTCCTTCAACAATCCCAAAAAAGATTGACTTCAAAATTTCAATAAAATACATACATTACTCCTTTTTCTGTCCTCTATTATAGCATAATTTCGGATGTTGCGATAGATTTTTTCTAGAAGGCTCCGATACTACCACCGCCTCCGCCTCCTGAGAATCCTCCGCCAGAACTTCCACTTCCAGAAGAGACGGAGTAGGTACTTGCTGTGTTTGCAATACTAGCATAGTGACTCATTTGAGCAGTTGAATGATAAAACATACTGTGCCAGCCATAAGCTACGTAAAGATTGATATCTGGGTTCTCAACTTGAATCTGATAAGATTTCATCAAATGACTCACCTTGTCCGCATAACCAAATAAAGTAGCATAGACAAGGAGGCGATTCCAAAGAACAATACTCTCTAATTCGGCCTTGTCTAGATGGGCGATATCGCGAAGCATGTTTTCAAAACTAGTCCAGAGATAGTATGCTTCTAGTCCTTCTTCGTTTAAAACACCATCACGAGTATCAAATCGGGTCGTCCAATAATAGACGGCAGCTAACATCAAGCTCACAAACCCAAGGATAGGAAGTGGCAGAGAAAGGTACCCGTGAGCATCCAAACTATACAAGAACCAGCCAAAACCAACGAAAGCAGGTAGAAGCGTAGAGACACCTATCGTCAATCGCAGGATTTTTTCCCCATTACTCAGTGGACGATAATAATCTGGAAGTTGCAAAGAGGAAACCCGCTTTCTCACCCCATCCTGCATCTGCTTCAGAGCTTGCTCGAAAGAAGACTTAAGCTTACGTCCTGTTTTCTGAATCCTTTTTTCATCAGCTGCTTTGGCACCTTGGTAAAGACTAGTTGACACTTGGTAATCTGCAAACAAATCTGAAACAAGCACTTCTTCTCTTCCTGAAAAGGCCAAATTAAGGCAATCTTTTTCAAAACTTGCCAATCCTTTTTCTTTTACGACTTTTAGACGGACCTCATCTCCATTTGAGATGATTGAAACATTTCCACGGTCAATCACATCCAATAAAGTGGCCTGAACGAGTTGGTCAAAGGTGAACTTCCCTCCTCCCTTGGTCAAGGGGCTGACTTCCTCTAAAGAAGTAGAGTAAACAGCTTCCGATAAAACCATCGGTTCTAAGTCCATTGGCGGTTCATAGAGACGGTGATTTTTGGCATATTTCTTCGATGGGAAGGTTTTTCTTCTGTAAATGTGGTAGAAAATGGCACTTAAGACTAAAGAAATCGAGAGCAGTAAAGGGATGATCCACATAGCCAGAGCTTTACTTTGAGCTTTTTCAGCAGTGATGGATTCCTCTATTTTTTCAAATTCTGCTAAACGATTGCCTTTCAGTCCCTGATCCAAAGCTGTTTCAAAATCTTTTCTAGGCCAATAGGCATGCAATTCAACCCCACGCTGACGAGGTAGGTTCTGTAAATGAACACGATAAACACTATCTATCTTCTCTACCTTGCCCTCTGTAAAGAGTTTCCCTGTATGAAAGAAAAGTTTTTCTGCTCCATTAAAGCCCGTTACTCGAAACTCAAAATTTTCGATAGGTTCTGAACTATCCGTCAGAGGTTGCCAATTAAGTTCCGCGATATCATCATATAGAAATAGGAGATTTTTTAATTGCCATGTGATTACCACTTCAACGGTATCCCCTTCTTGGCCTGGATTATACACTTTTACAGTATAACCTTCCGATTCTTCTATCACTTCACTATTGACATTCTCAATGGCACTAGCATTTTTCCATACCTGAACCTTTGGACTGGAATCTATTTCAAAGCCCTTTGGCATCTTACCAGAACGGCCAAGTCCTACTAGTTGTCCATTAAAATCCTCATCAAAATGATAGACTACTTTCTCCCTGAATTCTGCTGTATTATCTGCATGAATATACAAATCGCCTTGATAAGAGCGAATCTTGAAATCAACCGCAAAAACAGAGAGTGGTAAAATACAAAACAAGCTAAATAAAAGCACGAAAAAAGTCTTTTTCACAACACAAGCCCCCCTTTTTATCTTCGCTATCATTATATCATTTTTTAAAAGTAAAGGCTTACTTGTATTGAAAATCTCACTATTTTTAGATACAATAGAGAGAAGTCATTTTTAGACTAGAAATAGGAGAAAACATGAAAAAATTATGCTTATCTATCCTTGCTAGCCTAGCCCTTACCTTAGGACTAGTTAGCCAAGTCCAAGCCGACGAATATTTACGCATCGGGATGGAGGCAGCTTACGCCCCCTTCAACTGGACCCAAGACGATGATAGTAACGGTGCTGTTAAAATTGACGGTACCAACCAATATGCCAATGGCTACGATGTCCAAATCGCTAAAAAGATTGCCAAAGATCTAGGTAAGGAACCTTTGGTCGTTAAAACCAAGTGGGAAGGACTTGTTCCTGCTCTTACTTCTGGCAAAATCGATATGATCATTGCAGGTATGAGCCCAACGGCTGAACGTAAACAAGAAATTGCCTTTTCAAGCAGTTACTATACTAGTGAACCTGTTCTATTGGTCAAAAAGGACTCTGCCTATGCCAACGCCAAATCTTTAAACGACTTTAGCGGGGCAAAAATCACTTCTCAACAGGGTGTTTACCTTTATGACCTGATTTCTCAAATTCTAGGTGCCAAAAAAGAAACAGCTATGGGAGACTTTGCCCAAATGCGTCAAGCTCTAGAGGCTGGTGTTATTGATGCCTATGTTTCTGAACGACCTGAAGCAATGACCGCTGAATCTGCCAACGCTAAGTTCAAAATGATTCAACCCCAACCAGGTTTCAAAACTGGCGAAGAAGACACCGCTATTGCCATTGGTCTTCGCAAGGACGATAGTCGCATCAGTCAAATCAATGCCAGCATTGAAACCATTTCTAAGGACGAACAAGTAGCCCTCATGGATCGCATGATTAAAGAGCAACCAGTGGAGGCGACAACAACGGAGGAAGAAAGCAGCTTCTTTAGTCAAGTCGCTAAGATTCTTTCTGAAAACTGGCAACAACTCCTGCGTGGTGCCGGTATCACACTCTTGATCTCCATTATCGGGACCATAGCAGGGCTTATTATCGGGCTTGCAATCGGAGTCTTCCGTACAGCCCCTCTGTCTGAAAACAAGACAATCTATAGCTTGCAAAAACTACTTGGCTGGATCCTCAATGTCTATATTGAAATTTTCCGTGGTACGCCAATGATTGTTCAATCGATGGTTATCTACTACGGTACAGCACAAGCCTTCGGAATCAACCTTGACCGTACACTGGCTGCTATCTTTATCGTCTCAATCAACACGGGTGCCTACATGACAGAAATCGTCCGTGGAGGTATCCTAGCAGTCGACAAGGGACAATTTGAAGCCGCAACTGCTCTTGGTATGACCCATAATCAAACCATGCGCAAGGTTGTCCTCCCTCAGGTCGTTCGCAATATCTTACCTGCTACTGGTAATGAGTTTGTCATCAATATCAAAGATACCTCTGTACTGAATGTTATCTCTGTGGTGGAACTCTACTTCTCTGGTAATACTGTGGCCACCCAAACTTATCAATACTTCCAGACATTTACAATCATCGCCGTGATTTACTTTGTCCTCACTTTCACAGTGACCCGTATCTTGCGCTTCATCGAAAGACGCATGGACATGGATACCTACACTACAGGTGCTAATCAAATGCAAACGGAGGACTTGAAATAATGAATCAACCCATTCTTGAAATTAAACACCTCAAAAAATCCTATGGACAAAACGAAGTCTTAAAAGACATGTCTCTATCAGTCCACAAAGGAGAGGTTATCTCCATCATCGGCAGCTCAGGAAGCGGAAAATCAACCTTCCTACGTTCTATCAATCTACTTGAAACACCTACTGAGGGGGAAATTCTCTACCGCGGACAAAACGTCCTTGCAAAAGGCTATGACCTTACTCACTATCGTGAAAAGCTCGGAATGGTTTTTCAATCCTTCAATCTCTTTGAAAATCTCGATGTTCTCGAAAATACGATCGTCGCCCAAACGACTGTCCTTAAACGAGAACGCTCTGAAGCTGAAAAAATTGCCAAAGAAAATCTTGAAAAAGTTGGCATGGGAGAACGCTATTGGCAAGCCAAACCAAAACAACTCTCTGGTGGCCAGAAGCAACGTGTGGCCATCGCACGCGCCCTCTCCATGAATCCTGACGCCATCCTCTTCGACGAACCAACATCTGCCCTTGACCCAGAAATGGTCGGAGAAGTCCTTAAAATCATGCAAGACCTGGCTCAAGAAGGTCTGACTATGATCGTCGTCACCCACGAAATGGAGTTCGCCCGCGATGTCTCACACCGTGTCATCTTTATGGATAAGGGTGTCATTGCCGAAGAAGGCAAGCCAGAAGACCTCTTCACGAACCCTAAAGAAGAACGGACACGAGAATTTCTTCAGCGCTATCTCAAATAACAAACAAAGGCTGCATAAAATATGCAGTCTTTTTACTAACTCTTTTCAAAACAAAAGGCAGATCCATTTTAAGAATCTGCCTGTAAGCCTAATTTAATCTTCAAATTTTTCATGATTCTTGTCATAAAAATCAATCAAGCCTAGGGCTGTTTCAAATGAAATATTTTTCACTTTTGCACGACCTTGTGCCAAAGCAATAATTGACATTTCACGTGCATTTGTTTCCTTAGAGATACGGTAACCTGTGATTTTCTTATCACGAACCCAGCCAACAACTGATTCTACTTTTTCAAAGTTTGATTTAGCCATGTTCTTCTCCTATTTTGTTCTTTACGATACTGAAATATATCCATTCTTTTAGGATTATCCAAAAAAAACATCTACTTATTGAAAACAAATAATGAATTGTTATTACTTAGCTTTTAAAGCTGATAATATGCTTGTTCGTATATCTTCAACTCCATCAGGATTTGCTGGTAGGAAGATAGTGTTATTGCCCTTATTGTCTGCGAAATTATTCAAAGTATCCAAATACTGATTTGTTAATAGAATGGACATAATCTGGGCTTCCGTGAGTTCAACATTGGCTCCTTTTAATTCTTGAATAGAATCAGCAAGTCCGTCAACAATAGCCTTACGCTGTTCTGCAATCCCTACCCCGTGTAGGCGATCTTTTTCTGCCTCTGCTTCTGCCGCTGTCACGATTTTAATCTTATCTGCTTCTGCAAGTTCTTGCGCAGCGACTCTCTTACGTTGGGCAGCGTTGATTTCGTTCATTGATTGTTTTACTTCGGCGTCAGGCTCAACCTTCGTAATCAGTGTTTTTACAATGATGTAACCATATGTAGACATTTCTTCTGCTACTTGTTTTTGAACTTCTAATGCGATTTCATCTTTTTTCTCAAATAGTTCATCCAAGGTCAATTTCGGTACAGACGAACGCAAGGCATCCTCAATATAGGATTTGATTTGAGCTTCTGGTCTCATTAGTTTATAGTAAGCATCTGTGACATTGTTCTCATTCACTCGATACTGGGTCGCCACATTCATGGTCACAAATACATTATCTTGTGTTTTTGTTTCCACGATGATCTCACTTTGCAATAGACGCAACTGCACCCTGGCCGCAATTCTATCAATTCCAAAAGGTGCTCGTACATGAATACCACTATTACTCAACTTTTGGTATTTACCAAAACGCTCGATAATAGCGACAGACTGTTGCCTTACAACGTACACAGAGCTGACAATAATCGCTGATGTAATCAGCACTAGAATAAAGAGAACAAGTAAAACATGTAAAACCATGGGAATCTCCCCCTTTCGTCACAATCATTATAGCATCATTATAGGAAATTGGCAAATAATATGATAGCAAATTTATTTTAGACTAGCATATTATACAAAGTCTCATTTCCGTTCAGATTGATATAAGATGGGTCAAACTTTTCCATCCGATGAATCAAGCCAGCATAATCATGCTTATTGGCGAGAGCAATCCCAATCAATACCGGCCCTGTCCCCTTGCTGGCTCGTTTGATATACTCAAAACGAGTGATGTCATCATTTGGTCCCAAGATGTCATTTACAAACTCCCGTAGAGCTCCTGGACGTTGTGGGAAATTGACTACAAAGTAATGCTTGATGCCATCATAAATCAAGGCACGTTCTTCCATCTCTGGCATACGGTTGATATCGTTATTTCCCCCAGAAATGATACAGCAAATCGTCTTGCCTTTGATATAGTCTGATAGAACTTCCAAGGCTGCAATGCTGGCCGCTCCAGCAGGTTCGGCGACAATCCCTTGCTTAGAATAAAGATCAATCAAGGTCTCCGAAATCAAACCCTCATCTACTCCAATAAGTGTTTCAACATTCTTACGTGTCGCTTCATAGGTCAACTGCCCAACTTTCTGCACAGCTATTCCATCAGCAAACTTATCAATTTCTTTGAGCTTAACTGGTCCCCCAGCTTCAAAGGCAGCTTTCATCGAACGAGCTCCATTAGCTTCTACACCAATTACTTCGATAGCGGGATTGGTTTCTTTGATATAGGTCGAAACCCCTGCAATCAGTCCGCCACCACCTACCGGAACTAGTACTGTATCAAAATCAATAGACTCTTTACGGGCTTCTTCAAGAATTTCGTAGGCCACAGTTCCTTGACCGGCCTGTACATGCGCATCATCAAAAGGATCGATAAAGGTTCTATTTTCTGAAACGGTAAATTCTTGTGCTGCCTTAGCAGAAGCATCAAAGGTATCCCCAACCAATTTGATTGTCACAAACTCTCCACCGAAAAAGCGAACCTGCCCAATCTTTTGTTGCGGTGTTGTGATGGGCATAAAGATCGTTGCAGGAATCTTCATCTCATTACAGGTATAGGCGACACCTTGGGCATGATTTCCCGCAGAGGCACAGACTACACCACGCTCACGTTCTTCTTTTGACAGTTGAGAAATGGCATAATAAGCTCCGCGAATTTTAAAAGAGCGAACTCGTTGCGCATTCTCCTTTTTTAAATAGATTTTAGCTCCATATTTCTCTGATAAATAATGATCATATTCTAGCGGTGTATTGACTACTACACCACTTAAAACTTTGTGGGCTTTCACCACATCTTTTGCACTTAGCATTGTCTCCTCCTCAAATACTTTTTAAGATAAAAAGCGAGTTAGGTACCCCCAACTCGCCTTCTGTTTTTCTTCACAAGAATTAGTTGTAGATTTTGAATGCGTCGTCGTCGTTTTTACCAACGAATGGCATTGCTTTACGCAATTCAGCACCAACTTTTTCAATTTCAAGGTTAGCTGCTTGTTCACGGTAAGCTGTGAGTTTTGGACGACCAGCCTTATAGTCATTTACAAAGTCATTTGCAAATTTACCATTTTGGATATCTGCAAGAACTGCTTTCATGTTTTCTTTAACTTGCTCAGTAATCACACGTGGACCTGATACATAGTCACCGTATTCAGCAGTGTTTGAAATAGATTGACGCATTTTCTTGAATCCACCTTCATAGATCAAGTCAACGATCAATTTCATTTCATGAAGAACTTCAAAGTAAGCCAATTCTGGGGCATAGCCTGCTTCTGTCAAGACTTCAAAACCTGCTTCGATAAGGGCAGTCAAACCACCACAAAGTACGGCTTGTTCACCAAACAAATCTTCTTCAGTTTCTTCTTTATAAGTTGTTTCAAGCAAACCAACACGAGCTGCCCCAACACCTTTACACCAGTCCATAGCAATGTTTTTCGCATTTCCTGTGGCGTCTTGGTAGACTGCATAAAGAGCTGGAACACCAAATCCTTCTTCATAAGTACGGCGCACCAAGTGTCCTGGCCCTTTAGGAGCACACATGAAGACATCTACATCTGCAGGAACTTTGATAAATTCAAAGTGAATGTTGAAACCATGAGCAAATCCAACTGCATTTCCAGCTTCCAAGTTTGGAGCGATTTCTGCTTCGTACAATTCTTGTTGAATTTCGTCTGGTGCCAAGATCATGATAACGTCAGCCAACTTAGTTGCTTCTGCTACTGTGTACGTGTCAAAGCCATCTTCTTTTGCTTTGTCAAAAGATTTACCTGGACGCACACCGATGATGACATCACGACCTGAGTCACGCAAATTTTGCGCATGCGCATGTCCTTGTGAACCATAACCGATAACGGCGATTTTTTTACCGTCAAGCGCTGCTACTTTAACATCTTTTTCGTATTCCATTTGAACTGCCATAGTTTTTCTCTCTTTTCTATTATTTATTGCCTCTTAGGCGATTTTACCAAATTTAAGCTGGATTTTTAATCGCGGGTAAATCCAGTTGCACCCGTACGAGCGATATTTTTAATACCGTATGGTCGAATCACTCGCAATAAAGCTTCACTCTTTTCAGCATTTCCCGTCATCTGAATAGTGATGGAGCTTGGAGCCACATCTACTACCGTTGCACGGAAAGGTTGGATAATAGCCAAGATTTCTGCACGCTTTTCAGCAGGAGCAGATACCTTCACCAAGATAACTTCTCTTTCCAAGTGTGGTTTATCTGTGATATCTCGAATGCGAATCACATCAATCTGACGATTGAGTTGCTTGATAATTTGCTCCACTTCATCATGAGAAGCCACATCAATAATGATGGTAATCCGTGATACATCAGGATTCTCTGTCGCACCAACTGAGATACTCTCAATGTTGACCTGACGACGAGAAAGGACACCTGTAAAGCGATTGAGGACTCCTGAACGATTTTGTAGTTTTGCTGTTAACATTCTACGCATGGAACTTCACCCCCAACATCTCATGATTGCTCTTACCGGCTGGTACCATTGGTAAAACTTGTTCCTTACGAGAAATATCCACCTCGATAAACATCGGCACATCTTCCAGAATGACTTCTAAATCCTTCTCTATCGTCTCTGGATTATCAAATTTATAATTTTTGATGCCGTAAGCCTGTGCCATCAGCTGGAAGTCTGGAAGTGTATCAAAGACTGATTCGGAAGTTCTACCCTCATAGAAGGATTCCTGCCACTGACGGACCATTCCTAGGGAGTGGTTATTCAACATGACAACCTTAATCGGCACCTTGTAGATGTTTAGGATAGCTAGTTCTTGGTTGGTCATTTGGAAGCCACCGTCACCGACAAAAAGGATAACTTCTTTTTCTGGATTGGCAATCTTGGCTCCGATAGCTGCAGGAACTCCGAATCCCATGGTACCCAAACCACCTGAAGTGACTAACTGACGCTCATTTTGGTAAGGATAATACTGAGCCGTCCACATTTGGTGTTGTCCTACGTCTGTGACAACAATGGCATCTCCATTCGTCAACTCGCCGATGCGTTCAATAACGGCCTGAGGTTGAACCACACGTTCTTTCTTATCATAAGAACGAACGCGGTTCTTGTCCTTGGTGACTTTGTCAATCCACTTTTCAGTATTGTTATGAACAGTTGGTTCTGCTAAAAGCATCTGCAAGGCTTTCTTAGCGTCCCCAACCACTGGAATATCTGCACTGATAATCTTACCAATCTCAGCTGGGTCAATGTCAATATGAGCAACCTTAGCATTCTTAGCAAAGGTCTTAGGATTGCCAGTCAGGCGGTCATCGAAACGGCAACCAATACTAATCATAAAGTCCGCTTCGGTCATTGCAATGTTGGCCGCGAAAGAACCGTGCATACCTCCCATTCCTAGGAAGAGCGGATGGCTAGTCGCAATCGTACCTTGCCCTAAAAGACTGGTCACCACTGGAATTTGGTAACGTTCAGCAAATTCATTGAGCTCGGCAGCTGCTTCTGCATAACTAACCCCACCACCAGCTAGCAATACGGGTTTTTTAGCCTTTGACAATTGTTTCAAGATTTTCTTGATTTGCATGTCATTCGGATCAAGCGTTGGTTGGTAACTTGGTAAATTCACCTCTGGTGAATAGATGAAATCTGTCTCTAGAGCTGATACATCCTTTGGCAAGTCAATTACAACTGGACCTGGACGACCAGTCGTTGCGATATGCACAGCTTCCGTAATGATACGAGGAATGTCAGCCGTTTCACGGACTTGGTAATTGTACTTGGTAATGGGCATGGTAATACCGACAATATCCGCCTCCTGAAAGGCATCCTTCCCAATGCCTGCTCGAGCGACTTGTCCCGTAAAGACCAAGAGGGGAACGCTATCGCTCATGGCATCCGCGATTCCTGTAATGGCATTTGTTGCTCCTGGTCCACTCGTGACGACGGCAACGCCCAATTTTCCAGTTGATTTGGCATAACCTTCAGCTTCATGTAAACACCCTTGCTCATGGCGACCTAAGATGTGGCGTATACCTTTGAAATTATAAATCGCATCATATAAAGGCAAGACAGCCCCACCAGGATAACCAAATATGGTATCAATTCCTAAATCACGGAGGGTTTCCAAAACTAGATCCGATCCCGTCTTAGGAGCGTCTAAACTGATTTTCTCCATTGTTCCCCTTTCTCTTCTCTTAAAAATAGCTTGTTACTATCATACCATTTTTTCAAAAATTTTAAAGACAAAAGAAGCAATTTTCTGAATTTTCTATCTAAACGTGTTTTTATGAATGTTTTTCCTATTTTTATAAATATGAATAGGGAATTGAACGATTTTATTACTACCAAATTTAGTTTAGGGTATATTTTTCTAACCTTCCTTGATATAGAACATAAAAAGGAAGCCACTAAGTGACTTCCTTCTAGAGTGAGGACTGATTAGTCTTCACCTTTGTTTTTCTTAATGATTTCTTCTTGTACTGACTTAGGTACATCTTCGTAGTGGTCAAATACCATCATGAATGTACCACGTCCTTGAGATGCAGAACGAAGAACTGTTGCGTAACCGAACATTTCAGCAAGTGGAACGTAAGCACGAACGATTTGGCTGTTACCGTGTGCTTCCATACCATCAACACGTCCACGACGAGCAGTTACGTGACCCATAACATCACCAAGGTTTTCTTCAGGAACAGTGATGGTTACAAGCATCATTGGCTCAAGGATAGCTGGTTGTGCAGTCTTAGCAGCTTCTTTAAGAGCAAGTGAAGCCGCGATCTTGAAGGCAGTTTCAGATGAGTCGACATCGTGGTATGAACCATCGTAAAGTTTAGCTTTAACGTCAACCATTGGGTAACCTGCAAGAACACCGTTAGCCATAGATTCTACCAAACCTTTTTCAACCGCTGGGATAAATTCACGAGGAACCACACCACCGACGATTGCGTTTTCGAATTCGAATCCTTTACCTTCTTCGTTTGGACTAAACTCAATCCATACATCACCAAATTGACCTTTACCACCAGACTGACGTTTGAAGAATCCACGTGCTTGAGTAGAAGCGCGGAATGTTTCACGGTAAGATACTTGAGGAGCACCTACGTTCGCTTCAACTTTAAACTCACGACGCATACGGTCAACAAGGACGTCAAGGTGAAGTTCACCCATACCTGAGATAACTGTTTCACCAGTTTCAACGTTTGTCTCAACGCGGAATGTTGGATCTTCTTCAGCCAATTTTTGAAGGGCGATACCCATCTTATCTTGGTCAGCTTTAGATTTTGGCTCAACCATCAACTGGATAACTGGTTCTGGAACGTGGATTGACTCAAGGATGATTTTAGCTTTTTCATCTGTCAATGAATCACCAGTAGTTGTATCCTTCAAACCAATAGCAGCTGCAATATCACCAGCATAAACAGTTTCGATTTCTTGACGACTATTGGCATGCAATTGCACAAGACGTCCGATACGTTCACGTTTACCTTTAGAAGTGTTCATTACGTAAGAACCTGATTGAAGAACACCTGAGTATACACGGAAGAATGTCAAACGACCTACAAATGGGTCTGTTGCAATCTTGAAGGCAAGAGCTGCGAATGGCTCTTCGTCAGATGCTGGACGAGTTTCTTCTTCGTCTGTATCTGGGTTGATACCTTTGATTGCTGGGATGTCAAGTGGGCTTGGAAGGTAGTCGATAACCGCATCAAGCATCAATTGAACACCCTTGTTCTTGAAGGCAGAACCACACAATACTGGGAAGAATTCAACGTTGATAGTTGCTTTACGGATAGCAGCTTTCAATTCTTCGTTAGTGATTTCTTCACCTTCAAGGTATTTCATCATCAAGTCTTCATCAGTTTCAGCAACTGCTTCAACCAATTTTTCACGGTATTCTTGAGCTTGGTCAAGGTATTCAGCTGGAATATCTTCTTCAAGGATATCTGTACCAAGGTCGTTAGTATAGATTTCAGCTTTCATCTTGATCAAGTCGATGATACCACGGAAGTCATCTTCAGCACCAATTGGCAATTGGATTGGGTGTGCGTTTGCTTGAAGACGGTCGTGAAGTGTGCTTACTGAGTAAAGGAAGTCAGCACCGATTTTGTCCATTTTGTTAGCAAATACGATACGTGGAACTCCGTACTCAGTTGCTTGACGCCAAACTGTTTCAGTTTGAGGCTCAACACCTGATTGTGAGTCAAGAACAGTAACCGCACCGTCCAATACACGAAGAGAACGTTGTACTTCGATTGTGAAGTCCACGTGTCCTGGTGTGTCGATGATGTTTACGCGGTGGTTGTTCCATTGAGCTGTTGTCGCAGCAGATGTGATTGTGATACCACGTTCTTGCTCTTGCTCCATCCAGTCCATTTGTGACGCACCTTCGTGAGTTTCACCGATTTTGTGGATTTTACCAGTGTAGTAAAGAATACGCTCAGTAGTTGTTGTTTTACCAGCATCGACGTGAGCCATGATACCGATATTACGAGTTTTTTCAAGTGAAAATTCGCGTGCCATGAGGTTAGTTTCTCCTATTTTTTATTTTACAATCTATTATAACATTATTTAGAAAAAACGGATAGGCAGGACCTACCCGTTCTCAATGTTTATCTTGTTTTTGTTGGTTTCAACTTACGAGCTGGTAAGTTGAATTGAACTCGGGCTATAGTTAGCCGATTTGATCTGGAACGGGATGCTGGGTGAAAAAGATAAACTTCCTTGTATTCATCGAATACTGCGTCAGTTTCCTATTTTCACTATGCATCCTTACCGTTCCTAGCATCATAATCTAGTTGAGCTCAAGCTAAAAGTCTGGAGAAAAAGATGAATCTCATTGGTTGCAATCGCAACCTGCTTTGATTCCCTATTTTCTCTGGGACTTTCTTAACGCTTTCGCATCCTATCTTACCAACGGAAGTGTGCGAAGGCACGGTTAGCTTCAGCCATACGGTGAGTGTCTTCACGTTTCTTAACTGCTGCACCAGTGTTGTTCGCAGCATCCATGATTTCTTTTGCAAGACGGTCTTGCATTGTGTGTTCACCACGAAGGCGAGCGATTGTTACCAACCAACGAAGTCCAAGTGTTGTACGACGTTCTGGACGAACTTCAACTGGGACTTGGTAGTTAGATCCACCAACACGACGTGCACGTACTTCAAGTACAGGCATGATGTTTTCCATAGCTGTTTCAAATACTTCAAGTGCATCGTTACCAGTAGCTTCTTTGATTTGCTCAAAAGCACCGTAAACGATTGAAGCAGCTGTACCACGTTTACCGTCAAGCATAACGCGGTTGATAAGACGAGTAACTAATTGTGAATTGTAAAGCGGATCTGGCAATACATCACGTTTTGGAGCTCTATTTTTACGACTCATTTCTCTTTATCCCCTTTCCTTATGCTTTTTTCGGACGTTTAGTACCGTATTTAGAACGGCCTTGTTTACGATCGTTAACACCTGCAGTATCAAGTGCACCACGGACGATATGGTAACGTACCCCTGGAAGGTCTTTTACACGTCCACCGCGAAGAAGCACCACGCTGTGCTCTTGCAAGTTGTGTCCGATACCCGGGATGTAGGCAGTAACTTCGATAAGGTTGCTCAAACGTACACGAGCGAATTTACGAAGGGCAGAGTTAGGTTTTTTAGGTGTCATTGTTCCAACACGAGTTGCTACACCACGTTTTTGTGGTGAAGAAACGTTTGTTTGAACTTTTTTATGACTGTTGTAACCAACGTTCAAAGCTGGTGATTTAGATTTTTCTACTTTTGATTTACGCGGTTTGCGAACCAATTGGTTAATTGTAGGCATCTACATTCTCCTGTGTTTTTTTATTTTTGGTGATGATACACTTGGTGACAGCTACCATCTGTGTGTACTTTTGCAACATTTGTCAGCACGTCCCTGTACACTTTTGAGAGACCAAAAGTAAAAAGTACCGTCTATTATTGTAACACAATTTTTCCTTCATTGTCAAGATATTTTTCATTTTTATTCTGATCTTTTAACTCTTTGACACTAGTTCTTACCGCTTTTCTAAACCAGAAAAGGAGGCAAAATTGCCTCCTCCTTTCTTGTATGGATTTCCTTCGATTAAGCATTCGTTTGGGATATTTTTATCTTTCTTATCAAAGCCAACCAGATTCTTTTGCGATGTTGGCTGCCTCTGTTCGATTACCAGCATCTAGTTTCGAAAGAATATTGGTGACATAGTTTCGGACGGTTCCATTTGATAGATAGAGCTGATCTGCGATTTCTTGGTTAGACAAGCCCTGAGCGATTCCCTTTAAAACAGCGATTTCTTGCTCTGTTAACGGATTGGGGTGCGTCATCACCACTTCCATCAATTCAGGCGAATATTCCTTGCGTCCTTCGAGAACAGTATGCAAGGTTTGCATGAGGTCTGCAATGCTTCTTTCTTTTAAGACATAAGCATCCACTCCAGCCTTGACCGCACGTTCAAAATATCCGGGGCGCTTGAAGGTCGTCACCACAACCACCTTTGTTTCTAGCTTTTCTGCTCGTATCCACTCCAAGACTTCGAGGCCGGTCTTAACAGGCATTTCTACGTCAAGAATGGCGATATCCACAGACTCTTTTGCTAAGAGTTGGATTGCTTCTTGGCCATCCTTGGCTTGTAGGACAGAATCTACATCTGGTTGAAAGGTAAGCAACTGGCACATAGCATCTCGCAACATACTTTGATCTTCTGCAACAAGTAATTTCATCTTAGTTTCTCTCCTTATAAGGTAGCCGAACCTGCACTTCAGTCGGATGTTTCTGACTGATCACCTTCACTTCTCCTGAAAAAGGAAGGACACGGTCTCGAACAGTATGGAGTTCATCTCCTTTTAGAGAAGCAAAGCCACAGCCATCATCTCTCACTGTTAGAATGAGTTCTTTCTCTGTCCGTTCTAATTTTAAGTAGGCTTTAGACGCTTTGGCGTGTTTGATGATATTGGTCACTAACTCAAGCAAAATCATGGAGGCTGTTGACTCTAATTCCTGAGTTAAGCTAGCTGTATCTAGTTGATTAGCTATTTCCACCTCAATTCCAGCAATTTCTAACATCTTTTTCAAAGTCTCTAGTTCTGATGTCAAAGTTCTAGACTTAAGATTTTCCACAATGGTTCGAACTTCACGCATTGATTCTTTGCTAATTTGCTGTATTTCTCTTAATTCCTTTTCCACCTGTGGATAAGCCTGCATCTGAAAAAGTTGGAGGGCAAGATCCGTCTTCACACTCAACATAGCAAATGTATGGCCTAGACTGTCATGGAGATCCTGACCGATACGATTGCGTTCATTTTCAGCCAAGAAAAGATTAAGCTTAGCATTTTGCTTTCTCTTTTCTTCTTTTATGTCCTCCGACAATCGAATTCGATAAAGACCAAAGGTCATTGCATCGGAAAAGATAAAGGTCACCAAGAAAAAGAGTAGCTGCCAGGGACTAACATGATTGACCATATAGATTCCGGTCAGAATGAACGGTTGCAGGACAATAAAACTGACAAAACGCCAAGAGTGAAAAGAAATCTCATCCAGCTCATAAATAAGGAGATTGGATAAATAGAAGATAAACCAGGTGAAACCCGAACTCAGCCAAACCGATGTATAAAAAATGTAGGCAAGCATGATCCACCAAGCCATCCACAGCACAGTGCGACTCTGACTGGCTAAAACCGAATAGAAGGCAAGTACAAATAGTAGGGTCCATAGCAAGGTTAAAAGCGGGTAATCTCCAACGATGACACCCGCTATAGGAAAGATGATAAACACTATTGAAATATGAAACATATAATGAATGTTTTTAAATTTTTCCAACATAGATTTATTTTACCTCAATCCTTTTTTTCAGCTGGATTACCAGTACACCAAAGAAAACTGTATAGCCTAGCACAACCAAGGCAGAAAGAATATTAAATTCATGGTGTTCCAAATAAGTAGAGACGACCTGCATCAGTTGATAGGTTGGAGTCAGCTTTCCAATAGATTGGAGCCATTCTGGGAAGGAATCCAAGGGGAACCACAGTCCACCTAGAACAGCCAAAGCAATATAGGCAATATTTCCAACAACCGTCATCAGTTGAGCACTGGGTAGCAAGCTCACCAAGACCCCCATGCTGATAAAGACCACGCTTCCGATCAGCAAAATAGCACCAATTACCATCCAGTCAAGCCAAGGCAGAGTCACTCCACGGACAAAATGACCAACTGAAAAGACAACTGTAATTGATAACAAGAAAGTCA
This sequence comes from Streptococcus mitis bv. 2 str. SK95, assembly GCF_000222705.1. Lineage (GTDB taxonomy): Bacteria > Bacillota > Bacilli > Lactobacillales > Streptococcaceae > Streptococcus > Streptococcus mitis_AY. Next base: position 31,601 of record NZ_AFUB01000057.1, on the reverse strand, counting down.
GTAGGGTACTGAACAGTTTTGATACATAATATTCTACCATAGATACGGGAGAATGTTGAATCAATTTTTGCCAGTTGTTTGTCTTATCAGACTCGAGTGTGCTTGGGATACTGAAAAAAGCACTTGACATGATACTAAAGAGCGTCATGGCAAAAAGATAGGCTTGAAGAGCAATTTCTGGAATATCTGACCCTGACATCATACCAGAAAAGATAAGGTAAAACACACTTGGAAGTCCGATGGATAGCAAGTAGTAGACTGCTTGCCGTTTCATCAGAATGATTTCCACTTTCATGAGACTTGTCATATTTTTCATCGTCAATCTCCTTTAGTCTTGAGTCGTTTCGAAGATACTGTCTAAGAGAGTTCGATTGCGAACTTCAATTTCTTCGATCATGCAGCCCTGTTCTTGCAAGACTTTCCATACCTGGCTGGCTTCTTTGGTTGTGAAGGAAAGAGCATTTTGCTTGATTTCAAGCCCTTGAATCTGGTCCAAAGTGCTGATAACTTCCTGATAAGTTAGTGGTACCGTAAAATGTTTTTCTTGTTCTTCACCACGCATGGCATAAGGTGTCGTATCCCGGATCAATTCACCCTTGTGGAGGACCAAAATGCGGTCAGCCGTATGTTCTACCTCTTCGATATAGTGAGAAGAGTAGACAATGGTGACACCATTTTTCTTTAACTGATTGACAATTTCCCAAAAATGCTGACGTGTCGAGGTATCCATGGCAGCAGTTGGTTCGTCCAAAAATAGAATTTTCGGACGACCTATTAGTGCCAACACGAAAGAGAACAAACGTTTTTGCCCACCAGACAACTTGCCCGCTAGCTGATTTTTCTGTTTGTCCGAAAATCTCAGCAAGTCATCAATTTCTTGATTGGAGAGACTGTTTGGATAGATTGATTGAAAGAAGGATAAGAGTTCTTTCACTTTCAAGTCTTGAACCACCGTATTTTCTTGAGGTAAGATAGAAATAAGTTGCTTTAATCGAGGATCTGTTGGTGCAAAGCCTTGAATGGCTATTCGACCTGAGCTCATGAACTTGTCTCCCAAGAGGCAATCAATCAAGGTTGTTTTTCCTGCTCCGTTAGGCCCGATCAAGGCGACACATTCACCATCGTTGATTTCAAAAGAGATGTTCCGCAGGATTTCCTTGTCTTTTATTTTCTTACTTAATTTCTCAACTTTAATCACAGTCATGAGATTCTCCTTTCAACCACTTCATTCCCATAGGGAAAACAACGAAAATCATAAATCCAAAACCCCAAGCACCACGAATGAATTGGCCAAGCAAGGTTTGATCAAACCAACCAGTAAACATTTCCACTAACCATACCAAGAGTGACAGGCCGATAAAGAAATAAATGATTGCTTTTTTCATTCCTCAAACTCCTTTTTCACATCTCTGACCAATTTCAAACCTTCTCTGACAAGCCAAGACATCATTCCAAAGCCAGCAAAGAGCTCCCAAGGAAAATGATAGAAGCCTTCATCCAATCCTGAAAACATGAGATAAGTCATGACTCCTGCTGCTACTAAACTCATTGCGACAATCATTTTATTTTTCATTTCTTCTTCCTCCAGTTCCTACTTCAATTATAGCCTTTTGAAGTTAGCGGAGCTAGATGCTTCTGTCACTAGGAAATATGACAAATGTCATAAAAAAAAGAAAGTTGAAAAATCAACTTTCTTATTCAACGATATTTTTATACAGCAGAGGTTGTACTCTCTTCTTTGAAACCTTCAACTTTTAATCCAGCGATGAAAATATTAGGTTTTTTAAAATCTTCTACATCCTCCAGAAGATCCTTAAAATAATAAGTATTTTTAATCTTATCTACATTTGCCTTTTCAAAATCAAGACTAAGTATCGCTTTCCAGTTTTTGTCTTCTGTGACAAAATAGTCCATAGAAACCCCTGGTTCATCTTTAATTTCTAAATATTCTGGACTAGTAGCCATTTCCCCACGCAGAAGAGCTTGCAATTCCTCTGCACTCACTTCGGCAGGGATTTCATTTCCAAAATCACCCATCAGTTCCATCGTAAATTGTTTGACAACATCTGTGTAAACAACCATTATACGAGCATCGGTATCTGCGACTTTTCCTACAAAGACTTTGGTTGTTTCCTTGATTTCTTCTTTTACCTGACTGGACTGACTAGATGAATCAACCGAACTTGCTGTACTACTTGACTCTGTTGTTGCGGTATTGGTTTGACCACAGCCAGCAAGAGCAAGTAACGCTGCAAAAATCAATCCTAAAACTTTTTTCATAAATCTCCTATTCCACACTAAAAAGATATGGATATACAGGTTGTTGACCTTGGTGGATTTCGACTTCAACGTCTTCAAATTCTTCTGCGATTTCTTGGGCAATTTCATTGGCAAGTTCTTCGCTTCCGTCTTCACCGACATAGAAAGTCACGATTTCACTATCTTCGTCCAACATATGTTTCAAAGTTTCGGTCAAGGTTTGGTGCATGTCAGGGTTTGACACAAGGATTTTCCCATCTACCATACCAAGATTGTCATTTTCATGAATTTCCAAGCCATCGATAGTTGTATCACGAACGGCTGTTGTTACACTACCGCTGATAACATCACCAAGGGCTGAAGTCATGCGTTCTTGGTTTTCTTCGATTGATTTGCTTGGATCAAAGGCAAGAAGGCTCGTCAACCCTTGAGGAATTGTACGTGCTTCTACCACAACAGCAGGTTGTTCCAATACCTCTGCGGCAGATTGAGCTGCCATAAAGATATTTTTGTTGTTTGGCAAGAAGATGATGTTGCGAGCATTGACCTGTTCAACAGCCTTGATAAAGTCCTCTGTTGAAGGGTTCATCGTTTGACCACCTTCGATGACATAATCCACACCTTGAGCACGGAAGATATCTGCCAAGCCTTGACCAGCTACTACTGCGATAAGGGCATATTCCTTCTCTTCAGCTGGCTTGCTGACTTGTGCTGCTTCTTTTTCAACTTGTGCTTCGTGTTGGTTGCGCATGTTGTCCACTTTAACCTTGACCAAGCTACCATATTTAAGCCCTTCTTGCATGACAAGACCTGGATCTTCTGTATGGACGTGAACTTTGACAATCTCATCATCGTTGACGACAAGTAGAGAATCCCCTAGGTCATTCAAGTAGTTGCGGAATTCATCATAGTCAAAATCTTTGGCATAAGTTGGACCTTGTTTAAGGGCAACCATAATCTCCGTACAGTAACCAAATGTGATGTCTTCTGTTGCAACATGACCAGCTACAGACTTGTGGTGTTCAGCATTGATCATTTCACTCATGTTGGCAGGCGTTGCTACAAAGTCCTCAGAAGCGCTGTATTCACCAGTAAGAGCTGAAAGGAATCCTTCGTAGATGAAGACCAAACCTTGACCGCCTGAGTCTACCACACCAACTTCCTTAAGAACTGGAAGCATTTCCGGTGTCTTAGCTAGAGCCCTCTTAGCACCTTCTAAGGCTGCTTGCATGACCTCAACAGCATCATCTGTCTCCTCGGCTTTTTTCTTAGCCCCAATGGCCGCACCACGAGAAACTGTCAAAATAGTTCCCTCAACTGGTTTCATAACTGCTTTATAAGCTACTTCGACACCAGATTGGAAAGCAAGAGCCAAGTCTTGACCTGTTAACTCGTCTTTATCTTTGATAGCTTGGGAGAATCCACGGAAAAGTTGAGACGTGATAACTCCTGAGTTTCCACGCGCACCCATTAAGAGCCCCTTAGCAAGAATGCTCGCCACTTCTCCAACTGTAGAAGCTGGCTTGTCTGCTACTTCTTTAGCACCATTCTCGATGGTCATTCCCATGTTTGTCCCAGTATCTCCATCTGGAACTGGAAAGACGTTTAATGAGTTGACATATTCTGCTTGCTTATTCAAACGAGTTGATGCAGCCTGCACCATCTCTTGAAATAAGCTGGTAGTAATTTTTGACACGATTATTCTCCTACAACTTTGATATTTTGAATGTAGACATTCACAGTCTGAGCAGTGATTCCTAGTTGGTTTTCCAAACTAAAACGAACACGCTCTTGGATGTTTTTTGAGACTTCACTAATTTTTGTTCCGTAGCTCAAGACGGTATAAACATCAACTGCAATGCTGCCATCTTCGGCTGCCTTCACGACAACACCTTTTGCATAATTTTCCTTACCAAGAAGGGCTTGGAAATTATCTTTGAGGGTATTTTTGCTAGCCATACCGACCACACCAAAAATCTCAGTTGCTGCACCGCCTACAACGGTTGCAATCACTTCATCTGTCAGTTCGATTTGACCATCTTTTGTATTAATTTTTACAGTCATTTTTTTTACCTCAACTAGTTGATACTCTATTTTATCATATTTCATTCCAAGTGTAAAAGCAGAATGCTGTATCGGCAGATATTTACTCTATTTTTCAAATGGTTTTATCTATAGAGCAAAAGAAAAAGACCAGTTAGGTCTTTTCATTTTTATTAAACGCGTTCAACTTTACCTGATTTCAAAGCACGAGCTGAAGCCCAAACTTTTTTAGGTTTACCATCAATAAGAACAGTAACTTTTTGAAGGTTTGGTTTTACGGCACGTTTTGTTTGGTTCATCGCGTGTGAACGGTTGTTTCCAGATACAGTCTTACGACCTGTAAAGTAACATACTTTAGCCATTATGTTTTCCTCCTATTAGATCTAATATAGCGGATGTGCTAGCACCACATACCGTACTATGTTATCACACTTTCTTGAATTTATCAAGAGAATTAAAATATTTTTTTATTTGACGTAAACAACACCAAGTTTACCAAAAGCGACTTCTCCACGGATAATCAAGGTTTTGTTAGTCGGCGCTACAGGAGCGTCCGCCTTGGCTGCACCAAAGGATGTTTCTACTTTCAAGTCTACACGCCAGTGTTGTGGAACATAGACAGTTGCATTACCAAAAGCCACTTCGATATTCAGAGTGGCAAAATCACCTAACATCTCTGCGTTATCATAGTAGATTTTTGCGTCACCAAAAGCGACTTCCACCTGATCGTCGACAAGATCTTGATCTTGTTTATAGAAGGTTCCACTACCAAAAGCGACTTCCTTATCCGTGATGACTGTTCGCTCACCACTGTACCACCATTTTTTGCCATACCAAAACTTACTTGAGTGAGTGAGATAGCCGACACCTAGCACTGCTAAGATGCTAGCCCAAAACAAGGACTGGTTTGGAATAGGAAAAATTTTATAAAAATGATTCGCAATCATTAAGGCTACTAGAGCGGTAAAAACTGCCGATGTCAGGTGACGACGAAGCAAAGCTTCAACTGATTGGTAGGCAAAAAAGACGATACCAAGTAAAGGCCATATTTTACCATCCAAAGAAGGAATGCCAAAATTTCCTTGCAGCAAGATCCAAGCTGCTAAAACCAATAAAACAATACCAAATGCTTTCTTTTTCATGTTTTTTACCTCATGTTTCTTAGATTTTCTTTTAGGAGGGATTGGTAATGCCGTGAGACATGAACCTCCTTGTGCGTCTGATAAAAGGAAATGGTGCCCGTTCCTGAAAAGGACTTGTCCACTGAGTAAATCTGACGGATGTTTGCGATAGTTGACTTGGACACTCGACTAAAATAACGAGGCAAGATGGACTCCAACTCATAGAGTTTGAGGCGAACCTCATAGGCTTCCTTATGGGTATGGGCGTAGATTTTGCTACCATCCGTTTCAAAGAAGAGAATCTCTGATAGGTCTAGATAATATTCACCTGTCCCCTTGTAAAAAATCAACCTCGGAGCTGTCGACTCCTGCAAGAGCCGTTGCAAGTCCGCAATTTCATCTGTCAAAGCAGGGGTCTTGATGACAATTTCAGTTTCTTCTAAATTGTCGTCAATCTCAATTCGTAACTTCATCACATCTCCTTTCTGACTCTACTATATCAAAGCTGAATTAGGAAAACAAGGGCAAAAAAGCAAGTGGTCAATATGAAGCAGTAAGTGGTTGTAAGACTAGCTTGACTTACATGTCAGAATAGGAAGAAAAGGAACCCCCACATGAGACCACAAGCGTAACCAACGAGCACATCCTTGGGATAATGAACACCACCTAGCACTCGAACTAAGGCTAAGATTCCTGAGCAAAAGAGCAAGATAGCTCCTATCAAAGTCCAAGCATGGAAACAGGCCATGGAGATGATAGTTGCCGAAAAGACATGGCGACTGGGCATCGACCGTCCCGAGCTATCCTTATCAAGAAGGGGACGGATGTTCCAAGTTTCATAAGGTCGCGGGTGATTAATTTTCTTACGAAACAGTGATAACATCACAAAGCCTGTTGCAGGGATAAGCACATAAACCCCAACTTGCTGACTAAGTCCTAGTTGCAGGTAAGTGGTGACTAGCAAGATCAGATAGACCAGGGGCATGGCGACTGTCATCAAACGATTGAAACTGCGTAGTAGAAATAAAAGAGGGGGATGGCTGGTGAGTCTGGAGCTGATATTTTGATACCATTCTTGATAATTTTTCATTTATACTTCTCATTCATTACCTTGTTTTCGTCTACAGGTGAGACGTTTGTCTTCTAGTATAGTGCAGAAAAAGAAGGCCGTCAAGCCTTCTTTAGATTTATTCTTCTGCTTCGTCTTCTGTAAACTGGCTATTGTACAAGTCAGCGTAGAAGCCGCCTTGCGCCATCAGTTCCTCGTGATTGCCTTGCTCGATGATATTCCCATCTTTCATGACAAGAATCAAATCAGCATTTCGGATAGTGGACAAGCGGTGGGCGATGACAAAGGAAGTTCGACCCTCCATCAAACGGTCCATGGCTTTTTGGATCAATTCCTCTGTCCGTGTGTCAACAGAAGAAGTCGCTTCATCCAAAATCAAGAGCGGTGCATCCTTGAGAAGAGCACGAGCGATGGTCAAGAGCTGTTTTTGTCCAACAGACAAGGTTACGGTGTCATCCAAAATAGTATCGTAACCATCTGGCAAGGTCATGATAAAGTGGTGGATTCCCACAGCCTTGCTAGCTTCCATCATTCGTTCATCACTGATGCCCGTTTGATTGTAGATGAGATTTTCTCGAATGGTTCCTTCAAAGAGCCAAGTATCTTGCAAGACCATTGAAAAGGCATCGTGTACTTCTGAGCGCTTCATATCCTTGGTATCGACACCATCGATACGGATACTTCCCTTATCAATCTCATAGAACTTCATCAAAAGATTGACAATGGTTGTCTTACCAGCTCCAGTCGGCCCAACGATAGCGACCTTCTGGCCTGCATGAGCTGTCGCAGAAAAGTCATGGATGATGGTGCGTTCTGGTGTATAACCAAAGGATACGCGATCAAAGACCACTTCTCCTCTCATGCCAGTCAATTGTCTTTCCTTATGGGATTCATCCTGCATCTCAGCTTCACCTAGAAATTCAAAGACACGTCCCATGGCTGCACTCGCTTGTTGTAAGCTCGTAATCCCTTGGGCAATCTGTGACAGGGGTTGAGAGAAGGTCCGTACGTAAACCATAAAGGCTACAATAATCCCTATAGTGATATGCCCTTCTAGAGCAAGCGCGGCCCCAACGATGATGACCAAAACATAGCTAAAGTTTCCAACAAAGAACATGGCTGGCATCATGATACCAGAGATAAACTGAGATTTCCAGATGCTGTCGTGCAAGTTTTGGTTTAAACCTGCAAATCTCGCTTTGGAGGTGTCCACTGCGTTGTAGCTGGTCACTACATTGTGGCCAGAGTACATCTCTTCCACATAACCATTGACGGCTGCTAGATTATTTTGTTGGGCTTTAAAATAACCCTGTGACTTGGCCATAATTACTGAAACCGCCGCAAAACCAACAAACGTAGAAACAACCGTTACCAGAGCTAAAATCCAGTTCATACTAAACATGGTCACCAAAACAGCAATCAACAAGAAGCTGGCTGAGATAACTGTTCCGAGACTTTGGTTGAGAGATTGCGCCGCCGTATCCACATCATTGGTCACACGAGATAGAGTGTCCCCTTGCGAATGACGATCAAAATAGCCAAGGGGCAAACGATTGATCTTTTCAGCGATTGCTGTCCGCAAGCGTTTTGAAAAATGTTGGATACTTGTTGAAAAGATATAGGCCTGTGTATAGTTAAGGATAGCACCAAGTACATAGAGAATCACTAAAAAGCTAGCAATACTTGAAACAGCCTCTAAATCAATTCCTGCCATCAAACCATCTGAAATCAAGTTGGTAATTTCCTTAATCTTGGTTGGTCCATAAACAGTGATGATGCTTGAACATACAGCTGCTACAACCGCTACTAGTAGGGGAATTTGGAGACCTGCTAGAAAAGGTTTATAATATTTCCCAAAAGACATTTTCTTATTTTCCATGTTCCAATTCCTCCTTCGATAGTTGTGAGTAGGCAATTTCTTGGTAGACTTCGTTGGTAGCTAGAAGTTCCTTATGGGTGCCTTGTCCCACGACTTTTCCTTGATCCAAGACTAAGATCAGGTCAGCATCCATAATGGTAGAAATCCGCTGCGCTACGATAAGCTTGGTCATGGATTTTGTTTTCTCAGCTAGCTCTTGGCGTAGGACACGATCTGTCTTGTAGTCCAAGGCTGAGAAAGAGTCATCGAAGATGAGAATTTCTGGTTTACGAGACAAGGCACGCGCAATGGCCAAACGCTGTCTTTGTCCTCCTGAGAAGTTGGTTCCACCTTGAGCCACCTCTGAGTCCAGACCTGCTTCCTTGTCCTCGATGAAGCCTTTAGACTGGGCCAATTCAAGGGCTTGCCACATAGCAGCTTCGCTTAGAGGAGTTTCTTTGCTCTTACCAAAATCTAAGTTCTCCTTGACATCTCCAGAAAAGAGCACGGCTTTCTGCGGAATATAGCCGACCTTATTGCGCAGGTCTTCCAAGTCGTAATCTTGCACATTGACACCATCTACTAGGATTTGACCAGCTGATACATCGTAAAAACGAGGAATCAGATTGACCAAGGTAGATTTACCAGAACCAGTTGAACCGATAAAGGCAACTGTTTGACCCGCTTCGGCTTTAAAAGTAACATGTTCCACAACTGCTTCTGAGTTGTTAGAGTAGCGGAAGGTTACGTCACGGAATTCCACTTGTCCCTGAACTGAGGGATTCGCTGTCTGTGCATGACTAGGATTTTCAATAGAAGAATGCAGATCCAATACTTGATTGATACGTCCTGCCGAAACCAAGGTACGTGGAAGAACGATAAAGAGTGCTCCCATGAGAAGGAAGCCCATCACGACCTGCATGGCATAAGACATGAAAACCACCATATCACTAAAGAGCGGCAGACGTTCTGTCAAACTTGCCTCGTTGATGATATAGGCACCAATCCAATAAATAGCCAAGGTCAAACCGCTGGAAATCGCCATCATAATAGGATTCATAATCGCCATCAAACGGTTGACAAAGAGATTAAGTCGAGTCACCTCATCATTGGCCTCTTCGAATTTCTTGTCTTGATAATCTTCGGCGTTATAAGCACGCACCACTCGAATCCCTGTCAAACTTTCACGGGTGATGCTATTGAGTTTATCTGTCAATTTTTGAATGACAGATTGTTTTGGAAAGGCCAGAGTCATGAGAACAGTGGTCATCAAGACATTGACAATGACTGCCACCACTACTGCCCAGAGCCAGTATTCCGACTTCCCAAGGATTTTTCCAATAGCCCAGATGGCCATGATAGGCCCACGAGTCACTACCTGTAAGCCCATGGTAAAGAGCATCTGAATCTGAGTGATATCATTGGTCGTCCGAGTCAAAAGACTTGGGATTGAAAAACGTTTGATCTCTGTCTGCGAAAAATCCAAAACCTGATGAAATACATCAGTGCGTAGATGGGTTGTATAGGATGCTGCAACGCGAGCGGCAAAGAAACCAACCATAACAGATGAAAAGAAAGCCAATAAAGACAAACCAATCATCTTCGCAGCTGGTGACCAGAGTGCATCCAACTGCGTTCCAGACGTTCCGAGTAACTCTGTAATTTGTGAAATGTAGGTCGGTACCTCTAACTCGAGATAGACCGAGAAACAAGTGAAAAGAATCGTAAGGACAATCATCCCCCACTCTTTTCCTGTAATACGTTTAGCGAGTTTCTTCATTCTCTCCTCCTATCTTCTCAACATTTTCTTGCAACTGACCAAGAACCTTTTCAAAAATTGCCAAGTCTGACTTTGAAACCCCGTCTAGCAGACTCTGATCAATCCGATCAAAAAAAGCCTTAACTTCTTGCATCTGCGAACGCGATTTCTCCGTCAAGCGAACAAATTTTGCCCGCTTATCACTCGGGCTCGCCTCTAGCTCAACCAAACCATTTTGCACCATGCGCTTGACTAAATTACTCGCCACAGATTTGGTAATATTGAGTTCCTGCTCGATATCTTTAATCAGGACCAGTTCCTCTTTTTGCTCACAATGATCTAAAAAACGCAGAACTTGCCCTTGCGGTCCACCCATAAATTCAATGCCGCAACGCTTGGCTTCTTTCTGTACCATCAGGTGAACCTGGTGCCCAAAGCGTTTAAAAATCAACATCGGCTTGTCCATGATTGCTCCTTTCTCACGATTTTATATAGTTCTCTGGAGAACTATTCAGTTTCCATGAGAACTATTTTACCACTTTGAAAAGAGGTGTCAAGAAAAAAGTTTCCTAGAGAACTATTTTATTGATAAAAAATATCCCAAGCAAGTTTATTCTCGCTTAGGATGATCTTCTCTTCTTCAAATTAGAATCCATCTACGTTTGTGTAGATCTTTTGTACGTCTTCGTCGTCCTCAAGAACGCTGTAAAGTTTTTCAAAGGTTTCAAGGTCTTCGCCTGACAATTCCACTTCTGACTGAGGAATCATTTCCAATTCTGTCACTTGGAATTCTTCGACACCTGACTCACGAAGGGCAACAATAGCCTTGTGAAGGTCTGTTGGAGCTGTGTAAACAGTGATTGTTCCTTCTTCTGCTTCTACATCGTCCACATCAACATCTGCTTCGAGCAATTGCTCAAAGACTGCATCTGCATCTTCACCTGCAAATACGATAACACCCTTATTGTCAAAGAGGTAAGAAACTGAACCAGAAGCACCCATGTTTCCGCCGTTTTTACCAAAGGCTGCACGAACATTAGCTGCGGTACGGTTGACGTTTGAAGTCAAGGTATCAACGATTAACATAGAACCGTTTGGTCCAAATCCTTCGTAACGTCCTTCTGTAAAGGTTTCGTCTGTGTTTCCTTTTGCTTTATCAATCGCTTTATCGATAACGTGTTTTGGCACTTGGGCTTGTTTAGCACGGTCGATAACAAATTTCAAAGCAGTGTTTGATTCTGGGTCTGGATCACCTTTTTTAGCTGCTACATAGATTTCTACACCAAATTTTGCATATACTTTAGAGTTAGCTCCATCTTTAGCCGTTTTCTTGGCTACGATATTGGCCCATTTACGTCCCATTAGGAATCTCCTTTTTTCACATTTTAATCTTTCTTATTATAACACAAGTTTTTTCGATTTTCACTAGAGGAAATGGATTTTCTTTCTTAAATCCAGCTAGGATTATCCTTTAGCTGCCAAGATTGCCTTGCCTTCTTTTATCAGGGGATGGCGGAAAAGTGAAAAATACAGTTGGGTGGTCATGGCAACCCAGATAAGGGGTTCGCAAAGGATAACTCCCCTATACCCTGCCCAAGGGATAATCAAGACCACAAAAACGATTTTGCCGATTAGTTCAATAAAGCTAGAAACTAGAGGGAGAACTTTCTGACCCAAGCCCTGCAAGCAATTGCGATAAATCAGCAAAAGGCTCAAAATCGGATAAAAGACTGAACTGATTTGCAGGTAGAGGCTACCGTTTTCTACCAAGTAACTATCTGTCGAACTGGCCAAGAAGGAAACCAAGGTCGGACTAGCAAAAAAGAGGAAAATACAAACAAAACCTGCCCAGGACATGCTCAGGCGACTGCCGATTCGAAGACCTTGAACAATGCGGTCTGGTCGCTCAGCCCCGAGATTCTGAGAGGCAAAGGTCGTCATGGCAGAAGAAACAGCCGTCATCGGAAGCAAAGCAAAGGCCATAATGCGTCGAGCCGCTGTTTGCGCACTTATAATCACGGCTCCAAAAGTATTGACAGAAGATTGTAAAATCACACTACCGATGGATACAATCGAACTCATCAAGCCCATAGCCAAACCTTGCTCCAAAAGATCCGCATACAAGGCCTTGTCCCATTTGAAATGCTTGAGTTGAGGGAGCAGTTCTGGAACACTCTTACGGATATAGAAAAAGCAAAGAACCGCTGACAAACCTTGTGAAATAATAGTAGCAAGCCCCGCAGATTGAACTCCCAGATGCAGTTGCGTAATGAAATAGAGATCCAGAACCACATTGACCAGGGCAGAAAAAATCAGGAAGCCAAGAGCTGCTAGACTGTCTCCAATGGACCGCAACAAACCTGCAAAGAGATTATAAGCGAAGCTGACGCCTACACAAGTCACAATCATAGAAATATATTGATAGGATTGAGGAAGGATTTCTGCAGGGGTATCTAAATATTGCAAGAGTGGATACAGACCAACAAAGCCCATCAGCATGACCACAATGCTCAAAAGAACGCCTAAAATCCAGGTGGCTGCTACTGCTTCCTTGATTTTGGTGAAATTACGAGCCCCATAATAGCGGGCAATGACGATCCCCATGCCATTTCCAACACCAAGCGTAAAGCCTATAATCAAGTCAAAAATGGCAGTTGTCGCCCCTACGGCAGCCAAGGAATCTTGACCAAGAAAACGCCCAACAATCAAGACGTCAGCTGTATTATAAAGCTGTTGAAAGATATTAGACAGTAAGATTGGAAAGGCAAAGCTTAAAAGCGAAGGAAGGATTGGACCATTGACCAAATCCACTTTTCTTTTCTTATTCATAAAGCTATTATATCAGCTTTCTAAAGGAGCGACAAGAATTGCTTGGATTTCTTAAAATCAATTGCTTACAGAGGGACAATTTGCTATAATCAAGAAAAGGAGGTCATTTATGAGTTTGACCAGTCAATTAATAACCGATGCATTTCCGGATCTTGATAAGGTTGAAAAGCTAAACAAGGAAGCTTTCCCTGAGGAAGAACGAGTCCCTCTGTCAGAGTTTTTACGCTATCAAGACCGAGATGACGCCCACTTCTTTGCCTTTTATAACCAGGAAGAGTTTGTCGGCTTTGCTTTCTCTATTTCCAACCCCAAAGCTTTCTATATCAGCTTTTTTGCCATCATGCCCCACCTGAGAAGCCACGGGTACGGAAAGGAAATTATCGAAAAGCTGACTGATTTTTACCAGCGAACCATGTTGCTTGAAGTCGAGCGATTAGATGAAGAATGCGATAACTTGGAGCAAAGGAAGGCTAGAATGGACTTCTATCGCCAAAATGGTTTCAAAACAGCCAACGCTTTTCTAGAGTACGATGATTTGAGTTTTGAAATTCTCTACCGCGGTGACCATTTCGACGAGGAAGCCTATCGCGACATCTTCCAGAAGTTACAGGATGAACATTACTTTGACTTTCATATCGAGTATCGTCGTTTTAGTGACCATTAGTTCTTTCATCTGAAACAAACATAAAAAGTAGCAGTTCCTATCTGCTACTTTTTATGTTATTCTTCGATTTCAAGTCCATCGCCTAGGTCAAGTGTTACTTCTTGGTTAGGTGCTAGATCCTCAACGCCAGAAGTAGGAGTTGTCCCTTCTTCATCTTCAATCAAGCCATATTGAACACGAACTTGATGGTCGATGGCATCAAAGATCTCTGGGTGATCTGCCAAGTATTTCTTAGCATTCTCCGATCCTTGTCCGATTTTTTCACCCTTGTAAGAGTACCATGCTCCCGCTTTTTGGATGATATCGAGATCACTTGCGATCTTCAAGAGCTCACCAGTCTTAGAAATTCCTTCTCCGTACATGATTTCAACAAAGGCTTCCTTAAATGGTGGAGCCACCTTGTTTTTCACGACCTTGATCTTGGTTTCCTTGCCGACATTGGTATCTTTTTGGTCACCAGTTCCCTTGATTTGTGTGCTTCCACGAACATCCAAACGGACTGAAGCGTAGAATTTCAGAGCACGTCCACCAGGGGTTGTTTCTGGGTTTCCAAACATGACCCCAACTTTTTCACGTAATTGGTTGATAAAGATAGCAATTGTTTTTGTCTTATTGATAGAAGCTCCAAGTTTACGCATGGCCTGACTCATCATACGAGCCTGCAAACCAACGTGGCTGTCTCCAATGTCCCCATCAATTTCCGCACGAGGTACAAGAGCCGCAACCGAGTCGATAACGACAAGGTCAACTGCACCTGAGTCAATCAATTTCCCTGCAATTTCAAGACCTTGCTCTCCTGAGTCTGGTTGTGACAAAAGCAACTCGTCAATGTTCACCCCAAGGGCTGCTGCATAAGCTGGATCCAGAGCATGCTCGGCATCGATAAAGGCCGCAATGCCACCTTCTTTCTGTGCTTGCGCTACTGCGTGAAGGGCAACTGTTGTTTTACCAGATGATTCTGGTCCATAGATTTCGATGATACGTCCCTTAGGATAACCACCTGATCCAAGTGCAATATCCAGAGCCAATGAGCCTGAGCTCATCACTTGCACTTTTTGCTCCGCACGCTCACCCAAGCGCATGATTGAACCCTTACCAAAGTCTTTCTCAATCAATTTAAGGGCATCGTTCAAAGCCTTTTCACGATCTGCTCCAAATTTTTTTGAAATTTCATCTAATTTTTTTGGTTTTTTCGCCATTCTATTCTCCTGTATTCTAATAGTCCTAAGACCTATCTACTATTATATCAAAAGTTAGTCACTTAATAAAGCCTTGCGAACTAGGTTAAAGGCATGCATAACCGCAATCTGACGAACATCTGCTCGGCTCCGCCCTGCGATATTGGCTTTGATAACCTCTGTCCCTTTTGCATGTGCCAATCCGATAAAGACCGTTCCAGCTGGATGCCCCTCTAGGCTATCTGGTCCTGCCACACCCGTCAAACTGACTCCATAATCAGACTGAGTCTTGAGTCGTGCCTGCTCTGCCATCTTTTTAGCCGTAAACTCTGAAACGACACCATGTTTCTTTAGCTCTTGCTCGGAAATATCCAGCATCTTGGACTTTTCTTCTAGACTGTAGGTGACAAAACCGCCATTAAAGATGGCTGAAACGCCTGAAAAGTCCGCTAAAGTAGCCTGAAAGAGGCCTGCAGTTAAGCTCTCTGCTGCCGTAATGCTTTTCTGTCTCTTCTTAAGCTCTTCTACAACGACACTTGCTAGACTGGTTTCTTCCCCATATCCATAACAGATATCTCTCAAAGAGAGTCCCTCGAAAGTCTGGCGATCTAAGATTTGATTTTCCAAGGTATCCAAGGCTTGATCAGCCTTTTCTTGACTGACTGCTTTTGTGGACAAGCGCAAGGTCACTTCTCCCGTTTTGGCATAAGGTGCCAAGGTCGGATCGGTTTGATGGTCAATCAAATCCGCCAAAATGGTCACCAACTGACTTTCACCAATCCCAAAGAAACGGAGCACTCGTGAGTACAACTTAGCACCCGTCATTAACTTGGGTAAGAGCTGATTTAAGACCATGGGTTTCAACTCACTAGGAGGTCCTGGAAGGACTACGTAGGTCACGCCATCTACTTCCGATACCCCTCCTACCGCTAAGCCTGTCTCATTTGGCAGTGGAGTTGCCCCTTCTACAATTTGTGCTTGCCTCTCGTTATTGGGTGTCCGAGCATAGTCTGGCCTTTGAGCAAAAAAGACATCCAGTTTCTCTTGCGCTTGAGGGTCAAACACTAAGTTTTTTCCCAAAAATTTTGCCAGAGTTTGTTTGGTTAAATCATCCTCAGTTGGCCCCAAGCCCCCTGTCAAAATGACTAGACTGCTACGCAAGCTCGCAATCTCTAGTAAGGACATGAGACGCGCTTCATTATCTCCGACAGCTGTTTGGAAGTAGACATCTACTCCAATTTCTGCTAGCTTTTCTGACAAAAACTGGGCGTTGGTATTGACGATCTGCCCTGTCAAAATTTCCGTTCCTACAGCAATAATTTCTGCTTTCATCTTTCCTCCTACCTATCTATTCGGATTCTTTTTGAAAAAATCGCAGGAAAGTCCCACGATTTGATTTTTCTTTTTATTCTATTTCCTCACTTGAAGCATTTGTTGAAGGCGCTGTTCGACCATAAAGATGCTCATACAGAACAGCGTTGGTCTCCAACTCTGCTACGTCCTCTCTCCCTAGGGAACGACGCAAGAGATTTTGCATTTCCAGCATATGCTCTCTCGTTACGATTTGGTAAGAGATTCCTTGTAACTCAGCATCTTCACCACGAAGTTGATGTGTTTCGATGTTTTTAAAGGAATCTTGGTAACCAAGTAGTTGTGGGATACTGGAGGCAGACAAATCAACATTTGTCTGCATATTATCACTAAGCGCTTTTAAGATAGCTTGATAATGACTGATACTATTGAGGCTCAAGACCTTTTCCATAATCTTTTGAATGACTTCACGTTGTCGTTTTTGACGACCATAGTCTCCCTCAGGATCCTGATAACGCATCCGTGAATAGACCAGAGCTTCCTCACCATTCAAAGTTTGCTCACCGACTCCAATCGAGATTTTATTAAATTCTTCCTGATCAGCAATCGAAATTGGAAAACCGAGTGTGTTGTTGACTGTGATGCCCCCAACTGCATCAACTAGCTGTTGGAGTCCTTGCATGTTGACCATCACATAACGATCAATATGAATGTTCATCATTTTTTGAATGGTTGAAATAGCCAACTCTGCACCGCCATTGGCATAGGCAGCATTGAGTTTTGCTTCCTGAACTTGGCCGTTTCCAGTCTCAATCTTGGTCAAAATATCCCGTTCTAAACTCATCATAGTGGTTTTCTTGGTTTTCGGATTGACTGTCAGAAGAATCATGGAATCACTATTCCCCGCCCAAGGGTCTGTACGTTCTACATTTCCCGTATCTACCCCCATCAAAAGAATGGTCAAAGGCTCTGTCGCCTCAATCACGTTGGTTTCTTCACCAATTTTCTTATAAGTTTTTTTACTTAAGGTTTCAGTTCCTTGATAATAAATAGTATAGGCATATGCACCCACACCTAAAGCCGTTACTGCTAGAAAAGCTAGTAGCATTCCGATTATTTTTTTTACCATCTTATCATTTATCTATCAGTCTACCCATCAGGTAAACGTCTAAAAATATCCCTTCTTTTAAATAGGCTCCTCTTTCTTGTAAGCCTTCTGTAACAAATCCAAATTTTGAATAGAGGTGGATAGCCGCCTCGTTGCGCTTTTGTACACTGAGCTGCAAACGACGCAGAACTCCACTGGTTTTAGCCCACTCAATTCCCTCTTCAAGGAGTATGCTTCCTAAGCCATGATTCCAAAACTTCCTTTGGATGACCAAAAAGATATCCCCAATGTGACGAATCCGTATACGTTGCTCTGCCGTGATGTTCAAAACACCTGCAATTTCATCATTCAGGAGGGCTAGGAGAGTGATTTGATTATCTGAAGTCGCTTGCTTTTCAATAAAAAGCGCCATTTCAGATTCTGTCATCAGGATACCATTTTCATCCAGACTGGTGAAATCTGTCTCCTGTCCAACTAAATCCAAGAATGCAACCAAAGCAGCTGCATCATGAGCTTCAGCCTCACGAATACAAAGTTCATACTCCATCTTGAAGCTCCTTAATCAATTCCACAGCACGAGAACCCTGAGCGGTAAAATAGAGGCGACGACCCTCAGCCTCTTTCAAGAGTTCCAACTCCAAGTAGGAATCTGGCAAATCCTCACCCAAAAGATGTCCCCACTCGATAACGGTCACACCACCACCAAAGAGAAACTCATCCAAGTCAATCGAATCAGCATCCCCTTCAATCCGATAGACATCCAAGTGGTAAAGTGGAAGACGACCTTCATACTCTCTCACGATGGTGTAGGTTGGACTTTTGATCATCTGACGAATCCCCAAGCCCTTGGCAAGACCCTTTGTAAAGGTTGTTTTACCAGCACCCAATTCCCCAGACAAGATCAAAACATCATTTTTTTGGAGCAAGGTTCCTAGGCGTTCTCCCAGATTAATCAGCTCTTCTTCATTTTTTGTGTACATGCTACTATTATACCAAAAAGTTTTCTTTTGTGTGAATTTTTCTTACAAACTTACTATAACAACTTTGGTAAAATAAGGGATTTTTATTGATAGACAAGTGTTTTTAAAAGAATATACACATGGCGCTAACAAGTAAAATATCTCGGATCACATGACCGTAAAAAGAAAATTCTCTTCTCATAGATTTTGGAAATAAAAATCGAGCAAAAATGAATCCCAAACCAACATAAAAAACAATAGATAAAACCGTCATTGGATTTCTTAAGAACAGCAAGGTTGCGAGAACTGTCAGGATAACTGTTTTTTTCTTATTGAGAGTGGTTCCCAAATCTCGGCTGTATTTTTCAAACGGTAAAAAGACAAGTAAATCAATGCCAAACAAGAAAAAGAAGGAGGGCAAGAAAAGATCTACCAGCTCTTGCTGAAAAGCTGTCTGTGTCAAAATAGTCTCCGACAACACCAGACAGACACCTACTAGGTTTAAAACCAACAAGGTACTATAAAATAGTTTCACTTTTTTCTGACTATTTATAATGCTATGGACATCCTGATCTTGGGTATAAAAGAAATTCATCCCCGCGCACAGACCTGATGCCAATACGATAAACACTAGAAAATAGGCGCTTGATTGCTTTAAGGTTAAGATGGCTCCCTTCCACAGTAAACAGCTACTCAGACTAATCTGGATCAAAGCCAGCAACAATAAGATGCGAATTGATTTTATCATTTTCAGTTCTCCCTTCGTATACATGATTATACTCTGCGAGAAAGATAAAAATTCCCCTCTCGTCTCAAATGTCCAATTTTGACGCTCAACTGACAAAAATGAAAAACAGTTGAAGCGATTTGAGAGATATTGCGTCGTGCTCACCTAACCCCAATAGGCAGAAGTGTAAAACAAAAGAGAACCCAAAGGTTCTCTCGTTTGCTTTTATTCTACTGTTTCTTCAACTTGGATTTCCACAGTTTCGTCTACTGGAGCATTTTCTGTCTCTTCTTGTTCTGGAGCCAGATATGCTGCTTCATTGATAGCCTGTGGTTCAAGGTTACGGTAGCGAGCCATACCAGTACCTGCTGGGATGATCTTACCGATGATAACATTTTCCTTGAGTCCAAGGAGATGGTCTTTCTTACCACGGATGGCCGCATCTGTAAGGACACGAGTTGTTTCCTGGAAGGAAGCCGCTGACAAGAAACTGTTTGTTTCAAGTGAGGCTTTGGTGATTCCCATAAGAACTGGGCGACCAGTCGCTGGAACTCCACCTGCGATAAGAACATCCTTGTTAGCATCTGTAAAGTCGTTGATATCCATGAGGGTACCCATAAGAAGATCTGTGTCACCTGGATCCATGACACGAACTTTACGGATCATTTGACGAACCATTACCTCGATGTGTTTGTCACCGATTTCTACCCCTTGGCTACGGTAAACTTTTTGTACTTCACCGAGAAGGTAAGTTTCAACTGATAAGACATCACGAACAGCAAGGAGACGTTTTGGTTGGATAGAACCTTCTGTCAATGCTGCACCGCGAGAGACTTGGTCTCCAACTTCAACACGCATACGTGCTGTAAATGGAACCACGTACTCACCTTCGCCAGTTTCACCCTTAACAAAGACTTTCTTGGTACGAGTTGACGCGTCTTCTTCGATGGCAGTAACTTGTCCTTTGACCTCTGTGATGACCGCTTCCCCTTTAGGATTGCGGGCTTCAAAGATTTCTTGGACACGAGGAAGACCCTGAGTGATATCGGTATTTGAGGCAACCCCACCCGTGTGGAAGGTACGCATTGTAAGCTGTGTACCAGGTTCCCCGATAGATTGGGCAGCGATTGTACCAACTGCTTCACCAACTTCAACCGCATCACCTGTCGCCAAGTTGATACCGTAACAGTGACGGCAGACACCATGACGAGTGTTACATGTAAATACGGAACGGATGGTTACTTCCTCCACGCCAGCATTAACAATTTCACGCGCCTTGTCTTCTGTAATCAACTCATTTGGACCGATGATCACTGCACCAGTTTCTGGATGTTTAACAGTTTTCTTGGTGTAACGACCATTGAGACGCTCTTCGAGTGACTCGATCATCTCTTTTCCTTCTGCGATAGAACGGATCAAGAGACCACGGTCTGTTCCACAGTCGTCCTCACGGATGATAACGTCTTGGGCAACGTCAACCAAACGACGAGTCAAATAACCTGAGTCGGCTGTCTTAAGGGCCGTATCGGTCATACCTTTACGGGCACCGTGAGTTGAGAAGAACATTTCGAGTACTGACAGACCTTCGCGGAAGTTTGAAAGGATTGGCAATTCCATGATACGTCCGTTCGGAGCGGCCATCAGACCACGCATACCGGCAAGCTGTGAGAAGTTTGAGATGTTACCACGGGCTCCAGAGTCCATCATCATAACGATTGGGTTCTTAGGATCTTGGTTGGCAACCAAACGTTTCTCCAATTTTTCACGGGCTGCACGCCATTCAGCTGTAACAGCGTTGTAGCGCTCGTCGTCTGTGATCATACCACGACGGAATTGTTTGGTGATTTGTTCTACACGTTTGTGTGATTCTTCGATGATTTCGGACTTGTCTTCAACGACTGGGATATCGGCAATACCCACTGTCAAACCTGCAAGAGTTGAGTGGTGGTATCCGAGGTTCTTCATGCGGTCAAGTAGGGCAGAAGTTTCTGTCGTACGGAAACGTTTGAAGATTTCAGCGATGATATTCCCAAGATTTTTCTTCTTGAATGGAGGGTTGAGTTCAAGATTGCTGATTGCTTCCTTGATATCTCCACCTAGTGGCAAGAAGTATTTAGCTGGAACACCTTCTGTTAAGTTGGCATTTGTTGGTTCTTGCAAGTAAGGCAGACCCTCTGGCATGATGTCGTTGAAGAGGATTTTACCAACTGTTGTCAGCAAGACCTTGTGTTTTTGCTCTTCTGTCCATGGTTTGTTGAGGCTATCTGTTGCAATACCAACACGTGAGTGAAGGTGAACATAGCCATTGCGGTAAGCCATAACAGCTTCGTCACGGTCTTTGAAGACCATTCCTTCACCCTCACGACCAGCTTCTTCCATAGTCAAGTAGTAGTTCCCCAAAACCATGTCCTGAGATGGAGTAACAACTGGTTTACCATCTTTCGGGTTCAAGATATGCTCAGCAGCCAACATCAAGATACGCGCTTCTGCTTGAGCTTCTTCTGAAAGCGGTACGTGGATGGCCATTTGGTCCCCGTCAAAGTCGGCATTGTAGGCTTCACAGACAAGCGGGTGCAAGCGAAGGGCCTTACCATCAATCAAGACTGGTTCGAAAGCTTGGATACCCAAACGGTGAAGGGTCGGTGCGCGGTTCAAAAGAACTGGGTGTTCTTTGATTACTTCTTCAAGGATATCCCAGATGCGTTCGTCTCCACGTTCCACCAAGCGTTTAGCCGCTTTGACGTTCTGCACGATGTCACGGGCAACGATTTCACGCATGACGAATGGTTTAAAGAGCTCGATAGCCATTTCACGTGGCACACCACATTGGTACATCTTAAGAGTTGGACCAACGGCGATAACGGAACGTCCTGAGAAGTCAACACGTTTACCGAGCAAGTTTTGACGGAAGCGCCCTTGTTTCCCTTTAAGCATGTGGCTCAATGATTTCAGTGGACGGCTACCTGGTCCTGTAATCGGACGACCACGACGACCATTGTCAATCAAAGCGTCAACCGCTTCTTGAAGCATACGCTTCTCATTTTGAACGATGATACCAGGTGCATTCAACTCAAGCAAACGAGCCAAACGGTTGTTACGGTTGATAACACGACGGTAAAGGTCGTTCAAGTCAGATGAGGCAAAGCGGCCACCATCCAACTGCAACATCGGACGAAGGTCTGGTGGAATAACTGGAAGAATGTTGAGAATCATCCATTCAGGTTTGTTTCCAGACTTATAAAAGGCATCCAAAACATCCAAACGACGGATGGCTTTGACACGTTTTTGTCCAGTAGCTGTTTTCAACTCTTCTTTGAGTTCAGTAATTTCTTTTTCAAGATCTACTTGTTTCAAAAGGTCTTGGATGGCTTCGGCACCCATCTTGGCAACGAATGATCCATAGCCATACTCACGCAAGCGCTCACGGTATTCGCGCTCTGTCATGATTGACTTATGCTCAAGTGGAGTATCCTTCGGATCAATCACCACATAAGCCGCAAAGTAGATAACTTCCTCGAGGGCACGAGGGCTCATATCAAGGGTCAAGCCCATACGGCTTGGAATCCCCTTGAAGTACCAGATGTGAGATACAGGAGCTTTCAACTCGATGTGCCCCATACGCTCACGACGAACTTTCGTACGCGTTACTTCAACCCCACAGCGGTCACAAACAATCCCTCTGTAACGAATGCGTTTGTACTTCCCACAAGCACATTCCCAGTCTTTTGTAGGACCAAAGATGACTTCGTCAAAGAGTCCTTCACGTTCTGGTTTCAAGGTACGGTAATTGATTGTTTCAGGTTTTTTGACTTCTCCATAAGACCATGAACGGACTTTGCTTGGAGAAGCTAGGGTGATTTGCATACTTTTAAAACGATTTACATCAACCACTATTTCTTCCCTTTCTATTCTAAGTGAACTGCTTATTCTTGTTCAGCAGCTTCTTCTGTTGCTTCCGCTTTTGTTGCTTTCTCAGCTTCTTCTGCTTCAAAAGCTGCTTTTGCCTCTTGGGCTGCTTTTTCGCGGGCTTTTTCAAGATCATCTACGTGGATGACATCTTCGTCCATTCCTTCATCCAAGTCGCGAAGTTCTACTTCTTGGTCATCTTCGTCAAGGACACGCATGTCAAGACCAAGAGATTGCAATTCTTTGACAAGAACTCGGAAGGATTCTGGAACACCTGGTTTTGGAATTGGTTTTCCTTTTGTAATAGCTTCATAAGCTTTCAAACGTCCGTTGATATCGTCAGACTTGTAAGTCAAGATTTCTTGAAGGACATTTGACGCACCATAGGCTTCAAGAGCCCAAACTTCCATCTCACCGAAACGTTGTCCACCAAACTGAGCTTTACCTCCAAGTGGTTGTTGAGTAACGGTTGAGTAAGGTCCAACTGAACGAGCGTGCAATTTATCATCAACCATATGGTGGAGTTTGATCATGTACATGACACCAACTGATACACGGTTGTCAAACGGCTCACCTGTACGTCCATCGTAAAGGATTGTCTTGGCATCACTGTCCATACCTGCTTCTTTAACAGTGTCCCAAAGGTCTTCCGAACTTGCTCCGTCAAAGACTGGTGTTGCGATATGAATACCAAGAGTACGAGCTGCCATCCCAAGGTGGAGTTCCATAACCTGACCGATATTCATACGGGATGGCACCCCAAGTGGGTTCAACATGATATCGACTGGAGTTCCGTCTGGAAGATAAGGCATGTCTTCTACAGGAACGATACGAGAGACAACCCCTTTGTTTCCGTGACGTCCGGCCATCTTATCTCCGACCTTGATCTTACGTTTTTGAGCGATGTAGACGCGAACCAGCATGTTAACACCTGATTGCAACTCATCTCCATTTGCACGGGTAAAGATCTTAACATCACGAACGACACCATCGGCACCGTGAGGTACACGAAGAGAAGTATCCCGCACTTCACGAGACTTGTCTCCAAAGATAGCGTGCAAGAGACGTTCTTCAGCTGAAAGGTCTTTTTCACCCTTAGGTGTTACTTTACCTACAAGGATATCGCCTTCTTTGACCTCAGCACCGATACGGATAATTCCCATCTCGTCAAGATCTTTGAGGGCATCTTCACCAACGTTTGGAATTTCACGAGTGATTTCTTCAGGCCCAAGCTTTGTATCGCGTGTTTCTGATTCGTATTCCTCGAGGTGGACAGATGTGTAGACATCGTCTTTGACCAAGCGTTCGCTCATGATAACGGCATCCTCGAAGTTGTAACCTTCCCATGTCATGTAGGCAACGATTGGGTTTTGTCCAAGCGCCATTTCCCCTTTTTCCATAGAAGGTCCGTCAGCAATAAAGTCGCCTTTTTCAACGACATCACCAACCTTAACAAGTGTACGTTGATTATAAGCAGTACCTGAGTTAGAACGACGGAATTTTTGGATGTGGTAAACGTCTAGCGAACCATCTTCACGGCGTACTTCTACCTTGTCAGCATCTGCGTAAGTAACTTTACCACCATACTGAGCAATCACAGCAGCACCAGAGTCATGAGCTGCTTGGTATTCCATACCAGTACCAACGTAAGGTGCTTTTGGATCAATCAAAGGCACAGCCTGACGTTGCATGTTGGCACCCATGAGGGCACGGTTTGAGTCATCGTTTTCCAAGAAAGGAATACATGCTGTCGCAACGGCAACTACTTGTTTTGGTGACACGTCCATGTAGTCAACCACTTCTGCTGGATACTCTTGGTTTACCCCTTGGTGACGTCCCATGACAACTTTCTCAGCAAAAGTACCGTCCTCGTTGAGGCGAGAGTTAGCCTGCGCTACAGTAAATTCATCTTCTTCATCGGCTGTCAACCAAACGATTTCGTTGGTCACAACACCTGTTTCACGGTCAACCTTACGGTATGGTGTTTGAACAAAGCCATACTTATTCAAGTGTCCGTAAGATGACAAGTTGTTAATCAAACCGATGTTAGGTCCTTCAGGTGTCTCGATTGGACACATACGACCATAGTGAGTGTAATGCACGTCACGTACTTCATATCCAGCACGGTCACGTGTCAAACCACCAGGTCCTAAGGCTGACAAACGGCGTTTGTGAGACAACTCAGAAAGCGGGTTGTGTTGGTCCATAAACTGTGACAACTGTGATGAACCAAAGAATTCTTTAACTGCAGCTGTTACAGGACGGATATTGATGATTTGTTGTGGTGTCAAGACTTCATTGTCTTGAACAGACATACGTTCACGGACATTACGTTCCATACGAGAAAGTCCAAGACGTACTTGGTTGGCAAGTAATTCACCAACTGCACGGATACGACGGTTCCCAAGGTGGTCGATATCATCCACACGTCCAATGCCTTCCGCCAAGTTGAGGAAGTAGCTCATCTCAGCAAGGATATCTGCAGGAGTTACAACACGAATCTTGTCGTCTGGGTTGGCATTTCCAATGATGGTTACAACACGGTCTGGGTCCGTTGGAGCAACAACCTTGAATTTTTGAAGCACAACTGGTTCTGTCAGAACAGCTGCATCGTTTGGAATATAAACAATCTTGTTCAAGTCGCCATCCAAGTGGTGCTCAATGCTCTCAATCACACTACGAGTCATAACGGTGCCAGCTTCTACCAAGATTTCACCAGTTTCAGGGTCTACCAATGGCTCCGCAATGGTTTGGTTGAGCAAGCGTGTTTTAACATTGAGTTTTT
Source organism: Streptococcus mitis bv. 2 str. SK95 (assembly GCF_000222705.1). GTDB lineage: Bacteria > Bacillota > Bacilli > Lactobacillales > Streptococcaceae > Streptococcus > Streptococcus mitis_AY. Next base: position 6,025 of record NZ_AFUB01000057.1, on the reverse strand, counting down.
TATTGATCTTGTAACGACCAACTGCGGCCAAATCGTAGCGGCGTGGGTCGAAGAAACGTGCCACAAGCAAGCTACGTGAGCTCTCAGCAGTCTTAGGCTCACCTGGACGAAGGCGTTCGTAGATTTCTTTCAAGGCTTCGTCTGTACGAGAGTCCATTGGATTCTTGTGGATATCTTTTTCAACAGTATTGCGAACCAATTCGCTATCACCAAAGATATCAAAGATTTCATCATCACCTGAGAAACCAAGCGCACGAACCAAGGTCGTGAATGGAATCTTACGAGTACGGTCGATACGAGTATAAGCGATGTCTTTTGAGTCGCTTTCAAGTTCCAACCAAGCTCCACGGTTAGGGATAACAGTTGAGCCGTAGCCTACTTTACCGTTCTTGTCTACTTTGTCATTAAAGTAAACACCTGGTGAGCGGACCAACTGAGAAACGATAATACGTTCACCACCATTGATGATGAAAGTACCCATTTCTGTCATGATTGGGAAATCACCAAAGAAGACTTCTTGGGTCTTGATTTCGCCTGTTTCTTTATTGATCAAGCGGAAGGTTACAAAAATGGGCGCTGAGTAGCTAGCATCGTGGATACGTGCTTCTTCGAGCGTGTATTTTGGTTCCTTAATCTCATAGCCAACAAATTCCAGCTCCATTGTGTCTGTGAAGTTTGAAATCGGCAATACATCTTCAAATACTTCCTTAAGTCCGTGGTCTAGGAAATCCTTGAATGAATCCGTTTGAATTTCAATCAAATTTGGTAAGTCAAGAACTTCTTTGATTCTTGAAAAACTACGACGGGTACGATGTTTCCCGTATTGAACGTCATGTCCTGCCAAGATGATTCTCCTTTTTAAATAAGTTCCAAGCCTCGTCAATCAGGCTTTTCTAATCGTCATATGGTTTTAAAACCCCTATCACCGTGTCCCTTTGATGAATTTTCAGAATCTTTAAATCTTTGTTACAAGTACTCGAAAATCTGAAAAAAAGCACAAAAAGAGCAGCTAAATCTGACTTTTTCAGAAGATTTAACTGCTGTGAGTCTTGTCTGGACAATATTTCAGACAAAACCTACGACAAATGATTATTCATATTATACCTTATTTAAGCAGATTTTTCAAGATTTTTTACTATTTTTTAAACAATCTTTTCCTATATATTATTTTAAAATTTCAAGAGAATGAAGCATTATATTTTCTCTCAAAAACTAGGAAAACGCTTGCGCTAATGTTTACCTCGTGCTATACTGATAAGGAACAACTACACAAGGAGAATTGTGATGAAAAAGATCCCATCTCAAACTGAGAAAAAAATGATTTACGGTATCCGTTCTTTGAAAAACGGAACTGGTTCTGTCCTTATTGGTGCCAGCATTGTCTTGCTTTCTGCTGCAATGCCAACTATTTCGGCTAATGAAAACCTTCCCCAAACTCAGGAAAAGACTAGCGTTGTGACCAAGGCCCCTACTGAGACTGAAACTAGTCAAACTCAAAAGGAAACGCCGATTTCTGAACAAAAGAATGCAAACGCTTCCCTTGACGCTAAAAAAGAAGCTCCAGCTGTGGAAACTACAACAGCAGCAGAAACACCTAAAACAGAAGATGCTACTACAAGCCAGGCTAACAGCAAGGAAGAGAATGTAGATGTCAGCACTTCGACGCCAACTTCAGATCAAAAACCACAAGCAGACACATCTTCTGAAGAACCCATCGCAGACAACCACTTCCGCATCCATGTAAAAAAACTCCCTGAAGAAAACAAAGATTCTCAAGGTCTTTGGACTTGGGACGATGTTGAAAAACCGTCTGAAAACTGGCCCAATGGAGCCAAGTCCTTCAAGGATGCCAAGCAAGATGACTACGGCTATTACCTAGATGTAAAACTCAAAAATGAGAAAGCCAAGAAAGTCAGCTTCCTTATCAACAATGCCAAGGGGGATAACCTGACAGGGGACCGTTCTGTAGAGCGCCTCTCTCCAAAAATGAACGAGGCCTGGCTAGATGAAAACTATAAGGTATACAACTACCGTCCTCAGCCAGCAGGTACTGTTCGTGTCAACTACTACCGCACCGATGGCAACTATGACAAGAAATCTCTTTGGTATTGGGGCGATGTCAAAAACCCAAGCAGTGGAGAATGGCCTGACGGTACTGACTTTACTGCAACTGGAAAACATGGCCGTTACATTGATATCCCACTCAATGAAGCTGCAAGAGAATTTGGATTTTTATTACTAGACGAAAGCAAGAAAGGCGATGATGTGAAAATCAGAAAAGAAGATTATAAATTCACTGATCTAAAAAATCACAGTCAAATCTTCCTCAAAGATGATGACGAAACCATCTATACCAACCCTTACTATGTACACGATATCCGCATGACTGGTGCCCAACACGTGGCTAAATCTCGTATCGAAAGCAGTTTTTCTACCCTCGTTGGGGCTAAGAAAGACGACATCCTCAAACACTCCAGCATCACTGATTACCAAGGGAATAAAGTAGCTATCACAGACGTGGAAGTGGATGAGGCAGGTAAAAAAGTGACCTACATCGGCGACTTCTCTGACACCCAACACCCGTACACTGTCAGCTACAATTCAGACCGCTTTACCACACGTTCAAGCTGGCGCCTCAAGGATGAATCCTACAGTTACGATGGGCCACTCGGCGCAACTCTAAAAGAAGATGGCAAGCGTGTTGACCTTACCCTCTGGTCTCCAAGTGCTGATAAGGTTTCCGTTGTTGTCTATGACAAGAAAGACCCTGAAAAGGTAGTCGGAACTATCGCCCTTGAGAAAGGAGAAAAAGGAACCTGGAAACAAACTCTGGATGCAAACTCTGGTCTCGGTATCAGCAACTACACTGGCTACTACTACCACTACCAAATCGAGCGCCAAGGTAAAACTGTCCTCGTTCTTGACCCTTATGCCAAATCATTAGCGGCTTGGAACAGTGACCTAGCAAAAACAGATGCCGCTCATAAGGTCGCTAAGGCTGCCTTTGTCGATCCAGCGAAGTTAGGTCCGCAAGACTTGACCTATGGAAAGATTCGTAACTTCAAATCACGCGAAGATGCCGTTATCTATGAAGCTCATGTACGTGACTTCACTTCGGATCCTGCCATCGCAAAAGACTTGACCAAGCCATTTGGTACCTTTGAAGCCTTTATCGAAAAACTAGACTATCTCAAAGACTTGGGTGTGACTCATATCCAACTCCTTCCTGTCTTGTCTTACTACTTTGTCAATGAATTGAAAAATCATGAACGTTTGTCTGCCTACGCTTCAAGCAACAGTAATTACAACTGGGGATATGACCCTCAAAACTACTTCTCCTTGACTGGTATGTACTCAAGCGATCCTAAGGATCCAGAAAAACGAATCGCAGAATTTAAAAACCTCATCAACGAAATCCATAAACGTGGCATGGGTGCCATCTTGGACGTGGTCTACAACCATACTGCAAATGTTGACATTTTTGAGGATATTGAGCCAAACTACTATCACTTTATGGATGCTGATGGAACTCCACGGACTAGCTTTGGAGGCGGCCGTTTGGGAACTACCCACTACATGTCTAAACGTGTCTTGGTAGACTCTATCAAGTATCTGGTTGAAACCTACAAAGTGGATGGTTTCCGTTTCGATATGATGGGTGACCACGATGCGGCTTCAATCGAAGAAGCATACAAAGCTGCACGCGCCCTCAATCCAAATCTTATCATGCTAGGTGAAGGCTGGAGAACCTATACTGGTGATGAAAATGCGCCTGTACAACCTGCTGACCAAGATTGGATGAAGAAAACAGATACTGTCGCTGTCTTTTCAGACGACATCCGTAACAACCTCAAGTCTGGCTATCCAAACGAAGGTCAACCGGCCTTTATCACAGGTGGCAAACGCGATATCAATACTATCTTTAAAAATCTCATTGCCCAACCAACAAACTTTGAGGCTGACAATCCTGGAGATGTTATCCAGTATATCGCGGCTCATGATAACTTGACCCTCTTTGATATCATTGCCCAGTCTATCAAAAAAGACCCAAGCAAGGCTGAGAACTATGCTGAAATCCATCGCCGTTTGCGACTTGGAAACCTCATGGTTTTGACTGCTCAAGGAACTCCGTTTATCCACTCTGGTCAGGAATACGGACGTACCAAACAATTCCTTGATCCAGCCTATAAGACTCCTGTCTCAGAGGATAAGGTTCCAAACAAGTCTCACTTGTTGCGTGATAAGGACGGCAAGCCGTTTGTCTATCCTTACTTTATCCATGATTCTTACGACTCTAGTGATGCTGTCAACAAGTTTGATTGGACCAAGGCTACAGATAGCAAAGCATATCCTGAAAATGTCAAGAGCCGTGACTACATGAAAGGATTGATTGCCCTTCGTCAATCTACAGACGCCTTCCGACTCAAGAGTCTACAAGATATCAAAGAACGCGTCCAACTCATCACTGTCCCAGGCCAAAATGGCGTTGAAAAAGAAGACGTGGTCATCGGCTACCAAATCACAGCTCCAAACGGCGATGTCTACGCAGTCTTTGTCAATGCAGATGATAAGGCTCGCGAATTCAACTTGGGAACTGCCTTTGCTCACTTGAGAAAGGCCGAAGTCTTGGCTGATGAAAATCAAGCAGGACCAGTAGGAATCGCTAAACCTCAAGGCCTTGAATGGACTGAAAAAGGCTTGAAATTGAACGCTCTCACTGCTGTTGTTCTCCGCTTGTCTCAAGGTGGCGCCATTGTCGCCCCAGCTGTGGAAGAAAAGCCAGAATTTGATCTTTCTAGCTTGAAAGTCGAACAAGAACAAGATCAAGCCCAAAACCTAGCAGCCAATCCTGAAACTCAAGAAACTGCTGCAGAGGCTCACTCTCAAAACCTCCTTCCAAACACAGGAACTGAGAGTAAATCCCTCCTTGCCCTTGCTGGATTCAGTATCCTTGCCCTGCTCGGACTTGGATGGTTGATAAAAAACAAGAAAAAGAACTAACACTCAATGAAAATCAAAGAGTAAACTAGGAAATTAGCCACAGGCTGCTCAAAGCACAGCTTTGAGGTTGTAGATAAAGCGAAGCTGAAGTGGTTCAAAGAGATTTTCGAAGAGTATAACCTAGCCCTTCTATAGAGAAAACACCCCATGATTAGAAGAATCTTCTAGTCATGGGGTGTTGTTTGCAGATTCTATAATATTTGTAGTTGGTCAATCCCCTATAGATATGATGGAGTCTATTTTGTTGTAGAAAAAAGTCCCATAAGATCTATAATGAAAAGCGATCAAACCATCATTAGAAAGAATCATATGGAACCATTATATTTTATCACAAAACTACTCGATATTAAAGACCCTAATATCCAGATTCTAGATATCATCAATATGGATACTCACAAGGAAATCACTGAAGAAATATGATTTCCAAAAACCGTCTAAGATTCCTTCCCCTGAAACGACTGGCATGCCTACTAGAATTCTCCTTAAAAACGCCGTTTAAAGTGCTATCATTGCTCAAAAACTAGTTGAAAAAACTTCTATGACCGATATCGCTCACCAGCTTTCCATTTCAACTTCAATCGTCATTCGGAAGCTCAATGACTTTAGTCGACTTCATAAGACTATGTCCTGAGACGAGTACGCCTTTAAAATGAGTTTTATCCGTACAAGGCTTTAAGAATCTCAATATTATCACTGTCCTTGAATGCAGAACACAAGCGATTATTCGAAATCACTTTCAGGCTGTCTTTCAAACCTTTCTCAAGGACAAAGAAAAAATCATTACTGCCCTTGAATCACTCTATTCCAAAGCCAAACTGGAAGCAACTAATCATCTCATAAAACTCATCAAACGCAATATCTTTGGCTTTCGGAACTTTGACAATTTTAAAACTAGAATTCTCGTCGCTTTGAATATCAAAAAGGAGAGGACTGATTTAGTCCTCTCCAGAGTATGACTTTTTGGTAATCCACTACAGTTGACAAATAACCAAAAAAAGATACTCACTTAAGTATCTTGGTCAAT
>NZ_AFUB01000058.1 GCF_000222705.1 Streptococcus mitis bv. 2 str. SK95 | reverse complement strand
TGAATCCCGCGACGATACTGGACTTGACTATTTACGAGCAAGGTATTATGATAGTCAGGGAGGTACTTTCTTAAGCGAGGATAGTTACCCAGGTGAGGCGACGGATCCTCTCAGCCAGAACCGCTATAGCTATGTGCAGAACAACCCCGTCAACTATACAGACCCGAGTGGGCATAGAATGGTCTGGGCGGTTGATGGTAGTGAACCAAGTCGCCCTCGTCGTATCAATACGCGCCAACAACGTTTCTACCAACGGAGTATTGTTGAACAAGATTCTTTAGGCCGTGCAGTGTCATTACGTGAATACACGGATCATCGCATTAAAACCGATCGAAACTTCCGAGCACCAGAAAGTTATTATCAAGCTTTTGGTCCTAATGTGGCAACCTACCAAGGTGGAAGTTACGGAGGACAAAGTTCTTACGCTTATACCCAACAACAAGCAGCACGTGCAAGAGCCCAAGCTGAACAACGTCGTCGTCAACAGATTCGCTATGAATATGGCTTGGCGACAGGACTACAGTCCTTGCCGATAATTCGAGAAGGTCTAAATTTACTTCGTAACTGGAATACGTCTTTACTGAACACATTGAAGCATGTATGTAATCCAAAAACGACTAAGGCTCAAGATGATGCCAGCAAGAAAAAGCTGACGGCTAGTGAATTGCAGCGGCTCATCAAAAAAGCCAACTCTGGCGATATGTCTGCGATTGCAACCTTGTCGAGAAGCTATGATGGTACATCAGGCATAGGAACAGATACACGTACAAAAGAAGAGATAGAGGCAGGGAATAGACGCTTTTGGCAAAATACAGTAGATGGCTTAAAAAAAATACCGTATATAATCGGAGAGTTTTTCTCTGTCAACGATACATACCGTCTAACTACAGGGAAGGATCCTGAAACAGGTGAGAATGCCAGTCGCTTAGAAGCAGCAGGATGGTTAGCAGCTGATTTAGCCTCTTTTGGAATTAGTAAAGTTGCCAAGGGCGGGAAATTAGCTGGTAAAGGCTTAAAAGCACTAGATAAGGTCAATGATGCTTCGAAAGCTACGAAGGCAGTGGATAAAGCGTCAGGAAATCTTTTGCCTATGACCTTAGATAATCTCCAAATGTTTGCGGAGAAGCCTAAAGTCAATTTAGTAACCTCTAAAGATAATCATTTTAATAATTGGCTAAATAAAGGTTCGTCTAATAATAGTGTTTATTATGGAATCTATGGTAAAGAGAGGGATGCTGTTTATACAGGAATAACAAAACAAGATTTAGAATCAAGATTGTCTCAACATAATCGTCAAGGTAAGAATTTTGTAAAACTCAATGAACAATATAGTGATTTGACAAGAAACCAGGCTAGGGCTGTGGAGCAGTATCTCATTGAAAACGGCCATGCGAATCAATTGAATAAAATTAATAGTATTAGCCCTAAAAATAAAATGTATGATGAGGCGATGAAATGGGCAGAAAAATATCTTAATGGAGGAAATTAATAATGAATACAAATCTAATAGCTTTAAGAAGAAAAGAACGTTTTGAGAGTTTAAATTTAGAAATTCAGAAGGAGTTAGATAACTTTTATGATACAAAGGCAGCTACTCATCAACTAAAAGTGATTAAAAAAAGTAGGTCAATTCCAAAAGTGGGAGATGTATTTCTTGTGTCTCCTAGGGAGGGAATCTACTTTTATGGTAAAGTTCTGATTTCTAATATAGTTAGAAAAGTTCCGGATTCTTTTGTGGAAGGGAAACATGTTGTATTTATCTTTAAAGGAAATACTCATGAAAAAAATATTGATAAATACATGCCAGATTATTCTAACTTGTTAATTCCACCTGCTATTGTAGGTGATGAATATTGGAAAAAAGGATATTTTCATACTATCGCTAATATTCCCTTAACAGAGGAAGAGAAAAAGCTGGATTTTGGATTCTATAGTATTCATTTTAAAGGTAACTTTTTCTGTAAAGAGACTGGAGAATTATTGGATAAAGAGCCTAAATTATTAGGGATGCATGGAATAACAACTATCAGTGGAATAGGATTGGAAATTGAAGAAGAATTAATTATTAATCCCTCTTTATTAGAAGAAACTGAGTAGCTTGAACTTTGCTATAATAATCTAAAACTCTCGAAGAAATCTTTCATCGAGAGTTTTATACTATCACTATCAACTATAATAGT
>NZ_AFUB01000059.1 GCF_000222705.1 Streptococcus mitis bv. 2 str. SK95 | reverse complement strand
AAAAAGAAGCTAATTAAAAAATTAATTAAAAAACTAATTAGGAAACTAATAATTAAGGAGAACACACATGTCTAAACAACTTTCACCGAAATACAATCCAGCCGAGGTTGAGGCTGGTCGTTACCAAAAATGGCTTGATGCCGATGTTTTCAAGCCTTCAGGCGATCAAAAGGCTAAGCCTTATTCAATCGTGATTCCACCACCAAACGTAACTGGTAAACTTCACCTTGGTCACGCTTGGGACACAACCTTGCAGGATATCATCATCCGTCAAAAACGCATGCAAGGTTTTGACACGCTTTGGCTTCCTGGTATGGACCATGCTGGGATTGCCACTCAGGCTAAGGTTGAGGAGCGCTTGCGTGGTGAGGGCATTAGCCGTTATGACCTCGGTCGTGAAAAATTCCTCGATAAAGTCTGGGAATGGAAAGACGAGTATGCCACTACTATCAAGGAACAATGGGGCAAGATGGGGCTCTCTGTAGACTACTCTCGTGAACGTTTCACTCTAGATGAAGGTTTGTCAAAAGCTGTTCGCAAGGTTTTTGTCGAACTTTACAAGAAAGGCTGGATCTACCGTGGTGAGTTTATCATCAACTGGGACCCAGCAGCTCGCACAGCACTGTCTGATATCGAGGTTATCCATAAGGATGTCGAAGGTGCTTTCTACCACATGAATTACATGCTGGAAGATGGCTCACGCGCCCTTGAAGTTGCGACCACTCGTCCTGAGACCATGTTTGGGGACGTTGCCGTTGCGGTCAATCCAGAAGACCCACGCTACAAGGACTTGATTGGTAAAAACGTCATCCTTCCAATCGCTAATAAACTCATCCCAATCGTGGCCGATGAACACGCTGACCCTGAGTTTGGTACAGGTGTCGTGAAAATCACACCTGCTCATGATCCAAACGACTTCTTGGTTGGTCAACGCCACAACTTGCCACAAGTCAACGTCATGAACGACGACGGAACTATGAACGAGCTTGCCTTTGAATTTGCGGGCATGGACCGCTTTGAAGCTCGTAAGGCAGTTGTTGCCAAGTTGGAAGAAATCGGTGCTCTTGTTAAAATCGAAAAACGTGTCCACAGTGTTGGTCACTCAGAACGTACAGGTGTAGTGGTTGAGCCACGCTTGTCTACGCAATGGTTCGTTAAGATGGACCAATTGGCAAAAAATGCTATTGCCAACCAAGACACAGAGGACAAGGTTGAATTCTACCCACCTCGTTTCAACGATACCTTCCTCCAATGGATGGAAAATGTTCACGACTGGGTAATCTCTCGTCAGCTCTGGTGGGGTCACCAAATCCCTGCTTGGTACAATGCTGAGGGTGAAATATACGTCGGCGAAGAAGCTCCAGAAGGTGAAGGTTGGACTCAAGACGAAGACGTTTTGGATACTTGGTTCAGCTCTGCCCTTTGGCCATTCTCAACCATGGGCTGGCCGGATGTCGACTCTGCAGACTTCAAACGTTACTTCCCAACTTCAACCTTGGTAACCGGTTACGATATCATCTTCTTCTGGGTGTCTCGTATGATCTTCCAATCCTTGGAATTCACTGGCCGTCAGCCATTCCAAAACGTTCTGATTCATGGTCTCATTCGTGACGAGCAAGGACGCAAGATGTCTAAATCTCTCGGAAACGGAATTGACCCAATGGATGTCATCGAGAAATACGGTGCCGATGCTCTTCGTTGGTTCCTTTCAAACGGTTCTGCACCAGGGCAAGACGTTCGCTTCTCTTACGAGAAAATGGATGCTTCATGGAACTTCATTAACAAAATCTGGAACATCTCTCGCTACATCCTCATGAACAATGAAGGATTGACCCTTGAGCAAGCAACTGCCAATGTCGAAAAAGTTACCAACAAGGAAGCTGGAAACGTCACAGACCGCTGGATTCTCCACAACCTCAATGAAACGATCGGAAAAGTCACTGAAAACTTTGATAAATTTGAGTTTGGGGTAGCTGGACACATCCTCTACAACTTCATCTGGGACGAGTTTGCAGACTGGTACGTTGAGTTGACCAAGGAAGTCCTTTATAGCGATAATGAAGAAGAGAAAGTCATCACACGTTCTGTTCTCCTATACACTTTGGACAAGATCCTTCGTCTCCTTCACCCAATCATGCCATTCGTGACAGAGGAAATCTTTGGACAAATCTCAGAAGGCTCTATCGTCACAGCGGAATACCCAACTGTTAACTCAGCCTTTGAAGACCTTGCGGCCCACACTGGTGTGGAAAGCCTTAAAGACTTGATCCGTGCTGTTCGTAATGCGCGTGCTGAAGTAAATGTAGCTCCAAGCAAGCCTATCACGATTCTTGTCAAGACAAGTGATAGCGACTTGGAAGCCTTCTTTAACAGCAATGTCAACTACATCAAACGCTTCACAAATCCAGAACACTTGGAAATCGCATCAACTATCCCTGCACCTGAACTCGCTATGTCAAGCGTCATCACAGGAGCAGAAATCTACCTGCCGCTGGCAGACCTCCTCAATATCGAGGAAGAGCTGGTTCGTCTCGAAAAAGAACTAGCCAAGTGGCAGAAAGAACTGGATATGGTCGGCAAGAAACTCTCTAACGAGCGCTTCGTAGCCAATGCCAAACCAGAAGTCGTCCAAAAAGAACGCGACAAACAAGCCGACTACCAAGCTAAGTACGACGCGACTGTAGCACGTATTGATGAAATGAAGAAGTTGGTGAAATAAACATAGAAACACGGTGATGAGCCGTGTTTTTTTGTTATAATAGTGTTAAATATACATTAAAGGAGAGGTAGATTTATGCCTTATGAAATAGCTGGAAGAGCAGATAAATTAGGTAATAAATATGAGTTCAATTGGATTGTTTTGAAATTTATTGATATCATAGCTGAAAAAATAGATGCTATAAAAATTGAACCAATTGGTCCCGAAGCTGATCGTGTGGATGTTTTAGTAAGATATAGAAATGGGAGTAAGGAGGCACAGCAATGCAAAGGAAGAAATGCTAGTAAAGAAACTTGGTCTCTTGCGGATTTAAATCAAAGAGGAATTCTTAATAGTTGGAGGAGACATTTAGAAAGGGATCCACAAGTAAAGGTTTCATTAGTTAGTCCACTACCGTTTACAAGTTTCTCCGATTTGATTTATAGGGCTAAAACCAATGATGATGATCAGTATTTCATTGAATATCAGGTTCAGACATCTCCAGTAGTTAGTAGCTTGTTGAACGATTATATTAAATATTTAGGATTTTCTAAGGAGAAAGACATTCGAAAAATTATAAATTTTTTAAGTAGAACTGTGATTAGACAAGAGCCATATCCAGAAAATGAAGAATTTATTAAAGATAAGGTTAGTCAATATTTTATTGGTGATGCTGCTAGCATAAAGTCAAAATTCATTAATTTAATTTTACAAGGTGAAATTTATGGAAGATGGTTTTCATTTCAGGATTTGGAGAAATTTATTAAAAATGAGAAAATTGAATTCAGAAATTTAGCACGTGATGATAGGATAATACCTAGAATAAATATTTTAAATGATGAGTATAAAAATAGCTTTAAAACATTGGATTCCGGTCTAAAAATTCGCACACAATTTGATGAATGTAAGAAATATATTCAAGAAGGAAAATCAATTATCATTCACGGGAAAGCTGGGAATGGTAAAAGTGGTTTAACAGAAAATATTATTGATTGGTGTAATAAAAGTAATATTTTACACTTAGATTTAAAACTAGATTGTTATATTCCTGAGGGTACAGCACAAGGATGGGGGGAGAAATTAGGATTTCCTGCTAGCATCAGTTATTGTTTGAACGCTTTTTCTAAAGAGGATAATGCTGTTCTTATATTAGATCAACTAGATGCATTAAGATGGACAGCAAAAAATTCTAAAAGTTCACTTACGACTTGTTTGGAGTTGATTCGAGAGATACAGAACCTCAATTCGGAAAGAGAAAATAAAATCTCAATTATTTTTGTTTGCAGAACTTATGATTTAGAAAATGATGACGGAATTAAGGCGTTATTTGAAAATAAATCGAAAGATGAAACTGAATCTTGGCATAAAGTTGAAGTTAATGAATTATTGGAAAATGAGGTTGAGGAAATTTTAGGAAGTAAATACCATAGCTTTCCAAATAAATTAAAACAGTTACTAAGAACTCCTAGCAATCTCTATATATGGGAACAAATTAATAACAAAAAGGAGTACTATCAAATAACAAGTACATATAATCTAGTAGATAAATGGTGGAGAGATTTATCAGAGAAGTGTCACGATGCTAGCCTCATTGAAGATAATCTGAGTGATTTAAAAGAAAAATTTGTAAAACTATTTACGGATACAGGTGAAACTTTATTTAGCAAGAGAAGACTACTGGGTAATGAGAGGGCTTTGCGTTATCTAACCAGTCAAGGGATGCTAACAGAACGTTCCAACAAAGTTTCTTTTGTTCATCAGTCATTCCTAGACTGTTTTGTTGCAGAGCGAATGATTCTTGATTACTATACTAATTCTGATGTAAACGACATTCTTGGAAATAAAACACAACAGAATCCAACAAGACGTTATCAATTTCAGATTTTTCTTCAATCATTATTAGAGGAATCAGAAAAAGATTTTTTAAATTTTGGGACTAGATTAATAAAGAGTGATAATGTCAGGTTTAATTTCAAATATGTTTTCTTTGAAATCTTAGGAAGTATTCAAGAACCATCTAAAAAGATTTTAGATTATATTGCAGAGCTGATTCAAGAAACAGAGTATAGAAATCATTTGTGTCAAACGGTAATTAGTAGTCATCAATTATATGTGAATTTTTTAGTGGAAGAGGGTATTTTTAAAAAGTGGTTTGATAAGAATAGAATATTAGTAATTAATTTATTAAGTAGTATCTCTCCAAATTACACAACTGAAAGTATTAAATTTATCAAATTATCAATAGCAAATTCTGATGATAAAAATGAGTGGCGGGGCTGTTTCTTTAATGATTATCATAATGATTCAGAAGAATTCTTTAAGGTAAGATTGCATTATTGGAAATCTTATCTAAAAGAACCAGATTTGTTTGGCGACTTCTATAAAAATATAAACGCATATACAATTAAGATTATATGTTTATTTCTTGACAAATTTCAAGACTCTGATAATAGTAATAGATTTTATAGTGAATCAAAGGAATTCGACGAAGATTCGCATAATTACATAGATAAAAATTGTATACAAATCGTCAAAATATTATTGCCTTATCTTAAAAAGTATTCCGAGAATAATTCTACTAAATACAATCCAACCCTGAAAGAACGCGATAGCTTACAAAGATATTACCTTCATTTATTAAATGAAACCAATAAATGTCTAATTTCGAAATGTCCTGAGA
>NZ_AFUB01000060.1 GCF_000222705.1 Streptococcus mitis bv. 2 str. SK95 | reverse complement strand
GGGGTTATAATTCTGCAATTTGGTTGAGATTTACTTCTGCAATCGTATCATTACCAAACATAGAGATAATCATCTTCACTTTGTTGTTATCAATTTCAATAATTTTACCTGTATAATCTGCAAAAGCACCATCAATGATGCGGACAGTCTGCCCAACTTCAACATCAATATCAAACTCTTGAACGGTTTGTCCCATAGAAACCAGAATATCACGGATTTCCTGTTCCAATAGCGGAGTTGGTTTTGATCTGTTACCGTGTGAACCGACGAATCCTGTTACGTTAGGCGTGTTTCGAACGACGAACCATGCTTCATCTGTCATGACCATTTCTACAAGGACATAACCTGGAAAGCGATTCTCTTCAACTTCCTTTTTCTTTCCATTTTTCTCAACTTGCACGGTTTGTGTTGGAATCTCAACACGTAGAATATTATCCAACATGTTATACGTTTGTGCACGTTGCAATAGATTTTCTTTTACCTTATTTTCATAACCAGAATAAGTTTGTAGAACAAACCATCCTTTGTCAAAACTATCCATGATATTTCCTTTCATAATAGAAGAAAGCTAGCAGAAGTTCTCCGCTTTTCTTCTAAAAAATGTTAATAAATCGAATCAAACCTGAAACAATCAACTGGTCAAAAATGTAAATGATGACCACAAAGAAGGCTGTGTATTCCATAATAGAGCGAAAATCTCTCCAGCTTTCTTTGCGAGTTGGCCAAGTTGTTTCTTTAAGAAGTTTAAAAATATCCTTAATAAAACCCATCGTTCTCTCCTATCTCGTCTCTCTATGTGTCGTATATTTTCCACAATGTTTACAAAATTTATTTACTTCTAGTCGTGTTGGCTTGGGGTTCCCACTAATTTTGATTGAGTAATTCCTTGAACCACAAACTGCACAAGCTAGGCTTGCTTTTTTTAGTGCCATAACGCCTCCATCTTATCTATTATAACAAGAAACCTAGGCTTTGACAAGCCTCTTAATGAAAGAGATTGACGAAAGAGTCCCAGATTGTCTGGGCTTTTTCTTTTATCTTGGCATCCGAAATCGCACGCCCCGCTTCGTCTACAAGATTTTGAGCACGGCTACGAATATCTCCTAGCGGATCTTCCGTCTGATTCGTTTCATTTTCAACGACTTGCCGCTTGGTATTTTCTGGTTCAATACCATTTTGCTTATAGGCATTCTCAACCGTAAAGGTGCTGCCAGGAGTGTAAGGCAAAATGGTATTAGCCATACTTCTAAAAACATGGGCTGCTCCATTTGAGGTCGAACCTGCTAGATAATGGTTCTCATCTGTTGTTGGGAAGCCAAGCCAGTGGGTAATTACCACATCTGGAGTATAACCAATCACCCACTGGTCACTCGTATATTCAGGATTGAAAACAGCCTCAGTAGTTCCTGTTTTACCAGCCATAACGTAATCCGCTGGCGACGAACTAATTCCTGTACCATTGGTAAATGTTCCTAGCATCATGCTGGTCATTTTATCAGCCACAGACTTATCAATCACTCGTTTTTGGGAATTTTTATGACTCTTGATGACCTGTCCACTGGCATTTTCGATACGAGTAATGAAATGCGCCTCAGGCATCAGTCCTTCATTAGCAAAGGCTGCATAGGCTTGTGCCATCTGAAGAGGATTCGTCTCTACTCCTCCACCTAGGGCAACTCCGAGAACACGGTCAACTTTATCCATATTAAGACCAAATCTCGTCCCAGCTTCAAAGGCCTTATTGATTCCCAAATCATTTACAGTCGCAACCGCTGGTAGATTGAGTGATTCTGCCAAGGCTTGATACATAGGTACTTCAGGAGAAGTCTTAATGCCAGCATAGTTGTCTACTTGATAACTGTCGTACTGCATCGTATGATTATCCAGTTGCTTGTTCAGAGCCCAGCCGGCTTCCACAGCTGGAGTGTAAACGACCAAAGGCTTAATCGTCGAACCTGGGCTACGCTTAGACTGCGTTGCATAGTTAAAATTACGGAATCCTGATTTGTCATCACCAGCTACGCGGCCGACAACCCCACGCACCCCACCTGTTTTAGGCTCTAGAGCGACACTACCTGATTCGGCATGCGTTCCGTCTTCTGCCGTTGGAAATAGGGAAGTATTTTCGTAAATAACCTGCATGTTAGCTTGGTAGTTTTGGTCAAGCTCTGTGTAGATTCGATAGCCGTTGTTGACAATCTCTTCTTCTGTGAGATTGTACTTGGAAACTGCTTCGTTGACAACTGCATCAAAATAGGACGGGTAACGATAATCCGAAATCTTGCCCTCGTACTTATCTTGC
The DNA here is from genome assembly GCF_000222705.1 of Streptococcus mitis bv. 2 str. SK95. Taxonomy (GTDB): domain Bacteria; phylum Bacillota; class Bacilli; order Lactobacillales; family Streptococcaceae; genus Streptococcus; species Streptococcus mitis_AY. Next base: position 60,926 of record NZ_AFUB01000060.1, on the reverse strand, counting down.
AGTTGAGAAGCCATATCTACTCCAGTCGCTTCGGTCTCTTGATTTTTATCAATATAGCCCGCTGCAACCATATTTTGCAAAACAGTATCCCTACGGTTGGTCGAAGTCTCAACAGAATTTAATGGATTATACAATTCTGGTCCCTTGAGCATCCCTGCTAGAGTCGCCGCCTGATCAAGGGTTAATTCCGCAGCCGATACACCGAAATATTTCTTACTCGCATCCTCTACACCCCAGACGCCATTCCCAAAGTAGGCGTTATTGAGATACATAGTAAGGATTTGCTCCTTGCTGTATTTCTTTGTCAATTCTAAAGCCAGGAAAAACTCCTTGGCCTTTCGTTCAACAGTTTGGTCCTGAGACAGATAGGCATTTTTCGCCAACTGTTGGGTGATAGTGGACCCCCCTCCAGAACGGCCTGCTGTAAGGATGGCTAGAAAGAAACGACCGTAGTTAATCCCATCATTTTTATAGAAGGAACGATCCTCTGTCGCAACGACAGCATTCTGCAAGTCTTTGCTGATATCTGTCAGCTCAACATAGGTTCCCTTTTGACCTGACAGGGCTCCCGCCTCTTTTTCTTCACGGTCAAAAATCAGAGTTCGCGTTTTCAGGGCATTTTGCAAATCATTGACATTGGTAGACTTGGCTATTGCAAATAGGTAGGTTCCTACTAGCAAACCAGCACTTAACCCTAAAATGATGACGATCTTTGTCAGATGATAACGACGCCAAAATTTCCGAATTGGGCCTACTTGGGACAATTTTTTTCTGTCGCTCCGTGAACGACGCATGCTAGTTGAATCAGACTCCGCCGATTCACTCGTTTCTTTTTTAAAGAGAGAAAGAAACTTCTCAAATAATTTATCTAATTTCATGCGTTTATTTTATCATCTTCACCATAGGAACTCAAGAATTTAGCTACTCCCTATCCAAATAGGGCTTTTTTTGTTACAATATCTGTATGCAATTCACATTTACATTACCATCATCCTTGCCTCAAATGACGGTCAAACAATTCCTAGAGGAGCAACTCCTCATTCCTAGAAAGATTCGCCATTTTCTAAGAACCAAGAAGAATATCTTAATCAATCAAAAACAAGTTCACTGGAACGAGATGGTGAAGCCAGGGGATATTTGTCAATTGACTTTTGACGAGGAAGATTATCCCACAAAGGAAATCCTTTTGGGCAACCCAGACCTTGTTCAGGAGATTTACCAAGACCAACATCTCATTATCGTCAACAAACCCGAAGGCATGAAAACACACGGTAATCAACCAGATGAAATTGCCCTTCTCAACCATGTCTCTGCCTACATTGGTCAAACCTGCTATGTCGTTCATCGCCTGGATATGGAAACAAGCGGTTTAGTGCTTTTTGCTAAAAATCCTTTTATCCTACCCATTCTCAATCGTTTGTTGGAGAAGAAGGAAATTGCTCGCGAGTACTGGGCACTCGTAGAGGGGCAAGTGGGGAACAAAGAACTTATCTTCCGAGATAAAATTGGTCGTGATCGACACGATCGCAGAAAACGAGTGATAGATTCCAAAAGTGGGCAATATGCTGAAACGCATGTAAGCAGATTAAAGCAATTCCCAAACAAAACTTCCTTAGTTCGTTGCAAACTAAAGACCGGTCGAACGCATCAAATCCGTGTTCACCTTTCTCACCATAAGCACCCTATCCTAGGCGATCCTCTCTATAATAGTAAATCAAAGACAAATCGGCTTATGCTCCACGCCTTTCGACTTTCCTTTACCCATCCACTCACCTTAGAACAATTGAGTTTTACTGCCCTCTCGGATACTTTCGAAACAGAATTAAAACAAAATAGATGACACTAGCATCCATTTTTCCATATAGAAAAAGCAAGGCCAGAAGGCCTTGCTTTTATCGACTCAAGAATTATTTAGCGATTTTTGCAAAGTATTCAAGAGTACGTACAAGTTGTGAAGTGTAAGACATTTCGTTGTCATACCATGAAACAACTTTAACCAATTGTTTACCGTCAACGTCAAGAACTTTAGTTTGAGTTGCGTCAAACAATGAACCGAATGACATACCTATGATATCAGAAGATACGATTGGATCTTCAGTGTAACCGTATGATTCGTTAGAAGCTGCTTTCATAGCTGCGTTTACTTCATCAACAGTAACGTTCTTATCAAGAACTGCTACCAATTCAGTTACAGAACCTGTTGGAACAGGAACACGTTGAGCAGCTCCGTCCAATTTACCGTTCAATTCAGGGATAACCAAACCGATTGCTTTAGCAGCACCAGTTGAGTTAGGAACGATGTTAGCTGCAGCAGCACGAGCACGGCGAAGGTCACCTTTACGGTGTGGTCCATCAAGAACCATTTGGTCACCAGTGTAACCGTGGATAGTAGTCATCAAACCTTCAACGATACCGAAGTTGTCATGAAGAGCTTTAGCCATTGGAGCCAAACAGTTTGTAGTACATGAAGCACCTGAGATAACTGTTTCAGTACCATCAAGAATGTCATGGTTAGTGTTAAATACAACTGTTTTAACATCTGATCCACCAGGAGCAGTGATAACAACTTTCTTAGCACCACCAGCGTGCAAGTGTTTTTCAGCAGCTGCTTTAGTAGCAAAGAAACCAGTTGCTTCAAGAACGATTTCTACACCGTCGTTAGCCCAGTCGATTTGTTCTGGATCACGTTCAGCAGAAACTTTAACGAATTTACCGTTAACTTCAAATCCGCCTTCTTTAACTTCTACAGTACCGTCGAAACGACCTTGAGTTGTATCGTATTTCAACAAGTGTGCAAGCATCACTGGATCTGTAAGGTCGTTGATGCGAGTAACTTCAACACCTTCTACGTTTTGGATACGGCGGAAAGCAAGACGACCGATACGTCCGAAACCGTTAATACCAACTTTAACTACCATTAGTGATTTCCTCCTTATGAAAATCCTGAAAATTTTATTGTGAAAAGAGTAACTTGAATCACTACAAATCACCTTTCAACACTATTATTATATAACTATTTAAGTAGAATTGCAAGTACGGGCGTTGTTTTTCTCGCTTGCTTTTCTACTTTTCGATCCCCTTCATTCACCCAAGCTTTTATTTCTAGGATCTTCTCTTCTCATAGTTCAACTCTAACTTCAGAAATAGGACTATGAAAAGAGGCAGGATAACTCCTGCCTCTAGGCTGATAAACGATTATTTGCGACGTCCTGGACGTTCTGCATAACCATAGTAAGCATCTGCCATGATTTCTTCCATGTCGGCTACCATTGGCAAGCGAGGGTTAGCAGGTGAACATTGATCTTCATAAGCAAGTAAGGCAATTTCATGCAAGCTGTCTTTCCAAGCTTTTTCATCAATTCCTTGATCCTTGAAGTTCATCTTGATACCTACTGCAACACCAAGTTCGTAAACAGCTTTAGCGTATGCTTCAACTGCTTCTTCTGGAGTTGAATGAGGCAAACCAAGCATTTTCGCGATGTCTTGGAATTTCTCATCAGCTTTCCAGTAGTTGTATTTAGGCCATGTAGTCGTCTTAGATGGACGAGTACCATTGTAACGGATAACGTATGGAAGCAAGATTGCGTTTGTACGTCCGTGAACAGTATGGTGAACCGCACCGATCTTGTGGGCCATTGAGTGGCTCATACCAAGGAAGGCATTGGCAAAGGCCATACCAGCCATTGTAGATGCATTGTGCATTTTTTCGCGAGCTTCTGGATCAGCTGTCTTAACAGATTTTTCCAACCATTCAAAGACAAGTTTGATTGTTTGAAGGGCGATACCGTCTGTGTAGTCGTTAGCAAAGTTTGAAGTGTAAGCTTCAGTCGCGTGAGTCAAGACGTCCATACCTGTATCCGCAGCGATGAAATCTGGAACTGACTCAACCAAAGCAGGGTCAACAATGGCAATAGTTGGTGTCAATGAGTAGTCAGCCAATGGGTATTTGCGGTTGTTTTTCTTATCAGAGATAACGGCAAATGGTGTTACTTCTGAACCTGTACCTGAAGTTGTTGGAATACCAATGTATTTCGCTTTTTTACCAAGTGATGGGAAGCGGAAGGCACGTTTACGGATGTCCATGAATTTTTGAACCAAGTCACGGAAGTCGATTTGTGGTTGTTCGTAGAAGAGCCACATTACTTTCGCTGCATCCATTGGAGAACCACCACCAAGAGCGATGATTGTGTCTGGTTCAAATGCTCTCATTACTTCAGTACCACGTTCTACAGTTGTGATATCTGGGTCTGGTTCAACGTCTGAGAAGACTTGGACAGTTACACGGTTGCTGCGTTTGTTCAATTGGTCAATAATGCGTTGAACAAAACCAAGTTTTTCGATAGATTTGTCTGTAACAATCATAACACGTTCAATATCTTCACATGTTTGAAGGTATTGGATAGAATTGCGCTCGAAGTAAATTTTTGAAGGAACTTTAAACCATTGCATATTATTTCTACGTTTCCCTACTTTCTTGATGTTTAGAAGGTTAATAGCGCTCACGTTATCACCAACTGAGTTGCGTCCGTATGAACCACATCCAAGTGTCAATGATGGGATGAAGGCATTGTATACGTCACCGATACCACCGAAAGTAGATGGAGAGTTCCAGATAATACGCATTGCTTTGATTTCTGTACCAAAGCGTTTAGCAAGAGCTTCGTCTTTTGTGTGGATAGCCGCTGAGTGACCAAGTCCGTTAAACTCAACCATTTGGCGAGCTTTTTTAAGACCGTCTTCTGTATCTTCAGCTTTTAGGACAGCGATGACTGGTGACAATTTTTCACGAGTCAATGGTTCTTTTGGTCCTACTTCCGCACATTCTGCAGCCAAGATGTTTGTTCCTTCTGGAACGCTGAATCCTGCTTGTTCTGCAATCCATGCAGCTGGTTTCCCAACGATGTTTGCATTTAGTTTAGCGCCTGCACAGTTCTTGCTGTTGGCTTTCACACCGAAACAGAATTCTTCAAGAAGGGCTTTTTCTTTTTTGTTTACAAAGTAAGTATGGTATGATTTAAATTCTTCAACAAATTCGTCATACACTTCTTTATCAATGATAACAGCTTGTTCTGATGCACAGACCATACCATTATCAAATGATTTAGACATAACGATGTCATGAGCAGCTTGACGGAGGTCGGCAGATTTTTCTACATAAGCAGGAACGTTTCCGGCACCTACCCCAAGAGCTGGTTTCCCACATGAGTAAGCCGCCTTAACCATGGCATTACCACCAGTTGCAAGGATAGTTGCAACACCTTCGTGGTTCATAAGCGCTCCAGTTGCTTCCATAGATGGTTCTGTAATCCATTGAACACAGTTTTCAGGTGCTCCAGCCGCGATAGCTGCATCACGAACGATTTGTGCTGCGTGAGCAGAAGATTCTTGAGCTGATGGGTGGAAGGCGAAAACGATTGGATTACGTGTTTTCAAAGCAATCAATGATTTGAAAATAGCTGTTGATGTTGGGTTCGTTGTTGGAGTGACACCACAGACTACTCCGACAGGCTCTGCAATTTTAGTCAAGCCAGTAACAGGGTCATCTTCAATAACACCGACAGTTTTAACACCACGCATGTTATTGACAACGTGTTCACAGGCAAAAAGGTTTTTTGTAGCCTTATCTTCAAATACTCCACGACCAGTTTCTTCAACTGCATGTTGTGCAAGGATACCATGTGCATCAAGTGCTGCAACAGACGCTTTTGCTACGATGTAGTCAACTTGCTCTTGGTTCAACTTACGCATTTCATCAAGCGCAACCAAGGCTTTTTTCACGAGACCGTCGACATGCTTTTCAGCAGCAAGTTGTTTTTCCTCTGGTGTTACTGTTTTTTTATCAGCCATATTATCCTCCATAGCCTTTAAGGATGTTATCCTTTGTTAATTTTTTCACAAGTTCATTATAACTCTTTTTTTATACTTTGTAAACAGTTTCATAAGCATTTCACAAAGAAATTTTCTAAGTTTGTGAATTTTTTCTCAACCTACCTGTGCAATAGAGTTTTATCTGGATGATTGTGAAATTATGAAAAATATTTTTTTATTTCACAAAGTTTTTTCTAGTTGATAGTTATTTACCGAACTTAATCACAGAAAGCGCTTTCTTTCTTGCTTTTAAAAATAGCCTCCTCATCTGGAGACTACTGTTTTTGTTGGAAAACTCCTTGTTTAAAGCTTCCTTCATAGATAACTTCTTGCTCTGTCGTCAACTTTCCTTGACCTTCAGCCTGGCCATTTACAAAATCACCTTCGTATTTCCAGCCAGATTTGGACTGGAAGGTTCCTTTACCATTGAAGGCCCCATTGTTGAACTCACCTGTGTATTGGTCCCCATTTTCAAAGGTCATGGTTCCTTGACCATTCATTTTCCCTCGTACCAGGGTACCATCATAAACAAGTGCACCACCATCAAGTGTCAGGACACCCTTTTTGGGTGTATTTAGTAGAAATACCGAGATGGCACAGATAGCGATTAGAAGGACTGTTGCAATCTCTACACGTGGGCGAGTTAGATAAACTCGATATTTTTCGAAGATTTCTTTAAGCTTTTCCATTGTCACTCTCATTTTCTAATCGATCTAGCCAGCTTTTACAGCCACTTGTGATGCGAGCATAGGTTTCCTCAAAATCTCCTGTATACCAAGGATCTGGAACACTTTCAGATGCAAAAGGGTAGATCTTATGCTGCAATTCCTGAGGACACATTTGATGCAGATCTGAAACGTTTGAAGCATCCATCCCGATAATGTAATCAAATGACTCAAAATCTTCTCTACGAATCTGGAGTGATGTTTTGTCTTTGTCATACGGGATCCGATATTGCTGGAAAATTCCTTGCGTTCCCTTATGAATCGGATTGCCATGTTCCCAAGATGACGTTGCTCGACTCTCAACTTGGTAGTCACTCGTCATGGACTTCATCACAAACTCTGCCATGGGGCTGCGGCAAATATTTCCTAGGCAAACAAATACTATTTTTTTCATCCCTTTTCCTCTCATCTCATAGAAAAACGGGAGTGATAGGATCCCGTTTTATTCTTCAATTGCTCCACTTTCGTCGATAACTGCTCCTTCTGGTGTCACAGCTTCTTTGAGTGGCAACACTGTCTTGATAGCAGCTAATTCAAAAGTCAAATAAACACCATCTACGTCTAGTACGATTGTTCGTTTCTCAGTATCTACTTCATCCACTGTTCCGTAGAGTCCACCAATTGTAATGACTTCATAGCCTTTTTGAAGCTTGTTCAAGCTTTCCATACGCTTTTGAGCTTGTTTCTTTTGAGAACGTTGCATAAAGAACATCAAGGCCATCATCCCTACAAGCATGATTAAGAAAGTAATATTTGGATCCATTGTTTTCTCCTTTGTATTTTACATAGGACTACTATATCAAATTTCAACTACTTTTACAAGGTTGTGCCTTGTTTTATGGCAATAAAAAAATCAGAGTTTTCACTCTGATTTCTGCGATTATTTCAAGTTTTGAACGACTTTTACAAGATTTTCGACAGTAAAGCCATGTTCTGCCAATACTTTTGGTGCTGGGGCAGATGCTCCGAAGGTATCAATACCTAGAACTGCACCATCAAGACCAACATATTTGTACCAGTTTTGAGTTGCTCCCATTTCGACTGCAACACGACGACGAACTGCATTTGGAAGAATTTCTTCCTTGTAAGCTGCGTCTTGTGCGTCAAAGACATCTGTAGATGGCATGCTGACTACACGGACTTTTGCGCCTTGACTAGCCAATTCTTTGGCAGCTGCGACAGCGAGATTGACCTCTGAACCTGTTGCGATCAAGATGGTATCAAAGTCTGCTGCGTTTTCATAGACAACATAGGCACCTTTTGCAACCTTATCAAAGTCTGTTCCTTCTTCGACAGTCAAGTTTTGACGTGTCAAGACAAGGGCAGTTGGGGTTTTCTCACTTTTCACAGCTAGGTACCAAGCTGCTTGAGTTTCACGCGCATCTGCTGGGCGGAAAACATTCAGATTTGGCATAGCACGAAGACCTGCTAAGTGTTCAACTGGTTCGTGAGTTGGACCATCTTCTCCGACAGCGATCGAGTCATGGGTGAAGACATAAGTCACAGGAAGTCCTTGCAATGCTGACAAACGGACAGCTGCTTTCACATAGTCAGAGAAGACAAAGAAAGTACCACCGTATACACGAAGTCCACCATGAAGGGCCATCCCGTTCAAAATCGTTCCCATTGCAAATTCACGAACACCAAACTGAATGTTGCGGTTCAAGCGATTGGCATCGTCTTGAAGTCCGTCGGTCTTGATATAAGTCATGTTTGAGTGAGCAAGGTCAGCTGATCCACCTAGGAAGGTTGGCAACTTAGCTGCTACAACATTCAAGGCATCTTGGCTTGAATTACGAGTTGCTTGAGAGAAGCCATTTTCTAATGTTGGGAAGTCTGCTGGAGTTACCTCAACTGGGTCGCGTCCGTCAATGATAGCTTCTACTTCTGCAGCCAGTTCTGGATGAGCTTCTTTATAATCAGCAACTAGTTTTGTCCAAGCTTGATAAGCTGATGCGCCACGGTTTGCAACATTTTCTTTGAAATCAGCATAAACTTCAGCTGGGATTTCAAATGGTTCATAATCCCAACCAAGAGCTTGGCGAGTTGCTGCAGTTTCATCTGCTCCAAGAGGGGCACCGTGTACCGCATTAGTTCCTTGTTTGTTTGGAGAACCGTATCCAATAACAGTCTTCACTTCAATCAAAGACGGTTTGCCTGAAGCTTTAGCTGTTTCGATAGCAGCATGGATTGCTTCCAAGTCTGTTCCATCTTCAATCAAGGCTGTATGCCAACCGTAGGCATTGTAACGGTCACGAACACTTTCTGTAAAGGAATCCTTTGTCTCACCATCCAAGTTGATGTCATTTGAATCATAAAGAACCACCAACTTGTCAAGTTTTTGCAAACCTGCGTATGAGGCTGCCTCACTTGAGACACCTTCCATCAAGTCTCCGTCTCCACAGATAACGTAAGTATAGTGGTCAAAGATATTATAGCCTTCGCGGTTATATTTGGCTGCTAAGAAACGTTCTGCTTGGGCAAAACCAGTAGCAGTAGAAATCCCTTGTCCTAGAGGACCAGTTGTAGCGTCAACCCCTGCTGTGTGACCAAACTCTGGGTGACCTGGTGTTTTTGAACCCCATTGGCGGAAGTTCTTGACTTCATCCATGCTAACATCTTCAAAACCAGAAAGGTGAAGAAGGGCATAAAGAAGCATAGAGCCGTGACCTGCTGAAAGAATAAAACGGTCGCGGTTGATCCAGTTTGGTTGAGCAGGATTGATACGAAGTTGTTTTGTAAAGAGGCTATAGGCCATTGGAGCCGCTCCCATAACCACCCCTGGGTGACCTGAGTTTGCTTTGTTGATGGCGTCAATACCTAGAAAACGAATTGCATTAACAGATAGATTTGACATAGAATTTCCTTTCTCTTTGAGACGATTAGTAGTTCACACATTCTATTTTACTATTATATGAAAAAATGCATGGAATAGCAATAAAACAATTTGAGCTCCTCTAGTATATTTATCCTCTCGTCATCTCGTAATAAGGCAACAATCGAGTATAAGCGTCTTCTAGCTTCTCCAATATCGATTCTACTGACTGATTTTCAATGAAGGAAATATCTGACTTGACCAAAACTTTACGAATTTCCTGACATTGCACCTTCTCGCGTAAGAGCAGACGATCTTCTTCTGTGGCTTCTACCTTTTGACTCTGGTCGTCGGTATATACTAGATAATACATTCCTTCTACCGCTGGAAGCTCTAAAACCTTGGCTTGCTTGTCTAAGGTCTGTTCGTCTTTCTTACGCTCGATGAAACTGACTTCTAAGGAAATACCAGAGTCTGAGGGATTTCCATACAAACGCAGCGCCAACATGGGTTCTGTCACCTCCCCCTCTCTTTGTAGATAGACCCAGAAATGTGGTCGTAAGCGCTGCGCTTGGTTCATCCACTGACTAGTCTGTTGCAGTTGCCATTCTGGATGCTTTTCTTGGAAGGCCTTGGCTAAGTTCGTAAAAGCCTTGCGAGCCTCCTGCCCTTTGTGGCGCAATTCCAGCATCTTTTCTCGCTCATCTCCAGCCTTATCTGGATTACGGTACTGGATACCTGCATAAGATAGATAGTTTTTGATAGTTTCCATCATCGGTCTCTTCTCCCTTTTCTAGCAAAAAATCAGGTCAAGCCTGATTTTGTTTATTCTGTATCTACAACTACATAGCGATTTGGCTCATCGCCCTCAGAATAGCTGGTCACTCCATCCATGCGTGAAATAATGCGATGGATAATCTTGCGTTCGCTATTCGACATTGGATCTGTTTGTTGGCTACGACCCTCCTCTAAAACGCGAATCGCCAATTTTTGAGCGTAGGTTTGCAAAACTTCTGCACGGTGTTCAACGTAATCATTGACGTTGATTGTAATATAAAAAGTTCTTGAATAACGATTGTAGAGGTAGTTTTGCGCCAAAAGCTGAAGTGCTTTCAATACTTTCCCATGATAGCCGATAATACGACCAGGCTCATTGGTATCGATTTGAAGATTAATCGTACGACGATTGTAGTCGCTTGAAATCGTCCCTTCAACATCCATATCGTCCACAATGGTTTGAACATAGTTAGCCACTTGAGTTGCTACTTGTTCGATGTCATAACTCGGCTCCACCTTCAAACCCAGATCTTCCAAAGACTGGCTTTCTACCGATTCTGACATAGATACAAATTCTTCACACTCTGCTGGGTCTTCCACTCCAGCATCTCCTGTCTGCAATTCATTTAAAATCGCGATGTGACCTGTTTCTTCTAAAATCGTGCTAGCATGTTTCTCATTTTTCAAGATTTCAGCCTTGATTTCATCAGAAACACCCTGACCTTCCTCTTCTATTTTTTTGATCGCCTCAACAACATGACCAAGATCAACTGTCGCCTCTGTTACTGTCTTAACAGGTTCGTTTTGTTCATTGATCTCTTTCGGAACACCTTTCACAGCTTGTTGATTGGCCTTAATCACAGTCGTCTCACTAATCGCCTCAATATCAACTTGAGCTGGTTTTTTCCCAAATAAGCCTAAAAAACCTTTCTTCTCTTTGGACACGACCTTGATGTGAGTCTTCATTCTCGGAATACCTAACTCTTTCAATCCTTTCTGGATTGCTTCTTCAACAGTTGAACCTGTAAATAATACCATTATCAGATTCCTCCTTATTATTTCGTTTTCTGAGCCTTTTTCTTGGCTTTTCTTTTTCTATTTTCCAAATCTTTTTTAGCTTGTACTTCCGCCTCACGCGCTGCAATAATCTTAAAAGGATTATTTAAGAAGTAGGTTTGCAAAACTTGATAAGCATTGGATACTGCCCAGTACAAGGCTACGCCACTAGGTGAAGAGATGGCAAAGATAAAGATCAGTACAGGCATCCCGTACATCATCCCTGTCATAGCTCCACTTCTTTCAGGCAAAGCCTTATTCGATAACCAACTGCTTAAGAAGGTAAAGACTGCTGCCAAAATCGGAAGGATAAAGCTTGTGTCTACTCCCCCAAGGTTCACCCACAAAAAATGCCCTGTTTTCAAAAAGTCTACTCGAGTCAAGGCTTGGAAGAGAGCCAAGAGAACCGGCATTTGAATCAAAATCGGCCAGAGAGAAGAAGAGTGTTTGACCCCTAATTCTTTATAGACCTTCCGCATCTCCTGATCCAGCTTGGTTCTACTTTCCATATCACGACCTGGATATTGTTCTTGCAGAGCCTTGATGCGTGGTTGAGCCTCTTGCATTTTTCTAGAGGCCACCATCTGAGTCTGAAAGACTGGCAATAGAATCGTACGAATCAGGATCGTAAAGAGGATAATCCCCACTCCGATACTAACGTCAAAGGACAAGAAGCGGATGATTTCAGCAAAAAAATAGACAAATTTACTCCATATATCTGTAGAATCTGCTGCAACATCGCTTGTCCCACAGGCTGTCATGACAAATAAGGACAAGCCCAGCAAACTAGTCAACTGTAGTTTCTTTTTCACTCCTAATTCCTTCCCGGTAAATCTTTGATAACTTTAATACGTGGAGTAGATTTTTCTCCATTTCTGCATAATCCAAGCCTTCAACCCCTTTTCGAGCAATCACGACAAAATCAACGTTATCAGCTAACTGCTCCCTTACACTTAGCAAAATGTGTCGAATCCGTCTTTTAATTTGATTTCTAGTAACTGCATTCCCTAATTTCTTACTGACGGACAACCCTACTCGAAAATGACTTTTCTGATTTTCCAATTGGTAGACAACAAATTTACGATTAGCAAAACTTGTTCCATCCGTGAAAATAGCCTTAAAATCTTTCTCTCTTTTTACACGAAAGCTTTTCTTCAAAACTCCACTCCATCTATTAAATTACTACTATTATAACAATTTCCCTCAATAAAAGCTAGACAAATACCGTCAATTATAGACAGAAAGACTATTTTCAAAAATTCTTACCTCAAACATTATAGACAGTTTTAACCACTTCCAGCCATTACTTGGTTACTTTTTGGTTAGTCTTTTAAATCCAATTTATCCAATTTTTCGGTTATATTTGACTTCATTTTCTCAGTAACATGAGTATAAACTCCCAAAGTCATTTTCTCGTTCGTATGACCTACTCGTTCCATAATCGCCTTGATTGGAACTTCCAATTCTGCAAGTAAACTAATATGTGAATGCCTAAAAACATGAGTAGTTAATACAAAATCTTCTTCTTTTTCAATTTTACTTCTTTTAAAACTACTTTTTAAAAAGTTATTAAAACCTGTAATCATAAAAGGAGTTCCATTTTTCGTAAATATGAATCTTCCTTCACTTTCTAAAAGAAGATACTCTTTTATAATACTTACTACTCGATCACTAATACCAACAACTCGATAAGAAGCTAAGCTCTTAGGACTATCTAAGAATATCTCAGCCTTACTTCCGCTTGTATGTAATGTATGCTTCACTTCTAACGTTTTATTCTCAAAATCAATATCGTCTATAGTCAAAGCCAAGACTTCTCCAAACCGCAAGCCTGTCAAATACATGAATTCAACAATTAAACGCACTCGTTGATTCTTTTCCTCCTTTTCTAAAAAATTCAAATACTGAAACATTTGAACCCTTGTTAAATACTTATTTTGTTTTCTCCTAATCTCTCTTACATTCTTTTTTCTTTTTGGTAAAACAACCTTTTCAACAGGATTCTCAATTATATAACCAACATCTAAACAATACTTAAAAAACAGATTCAATAAAACTTTCTTATTTTTTCTATGAACCGCAGAACATTCCAGCTCCAACAATATATTCTGAACTATATGACTTGTAACATCTACTAATAAGTAATTCTCTAACTTTCTAACTTCACCTATAATAGTATATTTCTGAGACTTAAACGTACTTCTTTTTAATTCTGTTTCACGAATTTTCAAATATTCTTCGTAAGCTTGTTTAACGGTAATATCCCTAACTACTTCCTTCTTCTTTTCTATTTTCTCCCTCTTTTTTTCTATTTTCTCATCCAGCAAGATCCTTGCTTGTTTCTGAGCTTGCCTTGTCTTAGAAGTTAAAGTTATAGAAACTTGTTTCCACTTATTCTCTTCTAAATCAAAATATTTTTCATAATATCTATATTTTCCATTCTCCAATTCTCTAAAAAACATTTTATACTCCTTTTAAAAATGAGTATATCTCTAGTCAATAACTATAGTATATCATTTTTTCCAATCAAATATATCTAACTCTCTCTCTATGCAGAAGGAATAGATAAAATCCTCTCACATTAATCAATACTTTTTGTCCTGTCCTAAAAGATATATCTTTAAATTCTTTCGTCTTTTGACTTTCGTCTAATCTCCTTTCAATTGTTTTAATACTAATCGAAGGGAAATAATTTGCTTTTAAATCCTTCTTTGATACACAAATATCAGGATAATTATTATATGATTTTTCCATTTTCATTCTCCTATTCCCGAACAAATTTTGAATGCCTGGTTGAACCTTTTGACCTAAAATACGAATTTTATATCCTATCCTGGTTTCTTTATGTTCATTTTTTCTCATAAAACGATAAAAAATAGCAAGCCATTCCTGACTTGCCATTCTTTCTATGCTAGTTACTCAGTTCCAACAATTCACTTTCAACACGTTTCAAAACTACTTGTACTTCTTCTGTACCACGATAATCCTCGAGTGAAGCCAACTGTCCTTCTATCCTTCCTAAAATACGCAACACCTTGTCTAGTTCATTGTTTTGTTTAGGCTTAGATAGTTCTTGATTCTCAACTTTCAATCTCGTAACTTCTTCCGTCAACCTTGAATTTTGCAATACAACTTCTTTCATCAAATCCATTGTTTCCAAAATTTCTTTAGCCTTTGTGCTGTTTTTATACAGATTTTCCCTAGCCATTTTTTCATATTTCATTTCATCAGAAATATATTCTGTATCTTTTTTTATAGAAGCATGCTCTTTAGATAAACCATCATGTTCTTTAGACAAGCCACTATGCTCCTTAGACAAGCCACTATGCTCCTTAGATAAGCTATCGTGTTCCATTTCACGTTCTTTTGATAATGCTTTTATTTCAGCTTTAAGACCACTATTATCTCTAGCTAACTTAATAGCAATACCAATTAATGAAGCTATCGTTGCAACAATTCCACTAAGTGTTACCCAATCCATAATTGAATAGTCTCCTATCATTTTTTCTCCTTTCTATCTTATCATATTTTCAATTATGTTATAACTGTTCTAATAATTTTTCTATATCAGGAAAATAAGTAAAAGCTACTCCTCTAGTAAAATCAAAAGAGTAGCCTTCCTCAACTGACACAGACACACTAGCATAAATTCTTTTTGGTAATTTTTCATTGGCATGACATCCTTCATAAGAGTAAATAACCTTGACAATTTTCCCATATTTACTAACCTCAGCCGTCATCGTTTCAATCCCATAATCAGTATCACGACTAGCTGTAAATTCTAAACACTTTTGATTATCTCCTAATCTCTGAGCTAATCTTACAGCATACATTTTCAACAATTCTACTTGATCCATTTTCTACTCCTTAAAACAGCAAAAAAAAGGCAGGGTTGCCCCTACCTTAAGTATTTACCACTTTTACACTAACACCTTTCACTGTAAAAGCCTTTCTTCGACTTAAATCTAATCGGATTAATTTGAAATAAAAATCTAATTCTTTTCCAAAAGGATATACTCTAAACACCAAATGGGACACTGTATCTACATCTGAAAATTCCTTTTTCAAAGAAGATTCAAAACCACTCAATGGTTCTCTATAATAAGAAACCCCAGTAAATCTTTCAACATTCAAAAAACTTAATTCCACAATTTCTTGATAAGCCTCTTTTACTGCACGTTTATTAATCATAACCATTCGCTGGTTTGCATCACTTTCACCTGCATCGACATAGAAATTGATTTCAGGAGGAAAAGGATCAGTCGCCTTCTTAATACCGAGATATTCCTTATTCAAGACATTTTTAAATAAATATCGCTGAAATAGTTTTGCTTGAAACCACTTCATAAACTGATAAATACCAATGCTAAAAAGAGCCATTAAAATCCATAATGAAAATTCATTCTCTTGAAATGGAAAATCCACTGCGATTGAAAAAATCAAGCCTACCACAATGCTTTCAAAAAATGAATAAATGAATCTATCAACACCAAAACGCAACTTTGAAAAAGGAACAGATAAGATAAAAATAATCATTAAAAAGCCTAAATAATTTGGACTAATTTCAAGTATTGCTGATATTTTTTTAATCAAAATGGCACACGCTATCATTTCAAACACTAAAGATTGCCACCTAAACAACTGACCAACCAGCCAATTTACTCCACAAATCGCAGATAGTTTATATCCCAATTTATCAGATTCTTTCAAAATTCTAAAAAACTCTTTCATACTATCTCCCTTAATTCAATTTACGTCGACCCAAAACTGTCGCAATGAATCCAATCAAACCCCAAATAGTCGCAAAGACTGTACTTGCCGTTCCAGTATTCGGAAGAACTTTTAACTGTCCTTCTTTATCCTTCAAAGCGATTGTACCGTCTTGCTGTTTCACAGCGCCAATTTCGTAGGGTTCTTTTTCTTGATAGTCACCTTCACTTGTTTCAACGACTACCTTTCCTTGATTGGTAGATACAACTGTATGACCTGTATTGGTTTCAATCGGAGTCTCCTTAATTTCTTCTTTGGTCACATTCAAAGGCTGCGGAGTATCTTTTTCCTTCACCCCAACAATTTCTTCTGCCTTTTGTTTCTGCTCCTTGATTTCAGGAGCATCTTCTACAGAAGGCTTCTTATCTTCTTTTGGTGTTTCTTCCTTCGGCTGTTCTGATGGAGTAGGTGAATCAACCACAATGCCTTTATTGTCCTTATCCTGCTGTTTCTCAGAATCACCACCCAAATCCAAATTATCATTCACTTTAGGCGCTGGTGTCTCTGCAGGGGCTTCTGATGGCTTTTCTTTTTTCGTAGGTGTTACGACAATACCACCTGTTTTGTCATCAATAGGCTTCTCACTTTCACCACCAATCACAACCGTTGATGACTTGTCTTCCTTTGTTTTTTCCTCCGTCGGTTTTGTTTCTGTCGGCGGAGTTGCTACAATACTTGTCGTATCATTTGTGACCTTACTATCACCACCAAGTGAAAGTGTATCCGCAAAAGTCGTCGTTGCCGAGCTCAAGATAGCTACAGACAACAATGTTACAAATTTCTTATTCATTTCTTTTTCCTCATTTTCTATTTTCCAATTACATAATAAAAATTCTTCGCTTCCTCAGCACTAAATACACGATAATCTGTGATTCCAGTGCCCTGACCACTTTTGACAAAGTTACATTCAGAAATCAATATTGATCCATCATCTTTGACATCTTCGACGAAAGCTACGTGACCATAAGTAGCATGACCCCCAGCTTGCCTTCCTTGAAAACTAACCGCTGAGTGCTTTGTCGGAGTATTCGTGACTTCATATCCTGACTTATGCGCCCAATCTTGACCATTACCCATATATGGATCAAACTGTATTCCAAATTCTTTAGCTCGATTAAAGACATACCACGTACATTCACCATAAGGATAGGATTGAGTGATATAGCCTTCCTTAGTGATTTCCTTGTCAATGGAGTAGCCGTTCGGTATCTCCATCGCAACAGCTCCAGGAGCAATATCTAAGCTACCAGCTATCGCATTGCCACTAGACGAGCCATCCGATTCAATCGTTCCCTTAAAGACTTCATACCACCTCTTACTGTCCTTTTCCAGTTTTTCTAGCTTAGTCTGACCGTCTGAAAGCAATACACCCTCATAATGTTCTGACCAATACTTGGCGCTTTCAAAAGGATCAATCGCTTTTTGCATGTAGTCCTTAACTTTTTTATAGCCATGATTCAACTCATAAGACATTAATTCTAGTTCTACCATACTATCTAAAGTACGTGAACTTGCATTCGCCCATCTATCACCATTGATAGTATTTCCGTCCCAGCCTGACCATTGAAAATATCCAGCAACTCCACCTGACGGATTCGTTAGTTTTGGATCAAAGTCACTTTCTCTTTCTGCATTCGCCAGAGAACCACTAGCACCTTCCAAAGTAAACTTTTCTCTTGATAGTTGCCAGTTTAGAATCTTAATGACATCTTCTGCCCTTTCGACAGAGATATTGGCTTTCTGAGCTACTTCCTGCGCTGTTAGACGTGTTCTTTTTCCAGTCGTACTTCCTGATGAACCACCAGCAGAACTTGTAATCAGCCCACCAAGAAGAAGCATCAAAAACAAAAAAGAAAGTATCGGTAAAAAGAAGCTAAGCAGGGCAAAGGTTCGTCTAGTCTTTTTCATCTACGTAGCTAACCTTTCTTGCAAACCAAGTCTACCTTTTTTCTTCTGTAGTTTGCGGATTCTTTCTTTGCGTTCCAAGCGTTTCAAAGTTGGCAAATCAGCCGTTGCTTTCCATACACCATTTTCAAATGTTCTTGCCTTTGGTGTATAGCCCTTTATTTCCTGCTTTCTATGCATGCTTTCACGGACTCTATTTTGTAAAGTCTTGTAATTTTTTTCATTTACTCTTTGTTTGTTTTCATCCTTTTCTCCATAATCTTTGAATTTCTCAACTTTCATCTTGGCTCGATCAAGCATTTCTCGTCTATGGGCTTTCCTCCATTCAACTTTTTTAGCACGTTTTATCTTACGCGCCATATAGTCATCATTTTGGGGGATTTCCATTTTGGCTAGATTGCTTCTTTTTTCCAAGCGGTTCTCATTCCAATTTTTCAACGGTTTTGCCTTGTCACCAACCCATCTTTGAGCATTATTTTTAGTAATTCTCGCCAAGGATTTTACTCGATTAGGAACTCTATCTCCAACCTTCGTCGCAAATGTTTTTGCCCTTTGCAAGTTCATCCCATTTCCTAGACGACCTAATCGACCTCTTGTCAAACTAGAAAGAGGATTCCCCTTTCCATTCATAAAGGATAGCAGGTTGTGTCTATTCTTAAATAGCCACCAAATCACAATACATTTCAAAAACGTTGCTACAAGACCAGGTCCTCCGCCAAAATCTTCTATGAAACTTGACATGTTTCCATAAATAATCGGAACAATAACACTTGCCAGACTGATAGCAGACGAAATCAACAAGAAGGAGATGCCTTTTTTAGAAATGCCACCAAAATAATGACTAAATTGTGGGAACAGGCTCAAAATTAAAGCAAATGGTAAAATCAATAACAATACTGCATAGGAAAGCAAAATCACTACTCGACCTAGACCCATTGAAAGATACACAACACCGACTACAACAACATCAAAAATCGAGGTAAAAGCATAAGTGAACTTATCAGACCATTCATCAACCAAATTTTGACCTTTGACATCTTCTGTTTCGTTTTTGTCATTCTTTTTGGTCAGGGCTTTGATTTCTTTATCTGATAACTTGAAATTTCCTTTACCTTCCTGATAGTTAGTCAAATCTTGAAAATCTTCCTCTGAAAGATAATAATTTCCCTCACTATCTTTTTTGGAGTTCATATTCTTGTATGCAGGGATAATCGTTGAGTTAAAATAGCTTTCAGCCATCGAAGTATCTACAGTCCCCACCTTTTTCACAATCTCCGTCTGAAATTCTCTTGTAATTTCATCCGTGACATTATATAGATGAATAGGAAGATAGCGCTCAGGACTGCCATTGATTGAAATTTTGGTGAAAAAACCACCAACAACCGCAAAGACCAAGCCTAGTTTCAAAGCCGTTTTGAAAACTTGTCCGCCTTTAACCCACACAGACAAGATATAGACAGCCATAAAAACACCTGCGATATATTTTGTCGTTGCACCAAACAAGACAGAGAAGACAGCACTTGCCATTTCTACAACCTTGTTCAAGAATGGCGATACATCCGTCATTTTTTCAACCGCAGATACTAGACTTACGATGATTCCAAACAAGAATTTAGAGAACCAGAAAATAGCTTGAACGACTTTATTTATCCAATAATTCCCAACCTCACCAAGACCAAACAAACCTTTGTCAAAATAGACATAGCTGGTCAAGCGTTTCATTTTTGTCTTGAAATTGGCATAACTTAATTTTGTATTGGCTTTTTCTTCCTCTTCCTTCTTTTTCTTTTCTTCTTCTTGCTTCCTTTGAGTTTCCTTAACACTATCAGCAACACCTTGATTCGCATTCGCACCGACAACATCTGAACTTCTTCTCAATGTATCATCAGCAATTTTTTCTAAAGGATCTTTATTTTCAGATGGACTAGGCTTAACAATACTAGAACTTGCACCTGTATTACCGCTATTGGGAAGCGTTAAACCATCACTAGAACTAGATGAGCTTGTCGAAGAAGATTTATCCCTTACAAAAGCTGGAGTTTCAGACAGCGTACCATTCGGAAGCGAAACTGTTCCTATATCCGCAAAAGCCAGCAAAGGAAAGAAAATAGAGAGTAAAAAAACAAACAGAGCTAGTTTCTTCTTCATCTTTTCTCCTTTGCTAACTTGCAGACTTCAGATTCGTTGTGACCGTCGCATACAATGGAGTTATCGAATCATATATGGTACCATCCACTGTAATTCTTTCTCTTCGACCAAAAACGTCAGAGAAGATACATTGACCCATCGTCTGATTTTCAACCCATGCCTTAGATAAATCATCTTCTTTGATTTTAAGATGTTCCAAAATCGAAGAAGTCTCACTATCTTCTGAAAAGGCAAAGACTGTACCAAAACCAGTACCATCATCTTCAGTTGAAACATCTTTTACAGACTGAGTTACCAACACTAAGAAATTATTAAACGAACGACCTGTACGCTTGATTCTCGCCAGCAATTGACGACCGCTAGGGGTCAACAAAATTTGCCAAGCCTCATCTACATACAGCAAGGTTTCTTGTGTTCTATCTCTTTCTCCAAAATCAGCACAGAAAAACGTTAAACCGTACATGACTGCAAGACTTCGTAATTGAGTATCTGTCATATCCTCATACTTAGAAGTCTTAGGCATATCCAAGCCTGCAATCTCAAAAATCGTAATCTTATTGTCCGACTGCAAAGACTTGTTAGAGCCATCAGAGAAGCACAATTTTAACAAGGTATTTTCGCCCATTTTTGACAAATAACGGCCAATCCTTACTACATCTTTGTCTTTCTCTTCTTCAAAAGTCTTAAACAGATGTAACATTCCAACCGTTTCTCCATTTTGTTTCCTATCCCAAACCTTATCAATATTTTCCAACAAGTAAGATTTCAATTTCTTAGAATCCTCTTTGTCTAAAACGGTAGAAATTAAGACCGAAGCAATTTCTGTCAACGTTGTCTTTTCATCAATATAAGCAAATGGATCTAGCACTCCAATATTTCTATCTTCCTTCATATCCAACGTTACAAAGTGAATTGATTTGATATACTCCTGAACTTCTTCATAAATATTCTGTTCCTCATACTCCTTCAAAATCTTCATATACTGACTTCGCATTTCCGCTTTAGGGTCAATATAAACAGACTTGATTTTCAAGAAACTATTCAAGGTAAACAACAATTTTGTTAGATACGATTTTCCATTTCCAGTCGCTCCAGTAATAGCAACATGAGGATTATTGGTAATCTTATCCTTAATCCCCATTTTATTCGCCTGAAGCAAGTTTGAAAAGACTAGACGATTACTTGCTTGTAAGGCTGCCATAAAGTCACCACCCCAACTCGCAATTTCATTGTCTATTCGTGCAATAGGGAAACCAACCTTGTTTCCCACCTCTTTCGTGACAAAAAACATATTCTGACAAAAACCTTCCAAAGAAGTATATTGCACATAACTTTCACGTTTTTTATCCAACAACTCTGTGAAGCGACCTTTGTAGAAAAGATACAATCTATCAGCATAGCCTCTTGCAAGAGAACCTCCCAAGTCAGCTATAAGCTTACTTAAAATATCATATCTTTCCTCAATCTCATCTTCATCATCACCAGTCACAACCAAGAAATGGAGAAATTCAACCATTTTTTCTTTACTTTCAACCTTTTCTTGATAGTCAACTAACATTTGATGAGCTTCCAACACTTCCAAACGTTGAATATCACCATCTTCCTCAATTTCAGCAACCACATTCCCCAAATTTTTACGTTTGTTTCTTGCTTTCTTTTTAGAAGAAGAAACACCCTTATCTGCCGAGAATGCAACTTTATAGATACTCTCTACAGGAAAATCTAGCAGCTGCAGTTCTTCTTGTAGATGAATCGAAGATACATTTTTAGGATAGTCTACAATTGGGAAACAAGCGACCAAATTATCATCATCTTTATTCTCCAATCGCAACACTTTGTGATCTTCAAAATAAATATTTGTATCATCGATATTATCGATACAATTCTTAATTGCATCTACTTCTGTTTCCTTGTCATAAAATTGACCTCGTAAGAATTGTAAACGAGCTAAAAACTCCAACTCCGTTTTTTCAACTTCACGAACTCTCAATTGATGCAAGGCACTTTTTAAAGCATTCTTTTTTAATTGCCAATCCTCATACCAATTTAAAGGAGGTAATTCACCCAGCCCCAACAACTTCAACGTTTCTTTTTTATAGAAAGACATGCTGTCTTTTAAAGTCGAAACTAGATCTGGACTGATATTGTTTGATTTCAATGGAACAGAGATATAATGCTTGTACTCAAACAAAAACTCAATCTCATCTTCAATCTTTTCTTGCAGACTATCCATCATCAAATTTGCTAAAGGCGCTGTACCGCTATCTTGGTCAATATCTTGGCGCAAGAGTTCAAATCGCTCATACAAATCTATTGGAATAGGAATCGTATGCAATTCAAAATCACCATAAACCGATAGTTTACTAAAAGCTGAAAAAGCAGTTTGTTTAAACCGCTCACGTCCCCTCTTGTCTATCGTAACTAAAACCTCACTAGGAACTTCAAAGACTGCAAAAACACCACCATTTTTACGTAATATCAAACTATCCGCAAAGTCCCAGTAATTACTCGTAATTTCCACGATAAATCCTTTCTATTTTTACGTATCGTTTACCTTTATTTATATAATACTTTTTACCGTATCTTCCGTGATGCCAGAAATAAAAAATGTAATCACGAAGATAAATCACTATCGTTTTACCATCAATTTTATTATTAGTCAGAATTTTCCCCAATTGCCAACCTAAGGCAGAACCAACAACTAAGCACCAACCCCACTCAAGAAAACCTACTGACATCAAAATAAAAAAGAAAATCGGAGTAAAAAAGACAAAATACAATAAAGTCGACATCTCAACCGCAAAAGGTAAACTAAAATTATCCGATAATTCTTTTACAAATATAGGCTGGTCAAAACCACGCTTATACGAAAATAATTGTTTCTCTTCTTTTTCCATAGGCTTACTTGAAAACTTCTAACAATTTATTAAATAAAGTCGCAGGGGCTTTCAATACAGTTTCTGGACTTAACAAGAACCATAAAATTAAAGCACCCGTCAAAATAGACACCAAAATCCCCCAAGTCTTTCCTTCCCTCCAAGCTCGAATGGCTTTACTAAATACAAACAATCCAATCAAAGGAACCCCCAACTTATCAACTAAATACTGAAAAAAACTCATTTATCTCATTCTCCTTAATTTTCTTTTGTTTTATCTTTCGCATAATCAAATGGAATCTGATGCTCCATTTTATCTACAAAATAACTATCTTTATCTTTCCTTAACTCGAAAGAAAAATTCTCGCTATGACTTGTACCCAAAATATCAAAGGTAACTTGCACATAAGCCAGTGTCTTATCACTGCCTTTTACAAAATAGGTATAATCAATGCTTTTAACAGTTGCTCCACCAATTGTTTTGATATTTTTTGAGATCAAGTCAAGATTCGATTGACTGCTTGTATAATTCTTGAAGAACAATTCAACAAAAGCAACCAAATCTTTTCTGTCATTTTCACTCAGACCATCATTTGCCGTCAAAACCAATTGCTTTTCTTTGTCAACATCCTGACTCTTAAAATCTGTAACAGGAGCAAACCAAGGCAAACCATCAACATAATAGCGACCGTCTTTTTCAACGTATGGGATTGAAAACTCGATTGATACACGTTGAACCTTATTATCAACCTTTGTATCATAAGTCACCGCATAAACTGCAACTCCATCTTTCGCCATCAACAAACGACCACTCACAATAGACATATCTTGTTTTGATTGCCCTTGGTTTTTGACACTAGGCGGTGTTCCATAGAATTCATTCAAACGCTTTGCGTTTTCTTCACTATCCTTCTCACCTGCCTTGTAAGTAAAATAATAGCTTACATAGCTATCCAAAAATTGCTCCAGGCGTCTATCAATTTCCTTATTATCTACTTTAGCAATCTGATTCTTTTCAAATTCCTTCACTTTAGATACATTCTTAATTGATAAAACTCCAGCAGCACCCACAAAAACTACAAAACCAATCAATAAAGAGCCAAAAATTAGATTCGCACCCTTTTGATTGATTTTCTTAGGAGTGTATACCTTCTTATCAGAAAGCTTCTTTAATCTTTCTTGATTTTTTTCTCTTTTTTTAAATTTTCTTATCATTTCAAATAGATTACCTCAATTTTCTTCCTTCCTTTAACCACTTTCCACTTGTTTATTCAACTGTTCCAAATCAGCAACAGTAAATAGACCGTAACCAATAAATGCTGAACCCTCATAATCAACAATTTCAATAGTTTCATCATAAGAGCCAGTCAAACCAATTTGAGATAACTTTCCAAAATATAAAGGCAAGCTAAACCAAGCCTGCCTTCCATTCTTTGGATTCTTAATCAACACTTTTGAAGCCATATTCAGTATCAGCCATTTTCTATTGCAAAAAGTACCAGCTATCGCCTTCGTGACCGAGAAACACATAGGAATCTCCTAAACGACTAGCAATTTCTTCTTCATGTTCTTCTACATACGCAGACAAACGATCTTCATTGACTAACTGCTCATATTCTCCATGATTCAGAATACCAGCAAAATCAATCAGCGCTTCTTTTGTATCAACTTCTGTAAACGAATTGATATACACATTGTCAGGATTGTTACCATCAAACTGTCCAAACTCTACACCGTCAAAGTGTTCATCTAAGCGTTCAATAATCTTTGCAGGTTCATCAAGCAACTTTTTTCCAAAATTGTAATGCTCACACACATCAGAAAACTTATCATAGACGACTTTAATACTCATTTTTTCTCCTTCCAAATAAAAAAGGAAGCCAAACTTGACTTCCTTCACCATTTTAACTAAATTGAAGCACTACGCTCCAAATTGCTTCCAATCGCAAAAGCACGATTTGCAACTTTATTGTATGCCTTATTCATATCATAATAACTCGCCAAATCGTTTTTAATACACTGAATTACTTGATAAGATAAAGTCAACTCTTCTTCATTCTTAAGAAGCCCATTCAACTCCCCTGCAAGTGACCAAGATTGCGAAAAATCTTTTTCCTTCAATTTTTTAGCAAGTTCATTCGACAATTCAATAACTTGCTTATCTTTTCCTTGTAATGCCATTTCATTTACCTCTTCATTCATTTTTCTATTTTTTTATAACTTACCCTTAACAAAAAGAAGGAGAACGTTTCTTAACTTTCATCTATTCTCTCCCAAACAACCAATCCAACGAAACACCAAAAAAATCAGCTATTTTTTCTAATTTTTCATAGTTAGGTTTACACTTACCATTTTCCCAATCACTATAAGAATTTCTTTTTATACCAATTTTTTCTGCTAATTCTTCTTGACTAAATCCATGCTGTAAACGTAATTCTTTTAGTCTGACTGAAAATAAATTCTTTTTTTCTTCTTTTAACTTTAAATAGGTTTCTTTTGATATTTCTAAATTTTTACTTAACAAAAAAATCAATAGAAACATCAAATATACAAGCTAACATACTTAATTTCTCAAAGTTAGGCTCACGCTTTCCGTTTTCCCACTGTGCATAAGCTCCTTGAGATATGTTTAACATATTAGAAAGACTTTTTTTGTGTAAGTCCTTTTTCCTTCCTCAACACTTTTAACTTTTCATGAAATTTCTCCATTATTCTAAACCCATCTTTCTAAAAGATATTTTTTAAACCAACAACAATGATACGAATAATATAGAATAGAAATCCTGCAATAATTAAATCAATAACAAAATCCAACTTTTTTTCTTCTTTTCCTTTTAGTACCTTTTTAGCAGATAAACTAGAAATAGCATTTCTTCTTTTCATTCAAAAAATCAACCTCCCTATAAAAAACAATATAAATAATAGAATCGAGATTTTTACATTCCCTATCAGGACATAAAAAAACAAAGATAACGCCAATCCTAAAATAGAGTTTAAAATCACATATCCTACAATTTTAACAATCGTCTTTACTATTCTTATCATGTTTTAACCCTTACACTTCTTTAAAATTCATCGCAAGTCCTCAATCTGTCTAAACGTTTCACGTTTAGAGGGCTAACAAAAACAGTCAAACAGACTGCGCTAGTTTTCCTATTTTTGTCAGCATACATCACAAACCCCACCTTTTGATTTCACTGACATTTTTAAAACCACCTCTCTAAATGAAATCGTTCAATCAACTTCAAACATTCTTCTTCCATCTCTTCTTTACTCCTTCTTAGCAACCCAAACCACAATAGTTTTCTTTTTACATCTACTTCATTTGCTAAATACGTTTCATTATTCTATATTTAAACGTTTCAGTTCATCCCAATCACACTTTCTCTTTGTTTGATTATACTTTTGTGATTGAAACTCAATATAGGCTTGATACTCTCTAGCAACCTTACTATCAATTACTCCATCATAAAAATTTCTTTCAGGAATCAAATAGACAATCTTTTCAATATCTTTATATTCAATCATGTAAGACTCCCTAACTGACTTTGAAGAAATTCTAGTTCTTTTCGTTGTCTTGGCGTAATTTCTCCTGAACTCATTATTTTTTTCATATTCTCTTGCATGAACAATCGATCAATCTCAGAAACATACACTAACGAATTAGAAACCCTCTCAACAAGCCATCTTATCGTTCTTTCTACAGAATAAGGCTCAGGACTAACTGAAAGTCTGATTGCTTCGTCATTTCCAAAAAGACTTTGCCACTTGCTATCATACATTCTAAAACCATGTTCATCAGTACCATCATAAATCTGAATCGCACCTTGAAATATCGACCTTGTCAACTCAGCAATCTCAGCACCTTCTAAAACTTCTGTAATAAATGACCTTGCCTTGCCTTGCGAAAATCGAACCTCATACCGATTCCATATCCCAAATAACCTTACGCTATCTGATACGCTTATCCCTTCTTTCTTTGCTATCTCATATCTTTTTTCATAAAAGTTAAAATACATTTCAGACTGACGACTACCAAGATAAATTGACAAACCTTGCCTATTTTCTATTTCTAAGGGATTCTCAAAATCAAATCCACCTCCACCAACAAATGAAAAGTTTCTTAGATATGGCGAAACAATTTCTTGATTATAATATCTAGTTACTAGAGATGATAAATCAAAGTTATCTTTTGAATCTTCCTGAACCATTTCATCAACTGCAATATCTATCCTAGTAACACTAAAATCATTTCCATAACGCTTCTGAATTTTTTCTATAAAATCAATCCAAGTTATATTTTCATTTTCAAGATAGACTTCTAACTGTCTGCAGCCTTGACCGCTTAATTGAACCGTGATTCTGTTTTTATCTTCTCCATTCTCACTGTACGAAGAATTAAATCCCAAAAACCAAATATCCCCATACCGATACAACAGCTCATATTTCATAAATGAGGTCGTTTCAGGTTTAGGCATTATATCAAATCCAAAAAATTCTTTCGCAACAAAATAAACATCAATTTCATTATGAAGTGTAAACCTGAAATAATCCACCATATATCTTGTAAGACTAGCATCACATCTTTTCAAACTAAATTGATTTTTTATTTCTAAAAAATCTGTTTTTTTCAAAGTTCTGTACCCATTCTCGTAAGCCTTTAAAGTTGAAACAGGAATACCAGTCTTAATTGATAACTCTTTCCTAGTCATTTTTTGTTCTTTTCTAAAGTCTTTTAACTCTCTTCCGTCCATTTCTCCTATAAAACTCCTTATTTTTACTAAAAGGGATACAAGAAATTGCAAAAAAGACACACCTTGAAGCCACGTGGCTGTAAGTGCGAAGTGCATTTTGTAACTCTTGTTACCCACCTATTAGAATAGGTGGGTTAATTAGTTGAATAGAGCCTACTAGTGACCGCTAGTGACCGCAGGCGCTCGTCGCTTCGCTTCCTCGCTTCTGCTACTAGCTACTAGTAGGCTCTATTCAACCAACTCTTATCTAAACAAAAAAAGAGGAGAATAATTCTCCTCAATCAATATTCTTCAAAAGGATAGTCTTCTAGTATTTCAGTCCATTTCTGAGTACTAGCTTTCTTTAACTCAAACAAATCTTTGACCAAGGCCATCTGTCTTTTATCTAAATACAAAAAACCATCTTCTCGACTAACAGTTATGACATCTTTTTCTTCCAATTTATTCAATAAATTTTGAACAGATGAAAAACTAACACCAATAGTCCTTGAGAAATCACTCGCCTTCACAAGATCACCAAAATTGTTTTCTCCCTTCTGTCGTTTACTAGCCATCAACTCCTGAACCAACTCAGGACTAGCCTTCTTAACTTCCCCTTTTTGCAATTCCTCTTGCGCTTCCATTTCAGCTTGAATATTTTCTTTTTCTTCTTCTGATAATTGAGCATCAGGATTTTCCAAAGGATTGAAAGGATTTTGTCGTCGCTCAATCTTCTCATATTCATCAGTAAAAGAGAACCCCTTTTCTAACAAAGGTGAATAGAATTCCCTTGCGACTTCTCCATATACGCTAGCGTACCCACGACCATAAACTCGCTTACCGCCCAGGTACTTAACGTACTTAAATTCCTTATTCCTATTGACTTCGCCGAAGGCTAAATCATATCCAACCTCATCCAATCGACCAACAGAAATTCGGAAATTGATATTCGCTTGTAGTTTTGAACCTAAATCTTCTCTTGAAGGCTTCTGCATAGCTATAACTGCAAAGCAGCCAGCTTGCCTTCCAAGTAGTAAGAACTGACCCATCGCATTATCCAAGCGCTGTCTCGTTTGAAAGTCAAGCATGGCACACAAAGCATTGTATTCATCACAAACCAAGTAATAAGGTTCGAGACCATACTCATAAAACTTACGTAAGTCCTTATCGCTATTTTCTTCACGTTTTTGTCGCATATAAGCATAGCGAGCAAACATGATACCAACAGCCCTTTCAATCATTTCGACAATATCATTAACCTCATAAGAAATACGACCTTCAAAAGCTTTCTGTTCTGCCATAGTCACAAAGTCCGCTTGTTTTGGATCACAAATATCTACTACTCCAACTTTAGCCATAGCACGAATCAATGTTCTCAGTAATACCGTTTTACCACCACCAGTACCACCACAAACAAGTAAATGAGGATCATCAATAGGATTCCAATACAGATTTTTCATCAGTTGAATACCCTTATCAGAATACTCCACATCAGTTACCTTAATTCGATTCAAGAAAGCAGAATAAGCCATCTTATAGGTCTTAAACTTAATATCGTCCTGAACTTCCATAAAATCCATGAAGAAAGTAGTCTCTAAATCACTACCAATCTTCTTAAACTTATCCTGAAACTTATTTCCAGCCATTTTAAAAGCAATCTCCAAATCATAACGATTCTGCTTCATATAAACAACAGGAAATACAATTTTATCCCTAGTTCCTGAATTAGTCTTAATCTTTTTAATATATGTATATCCATTTTCCTTTAAAAAGTAAGCTAGTTTAGAAAGTCTTTCTAGCACTTGAAAGAAAAAACTCTTTCTTGTGATAACCAAGTCAAATAGACACTTACACCAATTATCAGTATCAGCAAAACTACCGAAACAACAATAGAGAAAACATCTACATTCTTGATTTTCTCAAAATTTGAATAGACAAAAAAAGCTAGCAAGGGACTAAACAACAAAAAGAAAAAAGAAAAGATATAATACCTTAAATTCACCATATAAGGCTTAATCTTAATTCCACGATAAGCAGGAAGTAAACTCATATCTTCTCTCCTTTAAAAATTATCCCTTGTGTTCCTGATGCTGTTCTTGCTTCTGATTTTGTTTAGATTGACCACCTACTTTTTTAAGTTTATCAACAACAAAAACAAAACGATGCTTGTTAGGCTCAACTTGATTACGGTCAGCCTTGCGCATACCATGATAAGCAATGAGTAAAGTATCAAAATCAATGGCTTCCTGATAGCCAAGATTCAAAGCATCAATTTCTTCTGCTGACTGTTCAGTTACCTTCAAGAATACAGTATCTTCTTGTCCTTCTGAATAGACAAGCACTTCAACTCCATCATAATCACCCTCACCAGTTTCAAGATCAACATTCACAAATTGAGCACCTTCGTTTTTAATGAATTTACAAGTCCCCAAGACCCCTTTTGGGTCCAGCAACAAATCATTCAAGATACGATACTTTTTCGAAAAAATTTCTACACGATTCCCAAGTTCAAGTCCATTTTTAGCCATTATTTATTACCTCCTACACGTTTAAGTCCTTTGGCCAATACATTAGTTGAAGCAGAAAAATTTGTACCTTCAACATAATCTTCCATAAAGATAGGCTCAATAGCTTCAACTTCTTCATTCGGTTTATAAACGGTCATATCCTTTGAAGTAATAATAGAAAACATACCATGTTTTGCATTCATTACAATATGACGTGTCCCATCAAATGGCTTGCCCTCAATAATGGCTGGGGCTTTTTCAGAACGAACATAATTTGCTTTCCCGATTGCTTCAGGATTAAACTTAAATTTTTCAATTTTCACTTTTAAAATTTCCTTTTCTACTTACAATTTTTTCAAAAATAAAAAGGTAGTAGTTCCTGTTACTCTACCACCTTTTTACAACACATTAAACTATTTTATTCTGCCTCATTTTTACGCTTCAAGCCAACTAAACCAAGCATGCCTGAAACAATCCCAACCAATGGAAGCATGCTGGCTGCGGTTCCAGTGTTTGGAAGAGTTGGTTTGTTAGGTTCTTGTGGTTTTGGTGATTCTGGAGTTTTAGGAATTTCTGGAGTTACAGGTTTTTCCTTAACGTAAGCCTTATGATATTCAACTTCCAACTGTTTTTCTTCAGGAACAGGAACATAAGGCTTGATTGAAACATACGGTTTAGGAAGGTATTTTGGCTCAGTGTATTCTTGAATAGAGATTGGCTTTTCTTTTACTTCTTTTTGCGAAGCACGTCCAAATACACCACCTACGATAGAATACGAAGTGTCAGAAGTGTTTGAATGAATGAAGGTAAAGTTAATTTTTTGTCCTTTTTCAAAGCTCCAACCAATACCATTACTATCCAAGACACCTGATGTACTTTGTGACTGAGCAGAATCATTAGCTGTAAATGAGTTCCCACTTTGCGAAATGTTAGCGCCAGTAGTGATTTTCGCTCCATCCAAATTAGAGACATCAATAACTTGGTTGGAATCTACGTCATTGATAGTCACTTCGCTCACATCGCTGGCATCTGTTTCTACTCCTACAGTAACCATTTTGACCCAGCCTTGACGATCACTGCGGTAAGCACCAGAAGCGCCACCGCCACCTTGACCGTCAACACCACCTCCGCCGTTAGCTGCACCAGCACCAGCGGAAATAAAGACACCGTAACCAATACCACCATCTTCAGAAGCCCAAAGCGCTACATAACTACGAATGAATCCTGACTCCGCTGACGGAGTAATACCACTGAATGTTAAAGTAACATCACCGTGAGAAGTATTTTTTACCTTGATTTTAGCTGTTCCACTCTTATCATCAAGAAGGAACACGTTATTAAAGTTGGCATCTAGATTAGTATTCCGTGCATACCCTTGAATAACGTTTGCTGTGTAGTCAGGAGCAACAGCTTTAGAAGCACCTGAAATAGCTTCAAATGTGGTGCTTGACGTTGCAGTTAAACCAGTCTGAATAGTTGAAATAACTTTACCTGCATTCGCTTTATTCCATTCATCAACAGCTTTCTTGTCCTGAGCAAAATTTCCTGTGAACTTCAAGCCTTTAGCTTCCATAATTGCTTTGTTTTTAGCCTTAATTGCTTCAACTGCCAATTTATCTTTCTTAAACTTAGCTTCGTTCACTTCGTTTTCTTTTTTGGCACCTGCGTTGTAGCCTTCAACAGATTTCTTATCCTTTGGATAATCACCAGTATATTTCAGGCCAGCTTTTTCCATAGCAGATTTATTTCCAAATTGGATTTCCTTGTTTTGACCTTTAGCTGTTTCAATTTCCTTGATATTCAGCTCTTTTTCAGCAATCTTCTTGTCAATTTCATCAACTTGCGCTTTTTCATCTGCCTTAGCTTGTTCCTCGGTATCGTAACCTACTTTCTCAGTTTCAGTCGTTTTGATACCTACTTCTTGCGCTTTTTTAACAGCAGAATCAAGGTCAGGAGAGGCAACAGGTTTTACTGTTGCTTCTGCTTTAGTTTCTGGTTTTTGAGTTTCTTGTTTTACAACTTCAGTAGCTGATTTTGCAACTTGTGTAGTTGCAGGTGATGATGTTTTCACTTCGTCAGCAGATGCATTTCCTTGAGCAAAAATAGCCATCATAGCAAAGGCAAGGATAACTCCACAAACACCAGCCTTTTTCGTTTTACGGATTGAACCAAAAGCCTTAAATTCATTAGTTTTAAACATTAATTTTTTCTCCTTTTTCTTTTTTTATTTTAGATAATGTTTTTTCTTTTTCGATCTCATTCATTAGATGGTGAACGTGACCTTTCACAAATAACCAAAACCATTTCTTCTCCTTTCAAAAATAAAAAAGCCAGTAAAACTGACTCTTTAATCTTCAACAATCACTCCATCTTCTAAAAAACGATGATACGTTTTTTCAATTTTTGATTCAATCTTACTACAATAGCTACGAGTAACTTGACCAACAGCATACAAACGATTATACAAATCTTCACAACATTTTTTTGAAGAGACATAAACATCAGCACCATTT
This sequence comes from Streptococcus mitis bv. 2 str. SK95, assembly GCF_000222705.1. Taxonomy (GTDB): domain Bacteria; phylum Bacillota; class Bacilli; order Lactobacillales; family Streptococcaceae; genus Streptococcus; species Streptococcus mitis_AY. The sequence continues at coordinate 28,233 of NZ_AFUB01000060.1, read as the reverse complement.
TTTACATGAGCATAGATTTTCAAATTCCAACAAAATCGTCTATAAATTCTATTGTATTCTCCCAGTATCCATTCTTCAGAATACGTTTTTACATCTCTTTCTCCTTTCAAAAGAACATCTTTGATTTTACTCACCTCTCCCTAACCAATCTTTTCAATTAACTCACGTAGAAATTGTTTGACTTCAGATTTTCGTGCATACTTCGTCCTATCATTCCCTATAAAACGAATCATTTCATCATAAGGTTTACCCTCAGTCATCATAACAATCAAACCATGAGAAAACTGATGATGACAGCCTAAATTGTCTAAATCTTTAGTTGACAAAACCTCATCTCGATCAACACTAAAGTTTTCTTCAACATTGATAAAATCATCAACCTTGCAGTTATAAAGATAAGCCAATTTATACAGTTTCTCAAGACTAGGTTCACGTTCTCCACTTTCATATCGAGCATACGCTTTCGGTTGAATCTCTAAATACTTCGCTAAGTCCTCTTTCGACTTATTATACATTTCTCGATACAAACGAAGAGCCGTTGACACATTCAACATAAATCCTTTTCCTTTCTACTTCCTACTTACATGTGATAATCGAAAAGAAAACCACAAACAATACAAATACAAACAGAATTATCAAATGACTAAACATCCAATAAATCAAAAACATCAACAAAATAAGCATAGACAATAGCATTCCAACTCTTACTAAGTAGATCCAAATATCCATCTTTCCTCTTTTCTATTCTCTACTCATATTGTTAGTTTACATAAAAGAATACTTCTTATATTCCCTTGTGAAAACTAACAATACTTTCAATCTTTATCAGGACAAAACCCGTTTTATAAAAATCTAACTATTGTTAATTTTTGCAAAAATAAAAAGGCTTATTTTCAAAGCCTTTTTACGTTTTTTTTAATAGAATATAGCAATATAAAAAAATGTATGCTCCTATCTTCGCATACTTTCAGCTTCTCAGCTTACTACCTGCGCCAAGGTCACAAATTTAAGGATAACTCAATATCCCCTCTTTCTTACCCAAAGGCATTAGCAAGATTTTACTCTCACACACCGACCATACAACACATAGACCTCACTATCTCACTCTAGCTACCTTCTAAGAAGTATCATTGACTGTTCTCAGCCGTCAGTTCCCTTTTCTTATCTACTAAGGCGAAAGGACAAAACACCCACGTTTAGACTCAACTTGACATTTTCCTAAAATTCACGTATAATTAAATTGCTAAATTTTTATATGCGTGTTTAGTCAATGCTTGTCGTTGTCTGACACGTTTTTTATTAAATTTTCAAAGTTCACTTAACTTTTATATTGAATCAAAAATCTTACTACTTAAATTTACAAGTTCTACTTTCTTGAAACAACATTCAATACTGAAAATTAAAATTTGTCTTTTAAGTTGTATTCAGGATTTTTAAATTCCTATAAAATGTTATTATTAAGTAAAGTTTTTTACTTAATTTTTTATAAGCTATTGCTTATGTATCTATTATATAACCTATAGCTTATTTTGTCAACACTTTTTTAAAATTTTTTAAAAAATTTTTGAAAGGAATAAATTATGATTATTGAAAGACTAAAAAAGCTACGAAAAGAAGGAAAACTGACTCAAAAAGATATTGCTACATTCCTAAATATTTCTCAACCAGCTTATCAACAATTTGAAAGTGGTAAAAAGAAAATGAATCTCGAAACAATGGAAAAACTAGCAGACTACTTCAATGTATCTACTGATTATCTTTTAGGTAAAACAGATTTTACTGATATTGACTTAGAGGTTGACATAGACAACGCTATTGATAACTCAGTTGCCTATGATGGCACACCCATCACAGATAACGATAGAATGATTATCAAAGACTTCCTAAAAGAATACTTTGCAAATAAGAAATAGTATGGAACTGATAAAAGTCATAGAAGAAATCGAAGACCTAAACTGCAAGGTCGTCTTGTTAGACTATTTAGAAACAAAAGGTCGTTATCTTTTTCTAAACAATGAACACTTCATCTTTCTACGTTCTGACACTACAGATATAGAAAAAATCAATATACTACTACACGAAAAACACCATTTATTGAATGATGATTCCCATAACTCCCTTGCTCATATCGATACCTTCTCACAACGCATCGAAACCAGAGCTGAAAAGGGACGAATCCTTGATTTTATGAGCTTGATTAACAGCGAATATCCGATAGACGAACAATTCAACTACCACGACTATCTCAAAAACGCAGATATACCAAGCACTTACGAGGTCTACGTGCAAGAAATAGCCACCAAATTTTTCAAAGAAAACAAAAAAAATAACATTATCTAAGATAGTGTTATTTTTTCTATTTCCGAACAAATTTTAAATACCTGGTTGCCTATTTTGACCCAAAAAGCGAATCAAATATCCAGGAATGTTTGATTTTCCTTCGCTTTTTACTCTAAAATCACAGTTCCCCAAAGTTCATCATTACAAGACACAAACAACTTATTATCTGTTCTATCTAAAGAGAAAAATCCGCCTTTTCCCTTTTTACAAAACATGAATTCAACAAAATAAACTTCTAAATCTCCTTCATATTCTTTGTTAATCGTCAGAGTTTCGTTAAAATCTAACTTATTCAACTGATCAGAATACTCATTCAAAAAATCTTTCACAAAGTAATTAAATTTAGAATTCATCGTTTTTGGAAGTCTATCCTGATAACTTATTTCCTTAATTTCCATATTCTATCTCCTAATCAACATAAGATAAAAAATCTTTCAAACGAACTATATCTCTATCTGTCAAATTCCCTATAATTTGAATTTTGATTTTCTTCCTATCTAGTTCATATGCTTGAACAGTATCAATCCAAGAAGGCTTTTCTAAACCTGCTTTAAACCAATCAATAATTTCAAAATACTTTGACTTAATTCTATCTGATTTATTTTCATATTTTGTAGTCAAGCGATAAGTTTTAATAACTTCATCATTAAACTCAATTACCATCGCAGGACGTGACTTTGAACCTGTTCCATCAGCATACTCAATTCTTGCAATCAATATTGAATATTCTTCTATTTTTTCCATTCTTCCTCCTAATATCTAATCATTATTCATCAAAGAATTTATCAATATCCTCTTGTTTACTAAAATCAAGTTTAACCAGTTTTGACTTTTCTTTCACTAATCTTTGAATATCTTTTTTTGCCTGTTCTACTTCTTCTTGACTATACTCTCTTTCATACAGACCAAGCTTAAAAGGTATACTTTTAGTCAACACACTTTGCTTCAAAAATAACTTCACAGCAGTTGTCATATCCAAACCCAATTCACTAAAAACTTCAGTCGCTTCTTTTTTTAATTTATCATCTACTCTTACAGCAATTTGTGACATAGCAATTCTCCTTTTTTTATCTTGTATATCTATTGTATCACTTTTAGATAGACGATTCAACTTTTTATATCTATAAATACAAAATAAAATAGACCAGTTTCCTGATCCACTTTATTCTATATTCATTGACTAAAAATATACATTCCTTGGTTAGTTTTTGGTTAGTTTCTTAAAAAATACAATTTCTTAATTCTTCAATCCTTTTAAAATCAAAAAATCTAACTCCCACTTTAAATTACTACTATTATACCATAAATTTCAAAAAAGCCAATAATGACAAGGTTTTAGACTGTTTTAACAACAAAAAGTTGGGAAAATTTATCTCCCAACTCCTTTTTATTGTATCTTATCTTGTAATTTTATTCAGTTCATCTTACTTTTTCAAGCGTTCAACATCACGAGCGATAACCAATTCTTCATCAGTTGGGATAACCAAGACACGAACTTTAGCAGCATCAGTCGAAATATCTCCTGTAGCGCCAAAGACATTCTTTTCAGGATCCACATCACAGCCAAACCAAGAAATGCCTTCAATAACCATCTGACGAATCGTTACAGAATTTTCTCCAATTCCGGCTGTAAAGATAATGGCATCTGCACCGTTCAAAACTGCCAAATACTGACCAATATACTTTTGGATACGATCCACAAAAATCTCATTTGCCAGTTGCGCTTTCTCATCACCCGCATGCATAGCTTCGTGAATATCACGCATATCGCTTGATCTCTCAGAAACACCCAAAAGTCCTGACTCACGATTGAGAATACGACTGATATCCTCTGGTGTATTGAAGTCATCTGTATGTTGCATTAAATAGGGGATAATTGCCGGATCAATATCACCTGTACGAGTCCCCATCATAATACCACCAAGTGGAGTAAAGCCCATAGATGTATCAACAGACTGACCGCCTTTGACAGCTGTAATAGAACCACCATTTCCAATATGACAAGTAATCAATTTCAACTCTTCTAGGGGGCGACCTAAAATTTTAGCTGCTTCTCCTGCTACAAACTGATGACTTGTCCCGTGGGCTCCATACTTACGAACTTTATTTTCAGTGTAGTATTTGTTTGGAAGAGGATAGCGATAGGCTTTCTCTGGCATGGTTGTATGGAATGATGTATCAAAAACAACAACGCTGGTAATATCTGGAAGCAATTCCTTGAAGGCACGAATTCCTGCCGCGTTGGCTGGATTGTGAAGAGGAGCCAAAAGTCCCAACTCTTCAACCTTTTCCAAAACATCTCCCTCTACCAAGGTTGACTCTTTGAAATATTCACCACCAGCCACAACTCGGTGCCCAACACCAGTTATTTCATCATAACCTTTGATGATGTCAAAACGAATTAGATCATCTAATAAAATTTTAACAGCTTGTGTGTGATCTTCAATATCAAGAATTTGTTGTTCAGAACGGCCGTCGAATTTTACAGTTGAGATAGAGTCCTTCAAGCCAATACGTTCAATCAAGCCTTTCGCTAATACTATTTCTTCTGGCATTTGGTAAAGTTGCCATTTCAAACTCGAGCTTCCTGCATTGATTGCAATTGTTTTAGTCATAACATGATACCTCTTTTAAGCGTTTTCAACTATTATAACAAAATTTACCTTACATTTCAGTACCTTTGCTCCATTTTTGAAAATTTTCTTTGAATTTCATTAATGCAGCTGGATCTTGCAAACTTTCTAGCGGATAGACAAAAGGTTGCAGTTCCTGTTCGGTTTTCTTCTGTAAAACGAAAATACTCTTAGCCTGACTGACCGTTGAGAAAATATCCTCTGGCAGAGCGATGATAGCAGCCAGACTCACTTCGTCTTTGAGCCAGCCTTTTAACAAATCACTTTGAGGACTGGTCAACAAGTCGCTCGGAGCTAGAAAAATAGCGTATCCGTCTGACTTGAGGTACTTGAGGCCTTGCTCCATCAGCAAATGATGGGCATAGGTATGTTCTTGGCTAGAAGCCACTTGATAGCGTGAAGCGATGGCATCGTCTGGGTAATAGCCGACAGGCAAGTCGCTAATGACCACATCGCTTTCTTTAAGCATTTGCGGACGAACGGCATCACCTTGGACAAATCCTGCCTGCAAACCAATCACATCTGCCATGCTAGCCGCCAAATCAATCAGCAAGTCATCCACTTCAATTCCCAAGTAATCTACTTTTTTAGCAAGAGATATCAAGAAAGTAGCACCCAGAATTCCCATTCCAGAACCTATTTCGAGGATGCTAATTTCCTCTTGTTCAAACAACTCTTCCACAATAAGTACCAAGAGGAGGGCAATGGCATCTGGCGTAAACTGGTGATTGGCCTGTAAAGGCTCCGTTTGTCCTGCCTTCATCAAAAGAAACTGGTAGGTCTTGAGCCACTCTTCCTTGCGAAGCGCTAAGCGTTTAAGAGCTTGATTGTTCTCCTTTACCTGCTCTAGCTTGGTCTCACCATCCAGGTAGATACTATTTTGCTCTACCAAGGCATCATAAAAGTTGGTCACCAGATCACTCTGGATGACTTGGACATTCTCTAGTAAATACGTATAAGCTTGTTCTATTTTTTCAAAATCCATATTCCTATCTTATCAAATTTCCCTCCTTTTTTCCATCTGAAGAGAAAAAATCACTGCTTTAGTCAGCAAGTGATTTTTGGGCTGTTGTTAAAAAGAGCTCTGCATAATTTCCTAGGAAGAGATCTTCTGCACTATAAAGAATCTGACTGTCAATGCTCGAAAAACCAAAATTAGAGAGCTTGTTTTCCAGTTCAGCCAATTCAAAGCCGTGGTGGTTGGTATCTGTCTTGACAAAATCAGCAATGAGGACTTGTCCATTCTCCCTAAGGTGATGGTGAAACATGGCAAGAGTCGCATCTAGATCAGGTATGTGATGAAGAACTCGACTGACAACAATCAGGTCAAATTGCTGCTCCAAGGGATTCACCAGTAAATCCTGCTCCAAAAACTGGATATTCTTAATATCTTGCTGGTCCGCTTTTAAACGAGCTTGCTCCAGCATTTTCTCCGAGATGTCTACCAGTGTGACAGACTTGGCCTGCTTGGCTAGGGGCAAGGCTAATAGACCTGTCCCACCACCGAAATCCAGTATTTCCTTGTCTGATAGAAGATCAAGCTGTTTTTCAACTGTTTGACAAACCAAGTTTGCAAGAAAGATATTTTGGGGCGAATCAAAGGTTTCTGCTTTGTGATTAAAATCATGTTTCATGCTTTTAGTTTAGCACAAAGTAGTTGAATTGCCTAGGAATTGCCTTTCTTATCTGCCTTATCTTCTGTTACTTTCTGATTTGGTTCTTGGCTTGAATCAGTCGCTACCTGTTGCTTTTTATCCGTTTTCTTTTCCTTGGGTTTCATCGAAGGAAAGAGAAATTCATAGTTGCCCTTATTCATACGAATACTTGTTGCAAAACCTATTTTCGTAGTGTGATACGTGACTTTTCCTAAGTTAAAGACTCGTTCACCACTTTCTTGCTCAGCCTTATCTTTACTTCGCTTGGCCATGGCAAAAGCAGCCAACTTTTCTTTATTTAAGGCAAAGTCTTTGTGATGGGCAACTTGTCGATTCAAATAAAACTGTAGCAATAGACTAAAGATGGCTGCCATAGTAACTGCATATAAGAGAACACCTGCCTTAACTTTTTGATTTTTCCACACGATAGATGAATTCCCTTTCTAAGCCTTTTTGAAATTGGAAGCGAAAGCGAACCAGTTGATTGTCCTCTGTGATTTGTGCTGATTTGAGGCCATAAACCATTGGCTGGTAACCTCGGCCACTGCTATCGGTTTTCCGAAAATCATCTGATTTGGACTTCCCCATAGCGATATCCTTGCCATCTTGCTTCACATAGAGGCGATTGCCTTCCACCTTTTCAAACTGCGAACGCTCTAACTCTGCCTCCAGTTGATCCACAAACAAGAGCCACTCCTTTTGCTCGCTTTGTTGCTGGTAACGAACTTCTGAAATGAGGAGCTGACTCATAGCTTGAAAAAGGAGCAAACCTCCGCTAATGACGATAAGGGCAATCAGAGATTCCAAAAGAGTGAAAGCTCTTACCTTACTGCTCTTTAAAGTCGAGCAACTTCTCTGAACCATAGTAGACCTCCAATCCCTTTTCACTAGCAAACACCTGGATCTCAACTCCATTTACCTTTACCTGATTTTGACCTGTTTGCAGAGCCATCTTAGCCACACGTAAGACTTCCTCCTTTTGCAATATTTCTGCCTCTTCTTGTCTATTTTTCTGAATTTGTCCCAAGAGGAGGGTTGCAATACTGGCAAATATGGCTAGCGCTACTACTGCTTCTAGTAAGATCACTGCCTTAATTTTTAGTTTCCTTAATGCGTTTAATTTTTCCATTTCCTAAATATAATCGATAGCTGATTGCTCCTTTTCTGGTCTGAAATTCAACCTTAGCCAGAGATCTATTTCCACCAGCTCGGTCAAAGTGAATCGTCTGTCCTGATGGTGCTTGAATCCCTTTAGGAACGGTCAATTTTTGACTGCCATTACTAATCGTCTGACCATCTAAGTTTAGACTGGTCTTTTGTTGACTAGCTACACTATGCTTTTGAGTTTCACGGTATAGTTCTTCAAACTCCATAAAGAAAATATGCTCCTCCACCGCTGCAAAACTGGACTGAACAGAACCTGATAAAGCCAAAGCAATGATACTCACAAGTCCCAAAACCAAGAGACTTTCCAGCATAGTAAAGGCCTTAATCATTGACTTTTCGTGCTTCTTTTTGTGCTTTTGAATAGTAGTCATTATAAGCCTTGGCTTGCTCTGCTGTGATACGACCGTCCGCTTGTAATTTGCTGAGGCTGGCGTCATCATTTTTATCCAAACGATAGAGTTCTGCCTGACTTTCCACCACCTTAACAACAGCAGCTTTCCCTTTGTCATTCACTGCATCCTTTTGCTTGGTCAAATTAGGCACAAAGAGCAAGAGAAGAACGCTGATGATTAAAAGGACGACCAACATTTCCACGAGAGTAAAGGCTTTCGCCTTGGCTTTTTTCAAATTTGTCATAAGTTTTTTCATTTTAAAAATTTACCTCCATATTTTGATACATGGGCAGGAGCATTGCCGCATAAAGTAAAACGATAATCAGGGCCACAAAGATAAAGACCAGTGGCTGCACCAAATTCATGGTGCGGTTGACTCGAGTAAAAAAGGCTTCCCAAGTCTTCTCAGCATAGATTTCCAACTCACTCCCCAGCTTGGACTTGACTTCTCCATACTCGATGATGAGACTCAACTCCTTTTTAAAGAAAGGATAGGTCGCTATGGTTTGAGAAAATTCGCGGCCATTTTGCAGGGCTTGAGCCAGATCTTGACCGATTTCTTTAAAGAGCTGGGAGCCCTGTTCCTGCATGATCTGAAAAATCTGCGTCAGCTCCATCCCCTGCGAAATCATATTGCCCCATTCACGCGCATAATAGGCCGTCAGATAAGTCTGGACAAAGATACCTAGAAAGGGAACCCGTGCCAACATCGAGAAGACCCGCATCTTGGAACTTCTTTTATAGAAAGTGAGAGCTAAAAGTAAAGATAGAGAGCAAACCAGCACTAGTCCCAGAAAAATTTGTGGCAGATTGCCGATGATTTGGGTGGCGATATTGCTACTGTCCAGTTGGGGGAGCAAATAGTTTCTCAACCCCAGCATGATTAGCAGAAGAAATCCCAGCAAAATCAAAGGATAGGTCGCCACTTCGATTAACTTTTTCTTGACCTTGGCCAGATTGTCCAGATATTCTTCTATCTTTCCCAAACTCAGGTGAAGATTCCCGTGCACCTCAGCTAGGGATAATTGGGTCACAATAGCACTTGAAAAACCCAAGCTGTCCATCATCTCTGAAAAGGATTTCCCCTGAGACAAGCCTTGGTGCATCTGGGCCACATAGTCCTTTTCCAGCAAGGCACTTCTCCCCAAGAAAGAAATAATTTCCACCAAATGAAAGCCACTGGAGAAGAGGTTGTTAAACAAGGTGATGATTTTCTTCTGCTTAGCTGTAGCTAATTTTTTCCGTTTCAGCCTGAAGACTTGTGATATGTCCATCTTTAAGAAGCTGGTCAATCTGCGCATTCCAGCTAGTTGGCTGATGATCTTGATAGTCTTTGTTTGCAAAGTCAACGATTCCTCCTCCCCCGATTAATCTCTGGTAGCAGACGCCTTGCAGGACAACTGCTAGTTCCTCCTCCGTCACACCCAACTCCAGAAGGCGTCCATAAACACCTCGGATACTCTTGGCATGAATGGTTGAAAAGACCGTCGCACCTGTCAAACTGGCTCTGACCACTGCACGCGCCGTCTCACTATCACGAATTTCACCGATAATCAAGAGGTCAGGACGATGCCGGAGAGACAGTTTGATCAGATTTTCATAGCTCAGGCCAATCGCCTCATTCAACTGCAATTGGAGCATGTCTTCCTGCTTGATCTCGACAGGATCTTCAATGGACATGACTTGTTGTCCCTTAAAAAGGGATTTTGCCAATTCGTGCATCAGCGTCGTCTTGCCACTTCCGACTGGACCTGCAAATAGATAGAGTCCTCTTTGCCTGTACTGCTTGCCCAGTTCGTTCATATCCTGAAACCAGAAATGTAGCTCCTGCTCCTCATCGTGCAACAAACGAATGACCAAACTCTCATGTCCCCGATAATCTCCTACGGTTGACAAGCGCAGAGAAGACACCTTCTCTCCATACTGGTAGTCACAAGAGCCCAGTTGACTACGGCGTTTTTCTCCTACGTTCATCCCCGCCACAAACTTAAAATGACTAATCACAGCAGCTAAAACATCAAACTCATAGGAGTCAACTAGACACCGCTCATCACCAATTCGCATATGAAGTTCATAAGTAGCTTCCTTGGGAATGAAATAGATATCCTGAGCTCCTTTTTTCTTAGCAGTAGCAATAATTTTTTGTGCAATTTCTTGTACCATACCGCCCTCCTTATCTAACTATTCGCAAAAAAATAAAAAAGCAACTTAAAAAGTTACTTTTTATCTCCATTTCATGCGGCAAGAACGGTGTTTTTCTTGACCTGTTTGTTTTTCATAACCTGGACGTAGCTTTTCATCAGGGATGACTTGCCCATCCTGTAAAAGAGCCAAAGAATGGTACTGCTGCAAATACTCATCGCACTCATCACACCAGCGTTGGTCAGCAGGATCCCAAAAAATAGTCATCAAATCGCTCCGACTCTTATAAAGAGGATTCTTCTTTTCCAGCTCAAACCAACATAACTTATAATATTTTAGAGCATCATAATACTTGTCAAAAGATTGACTCATGATGACATCTTCTTCCCAACCTTCTATGAACCACCACGGTTCAAAATCCCCATACATTTCTATAACACGATACATTCTTACTACTTCCTTTGTACCGTATATTATAACGAATTTTCTAGAACAATGAAAGGATTTTGCTTCATTATAGAACAATCCTCTAGCTTTCTGAAGATACCTCTGAATAGAAAAGCAAAGGCTGATTCACAGCCTCTGCTCTTTATTATGCTTGATAACGTTTCACACCATCTAGGTAGGTTGCAACTAATTCCAAATCTTTATCTAATACGATAAAGTCAGCGTCGTAGCCTTCACGAATTTGGCCACAGACATCATCAATGTGAACAGATTTTGCTGGGTTGAAGCTCGCCATCATGACCGCTTCATGTGGATTCGCAATTCCCCATTCAACCACATTCTTCAAACCGTCTTTGAGTTTGAGAATAGAACCTGCCAAGTTACCTGTAGATTTGAGACGAGCAGTTCCATTGGCAACCACTACCGGGAATTCTCCCAGCATGTAGTCGCCGTCTTCCAAGCCACCAGCTGTCATACAGTCTGTGATAAGAGCAATATTTTCTGTTCCTTTTTGTTTGATAAGGATTTCGCAGGCTTTTGGATCCACGTGATGACCATCACAGATCAACTCTGCATAGGTATGAGGCAATTCATACATGGCTCCCACCATACCGAGCTCACGGTGAGTCAACCCACGCATCCCATTGTAGGCATGTACCCAAACGCTCGCTCCAGCATCTACTGCCTTTTTAGCTTCATCAAAAGTCGCATTTGAGTGCCCAAGAGCAACGGTCACTCCTTCACCCGTAACTGTACGAACAAAGTCTTCTACACCTTCACGCTCTGGCGCAAGGGCAATTTTATTAAGCAAGCCATTTGCTGCTTTTTGCCAAGCACGAAACTCATCCATACGAGGATCTTTCATGTAGGCAGGGTTTTGAGCTCCCTTGTATTTCTCTGTGAAATACGGACCTTCGAAATAGATTCCCCGAATCTTAGCTCCACTTGCTTCCTGATAACGGGCACCGATATTTTCTGTTACCGCGAGCAATTGCTCATAAGATGAGGTCAAAGTAGTTGGCAAGAAACTCGTTACTCCCATGCTGAGGAGCCCTTCACTCATGGTATGAAGGGTTCCTTCGATGTTATTGTCCATGACATCGACACCGCCAAATCCATGAATGTGGGTATCTACAAGTCCTGGGGCAATGCTGTAGCCTGTATAGTCAATCACCTCAGCTCCTTCAGGAATCTGTTCTACATGTTTTCCAAACTTGCCATCCACAAGTTCTAAGTAACCGCCACGACGAACTCCGTGTGGGTAGAAAAACTGATCCGCTTTAATATAATTAGGCATAATGATAACCTCCTTGATAGATTGATTCTAGAATTTATTATGTCAATTACATTATAAACCTTTCTTTTTCATTTGTAAATGGTATAGACCTCTTTTCTGGAGATATTTTAAAAGAGCTGGATATCTCCAACTCTTTGATTTTATTTTGATTTCACAGGTAGTTCTTGAGCGGCCTTAACAGCAGCTGCAATCGTCTCTGCGTAAAGTTTAGCGCCTTCTTCAATCATGTTGCTATCATTTCCAAAGTGGACTTGGTCGGTTCCAGCCCAGATTTCAGGGTGCTCCTTAGCAACCTTATTCCAGTCAGCGATACTCACATATGGATTCTTTTCAGCTAATTCTCTCGTATAAGTCGCATACTGCTCAACTGATTTGTAAGTCTCCTTGCTCTTGTCACCTTCATAAGGAGTTACAAGAATCAGATGGTGGCCTTTGGGGAGGTTTTTAACTATCGTATCTAAGTCATCTTTGTAATTCTCTGGTCCGTTTACACCCGTTGCAATGACAACTGTTTTTAGAAGTACCTTGTTCTGGCTGTTATTGAGCATGATGTCATTGGCTTGCTTGGTCGTCCGACTAACTTGAGCGTTGATATTTGCTTCAGGAAGGGCCTCTTGTAAGGCTGTATTAGCACGCAAGGCTACCGAATCTCCAATCAGACTCGTTCCCTCAGAAATTCCAAGTCGGCTAGCCTCTGCTTGCTCAGCAAGAGTCTTTGTTTGTCCTATATTGGTCTGTGCTTGCTTGAAACCATTGACCATCAAGTCTGTCTCAAAAGCTCCAACTTGGGGAGCCACAGCTATGATAATCAAGGTAATTAAGGAAAGAACACCAACACCACTAGCACTAATTGGTTTAATATGAGGTAATCGACTAATTTTCCGTATTAAAGGATTGGTCTTACCGGCAATCAATGGCTCAATAATATAGAAGGATAGGATAGCAAAGAAATAAGAAAAGATGATTGTCAGAATAACAGCAGGCAGATTACTCATCAACTGAGAAAAGATAATATAAAAAGGCCAGTGGAAGAGATAAACCGCGTAGCTAGTATCCGCTAAAAATGTAATTATCCGAGGTTCTTGTATCTCAGGCGTTTTCTCATGCAAGACACGCGCAGCAAAAATCATAGTCACTGCCGCTAAACTTGCCAGTAAGAAGCCAAATAAGTACGCAAACAGGTAGGTGAACTTGACAAAGAAAGTCAAGAGCACTAACACCAAAAGCCCCGCAGCAAACACCAGTAGATTTTGACGAAGATCCCATGTCCGATCAAATTGCTTTACTAAATCGCTCGTCTGACGAACACCCACAACTGTCGCCAAAATGCTTCCTAAAAAGAAGGGATAGACATGAGTCAAACTTGAAAAGTAGACAGACGAATAGGAACTAGCCATGAGACTACCAATAAACATAGAGAAGAAGCTAAGGATAAATACTCCAGCAGACAGGAGAAAGACGGTTCCTCTCAACTGACTACTAGATTTTGATCGTTTCGATAAGAACCAGACAGCCAAGCCCCAAAGGATGTAGTAGTGAACCTCAACAGCCAAACTCCAGTTATGAACAAAGAGGTGGGGAATGAACTGAGATTCGTAACTGCCCCCCGTAAGCATTTCATAGAAGTTGGTCACAAAGCCGAAAACTCCAGCAATCTGACCGCCAATACCTGCAACATAGTCTTGACGAACTAAGAGGGTAAAGGGCATGGTCACCAAAACCATTAAAACCACAGGTGGCACGATACGGTAAAACCGTCTCTTAAAAAAGCCCAGCAAATCAATCTGGCTTTTCTTACCAAACTCTTCCAATAGGAGAGAGGTAATCAAGAATCCTGAAAATGTGAAAAAGACATCTACCCCAAAGAAGCCTCCAGGAAAGATGGTCTGAAAGAAGTGGTACAAAAGCACCAAAAGTAAACCTGTAATCCTAATCAAGGAAAACCATTTAATACGCATACGAGTCTATTCTCCATTAAATTAGGAAGTAAAACACCACCTAATTTTCATTCCATTATACTCCCTATTCTATCAAAAAAAGAAGAAAAATCCTACGAGAAAACGTAGGATTTTTAGCTTATATCAATTCCGTTTTAGAAATTACGCCCTGACTTATTGTAACCATATTTTTCTACAAAATACTCGCGGAATTCCAAGAGATTATCATCCATGATGGCTTGACGGACCTGCTTCATCAGATTGAGCAAGAAGTAGAGATTGTGGTAGCTAGTCAAGCGGATACCAAAGGTTTCATCAGCCTTGAGCAGGTGGCGAAGGTAGGCGCGTGTATAGTTCTTACATGTGTAGCAATCACACTCAGGATCCAGTGGCGTAAAGTCCTCAGCGAACTGGGCATTCTTGACAACCAAACGACCTTGGCTGGTCATACAAGTCCCGTTACGAGCGATACGAGTCGGCAAGACACAGTCAAACATATCCACCCCACGAATGACCCCATCAATCAAGCTATCTGGCGCTCCCACACCCATCAGGTAGCGAGGTTTGTTTTCAGGAAGGAGTTGAGTTGTGAAATCCAAGACTGCATTCATCTCTTCGTGCGTTTCTCCCACTGCCAAACCACCGATAGAGTAGCCAGGGAAGTCCATGCTGACAAGGTCGTGAGCTGACTGACGACGAAGGTCTTCAAATCCTGCCCCCTGTACAATCCCAAATAATCCTTGATCATGTGGGCGACGGTGAGCCTTCAAACCACGCTCAGCCCAACGACTAGTACGCTCGATGGATTTCTTAACGTAGTCATAAGGTTGATAAAACTGAGGACATTCATCAAAAGACATCATGATGTCTGAGCCTAGATTGTTCTGAATAGAAATAGCCTTTTCTGGCGATAGGAACATCTTAGAACCATTGAGATGGTTTTTAAAGGTTACCCCTTCTTCTGTGATATTTCGACTATCTGCTAGGGAATAAACTTGAAAACCACCACTATCCGTCAGGATTGGCTGGTCCCAGTTCATGAACTTGTGGAGACCACCTGCGCGTGCAATGAGTTCGTCCCCTGGGCGAAGCCAGAGATGATAAGTATTAGACAGGATAATCCCTGAGCCCATCTCCTTCAACTCCTCTGGTGACTGGGTCTTGACAGTTGCTTGAGTCCCAACCGGCATAAACATAGGTGTTGGGAAGGTACCATGCGGAGTGATGATTTCTCCCAGACGAGCTCCCGTGTGTTTTTCTTTCTTAATCAAACGGTATTTGATTGGTGAATCTGACATTTTCTACCTCCGAAGCTGGGAAAGACAGTCCCAGTTCATACTTTGTGCCCAAAGGCATACTGTATGATTTTATCAAAAAAACCAGGAACTGTCACGAACTATGGTATAATGAGAGAATGAAATACCCAAAAATTGATTTAAAAAACATCCGTCTGCAGACTAGGCAATTTCAGGCTGAAAATCCCCGCCTCTTTCTCGTCTATCTATTACCTAGCATGCTGGTCATCTTATCAGGCTTTCTCAACCCCCTGGCTCGCCTCCAAGAAAATGTTTTAGAGCAATCCTTTTTCAGCATGCTGGCACAAGTGCTCCAAGCCTATCTCTTCCCGCTAGTGGTTTCTTTTATGAGCACGATTTTTCTAGCAGGTGCTGCCTTTGCGACACTCCGACTCCTCAAGGATCCTGATACGGAACTCTCAGTAAAATCAAGCCTGACCCTCTTTGCTGAAGAGCGCTTCTCGCAAACCTTCCTAACTCTGCTCCTCAAACGTTTCTACCTCTTTTTATGGAGCATTCCAAACTTAGTAGGCGTTTATTTCCTCTTTTATAGCAATCTCTTGGCTCGTAGATTTGTTGCCCTACATCCAGAATTTCCAAAACTAGACCTCTCATCCGTTGAAACGGAGCAATTCCTTCTGGCCTTTGGACTCTACTTTTTCGCGAGCCTCATCTTGATGATTGTAGGAAATGCCCTCTATATCCCGCAACATTATGCCTACTCGCAGGTAGAATTCCTCCTCTGCGACACTCTGGATTTAGGACAGGCTAAACCCCGTCAAATCCTTAAAACCAGCCGTTTCTTGATGAAGGGTTACAAATTTCAACGCTTTGTCCTCGACCTACAACTACTCCCTTGGTACTTCCTCAACTGGCTCACTTTTGGAATTGCTAGTTTTTCAATCCTTCCCTATATCCAAAACAATCATATCTTCTTTTACAGAGTCCTACTAGCCCGTAAACGTCGAAATGGATAAGAGCATACAAAAACCAGCGTCGTTCAGGACGCTGGTTTTCTTATTTCAAAAGTAACATACTCAGCAGAGTCAAAATAGCAGGCCCACCTTGCTTCAGAATAATCTTCTTATCTGCTGTTAGAGAACCGTAGGTCGCTGCACCAAGCACAAATAAAACAAAGATGGTCACAATTTCCAAACTTTGTGAGAAATAAATCCCGTACAAGAGAAAGACCCCTATCAAAGCATTATAAATTCCTTGATTTTTAAATAATGAACTCACTGAAGGACGAGCCAGTTCTTCCTTATCCACATTAAACACGCGACTAGTAGTATCTGATTGCGTAGCTACACTTTCCAGATAAAAAATGTAAAAATGCTCGAGGGCAACAAGGGTTGCTAAAATTGTGGTAATAATTGACATCGTTTTCTCCTTAAAATTCTATTTTTTCTAGACCTGACACTAGTTTCGTCAGTAAAGTTGTTAGCTCTTTCTGCTCGGCTGTCGATAAGATGCTCTCCATCTGTTCCTTCACTCGCAAATGATGTTTAGGCGGACTGACTAAGAGTTGATTCTTGGCTTCTTGGGTTAATTCAACTAAGACTTCTCGCTGATTGGCCGGATTACGCTTGCGACTGACATAGCCCTCTGACTCTAGTATCTTAAAATGACGGGTCAAGGCCGCCTGGTCGATTTGCAACTTCTCCTGAACGGCAATCTGGTTGCAGGGTGACTGCTGCAGTAAAAACTGCAAGATTTGATAGCGGGTCAAACTAATTCCCAATTGTTTCTCAAAAAGTTGAGTGATCATCTGATCTGTTAAATGGAGCTGGTACAGTAAGTCGTTAATTTTTTTCATTTCTACCTCCTTGCGTACACTTGATTTATCAACTATTGACTTATCAAGTATATTACAGAAAGATTAAAAACGCAACCATTTTGCTTACTCACGAAAAATAGCCTCTTGGTTTCAATCCCAAAAGGCTATTATTTCTATATTCTAGATAAAATCCAGCACTAACCTACCAAATCTGCTCGAAGGATTTCTCCCTCTTTATCAATGACAACTTCGATGGCATGGCCTGCAAAAATTTCCTCGCTATCATCATAGTAGAGGGTCAATTCCCCGTCTTCGTTGATCGATAGTTCATTCAAGGAAAGAGAGTTGGTAAAATACTCTTCTGTTAACTCCACATCATTTTCATCTGAATCTATCCAGTCTTGAGCTGTTTCCCACAGTTCTTTGACAATATAGTCTTTAATCCGAGTATCTTGAACTTGGAAAGTTCCCATAAATTTCTTTAGATCATCAAAAGAACTTGGAGGGAGACTTTCATCTGCACTCGCAGCAAAGATAGCATGAATCTTACCACCCTCGTAAGTGATAAATCCTTCAAACCAAGAATAGGCTCTGTTTAAGGTGAATTCGCCAATATCGTCTTGAATGATGACCGGTTTTTGATAGGTTTCAATCAAGGTCTCTAACCTAGAGTCTGAGGATTGGTCATCTAGGTATTCCAGCAAGTGGTAGCAGTTATTAGCTACTTCTGACATATATGGCTCTAACTCCATGAAGGGGCGTTTTTGACATTTGATATGATGAATTTTGTAGGGTTCAAAACTAAAGCCCCATCTCTTTTCTTCAAATTCCTCAGGAGTCAATACCCATTCCAAACGTCCCTCACGTTCAGAGAATTCCTGGGTTGCAACATTGACACTAGCTTTAAAATGAACGGACGGCATTTTACAACCATCTTTTAAAGAAGCGGCCCCAGTTACATTTTGGAGGGTAAAAATCAAGAATTCGACAATTTCACCACAAAATTCCTCTTCAAAATCATCTCTTGTTTTCTCAAATGGAGTTTTTAATCGATTTGTCATTCACTTCATCCTTTCTCTCTATGCTTAAAAGCGTTAGTATAGTTTTGTATTCGCTTACATTTTAACATGTTTTAGATTTTATTTCACTTATTAATACTATTTTACACAAAAAGAAGCTACGCTTTTAAATGTATAGCTTCTTATTATTCTTAATTCATAGATACGTGAACGTGGTCATAGTGGTTTTCGGTTACGCTACCACGGTCTGGCATTGGATTCCACGTGTAGGCTGGTCCGTATTTACTATCGTATGGAGCGTAAAAACGTTGTTTCCAGATGATATAGTTGATACCACGGCTAGCCATATTTTGGACTGCATATTCTGCAATTTGATCTCCGAGTGCTGAACTCACTGGAACCATAAAATCGATGGCCAAACCTTTACCATGGTCCCCACTGTCACCAGGACGGTAGCCACTAAAGGATGTAATCCGAAACAAGTTGGCTACTTCTTCTTTAAAGGCTGCCGTCTGTGGTTGAAGACCTGCATTTTCAGAATTAGCTACAGCAAGTCCTGCATAGTCAGGAGCCGCTGGAGCTGAATAAGTTCTTGAAGGAGTTTGGCTTTGCTCTGCTTGATAAGTCGAAGTTGTAGTGTCAGAATTTGTTGTTGATTCTGTTGCACTTGTTCCTCTTGTATCAGCAGGCGTTTCTGTTACTGATGCAGCTGCTACTGATGTTTCCGCCGAAGTCGGCGCTTCCGTTGCTTCGGTAGCTGAAGTCTCTGCTTGAGGAGCTTCTTCAACTGGACTAGTAGTTTCAGTTGTTTCTGCCACCGGTGCTACCGCTGGAGTTGTTTCTGCTGTTTCTTCTGCCACAGGTGCTTCTGTAGATGGTGTCTCTTCAGTAGTGGTCACTGTCTCAGAAACTTCTGAACTTGGCGCTACTTCTGTTGGTTTTTCCGTCTCGGTTGCAGTTGGTACTTCCTCAATTGGTTGAGATAGGTCTTCTACTTGAACTGTTTGTTCATCGACTGTCACTTGATTCGTCGTCAAATCAGCTGTCGCAGTCGTCACTTCTTCACTAGAATCCGCTTGAGGAGTTTGGATTTCAACTTCCGTCACCTTGTCTGCCTCATTGACAGTTGTAGTGAGGACAGTATCTGGGAAAATCAAGTCCATATTAGTAATCTTGTTCAAATTAGCAAGAACTGTCACATCAACTCCCAAAGCTTCTGCAATCGTGCTCAGGGTATCACCATACTGAACTGTATAGCTGTTTTTGTTCTCGTTTTTCGTCACGTCATTTTGGATTTGCTCAACGGTACGTGCTGTCCATGCAATTTCTTCCGCTTGAGTTGCCAATGCTGGCGCAAAAGACAAGGCTACGGTTGAGGCTAAAATAATTCTTTTCTTCATTCGTTCATATTCCTTTCAAATGAGTACCTGTCTATCATAACACAAAAAAAGCAGAAAAAAAGCCCTCTCGGGCCTATTTAACAGAACTGTCTATTCCTTGTAACAAACTCGATTACTTGAAATAGTTTGTTAGGTTTCTGTCACGCAACTGACACAATCTTCTCGTTCCTAATCCTCAAAAATATGAGGAATATCTGCCAATCCTTGAATCCTTTGATTCCCTTCATAAGACGACTCTAAAAAGTTGATGCTTTGAATACCACTATTCTGGGCGAATTCCACATCCAAAGTCCGGTCCCCTATATAATAAGTCTTCTCAGGATTCAGCTGATACTTGTCTAGCAGATAGGTAGCCGCTTCTGGACTAGGTTTCCGCTCAAAGCCACTCTGACTGGTTAGAATCTCTGTGAAATAGGATTCCAACCCCAAGTCTCTTAGAATGGTAAAGGCATTGTCTCCTTTATGGGTATAAACAAACTGCTGAATCCCTGCTTGGTCTGCCCAAGACAACACTTCACGCGCATCTGGCATCAAAACTACCTGGGCATTCTTCTCAGCTAAACTCTGGGCACGCACCTGATTGAGCACTTCCGCATCCAGATCTCTCTCTTCTGCCACCTGCTCCAGCAAATCCTGCACTGAAAATTTGAGGATAAACTCTCTCACTTCCTCCTTATCATAAGGAATAGAAAACTGAGCAAATGTCTCCTCAATCCCTGATAAAATCGCTTCGTAAGAATCCAATAAGGTCCCGTCTAAATCCCAAATAAAAGCTGTTTTTTGCATTTCCTATCCTTTCAACATCATATAGCGCTGGTAACGATAACGTAGAAATAACCATCGAAAACCATTGTCCAATAACGTTCCAGCCCAAATACCAGGTAAGCCCCAACCAAGAACAATGCCCATCAGATAGGCTGTCCCTATGCGGATACACCACATCCCGATACTTGTCGCATAAAAGGGGAGGCGAGCATTTCCCAGTCCCTGCCAAACTGCCGTATAAATCACTGTCCCTATCGCCATAGGAGTTCCTAGTAGAGAGAAAAGTGTCACTAGAACACTAGCCTCAACAGCTAGATAATCCGTCGTATAGAGATGAGTTAGTGGTATCCCTAAGGCATAGATACTGAAAGTTAAGGGCAACATGAGAAGTAGAGAAAGCCAAAAGGTTTGCTTGCTCAAATCATCTACTCTTTCCCAGTTATCCTCTCCAACTGCTCGAGCTACCTGCATGACTGTTGCCGTAGCGACGCCAAAGGCAGGCATATAGTTAAACTGGGTCAAAACCTCCCCGATTGCATTTCCCGCTACTGCCTCCGTCCCAAAAGAAACAACTAAGGCAATGATGACGACATCTCCAGCTCTCATCATGAGACGTTCTCCTGCCGCCGGTATAGCCAAAGTCAACAAATCCTTATCTAGACCAAAAGATGGCTTCTCATAAGGCAGTTTTAATTGCGACCATAAAATCACCAGACCAACCAAGCGAGACAGAATAGTCCCCCATGCAACACCAACTATCCCCATGTCAAGAACAAAAATAGCTAGACTTGAAAAGAGAATATTCAAGGCATTGGATAAAAGACTAACATAGAGGGGCAGACGCGGATTATGCGTTGCACGAATCAAGGCTCCTAAACTGGTCATTAATCCCAAAAGAACAATCGATCCACCCACCAAAGATAGGTAGAGCCCACCACTTTCGGCCACAGCCTGATCAGTCCCCAAAAATTCTATCATCTCTTGACCAGCAAAGATGGACAAGGCCCCTAAAAGCAAACTCAACAGCAAGGTAATCTTCAGCGCTTCAGTCACATGATAAGCTAGCTTCGACTGGTCTTTCTGCCCCATACTTTTTGAAATAACACTGGAAATAGCAGCACCTAGAGCAATAAAAATCGCCTGGTAAATCGTGATAATATTGCCAGCCACTGAAACACCTGAAATAGCGATTAAGCCCAAGTGAGCGACCAAGTAACTGTCCACCATTCCCATGAGCATCTGCAAAAAGTTTTCCCCCATAGCTGGCAATGCAATATTAAGAATGTCTTTATTTTTCTTAAACAATCCTTCCTCCTGATGAAAAGAAACTCAGTTGATTTCCCAACCGAGTTTACTTCCTCTGTCTTAAAGTCCTAGATAAGCCTCAACCGCTGCTTGCATGTCAGCAGCTGCCACTGTTGTCTTGTGACGAACTGGCGCGGTTTCAAGGCCGTCAACTGCTGGTGGCACTGCCACTCCTGAAATGTCATGTAATTGAGCCAAGGCTTCAAAGTCAGTTAAGCCTGCTTTTCCTGTTACAGCTTCTACTGCAACCACTGGGAACTTGTATGGACTAGCTGTTGAAGCAATCACTGTCTTAGTCGCATCGCCAGTAGCCGCTTGGTATTTTCTATAAACAGCTGAGGCAACCGCCGTATGTGGATCCTCGATGTAGGCATCTGCATCATAAACACGCTTAATTTCTGCCGCAGTTTCTTCCTCAGTCGCATATTCAGCTGCAAAGAGTTCCAGAATCGCTGCATCAAAGTCTGTCAATTCATATTGTCCTTGTGTACTCAAGGCGTTCATGAGTTCAGCTGTCTTAACCGCATCATTCCCCAAAAGATGGAAAATCAAACGCTCCAAGTTTGAAGACACTAGAATATCCATGGATGGGCTAGTTGTTACCTTAAACTCACGTTTCTTGTCGTAAACACGTGTCTTGAAGAAGTCGGTCAAAACATTATTGTCATTTGAAGCACAGATCAATTTACCAATCGGCAGACCAATTTGCTTAGCATAAAAGGCAGCCAAGATATTGCCGAAGTTTCCAGTTGGTACTGTGAAATTGACCTTTTCACCAGCCACAATCTCACCAGACTTGATCAACTGAGCATAAGCATAAACATAGTAGACAATCTGTGGTACCAAACGACCGATGTTCATAGAATTAGCTGATGAAAATTGCAGTTTATTGGCAGCCAACTTTTCACGAAGAGCTACATCGTTGAACATGTGCTTCACATTTGTTTGCGCATCATCAAAGTTTCCATCAATAGCGATAACATGAGTATTGTCGCCAGTCTGAGTAGTCATTTGCAACTCTTGTACCTTGCTGACACCATCCTTTGGATAAAAGACGATGATTTCAGTTCCAGGAACATCCGCAAATCCAGCCATAGCTGCTTTCCCAGTATCACCAGATGTCGCTGTCAAAATGACGATTCTGTTCTCCAAACCATGCTTTTTAGCGGCTGTCGTCATAAAGTATGGTAAGATAGACAAAGCCATATCCTTAAAGGCAATCGTAGAACCATGGAAGAGTTCCAAGTTGTATTGCCCATCTAGTTTCACCAAAGGTGCAATAGCTGGAGTATCAAACTTGCTATCGTAGGCATTGTTGATGCAGTAATCCAACTCCTCAGCTGTAAAGTCATCTAAAAATGCTGACAAAACTAACTTAGCCACTTCTTGGTAAGAAGCATCTTTTAATTTGTCAAAGTCCAAATCGACCTTTGGATAAGTAAGCGGTGTAAACAAACCACCGTCCGTCGCCAAACCTTGCAAAATAGCTTGGCTGGCAGTTACTGTATTATTCGCATCGCGCGTTGATTGATAAACTAATGTCATGAATCTCTATCCTTTATCTATAGTCTCTTCCATTATATCATGATTTTTCAGAAAATTCTCCCTTTATAAGGGAAATTATAGGCTCAATTCTTCTTTCAAAGGCTGTAAATAGGTCATTTCTTGCTTGCCTCTCTTCTCCAGTCCTTCCTCGGCTAGAAGGAGTAATTCTTTAGAAAATTCTCGAATCGCAGCTTCTTCCTCATCTGTGAGTTGTTTTTTAGAAAATTGTCGTCTCAAAGACTTGTAATCACGACCAGCTGTGGTAAAAAATGGAGCAGTTCGCAAGTAAGCTTCAAGCTTGTCTAAATGAACCAACAATCCCAAGTGAAAAGTTGCTGAAGCAAAGGTTCTATTTAGAGGTTGCGTACACACACTACGAAACTCGATAGTCCCTCGAGTCGTTAAGTCTTGGTACTGGTAACTACGATGAGTTTGGAAATCCTCCTCCTGAGGATAAAGAAGAATCTCTTCCCCATCAAGAGCGAAGGCATGAATTTCCGGGGTTCCTAAGTAATCTTTTGCTCGAATTGGATAAAAATAATAGGTTTCACCATCCCGTTCCGCAGTAAAAATCGCAGAGTGATCCAGATAATCAAAAAAATCATTCTCATCTTTGAAGAGTCTGGCATTAACACCTACATTTTCAGGATAAATCCCATGCATAGACTCTTCCCAAAAAATATCCCTAGAAATCTTGGTATTCCAATCTTCCCCTGAAAACTCTGAATTGGCAAACAAATAAGCTTTGGCTGCTTCAATCTGAGTAAAAGCGTTAATGACCCGCAGAAAGTTAGACTTTGAAACATCCAGTTGAACTTGGCTCCCACAGATAAAAGCACCATATTGCAGGTAATCGTGCAAATCCGTTCTTGGAACGGTTCTGCTCAACTTCAAATAGTTCATCAACATCTGATAGCGTGCAGAAGCAACTGGTTGATTCTCATTCTTCTCCCAGTAGGGATGGATTCCAGAACCAACTATGGCATGATTTGTTTCACCCAACTTTTTCTGAATCAGATCCATGTAATCTCTAAAACGCTCTTCAACCTCTTGGATGGATTTAGCCCTACCAAAGGCAAACTCAACGGTCGTATAAGCAACTTCAAATAAGATTGTATCCTGACTGACCGGATCTAGTAACTGAATTGGATTACCAAAATCATCAACTTTTTCGATAGTAAAGCCCAGTACTGATGGTAAATACCGAAAGAGATCCTTAACAACTTCACCATCTGTAGCTTTACCCTCTAAGTTTACAATAGGATATTCTAACTCAATCCCAATAAATAAATCTGAGTTCTCTTTTATATTCTTTAAGTAACGTTTTTTTAGTAATTCAACAGACCGAGACATTAATCACCAAACTCTTTCATAATCAAAATAAATTGTGAATAAGTAATATTATACCAAAAATACACTAAAAATGATTAGAATAAGAAGAAAAAGATGATTCATCAGTTATCTGTACTTAAAGAAAAAATATCAAAATCTTCACTAAATCAAAAAAAAGGTCCGAAAACCTTGTCTTCATTACTATACCGGCGGCCGGGGTCGAACCGGCACGTCCTTGCGGACACTGGATTTTGAGTTCAATTCCTACATTATTTGAAACTTAAATCCTTGATTTAACAATGTTTTAACGCTTTTAAATTTTATAAAATAGACTCTTTTTTCAAATTTTAGTAACTTTTTGGTAACTGAAGAGAAGTCTCAATTTGATGTTCTCTGACACTTTAAATAACTTATAAACAGTTTATTTAATGGTATAATAATATTAGTTAGCAATGTTATTGGCTTGCTCAAACATATCAAATCATAAAAATAATATCTATGTATTCTAACAAGGTTATAAAGCTAGAATTCAACAGACACAACAAAGGAGTACTAATGAGCCGTCTTAAATCGTTGAAAATAAAGAATTATAAACATATTGGAGATTCTTATATAGGATTTGATAAGATTGAAAACCTCAATATCCTAGTTGGGCAAAATAATATAGGTAAATCGACATTATTACAATCAATAGAAATGCTAATTTTTGGGAATGTAGATAGACGGGAAATATCAACTGATACCAAATTGGAATTCGGCTTTTGTCCAACTGAAAACGAAATCCAAAATGTATTTTCTATAAGTTCGTATAGTATAAATCCTTACTGTTCTAATTTTAAATATGGAAAACGATACATTGATAAGTACATGTCTTTTGAATTTCAGCCTGTCAAAACGGTCGGAGACAAACGAATTGTATTATCAAATATTAAAGGAATCTCTATAGAAACATTGGCTCAAAATAGGAAAATAGAACAATTTATAGATTTAGCTGATATATATATATCTAACCATATTAAACATTTAAAACTAATTAAATTATCTGCTGATAGAAATTTAGTCCCCGAAATACAAAATAGTAATCGAATTGTATCCGAAGACGGGACAGGTGCTACGAATTTATTAAGGCAATACCTGAATGTGGCTAATCTTCCTAATGAGGTTGTAGAAAACGATATTCTAAATGCGCTAAATCAAATTATGAAGCCAGAAAACTATTTTGAAAGAATAATGTGTCAGGAAATCGAAACTACTGATGATTCTAATTCTAAATGGGAAATTTTATTAGTCAATGGAAATGGGAAAATTCCGATTTCAAGTTCGGGCAGTGGTTTAAAAACTGTCTTGTTAGTATTAATAAAACTCTTTCTAGAAACAAGAGAAAAATCAAGTTATAATTTTGAACAATCTTTGGAAAATTCAATCTTTATATTTGAGGAATTAGAAAATAATTTACATCCAGAAATTCAAAGAAATTTATTTGAGTTTTTATACCAATGGGTTCAGAAATATAATTCTCAAATCTTTTTAACAACTCATTCTACTGTTCCAATAAATATGTTTAGTGGTAGAGATAACGTAACTTTAACTCATATTAAAAAAGAAGATGATAGAATTATGACTAATTCTGCACTATCATTTATAGAAAATAAAAATATCTTAATGAACTTAGGTGTACGAGCTAGTGATATACTGCAATCCAATGCAGTAATTTGGGTTGAAGGACCATCTGATAGAATTTATATAAATAAGTGGATTGAACTATATTCAAACGGAAATTTAAAAGAAAATATTCACTATCAGATTTTATTCTATGGCGGAAAGTTGCTTTCGCATCTAACTGGAAAACTTGATGATTCAAATGAATTAATACAGTTATTTAAAGCTAATGTTCATTCAATTATTGTTATTGATAGTGATAAGACTAATCCAAATAAAAAGATAAATAAAACTAAGCAAAGAATCAGGAAAGAATTTAATAAAAATCAAGCTATCGTTTGGATAACACAAGGTAAAGAAATTGAAAATTATCTATCAAGAAATATATTTAAAAAAACTTATAATGTTGATAAACAAATAGGTCAATATGAAAAAATAGATGATTTTTTAAATAAAAATAGCAGAAAGAAAAATATGGGTAACTATTATGTTACTCATAAAGTATCTGAATCTATTTCAATTGTTAAAGAAATGCTCCTAGAAGATACAAATGTTTTAGATTTAGAAAAACAGATTAGTACTATAGTCAAACAGTTAAAAAATTGGAATGGTATACAATCGGACTAAAAACTATAGAATGCCTACGATAATGATTGATATAAAATTAAATTTATTCTTTACATCTTTCATCAAAAATAGAGTCTAACAAAATATAATAAATTTAACTTACATAAAAATTTCACAAAAAAAGGAGTTCATTATGACTAAAAAAACTGCATTGACTATTTTAAGTGCAAACCTCAACTTTTATAAGAGTAAAAATAATACAGACAAAAATCCTAAAAACATTGTAAAATTTTTACTGTCAGAAAATCGACCCAAACCCACATTTATAGCACTACAAGAGGTAGGTAATCGTCTTATAGATAACAATTTTAAAACTGATAAAAGTGTGACCATAGAGAAAATTGAAGAAATACTAAATGATAAAGGATACGGAGTCATACGTCCTCTTCAAGATGGGATACAACCAGTTAATACAAGACTATTCTATTTAAAAGAATCCATCGAAACCATTGAAGAATTACAACCTATTTACAGTGATTATTTTTGTAGACAAGCTGGAGGATTATTTACAATAAATAGTAAAAGGCTTGCAATATTTTCACTACACTTTCCACTCTATGAAAAAGACCCAGTTGATAAAAAAGAGATGTGGAATCATTATATTCAACTTGCTTCTTCTAAGCAGAATGAACTTTACGACCATCTTATTTTAGCTGGTGACTTTAACGAAAGTATAGAAAATAAAACAAAAAATATTAAGGGAACCACTTTATCTCACAAAATTGAAGAAATCTTAAAATATATGATAGATGCAAGTGATGAAGAAATTACTTACAAAGAAGCAAACAGAAAACTAGACCATATTTTTCTCTCTAATCATACTGAAATTTCTAACTTCGAAACTATCGAAAATAATTTTTCCGACCACAAAGCTTTATTAGTAAATTTTTTATTTAAATGAAACTAAATATATAACATGAAATTTAATTAATATATATCTGAATTTCCTATAGAAAAAATAAAATTTCATGAAAATAAAACTATAGGCACAAACAATAGTAATTTCTAGTAACTCAGACAAAAAAAGACAAGGCTTATAAACCTTGTCTTTATTACTATACCGGCGGCCGGGGTCGAACCGGCACGTCCTTGCGGACACTGGATTTTGAGTCCAGCGCGTCTGCCAATTCCGCCACGCCGGCAAATAGCAACTGGGGTAGCTGGATTCGAACCAACGCATGAGGGAGTCAAAGTCCCTTGCCTTACCGCTTGGCTATACCCCAATAATATAAAATAGGCGAGTGATGGGGATCGAACCCACGCATGCCAGAGCCACAATCTGGTGTGTTAACCACTTCACCACACCCGCCATAATTCTATAAACACGGGCAGTAGGAATTGAACCCACACTGAAGGTTTTGGAGACCTTAGTTCTACCTTTAAACTATGCCCGTAACTAAAGGAATGGAAGGGGAGGGATTCGAACCCCCGAACCCGAAGGAGCGGATTTACAGTCCGCCGCGTTTAGCCTCTTCGCTACCCTTCCTAGTCATAAGTAT
>NZ_AFUB01000061.1 GCF_000222705.1 Streptococcus mitis bv. 2 str. SK95 | reverse complement strand
AAAATAATTGACAAAAGAATTTTATGGTGATAAAATGAAATCATAAAGATAAAGGATTTGAGTGGAATGAAGAAAAAATTTTTAAGATTATTTTTAGTATCTCTTTTTGCATTAACTCTGGGTGTTCAAAACAAAACAACCTATAGTACAAGATTACCAAATACTAGTTATAGTTATAACAACTATCAGTATCGTATTTTTTCCACTGGACTTGATGTTGGAAAAGCTGATTAAGGGGAACTCAACTGTTTAGGTAAGAGAGAACATTGCACGATAGGACTTTATTTTTGTAATGAGGTTTATATAAGTTTTCCTCTCCTAGGGAAAAACTAAACTAACAAAGGAGGATAGAAAAATGTTGCATGATGAAATCGACTTTGCTGCTGAAGAAAATCTACCAGCTTTTGAAGAAACCAGTTTTGAAGATTTGTTTTTATCAACAGCCTTTGAATTGCTAACTACTCGAACTTAGCACTGTTTAAGTATCTGTGAAATCTGTAATCATATTTGTTGTCTTGCATCTATGATTACAGGTTTTACAAAGATTTGTGTTAATAATATGCTATGATTCCATAGTATGGCGCTGCTAATATAAAAATCATGAATTAATTGAAGATATTCTTGAGTATCATTGTTTTATGATTTTCTTGTAATAAAAGGAGTTAAGGCTCGTGTAGAATTAGCTTTGACTCTTTTTATTATATGTATACATTCTAAGTAAGGAGAAATATGGTGGCGAGCTACTTTTTTGAGATTGATGACTATCCGTTGAGTATTGATCCATTTATATCGACTGACTTTAATTTTAAAATTATTTCAGACTTCCTATACTATAGGTTAAAAGATGAGATAAATTGTAAAATAGTTAATCTTGATAAAAATATTATTGAAATAAGACTTTTTGATTACTTTTTAGAACGAAATATATATTCAGAAAATTTCGTAAAATGTTTTCATAGACATATACATGAGAAAACTCCATATTTTAAATATTTGATTTTTATTGAAAAGGTAGTTGTTGTTTCTCAGGATGCTTTTCGGTTATACACGAGGACAAGCCTGGACTTTTTCAAAGAAGTATTCCAATCTCATTTTATCATCCCTGTGACGTTTTTGGGGAAACCAATAAAAAAAGGAGAATTTATAAAAAACCAAGATGGATTTAAAATTATTTCAGAGGATAAAACTTATAACTTTCTAGTTAATAAAAGTTGTGAAAATACGATTGGTTTCTTAAAAGAGGGGAATCTTGATTTAACAGCTTTTTCGCATCCAAACGAATTATTACTAACTGACTGTAGTAATAATAGCTACCTATTTGATAGATATAAATTGGAATCAGTTAGAGGTAGCCTTGTATATTATTTGAAATTTTTTAATCAGCAGTTTGGAGAGTATTTTGAAGAAATCAGAAAACTATTGCATGAAGAAATTAAAAATAATCCGTTTTTGATTCCAGTTTCTGATTTTTTAGGAAGTGAGAGCAAAAATCGTATTATAAAAACTCCCAATAAGAGGTCTAGTGTATTAGGCACAGTAAAGATAGGTTATTCAAACTATTTTCCTAATAAAAAGATAGCAGTTGCTTTACAGAAAGTTTTGCTCAAAAGATATGCGGTATCTTCGGTTATTGTAGAATTTGATAATTTACAATTATTAATTGAAAATATGAACAATGTTGATATTGTTTTATCAATAACGTTTCCAGTTATTGATAATTTGAATATATTGTTGTTAGATATACTTCCAGATGTATCGAGTGAACTACAGAAGCAGATTTTAAAAGATTTTCAGCTTGGAAATTTCACAAAAATAGCAAGTTATACTTCTTTTACTAGATCTATGTTACCAATTTTTTGTTCACAATATTATTACTTTAAGAAACTAGAGAGAAGGATTGAAGTTTCTTCTTTTGGAGAGATTATAATAGATGATGATTGATAAATTTTTACAGCAATTACAAGAATATAATGATACAGATTTTATGTGTTATAATTTAGATTTTCTGAAAAATATAGTTGAAAATATTAAATCACAGTTTAAGGGAATTACAATTATG
>NZ_AFUB01000062.1 GCF_000222705.1 Streptococcus mitis bv. 2 str. SK95 | reverse complement strand
ATATTGTATCTCAATATGAAAGCCCTGTCAAGAAATATGTGTAAAAATTTTATATATAAAAAACTCCTAGTAAAAACTAGAAGTTTAGAGGCTCTGACATCAGCTATTTCACAGAAATTTATATTTTAAAGATAAGCTAGAATAATGATTTATAATCTAGGATATTATCTCTTATGCCGTCTAGCAAAGGGATAAACTCAGTAAAATCGAATTCTTTATAATTCTTTAGAACATACTTTGAAAAAATATCCTTTCCATAATGATTAGCACCACCATCTTTGGAGAATGTCTTCCCTTTTAAAGTAGGTGCCGAATTTCTAGATAATAATAAGTCTTCAATATCAGAGGAGTACCCATAATTTATATCGGGTGATAGCGGTGTCGCCATTATGTATAAACTTCCCTTTTTTGCAAGCTTTTTAGATGATGTATTTCTTTTGCTATCCAAATTCTTGAAGCTATCTTTTAAATCTTTAGCATGGTTGGCAAATTCAAAAAGTGGATGCCCTGATGGTTCATTATCAAATAAAAACATAGTAGGGTTTTTAGGTTTTCTTGATGTAAATTTAGAAAAATACTCCATATAATTAGGATAAAATAGCTTTTTAGCTTCTTCCGTTTGATATTTAATATCAGAGAAATAACTATACCAAAATGATAATCCACTAGCTCCTTCAGGGATATTAAAAAGGTATTCTATTGTATTGCTACGATTTAGAAATTCAATTTTAAATACAAAATTATTCCTTACTTTTTCAATAAGTTCCGGATACTTTTGATAAAGTTTTTTTAAAGCCGCTTTAATATATCGGGGATCAGTCTTTCCCTCTGTGATAATTACAGGTTTATCATTACCGAAAAAATATTTATAAAATAAAAATTTTTTATACTCTTTTTCTCTAGAATTAAATAGAGACATGTATATTTTCTTTTGTTCCTTACCTATGCTATAAAATTCTTTAGGTAAATTATCTGTATTATGTTTTGTATTATCGAATAATTTTTTTCGTAAATCTTTATTATAAAAGATATATTTCCAATAATATTTCGATTCAGATTTTTTTGATGAATTTCTTCCTAATAAATATTTTTGTGAATCTAGATTATTTTGTATCAGGGATTTTTTATAAAGTAAGTAGTTGTTGTATTGATCTATTTGAAAAATAAAAGCAAATCGTCCCGTTAGTTGATTGAGCGTTCCTGTTTTTTTATCTATTTCAAAGGCTCCATCTTTGTATAATTGAAAGGCCATTGCACGAGTATTTTTTACGTATTCTCTTTTTACATTTATTTTTTTGTTAACAACTAGCCCAGTAACTTCTTGGCGTTGCATGTTATTACTCAATCTTGTTTTTTGGGGATTGATTTCAAAACCGGATGAGACGATTACCTCCTCTAATTCAGTTAAAAAGTTATCTAACTCTTTGCTTGCCCTCAATTTATTAGAGTTTAATTCACGATTTGTCGAAAAAGTCATATCATCGGCATATCTAGAATATGTAAAACGATATTTTTTAGCAATTTTGACAATCCGATAATCTAAAATTCTAGTAATTAAATTTGTGATGATGGGAGAAGACGGTGCTCCTTGTGGTAACTTACCTTGATAACATGCAATTTGTGCAATTACTGTAGCAATTTCTGGTGAAACAGCAAAATCTTTATCTTTTATAAAGAAGCCTCTTACTCTTCCAAAATTAAAAGAATCAAAAAAGTTTTTCAAGTCAATGTTCAGAATGTATTTCTTGTTTCGATGCATCTGAGAGTTGGTAATAATGCTTTTCCCCTTTTCAAATGCATGAGACAGAACAGGTGTTTTAAAGTTCTTGTCCTTAGATTTAGATTCTACGCTTTCAAGGTGACACTCCCATAAAACATCAGCTAATTTTTTCTGAAGAAATTTTAGCTCCTTTTTAGGTGCATGTATAACTCTCTCCCCACCATTTTTTTTAGGTATTGTGAAAGAGTTGTACAAATTATCGGTTTTTATAATGTACAATAAATAGTTAATGTATCTGGCGTTTTTAAAACCAAGAAGCCTTGCAAAGTCATTCTTGGTTTTGGTTTCTAATCGATTTAATTTAGTCATTATCTTATCCTTAATAAAAAAGCGCATGAAAACTCTTATGCGAACGACAGTATAGAAATCTTCCTTCAGCAGAGATAAAACATACTGCAACTTTTTCCAGAAGAAACTTAATTGTCTTAGTTTTGGGATTACTGGAGTGAGCTGAACACTCTAGTAACATTTTTGTTAATACTTGCGAACACACAAGTCAAAAATCTAATCATGCGCAACTTTATTCTATCACAAAATAACCTGTTAATCTAGAATTAAGACATCTTAGACTATAAATTTTTATCAACATCTCAAAAAGCCAGACAGAGTCTGGCTTTGCATTGTTTATATCTGAGAAGTGTTTTAGAATAATTAAAGGATCTTATCCGCGCGATCTACCATAAAGAGTGAGATAGTCATGATGATATCGATGGCTAGTAGGGCAAGGACAGCTGGAATCCAAGATTGGAAAAGTTCAAAACTATAACCAAATAAGGTAGGACCAAAGGCCGCTAAGATGTAGCCTCCTGTTTGCGCCAGTCCTGATAGCTGAGCCGTCTTTTCAGGAGAACTGGTTTTAAGAGAGAAGCAAACCATAAGGTAGGGAAAGAGGGCACTGCAGGCTGTTCCAATCAAGAGATGGACGACTAACCAGTAGAGGAAATTATTGGTTGGATACAAGAGCATGGCAATTCCTGTCATACCAGCGATAGAGATAATGGTTAGCATGATTCGACGGTGGCCGTCTGACAGATGAGTCGTCAGACTTGGAACAGTCATTGAAAAAGGAATGCTGATCAGCGAGAAGATAGAAGCCAGAAGAGCTGCATCGCTATTAGAAAGACCAGCACTAACAGCCATAGTTGGCAACCAGGTCATACTTGTATAAAAGAGTAAGGACTGAAGTCCGCCAAAGATAATGATAGCCCAGACATCTTTACTTTTTAGAATACTCTCTTTGACTTGCTTTTCTTTTTGGCTTTCTAGGTGGTGGTTGTGGCGATGATTTGGCAACCAGACTAGCAGAGTGACCAGACAGAGAAAGCTGAGAACGAGGATGAGGCCCTTCCAAGAACTAGCTTGGGTGATAGGGACGGATAGATAAGAAGCGATGGCCGTTGAAATCCCCATGGCAGTGACATAGAGCGTTGTTAGGAGACTGATTTTTTGAGGCTGATTTGCTTGGATCATACTTGGGAGGAGTACATTGAAAATGGCGATGCTCGCTCCGATGATCAGGGTTCCTAGATAGAGAAGGGGAAGATTGAAGATACGAATGGCGGAGCCAACAGTTAAGAGGAGAAGACAGTAAGTAAAGAGATGTTCCAACCCGATTTTTTGTGCCAAGCGGCTTGCAAAAGCAGAGAAAAGAGCAAACATCAAGAGAGGGAGACTGGTTAAAATCCCAAGAGAGCTAACCTCCACTCCTAGTCCCTGAGCAATATTTCCTAAAATGGTTGGAAGAGCAGTAAAAGGAGATCGCAAAACGGTCCCGATTAAGACAATTCCTAGAACAAAAAAGAGCGATTGTTTTTTCATAAAAACCTCGATAGGATGATTTTAATAACAGCTTATTTTAAGGTTTTTTTCTTACAATGTCAAGAAGAGGACTGCTAAGAAAGCTAGAACGATTTAACTGAAAATAGAGTGAAAGGGGACGGATTTCTTTACCAGAATTTTTCTTGATTTGAGATAAAAATAGGAAACTAGGAAATTTTGTGATAAAATAGTGGAAGGAAATCTATAAATTGGAGAAAAACTGTGTCTGAAAAGCAAAAAATCAGCGTCTTGATGTCGGTCTATGTAAAGGAAAATCCGACATTTTTGAGAGATGCTATCAAGAGTATTCAAAACCAGACCTTGAAACCAAGTGAGCTTGTTCTTGTTGAGGACGGGCCTCTCACGCCCGAACTCTATCAGGTGCTAGATGAAGTGGAAGCGCAGTCAGAGATTCCAGTTAAGCGTTGCCCCTTAGAAGAAAATCAAGGTTTAGGTTTGGCTCTTCGATACGGTGTTTTACAGTGTCAGTACGATATCATCGCTCGCATGGATACAGATGATATAGCTGTTCTGGATCGTTTTGAGAAACAGCTTCAACTAATGGAGAAAGAAGATCTCGATCTCTTAGGCGGGCATATCGCAGAGTTCATTGACAATCCTGACGAGATTGTTTCTTACCGTCGTGTTCCTACTCAGCACGCAGACATTGTGGCTTATCAGAGAATGAGAAGCGCTTTTAACCATATGACAGTCATGTTTAAAAAGGACATGGTCCTCAAGGCGGGCAACTACGAAGATGGCCTTTACATGGAGGATGACCTCCTTTGGCTCAATATGATTGCTGCAGGTGCCAAGACTGGGAACCTAGCTCAAATCTTGTGTAAGGTTCGTGTCGGTGCAGGGATGTTTGAGCGTCGAGGTGGCTTGCGTTACCTTAAACTCTATCGTCAAGCTCGCCAACGGATGCTTGAGCGAGGGCAAATTTCTTACATGGAATATGCTAAAAGTGTAGCCATTCAGGCCATTGTTGCACTTTGTCCAGGCTTTGTACGTCAGTTTATTTTTGTAAAATTATTAAGAAAAAATAAATAGTATTGTAAAAGATAAAATAGCCAAAAAATGTTATAATAACAATATATTTAAATTCTTTTAAGAAAGAGTAAATTCCTATGAATAAAAAACTAACAGATTATGTAATTGATCTGGTTGAAATTTTAAATAAACAGCAAAAGCAGGTGTTCTGGGGTGTATTTGATATTATTAGTATGGTGGTTTCCATCATCGTGTCTTACATTCTCTTTTATGGCTTGATTAACCCAGCGCCTGTGGACTATGTTATCTATACTGGTTTGGCTTTCCTATTCTATCAAATCATGATTGGATTTTGGGGGCTCAATGCGAGTATTAGTCGCTATAGTAAAATCACAGATTTCTTAAAAATCTTTTTTGGGGTGACCGTCAGTAGCGTTGTCTCCTATGGACTTTGCTATGCCTTTCTCCCGCTATTTTCTATCCGTTTCATCGTGCTCTTTATCTTGTTGAGTACCTTCCTCATCTTGCTTCCTCGTATTACTTGGCAGTTGATTTATTCCAAACGCAAGCAAGGTAGTGGAGATGGCGAACACCGTCGTACCTTCTTGATTGGTGCTGGTGATGGTGGTGCCCTCTTTATGAATAGCTACCAACACCCAACTAGTGACCTCGAGTTAGTGGGGATTTTGGACAACGATGAAAAGAAAAAAGGGCAAAAACTAGGTGGAATCCCAGTTTTGGGCTCTTATGATAATCTGCCTGAATTGGCCAAACGCCACCAAATCGAGCGCGTCATCGTAGCCATCCCTTCGCTTGATCCGTCAGAGTACGAACGTATCCTGCAGATGTGTAATAAACTCGGCATCAAATGTTACAAGATGCCCAAGGTTGAAACAGTTGTTCAGGGACTTCACCAACCAGGTAGCGGCTTCCAGAAAATTGACATTACAGACCTTTTGGGCCGTCAGGAAATCCGTCTTGACGAATCCCGTCTTGGTGCAGAGCTTACAGGCAAGACCATCTTGGTGACAGGAGCCGGCGGTTCGATTGGCTCAGAGATTTGTCGTCAGGTCAGTCGCTTTAATCCTGAACGCGTGATTTTGCTGGGGCATGGTGAAAATTCCATCTATCTCGTTTATCATGAATTGATCCGAACATTCCAAGGAATTGATTATGTTCCTGTTATTGCAGATATTCAGGACTATGACCGTCTCTTGCAGGTGTTTGAGCAATACAAACCAGCCATCGTCTACCATGCTGCGGCCCATAAGCACGTTCCGATGATGGAACGCAATCCAAAAGAAGCCTTCAAGAACAATATCCTCGGAACCTACAATGTTGCCAAGGCTGTTGATGCAGCCAAAGTACCTAAGATGGTCATGATTTCGACTGACAAGGCGGTCAATCCACCCAATGTTATGGGTGCAACCAAGCGCGTGGCAGAGTTGATTGTCACTGGCTTTAACCAACGTAG
Organism: Streptococcus mitis bv. 2 str. SK95; assembly: GCF_000222705.1. Lineage (GTDB taxonomy): Bacteria > Bacillota > Bacilli > Lactobacillales > Streptococcaceae > Streptococcus > Streptococcus mitis_AY. The sequence continues at coordinate 16,106 of NZ_AFUB01000062.1, read as the reverse complement.
CAAATCAACCTACTGTGCAGTTCGTTTTGGAAATGTTCTTGGTAGCCGTGGTAGTGTGATTCCTGTCTTTGAACGTCAAATTGCTGAAGGTGGTCCGGTAACGGTGACAGACTTCCGTATGACGCGTTACTTCATGACCATTCCAGAGGCTAGCCGTCTGGTAATCCATGCTGGCGCTTATGCCAAGGACGGAGAAGTCTTTATCCTCGATATGGGCAAACCAGTTAAGATCTATGACTTGGCTAAGAAAATGGTGCTTCTAAGCGGGCACACGGAAAGTGAAATTCCAATCGTTGAAGTCGGTATTCGTCCGGGTGAAAAACTCTATGAGGAACTCTTGGTTTCGACCGAATTGGTTGATAACCAAGTCATGGACAAGATTTTCGTTGGTAAGGTAAATGTCATGCCACTAGAAGCCATCAATCAGAAAATTGAGGAGTTCCGTTCACTCAGTGGAGATGAGCTTAAAGAAGCGATCATTTCCTTTGCAAATGAAACAACTCATATTGAGTAAGAGTTACTCATGCAATTAATCATAAATCAAAGACCAAGGTTTTGTATAGACAGAACCTTGGTCTTTTTACTCTGTAGTTTGAAGCTATTAGCTTGTTATAGCTGACTGATGATATCATCGATTGTATGGGCAATCCAGTCAGGTTGATAGCTGAGCAAATCAGCCTCTTCTCCAAATCCCCAAGTAACAGCGAACTTTTTAATGCCAGTTTCTTGAGCTCCGATCATATCAAACTTGGTGTCTCCGATGATGAGGACTCGGTCTACAGGGAGTAGATGTGTCTGCAAGGCATAACGGATGACATCCGCCTTATGAGGTGTTTCAGGACTAGAACCATAAATGCCATCAAAGAAATGATGGATTCCCAGATTTTTAGTCATATCATGAGCAGTAGGAGTATTCTTTGTAGTGGTGATATAGAGAGGATAGGTTTGCGAGAGCTTTTGGAGTAATTCCGTTATTCGGGGGAAGAGTTGGGCTTCGTGGATTCCTTTTTTCTTGTAGTAAGAACGGTAGGTTTGAACAGCTTCCGAGATTTGCTCCTTTGGGAGACAAGTTGCAAAACTAGTTTCAAGCGGTGGACCCATGAAACCACGAATGGTTTTAGCATCAGGAGTCGGAACTCCCAGTTGTTTAAAGGTATGGGTAAAGGAATTGTGGATCCCGATAGAACTGTCGACCAGGGTTCCGTCTAGATCAAAAAAGATTGCTGAGATAGAGGGCATAGTTTCTCCTAATAGATATAGATGAGTTTATTCGCCGAAGATTTCTTTTTGTAGGCGGCGGCCAGTAGGGGTGGCAGCGAGTCCACCCTCAGCTGTTTCACGAAAGGCAGTTGGAAGGCTCGATCCGACCTGATACATGGCATCGACAACTTCATCGACAGGGATCTTAGATTCGATACCTGCCAAGGCCATATCAGCCGCGATAAAGGCAAAGCTGGCTCCCATGGCATTTCGTTTGACACAAGGAACTTCAACTAAACCAGCAACAGGGTCACAGATGAGGCCCAGCATATTTTTAATGACAAAGGCGATGGCTTGGCTAGCCTGATAGGGGGTTCCACCTGCAGCCAAGGTCAAGGCTGCGGCACTCATGGCAGAGGCAGAGCCAACTTCGGCCTGGCAGCCACCCTCAGCACCTGAGATAGAAGCGTTGTTTGCGATAACCAATCCAAAGGCACCCGCAGCAAAGAGGAAATCGAGCTGATCTTCATGGCTGAGGTCAAGTTTTTGAATAGCTGCAGTGAGAACGGCTGGCAAACAACCAGCACTTCCTGCGGTTGGAGTGGCACAGACCAAGCCCATTTTAGCGTTGTGTTCATTAACCGCGATGGCATTACGGGCTGCTGATAGGATGGTAAAGTCTGACAAGGCCTTGCCACTTTTGAGATGGCGATCTAGCTTGGCCGCATCTCCACCCGTTAGGCCACTGCGGGATTTGTTTTCACTAAGGCCAAGCTCGACAGAGGCTTTCATAACTTCTAGATTGCGCTCCATGAGGAGGAGAACTTCATCTCGGCATCGGCCGGTCAGTTCATATTCTGTCGCAATCATGAGTTCTGCGACATTTCCTTGGAAATCTAGATCCGCCTGCTCGACCAATTCTTTGATAGAATAAAACATGTTTCCTCCTACTTAAAGAAATTGACATTGTGGAGATGAGGGATTTTTCGGATTTCTTCAATCGCCTCTTCACAACTTCGACTATCGACTTCGATGATCATGATGGCTTTTTCTCCAGCTTTTTCCCGAGTCACATTCATCTGGGCGATGTTAATATCAAAACGAGAGAGGGCTTCTGTAACATGGGCAATCATTCCCGGAATATCCTGATGCACGATGATGATGGTCGGGGTATTCATGTTGAGAGAGACAGCAAAGCCGTTAAGTTCCGTAACTTGGATATTTCCCCCACCAATGGAAATTCCTGTCACACTAATGGACTTATGGTCATTCTTTACAGTGATTTTAGTGGTGTTAGGGTGAGGTGCGTTGCTGTCTTTCTGAATGGTCCAGACAATCTTGATACCACGTTTATGGGCAATCTCGAGACTATTTGGAATGTCAGGATCATCTGTATCCATGCCTAAAATACCAGCGACGAGAGCAAGGTCCGTTCCATGACCACGGTAGGTCTTGGCAAATGAGTTAAATAATTGGAATTCCACCTCTGTCGGTCTATCACCAAAGATAGAAGACACGATTTTTCCAATACGAACCGCACCGGCTGTATGGCTACTTGATGGGCCAATCATGACGGGTCCGATAATATCAAAGACAGATTGAAAACGAAGTGAGTGCATCTGTTTCCCCTTACAAAGATTCTTGTTTCTATTATATCAAAGAATGAAGTTCTGTGCTTATTTCCCTTATAAAACTGAAAAAATGGATAAAAATGGTATAAAATCTTGTCTTTTATGACAAAAATATCAATGTTTCAGTAAATATAAAATATTTTTGTAATATTTCTACACGAAACCGTCAAGAAACGGTAATATTCAAACGGTATGATAGAAGCATAGTAAAAAGGAGAATTTTTAGAAATGACATTAACAACTAAACAAATTAAATTAACTCTTGCAGGAGCAGCAACTTTCCTTGCTTTCCTTGCACCATCACTTGCTTTTGCGGATGAAACAGTCACTTATACAGTGAAACCAGGTGACACTCTTTCAGAAATCGCTGAGAAGTACAACACTACTGTTGAAAAATTAGCAGAAAAAAACAAGATAGAGGATATCCATCTGATCTTTGTGGACCAAGTTTTGGTCATCGAAGGAACAGCTCCAGCTGCGACAACTTATGAAGCACCAGCTGCAACAGGAGAAACAATCGAAGAGACTACGACTTACGAAGAAATAACTGAAACAACAACTTACGAAGCACCAGCTGCTACAACAAGCACTTCTTATGAAGAAGAAAGCTACACAGCTTCAACTGTAAGTGGTTCTGAAGCAGAAGCCAAAGAGTGGATCGCTCAAAAAGAATCAGGTGGTAGCTACACAGCTACAAACGGACGTTATATCGGACGTTACCAATTGACAGATTCATACCTGAACGGTGACTACTCAGCAGAAAACCAAGAACGTGTAGCAGATGCCTACGTTGCAGGACGTTACGGTTCATGGACTGCTGCTAAAAACTTCTGGCTTAACAACGGTTGGTATTAAGAACTAGGGAAAGAGCTTTGAATGGCTCTTTTTTCTTATATTTCGAGAAACCTGTTCACTCCTTGTAGACAATATGACATAATTTTCTCAAAAAAAGTAGTATAATGTTTTTATAGAATATAAATAGTGGTGGTTAGTATGCATGCATTATTAGCAACAAGATTAAAAAATAAGCGAAGAGAGCTGGGCTGGTCGCAAAAAGAGTTGGCTGAAGGAATTTGCCAACAAACTCAGATAAGTCGAATGGAACAAGGCAAATATATGCCAGGAGCAGATTTGTTATATAAATTATCTGAAAAAATGGGCTTAAATATGGACTATTTCTTTTCAGGAGAAATTTCGAAAGAGTTTCTAGGCTTGTCTGCTTTCAAGAGATTGTCTGAAACATTGTTAGAAAATCAAGATTATGCCTCTTTGAAATATGCTTTTGAGGGAGAAAGAAAGCAACAGATTTCCTTATCTTTTGATGAAAAGATTTATCTGGACTGGATAGATGCTGTTCTAACCTATCAATGTGAACATCAATTAAAACTAGCTATTTCAAAAATAGAGAACATCCTCAGTAGGATTAGTATTGATAAAGTAGACTACTTGTATATTTTGAATACCCTGCTGATTTTCTTAGGCTATGATGAGGATAAGGAGAAATTTGAGCAACTATATAATCAGGTTTCCATAGCTCTTTCAAAAATCGATACCAGTGTGCGTGAACAAATTGAGTTATATATCAAAATAAAATACAATTATTGTTACCACCTTTGGAAACAGGAAGAGATGGACAAGTCCAGAGCGCTATTATTAGAGACAATTGAATTTTGTAACAAGTATCGTAGTAGTTTTAGGTTAGCAGATTTATATTGTTTGTTGGGAAATATAACAGAAAATCTTGATATCTCTGTTGCTAAGGACTATTATATAAAAGCTAAGGTGCTCTATCTAATTGAAAATAATGAAGTTATGGCACTCAAGGTAGAACAATATCTGATGGATAAGAAGTCAGAGAATGTATAAGGATGGCAGAAGCTATCTTTTTTATACGTAAAACATAACTATAATTCTTTTTTTAAAAAATATTTAGATTTTTACTTAAATTGCTTGACAGTTTATATATGTTGATTTATAATATAGGTGAAAGAAGGTGGCAAGATGGGAAGATTAAAATTCGAATATTTGAAAGCGCTGTCTATATTACTTGTTGTGCTAATTCTACTGAGCAATAGTCGAAGTTTTATTAGTACTACTCTAGTTGCTCAAGGTATTGATACAGGAGCGTACTATTCTCCCAGTTAAGGGTAAGTTCGTTGTTTAAAATGAAATGAGATAGAAGGAAGGTGAGTCCAATGGACTTCGATGTTTACAAATGAATCAATTCATCTGTTTCTGTGAAACAGCTAAAGATATAAGATGTGAGGAAAATATCATGAAAAAATTAGTAAAAATTGGTGTCGCAACCGTAATGGCATGTGGTTTGCTTGCTACGACAAATGTTTTGGCAGTATGGGTAGGTGGTGGTCAATGGAACTATGGAGTAGGTTGGACAGGAACTTTTGGATATTCTGATTATTTACATCCTACTCGATCTCATACAGCAACAGTCCGACATGGTGGTAGAATCTCTAAGGATCGTGAAGCTCCCGGGGTTTGGGCTCAAGCTTCCCTTACTAAAATTCCGCCAACAGGATTAGAATATTTCTATGGATTTTAAGTGAAATTTTCCCTCTCCTGTTAGGAGAGGGAGAACTTTATTGGAGGTATCTTTATGAAAAAAATCAGTAATTTCTGTATGTTACTCCTGCTTCTGTGTACCACTTTTTTTGTTTTTAATGTAAACTACACACGAGAAGTAGTTCGGATTCAGGAAATGGGAAAGACAGCGAGTTCTTTGGATGTATACTTGAAAGATGTCAATGAACCTGCAGAATCTGTTCTTCGATTTTTTGAGGATGTATCAAAGGAGTACAAAGTCTCCATCATCAAAACAGACAGTGGTGATGAGGTGATCAAGTCTGGTGTTTTTGATAAAGATACCTTCCCCTACCAAGAGTTTGGACTTTCTTCCCTTGATTTTACCACAGATGGTGAGGGAGTTTACAGTAATAAAGAAATTTCCAATAAACTTGGTACGATTCCGACCTTTCTAAAAGCCAAACCTATTCAGCTTATGACTTTTCAAACCTACATCAAGGATACATCTCGTAGTTTAAATGGTCGCTATACGATAACTTCTACACAAGAGATCGACAAGGATGGGATTGTAAAGAAATGGAGCGATTTTTTCAAGACAGATCAGGCTACCTTGCTAGAGCCGACCTACAAAAGTGCAGTGGAAGTCATAAATCGAGACTTGCTTTTATCTGCTATTGTTTTTGCCTTGGCTATTTTGCTTCTTGTCTTAGTAACAGTGTATCAGCCAATGATGGAGATGAAAAGAGTTGGGGTACAAAAATTACTTGGTTTTCAAGATCGGGCTGTTTTAGCTGATGTTGTGAAAGGCAACCTCTACCTCCTCCTAGGTGGGGCGCTTGTGATCAATCTAGGAGTGTTTTTCTTGCTTGATTATAAGCCGAAAGATTTGTTCCCTATGCTGTGGTTGTCTCATTTTTTGCTTTTGCAGCTTTATCTCTTTATCAGTTGGTTGACTTATCTCTTAATTCAAAAAATGACAATCAGCTCTCTGCTGAAAGGTTTTTCATCTTTCAAATTTGGTCTACTCTTTAATTATTTGATGAAAATAGGAACCACCATTTTACTGACAGTCTTGCTAGTTGGGGTGGGGAAAAGTTTGGAACAAGAAAACAAAGAGTTGGATTACCAGAAACAGTGGATCAGTCAAGGAAATTATCTGACCTTAGAAACTTTCCAACTCAATGATAACTTGTGGCAAGAGCAGTTGGCAGGCTCAGGGAAGGCATTGGATTATTTCTATCGATTTTATCAGGATTTGGTAGAAAAAACGCAGGCGGGCTATGTGCAAACTAGTAACCTGCCTATCAAAAATTTTGCCACTGCAGAACAAGTGCAGCAGTATCAACTGACTGATATGCTAACTGTTTACTATGCCAATCGCAATTTTCTAAAGAGCAAGGGATTCAAGCTACCAGATACCGGCACTAAAAAAGTTATTTTGATGCCAGCAAGTACGAAAGGTGAAGAAGATAAAAATCAGCTCTTGGGGAAGTTAATTGCCTATCATTCGATGAAGTATGAAGAGCAGCAAAAACGAAGGATAGAGGAGATGGATGTCGAGATTGCCTATTATGAAGGTGATTGGTCATTCTTCCCCTATAACGAGAAGCGAAAGGAAAATCTCTATAATCCAATTATTAGCCTGGTCAATGATTCTGATATGATGTGGGATGAAAAAGCCTCCCTGTCAACAACAGGTTTAAATAATCCCATTAAAATCGAAAATACGGTTCAACATCAAAAGGAGATTACAGAGTTAGTTGAGAAATTGTCAGATGGAAATTATTTAAAATTTTCATCTATTCAAGCCATTCAACAAGGGAAGGTGGATAGTTATCAAGATGCTGTTCGGAATTTTAACCTACTCTTTGCTTTGTTTGGTCTCCTTAGCATGATGATTTCTTACTTCTTACTAGTAACAACTTTCTTATTGAAGCGAACAGATATCATTACCAAGAAGTTTATGGGGTGGAAATTGATAGATCGGTATCATTCCTTGCTGGGTCTCCTATTAGCCGTTTATAGCCTTCCTTTTATGGTTTTGTTATTCTTTGCTCATGCTCTTTTTCCGCTCCTACTTTTTGCAGGATTTACAGGCTTAGATATTTTGTTTGTACTTTTATTGGGTTCTAAGATGGAAAAACGAAATGTAGCGCAGTTATTGAAAGGGGACATCTTATGATAAAGTTGGAAAATGTTACGAAAACCATTGGGAAAAAAGTTATTTTGGAGAACTTATCTCTAAAGATTAACCAAGGGGATTTAGTTGCGATAGTTGGAAAGAGTGGTAGTGGCAAGTCAACCTTGTTAAATCTCTTGGGTTTGATAGATGGTGATTACAGTGGACATTATGAAATTTTTGGTCAGCAAAATGTATCTATCAATTCTGTTAAGTCGCAAGCGATTATCCGCGAACACATTTCCTATCTTTTTCAAAATTTTGCTCTGATTGATAATGAAACAGTAGAGTATAATCTCATGCTTGCTCTAAAGTATGTGAAATTGTCCAAGAAGGATAAAGTTAAAAGGATAGAAGAAATTTTAGAGAGGGTGGGATTATCATCAACTCTGCATCAAAAGGTTTCAGAGTTATCTGGAGGGGAACAGCAGCGAATCGCAGTTGCTAGAGCTATTTTAAAACCCAGTCAGCTCCTTTTAGCAGATGAACCAACCGGTTCTCTAGATCCTGAAAATCGAGATTTGGTTTTAAACTTTCTCTTAGACATGAACAAGGAAGGGAAAACGGTCATTATCGTTACCCACGATGCCTATGTGGCTCAACAATGCCATCGAGTCATTGAATTGTGAAAGAGAATGTAGGGAGTTCGTTTATCTCTCTGTCGTCTGACATTTAATAGAGTGATTATATTTTTCCAAAAAATGAATAGTATAAATACGCTTAGGAATAACATTTTTATGTAATTTCCCTAAGCTTTTTTGTTTAAAATGGAATAAAATTCAGTTTTGGCTTGACAAATGTTTTTGAGAAGTGTATTATTTATACAATTAAAAAGTATAAAAATAAGAGGAGGTTTTCTATGAATAAAGTGAAGAAGGTGTTGATGGCGATGTTTAGTTTGCTTATGTTTCCCTTATTGTTTGCTTGTAGTAACAGTCAGTCCCAAGGTGTTGAAGCCATTAAAGCTAAAGGAAAATTGGTGGTGGCCCTAAATCCAGAGTTTGCTCCATTTGAATACCAGAAATTGGTCGATGGAAAAAATCAGATTGTAGGTTCAGATGTTGAACTAGCCAAAGCCATCGCAAAGGAGCTAGGTGTGGAAGTGGAGTTCTCTCCAATGAGTTTTGACAATGTACTGGCTAGTCTTGATTCAGGCAAGGCCGATCTCGCCATATCAGGTGTTTCTAAAACGGAGGAGAGAAGTCAAGTTTACGATTTTTCAATTCCCTACTACACTTCGAAAAATAAGGTTATCGTAAGAAAATCTGAATTAACGAATTACCAATCAGTCAAGGATTTGGCTCAGAAAAAGGTTGGAGCGCAGAAAGGTTCTATCCAGGAGACTTTGGTCAAAGAAACTTTGCAGAATTCTTCTCTCGTTTCACTTCCTAAAAATGGAAATTTGATAACAGATTTGAAATCAGGGCAACTGGATGCTCTTATCTTTGAGGAACCAGTGGCGAAAGGATTTGTAGAGAATAATCCAGACCTAGCCATCGCTGAGTTTGATGTTGACAATGACAAAGAAGATTCCTACGCTGTTGCGATGAAAAAAGACAGTAAAGAATTAAAAGAGGCGGTTGACAAAACCATCCAGAAGTTGAAGGATTCTGGGGAGTTGGACAAATTGATTGACGATGCTTTTAAAGCCTCTATCGAAAAATAGAAAGAAGGAAGAGAAATGAGTAAGGAAAAAGTTATTTTAGCCTATTCAGGTGGATTGGATACATCAGTTGCGATTACATGGTTAAAAAAAGACTATGATGTGATTGCTGTTTGTATGGATGTGGGTGAGGGAAAAGATTTGGAGTTCATCCACGATAAAGCTCTCAAGGTTGGGGCTGTAGAGTCTTATGTCATTGATGTTAAGGAAGAATTTGCTAATGACTATGTTTTAGTGGCCCTTCAGGCTCATGCCTACTATGAACAAAAGTACCCCTTAGTATCTGCTCTGAGTCGCCCTCTTATTTCAAAAAAACTCGTTGAAATAGCTCATCAGACGGGGGCAACCACAATTGCTCATGGTTGCACAGGTAAGGGAAACGACCAAGTTCGGTTTGAAGTCTCTATTGCAGCTTTGGATCCCAATTTAAAGGTAGTTGCACCTGTTCGTGAGTGGAAATGGTCTCGTGAAGAAGAAATCCAATATGCCAAGGAAAACGGCGTTCCAGTTCCAGCTGACCTTGACAATCCTTACTCTATTGACCAAAATCTTTGGGGACGTGCAAATGAATGTGGTGTCTTGGAAAATCCTTGGAACCAAGCGCCAGAAGAAGCGTTTGGAATCACATCTTCTCCAGAAGAGGCACCAGACAGTCCAGAATTTATTGACATTGAGTTTAGTTGCGGGGCGCCCATATCCCTCAATGGAGAGAAGATGAAAGTGGCGGATTTGATTCAAAAGCTAAATGAAATTGCGGGCAAACACGGTGTTGGTCGTATTGACCATGTGGAAAATCGCCTAGTCGGTATTAAGTCAAGAGAGATTTATGAGTGCCCAGGTGCTGTGACTTTATTGGCAGCTCATAAGGAGATTGAGGACTTGACTCTTGTGAGAGAAGTGGCTCATTTCAAACCTATTATCGAAAATGAGTTGTCCAATCTCATCTATAATGCCTTGTGGTTTAGCCCAGCAACTCAGGCTTTGATAGCCTATATCAAGGAGACACAGAAAGTTGTCAATGGAACTGCAAAAGTTAAACTCTATAAGGGGAACGCTCAGGTAGTGGCTCGGAAATCTCCAAATTCTCTTTACGATGAAAATTTGGCGACTTATACTAGTGCGGATACTTTTGACCAAGATGCGGCTGTTGGATTTATCAAGCTTTGGGGGCTTCCGACTAAGGTTTATTCAGAAGTTCAGAAAAATGTAGAGTAGTGACGCGATAGAAAGGGACGACAGGATATGTCGAAAAATACAAAATTATGGGGTGGTCGATTTGAAGGCGCTGTGGAAGATTGGGTAGAACAGTTCGGTGCGAGTATTTCCTTTGACCACCAGCTGGCAAAATTTGATTTAATGGGTTCCTTAGCTCATGTTCAAATGCTAGGACAGACTGGCATTTTAAGCTTGGAAGAGGCAGAGCAGATCCAAGATGGTCTGAAAGCTTTGTTGCGAGATTTAGAGGCAGGAGAGCTTCATTTTGATATTGCAAATGAAGATATTCATATGAACATGGAAGTGTTGCTGACAGAGAAAATCGGTCCTCTGGCTGGAAAACTACATACGGCTCGTTCTCGGAATGACCAAGTCGCAACGGATATGCACTTATATCTAAAGGAGCAGCTTGGCCATGTCTTGGATAAGTTGGCGAATCTGAACAGTGTTTTGCTGGATTTGGCTGAAAAACATGTGGAAACCATCATGCCAGGCTATACCCATTTGCAACACGCCCAACCGATTAGCTTTGCCCACCATCTCATGGCTTATTACAATATGTTCCAAAGGGACAGCGAGCGATTCGCATTTAACTTGAAACATACGGACCTATCTCCACTGGGTGCGGCTGCCTTAGCGGGGACAACTTTTCCAATCAATCGTCAATTATCGAGTGATTTATTGGGCTTCCAACAACCCTATACCAATTCCTTGGATGCCGTGAGTGACCGTGATTTTATCTTGGAATTCCTGTCAAATGCTAGCATTTTGATGATGCATATGAGTCGTTTTTGTGAGGAAATCATCAATTGGTGCAGTTTTGAGTATCAATACATTAGCTTGTCTGATAGCTTTTCAACAGGTTCATCTATCATGCCCCAGAAGAAAAATCCTGATATGGCCGAATTGATTCGAGGGAAGACAGGACGGGTTTACGGGCACTTACTTGGACTATTGACTGTCATGAAGTCTTTGCCTCTGGCCTATAATAAGGATTTGCAAGAGGACAAGGAAGGCCTGTTTGATACAGTAGACACGATTTTAAATTCTCTGGATGTGTTAGCAGGTATGCTATCGAGCATGCAGGTTAATAAGGCCAAAATGCAGCAATCTACAGAGAATGATTTTTCGAATGCGACCGAACTGGCAGATTATTTGGCAGAAAAAGGCCTCCCCTTTAGAGAAGCGCATGAAATTGTAGGGAAATTGGTTCTAGACTCTATCAAGCATGGTAAAAACATCCAAGATTGGGATTTGAAGGAGTTGCAAGTCTACCATCCCTTGATTGAAGAGGATATTTATATCTACTTGCGTCCGGAGACTGCTGTTCAGAGACGGAATTCCATAGGAGGGACCGGCTTTGAGCAAGTGAAATACCAGATAGAACAAGCGAAGAAAGAACTTAAAGGGGAAAATTGATTCGTTTGCAAAGTATGAAAGAGAGGCTGAGATGATTTATCAGCCTCTTTCTTGTCTTCTCCAACCAAGCATGTTATAATGAAAACTGCTCAAGCGACCTTCAATCGTTAAAGCACACACGACCTTCAATCGTGAATAAACGAATAGATGGGAGACTTACCATGAGTGATAACTCTAAAACACGTGTTGTTGTGGGGATGAGTGGTGGTGTTGATTCGTCGGTGACAGCTCTCTTGCTTAAAGAGCAGGGCTACGATGTGATCGGTATCTTCATGAAGAACTGGGACGACACAGATGAAAACGGCGTCTGTACGGCGACCGAAGATTACAAAGATGTGGCTGCGGTGGCAGACCAGATCGGCATCCCCTACTACTCTGTCAATTTTGAAAAAGAGTACTGGGACCGCGTTTTTGAGTATTTCCTAGCGGAATACCGTGCAGGGCGCACGCCAAATCCAGATGTTATGTGCAACAAGGAAATCAAGTTCAAGGCCTTTTTGGACTATGCCATGACCTTGGGGGCAGACTATGTGGCAACTGGGCACTATGCCCGTGTGTCGCGTGATGAGGATGGCATTGTTCACATGCTTCGTGGCGTGGACAATGGCAAGGATCAGACCTATTTCCTCAGCCAACTTTCGCAAGAACAACTTCAAAAAACCATGTTCCCATTGGGACATTTGGAAAAGCCTGAAGTACGAAAACTAGCAGAAGAAGCAGGCCTTGCGACTGCCAAGAAGAAAGACTCGACAGGGATTTGCTTTATCGGAGAAAAGAACTTTAAAAACTTCCTCAGTAACTACCTGCCAGCTCAGCCTGGTCGCATGATGACTGTGGATGGACGCGATATGGGCGAGCATGCAGGCCTTATGTATTATACAATCGGTCAGCGTGGCGGACTTGGTATCGGTGGCCAACATGGCGGTGACAATGCTCCTTGGTTCGTTGTCGGAAAAGATCTCAGCAAGAATATCCTCTATGTCGGCCAAGGTTTCTATCATGACTCGCTCATGTCAACAAGCCTAGAAGCCAGTCAAGTTCACTTTACTCGTGACATGCCAGAGGAATTTACGCTAGAATGTACGGCTAAATTCCGCTACCGTCAGCCTGATTCTAAGGTGACAGTACATGTCAAAGGAGACAAGGCAGAAGTCATCTTTGCGGAACCGCAGCGCGCGATCACACCAGGACAGGCGGTTGTTTTTTACGATGGCGAAGAGTGTCTAGGTGGCGGTTTGATTGACAATGCCTACCGCGATGGACAAGTTTGTCAGTACATTTAGATTGACAAATTTTCTCAATTTGCTACAATAATAAAAGCAATAGAAATGATGGTCAAAGCTCATGGATGTTGCAGGCTTTTTTGTCCTGCACTTCTTTGGAGTTTTGACTGTTTTTGTGTCGTTTAAGGGAAAGGACAAGAATGACTCAGCAAGACTTTCGGACAAAAGTAGGAAATACAGTTTTTGGTGTTCGGGCGACAGCCTTGATCCTCAAAAATCGCAAGCTCCTAGTTACCAAAGATAAGGGCAAGTATTACACTATTGGCGGTGCGATTCAAGTCAATGAAAGAACGGAAGACGCAGTAGTCCGCGAAGTGAGGGAAGAACTGGGTGTCAAAGCTCAAGCTGGGCAGCTAGCTTTCGTGGTTGAAAATCGTTTTGAACAGGACGGTGTTTCCTATCACAACATCGAGTTTCATTATTTGGTAGACTTGCTCGAAGATGCCCCATTGACCATGCAGGAAGATGAGAAATCGCAGCCCTGTGAGTGGATTGACTTGGACCAGCTCCAGGATTTCCAACTAGTCCCAGCCTTTTTAAAAACAGCCTTACCAGATTGGGAAGGCCAACTAAGACACATTCATCTTGAGGAATAGGAGAGAAAATGATGGTTAAGCTTATTGCCCATGTACTTGTTCATAGTGGTAGTGATTATTTGCTCATTCAGCGTTCGGAAATTAAAAGAGGACAACCCAACGTTTATCCAACTTACTGGGATATTCCTGGTGGCGGGGTTGAAAAGGGTGAACTTCCGCGAGATGGAGCTCTTAGAGAATGTATTGAAGAAGCGGGAGTTAGGCTAGATAGCAGTTCGCTCAAACTTCTTCACGAAGATAGTCAACTGGATACCTCTAAGGATACTGTCTTTACTCGCTTAGTTTATAAAGCAGAGTGGGTTGGGGAGAAGCCAATTATCAGATTAGATCCTGAAGAGCATACGCACTTTAAATGGGTTACTATGGCTCAAGCTCTAGAGGAGGAGAAGTTAGTTCCTTATTTACGAGAAATTTTTGAAAGGTTAAGAAATGACTTATAATTTTACGGAAGAATACGATATTATTGTAATCGGTGCGGGGCACGCGGGGGTAGAAGCATCCCTAGCAGCTAGCCGTATGGGCTGTAAGGTCTTGCTTGCGACCATCAACATTGAAATGCTGGCTTTCATGCCTTGTAACCCTTCTATCGGTGGTTCTGCCAAGGGGATTGTTGTGCGTGAAGTCGATGCCCTTGGTGGTGAAATGGCTAAAACCATTGACAAGACTTACATCCAGATGAAGATGCTCAACACTGGGAAGGGGCCAGCCGTTCGTGCCCTCCGTGCGCAGGCTGACAAGGAACTTTACTCTAAGGAGATGCGCAAGACGGTTGAAAATCAAGAAAATCTGACCCTTCGTCAGACCATGATTGATGAGATTTTGGTGGAAGATGGCAAGGTTGTCGGTGTGCGTACAGCGACCCATCAAGAGTATGCTGCAAAGGCCGTTATCGTGACGACAGGGACGGCCCTCCGTGGGGAAATTATCATCGGAGATCTCAAGTACTCATCAGGTCCTAACCACAGCCTAGCTTCGATTAACCTAGCTGATAATCTCAAGGAATTGGGCCTCGAAATCGGTCGTTTCAAGACAGGAACCCCTCCACGTGTCAAGGCTTCTTCTATCAATTACGATGTGACAGAAATTCAGCCAGGAGACGAAGCGCCTAATCACTTCTCATACACTTCACGTGATGAGGATTATGTCAAGGATCAGGTGCCATGCTGGTTGACCTATACCAATGGTACCAGTCATGAGATTATCCAAAATAACCTCCACCGTGCACCTATGTTTACAGGTGTGGTCAAGGGAGTGGGACCTCGTTACTGCCCGTCGATTGAGGACAAGATTGTGCGCTTTGCGGACAAGGAACGCCACCAACTTTTCCTTGAGCCAGAAGGGCGCAATACAGAAGAAGTCTATGTTCAAGGTCTTTCAACCAGTCTACCTGAGGATGTCCAACGTGACTTGGTTCATTCCATCAAAGGGTTGGAAAATGCTGAAATGATGCGAACAGGTTATGCCATCGAGTATGACATGGTCTTACCTCATCAGTTGCGTGCAACACTTGAAACCAAGAAAATCTCAGGACTCTTCACAGCTGGTCAGACAAATGGAACGTCAGGTTACGAAGAAGCTGCTGGCCAAGGGATTATCGCTGGTATCAATGCGGCTTTGAAAATCCAAGGCAAGCCTGAATTGATTTTGAAGCGCAGTGACGGTTATATCGGGGTAATGATTGACGACTTGGTGACCAAGGGAACCATTGAACCCTACCGTCTCTTGACCAGTCGAGCTGAATATCGTCTCATCCTCCGTCATGACAATGCCGACATGCGTTTGACCGAGATGGGTCGTGAGATTGGGCTTGTTGACGATGAACGCTGGGCTCGTTTTGAAATCAAGAAACATCAATTTGAAAATGAGATGCAGCGCTTAGATAGCATCAAACTCAAGCCAGTCAAGGAAACCAATGCCAAGGTTGCTGAAATGGGCTTCAAACCTCTGACAGACGCCGTGACAGCCAAGGAATTCCTTCGTCGCCCAGAAGTGTCTTATCAAGATGTCGTAAACTTTATCGGTCCTGCCGCTGAGGACTTGGATGACAAGATCATTGAATTGATTGAAACAGAGATCAAGTACGAAGGCTATATTTCCAAAGCCATGGATCAGGTTGCTAAGATGAAACGCATGGAAGAAAAACGCATTCCTTCTAACATCGACTGGGATGATATTGACTCGATTGCGACAGAAGCTCGCCAGAAGTTCAAACTCATCAATCCGGAAACCATCGGCCAAGCTAGCCGTATTTCGGGAGTAAACCCAGCAGATATTTCCATTTTGATGGTCTATCTTGAGGGTAAAAATCGTAGTATTTCTAAAAATCAAGAAAAGAAAGCATAGAGAAAAACAGCTCCGAAGACGGGGCTGTTTTGTTGA
>NZ_AFUB01000063.1 GCF_000222705.1 Streptococcus mitis bv. 2 str. SK95 | reverse complement strand
TGACCTTCTCACCAATCTCATATGATGAGAGCCAAGTGGGGACTCACAAGTATACAATCTCAGAAGTTGAAGGCGATGAAAAAGGTATCACCTACGATAAGACAGTTCAAGAAGTTGAAGTAACTGTTAAAAAAGTCAGCGCAACTGAATTGAAAGCAACAGCTTCGAAAGAAGCGAAAGGTCTTGTATTTAAGAACATTTACACACCAGCGAAAACTGAAGTCTCTGTGAAAAAAGTATGGAAGGATGCCGATAACCAAGACGGCAAACGTCCAACATCAGTCACAGTTAAACTTCTTGCCGATGGTCAAGACACAGGTAAGACCCTTGAGCTCAATAAAGAGAACAACTGGTCTGGAAGCTTTACAGATCTTGATGTGAACAAAGCTGGTAAAGCGATTGCGTACACAGTAATAGAAACAACTAAAGTTGAAGGATATATCTCAGAGGTTACAGGTGATGCAACATCAGGCTTTACGATTACTAACAGCTACACCCCAGAAACCATAGATATTACAGTTACTAAAAACTGGAACGATGCTGATAACCAAGATGGTAAACGTCCAGACAAGATCACAGTTAACCTCCTAGCAGATGGTACCAAGATTGATTCTAAAGAGGTTCAAGCAGCTACAGATGGTACTTGGTCTGTTGAATTTACAAAACTTGCAAAATATAAGAATGGTAAAGAGATTAAATATACTGTAACGGAAGAAGCTGTTGCAGGATATAAATCTTCTATCGACAACTTTACTATTACTAATAGCCATGATCCAGAAAAAATTAATATTTCTGGAACGAAAGTTTGGAATGATAATAATGACCAAGACGGCAAACGTCCAACTAAGATTACAGTTCAAGTCCTTAAAGGAGAACAAGTAGTTGCAGAAATGGAAGTATCAGCAGAAACTGATTGGAAGTTTGAATTTAAAGACCTTCCTAAGTATGAAAAAGGTAAAGAAATCACTTATGTGTTGAAAGAAGTTAGTGTTGAACACTATACTGCAGAAGTGACTGAGAAAGATGGTAAATACACTATTACGAACACTCATACACCAGCTAAGATCAATGTCAAAGGTCAAAAGATTTGGGATGATGCTAACAACAAAGATGGTATTCGTCCAGACTCAATTGTTGTTAAACTGTTGGCAAATGGTGTGGAAACTGGTAAAACAGCTACAGCTTCAGTAGCAAGTGGTTGGACGTATGAATTTACAGATCTTGATCGTTATCAAGATGGTGGTAAAGAGATTGTTTATACAGTTAAAGAAGTATATGTTCCTAAAGGCTATACTTCTGAAGTAACTGGCACTAATATTGTAAATCACCACAAGCCAAAAGACCCAGAACCAAATAAACCACAGGATCCAGAGCCAAACAAGCCAAAAGATCCAGAACCAAACAAACCAGGAAAACCAGATCCAAAACCTCAACTTCCTAACACTGGTGAAAAAGCATCTAACGCAACAGTAGTTGCAGGACTTGCTTTGATGGCAGTGACTGGTGGATTGTACTTTGTAAGCCGTAAAAATAAATAATCCCTAGATGAGAGTTGATTTTCAGTTAGTTCTTAGGAAGTAATTGGAAAGGAAATAGTCCAGAACAATTGTTCTGGACTATTCTTTTATCTTGAAAAATATGGAAGGTTTTTCAATCTTTCGAGTAAGGGACGACCAATAAAACTAATCGCAATGATCTTACCAAGGTCAGGGAGGATAAAGGGAAGGACACCAACTGCTAGTGCCTTATCGAATGGCATACCAGCAAGGAAGTGGAGGCTGAGAATACCTCCGACAAAGACGAGGGAATCACCCAAGAGGTTGGCTAGGAAAATGCGGATATGGCCACTATTTTGATGGATGAGATAAGATGTAAGTCCTGCATAGACAAGGTCGAACCAGAGATAACCTGCGCTTGGACCAACTAAAACGTGAAATCCAGCTCCTCCCCCTGCAAAGACAGGTAGACCAATGGCACCCAGCAGGAGATAGAGAGCAACAGATAGGACGGCTTCCCTTGGTCTAAAAACAGTTGCAATCAGACCAATCGCAAAGTTTTGCAAAGTGAAGGGTACAGGACCGATCGGCAGACTGATTTGAGCCAATACGGCGATGAGAGCAGCACCGATAGCAGGGATAGCATAGATATGAGCTTTTTTCAAAACTGTTAACCTCTTTTTAAAATTATAGTAACTATTATACTAATTCAGGAAGAAAAGTCAACCCATTTTTGAAATCAAGGTAACAATTTTGTAACAGCCGATTTTGCAAGTAAAAAGAGACTCTTTAAAGTCTCTTTCAACAATTAGCGCATGGTCACAAATTCTTCAGAGGCAGTCGGGTGAATAGCTACTGTAGCATCAAAGTCTGCCTTTGTTGCTCCCATCTTGATGGCAACAGCAAATCCTTGAATCATCTCATCCACCCCGTAACCTAGTCCGTGAAGGCCAACAACTTTTTCGTCAGCACCGGCGGTGATGAGTTTGAAGCGAGATTCTTGACGATGGTTTGTAACGGCAGAGTACATAGATGCAAAGCTTGACTTGTAGACTTTAATGTGCTCTTGGCCGTATTCTTTGATAGCTTCTTCTTCGGTCAACCCCACGGTTCCGATTGCTGGGTGGGAGAAGACAACAGTAGGGATAGTTGTGTAGTCCATCTTAGCAAGTGTTTTCCCATTAAAGAGACGTTCAGATAGGGTACGTCCAGCCTTGATGGCTACTGGAGTTAGTTCCTTCTCACCCGTAACGTCTCCAAGGGCATAGATACCATCTACAACAGTATTTTGATACTCATCCACTTGGATAAATCCACGTTCGTTGAGTGTAACTCCAGCCTTTTCTAACTCCAACCCGTCTACATTTGGGCGGCGCCCTGTAGCCCAGATAACTTGGCTAGCAGTGTGACTAGAACCGTCTTCGAAATGAATGGTAATGCCTCGCTCAGTTTTTTCGAGTCTGACTGGTACCTTATGGGTGTGCAAAGGTAGGCCTGTTTTTTCCATTTCGTTAACGAGACCTTCCACGATGTAGCTGTCAAAACTACGCAGAGGACGGTCGCGGCGAACGAACAAATCAGTTTTTACACCGAGTGCATGAAGAACACCTGCTAGCTCAACCGCGATATAGCCAGCACCAAGGATTGCAACGGATTCAGGAAGTTGCTCCCAAGCAAAGACATCGTCTGAGCTGCCACCGAGTTCAGCTCCAGGAATATTTGGGATGCTTGGACGAGCGCCAGTCGCAATCACGATATGTTCGGCACGAATCAATTCACCATTGACACTGACTGTGTGGGAATCAACAAAATGAGCACGACCCTCAATCAAATCAACCCCGTTTCGCTTGAAACTTCCATCATAAGATGAGCGGGCACGATCGATGTAGGCTTCACGGCTTTGACGAAGTTTTGCAAAATCAAATTGAACATCTGAACTCGTAAACCCGTAGTCAGGACCGTAGTGGTGGAAGCTTTCAGCGATTTGGGCTCCATACCACATGATTTTCTTAGGGACGCAGCCAACGTTGACACAAGTTCCGCCTAATTTTTTTTCTTCGATAACAGCTGCTTTAGCACCGTGTTCGCCAGCGCGGTTCATAGTGGCGATGCCGCCGCTTCCCCCACCGATGGCGATGATATCATATTCTCTCATGGAAAACTCCTTATAGTTTTGATAGTCATATTCTATCGTTTTTATTTTTTGAATGCAAAAAATCTGCTACGCCCTAAAGAAATAGCAGAAATCACTTGCTAAATATAGAAATAAGGTGTATGATGTTACTAGTACAATTCTGCATAAATCAAATGGAAACAAGGCATGTTTCCTGAATTGTTCTCTTTTCTCTCTGAACAATCATTGTTTAGAGTAGGTAAATTTGCTATAATAGTCTTTGTATTGAAAATAAAATAGGAGTTTTGTGATGAAGGGGAATAAGAAAACTAAAAAATGGCAACTATACACAGCTATTGGTGCTGCAAGTATTATTATAACCAGTGCAGTGGGTATTTTGCTATTTAGACAGCCCTCTCAGGCTGCCGGTAAGGATGACACATCGCATCTCGTAGTCGCAAAGGAAGGAACAGTTGCCTCCTCTGTTCTTTTATCTGGTACCGTCACCGCAAAAAATGAACAATATGTTTATTTGGATGCAAGTAAGGGTGAGGTGGATGAAATCTTGGTTTCTGTTGGAGATAAGGTTGACAAAGAACAAGCGCTCGTAAAATACAACAGCACAGAAGCGCAGTCTGCTTATGATGCAGCTAACCGTGCCATAGCCAAGGCTGATCGTCGTATCAATGACTTGAAGGAATCACGAAACAACACTCTAGCTGATTCGGAAGAATATGATGATGGAGCACAGGGTTCTTCTGTCTCTTCCATTGATTCTCAGATTAGTGATGCTCGTGATAGTCGTGCTGATGCAGAGGCACAACTTAAAAAGGCGCAGGCCCAATTGGACGCAACAAAGGTTTTGAGTACGCTAGAAGGTACAGTTGTAGAAGTTAATCGCAATGTATCAAAGTCCACAACTGCTGCAAATCAAGTGATGGTTCATGTAGTAAGTAACGACAATCTACAAGTCAAGGGAGAACTTTCCGAGTACAATCTTGCCAACCTTTCTGTTGGCCAAGAAGTGACCTTCTCTTCTAAAGTTTACCAAGATAAAACTTGGACAGGGAAGATCAGCTTTATTTCAGCTTACCCTAAAAATAGTGGAGAAGGAACGAATGCTATAACTGGGGGGAATACTGGTTCTAAATATCCTTATACGATTGAAGTAACGAGTGAGATTGGTGATTTAAGACCAGGTTTTACCGTTAGTGTTGAGGTTAAAAGTGACAAGAAATCAATCCTCGTACCCTTAACCAGTGTCATTACTGAAGACGGGAAAAACTACGTTTGGGTTGTTGACGAAGAGAATAAGGCTAAGAAGGTTGAAGTTAGCCTAGGAAATGCTGACGCAGAAAACCAAGAGATCACATCTGGTTTGACAGACGGAACCAAAGTCATCAGTAATCCAACGACTTCCTTGGAAGAAGGAAAAGAGGTGAAGGCTGATGAAACAACTAATTAGTCTAAAAAACATCTGCCGGAACTATCGAAATGGTGAACAGGAACTGCAGGTCTTGAAAAATATTAATTTGGAGATTGGCGAAGGGGAATTTGTTGCCATTATGGGACCATCTGGCTCGGGTAAATCTACTCTGATGAATACCATTGGAATGCTGGACACCCCAACTAGCGGCGAATATTATCTAGAAGGTCAAGAAGTGGCCCGTCTAGGTGAAAAGCAGTTGGCACAGGTACGTAATCAACAAATTGGTTTTGTCTTTCAACAGTTCTTTCTTTTGTCAAAGATGGATGCTGTTCAAAATGTTGAGTTACCCTTGATTTATGCAGGAGTTCCAGCTGCCCAACGTCGCAAGTTGGCAGAGGAATATCTGAGTAAAGTAGAGTTGACTGATCGTATTCATCACCTTCCTTCGGAGTTGTCTGGCGGTCAAAAACAACGGGTGGCCATTGCGCGTGCTCTTGTTAATGATCCCTCGATCATCCTAGCTGATGAACCGACAGGTGCCTTGGATACGAAAACAGGAAGTCAAATCATGGAACTCTTGGTTGAGTTAAATGAAGAAGGCAAGACTATTATTATGGTAACGCACGAGCCCGAAATTGCAGCCTATGCAAAACGCCAGATTGTAATCCGTGATGGAGTTATTTCGTCTGATAGCGCTCGTTTGGAAGGGAAGGAGAACTAAGATGCAAAATCTGAAATTTGCCTTTTCATCTATTATGGCACACAAGATGCGCTCCTTTTTGACTATGATTGGCATTATCATCGGAGTCTCTTCAGTAGTTGTCATCATGGCTTTAGGGGACTCTATGTCTCGTCAGGTCAATAAAAATATGACAAAATCTCAGAAAAATATTCAGATATTTTTCTCACCAATTAAAAGTAAGGACGGTTCCTTTACACAAAAGCAATCTGCACTGACACTATCTGGTAAAGAAGAAGATGTTCACGTAGAACCACCTAAAACACAGGAATCGTGGGTTAAGGAAACTGCCAAACTAAAAGGTGTAGATGGCTATTATGTGACTAATAGTACAAATGTTACTTTGACCTACAAGGATAAAAAGGTAGAGAGAGCAAGTCTGACAGGTGGGAATATGACTTATATGTCTGCTGTAGAAAATAAAATTATTGCAGGTAGGGATCTGAGAGAACAAGATTACCGAGATTTTACAAGTGTGATTTTGCTAGATGAGGAACTCGCTAAAAGTCTTTTTGACTCGCCTCAGGCAGCACTCAATCAAATCATTTCAGCCAATGGATATAGCTACCGCGTGATTGGTGTTTACTCTAGTCCTGCTGTTAAAAGTGCTAAGATGTTTGGTGTAGGTGGTTTACCGATTACAACCAATGCTTCTGTAGCAGCTAATTTTAATGTGGAGGAAATTTCTAATATTGTCTTTCGTGTGAATGATACGAGTCTAACTCCGACTTTGGGGCCAGAACTCGCACGTAAGATGACAGAAATTGCAGGAGTACAGCAGGGAGAATATCAGGTTGTAGACGAAACTGCCGCTTTTGCAGAGGTTCAGCAAATCTTTGGTTTTATGACCGCTATTATCAGTGCTATCGCAGGAATCTCTCTCTTTGTGGGAGGGACTGGAGTTATGAATATCATGCTGGTTTCTGTAACGGAGCGTACTCGTGAGATTGGTCTTCGTAAAGCATTGGGAGCTACACGGGCTAATATCTTGGTACAGTTTTTGATTGAGTCCATGATATTGACCTTGTTAGGTGGAGTCATCGGCCTAGTAAGTGCAGCGGGCTTGACCACGCTAGCAGGCGCTTTGTTAAAAAATATGATGGAAGGAATAGAAATTGGTGTCTCGCTACCGATTGCTCTCTTTAGCTTGGCTGTTTCGGCCAGCGTTGGTATGATCTTTGGGGTCTTACCAGCCAATAAAGCGTCTAAGCTTGATCCAATTGAAGCCCTTCGCTATGAATAAGATAAACAAGATGGACATTTGTCTATCTTGTTTTTGTATAGATTTCCCTATCGAAAATCACCGAAAATATGATATAATGAAGTGTTAGAAAAACAGGTTTCATTTGCCTGGAAAGGAAAAAATATGTCTGAAAAGAATTTTTATATTACAACACCGATTTACTATCCATCTGGTAAACTTCATATCGGTTCTGCTTACACAACTATCGCCTGTGATGTCCTAGCGCGTTATAAACGTCTCATGGGCTACGATGTCTTTTATCTGACAGGTCTTGACGAGCATGGTCAAAAGATCCAACAGAAAGCAGAAGAAGCTGGTATTACACCACAAGCTTATGTTGACGGGATGGCGGTTGGAGTCAAAGAACTCTGGCAATTACTAGATATCTCATACGATAAATTCATCCGTACGACTGATGATTACCATGAAAAAGTAGTGGCTCAAGTCTTTGAGCGCTTACTTGCTCAGGATGATATCTACTTGGGCGAATACTCTGGCTGGTATTCGGTCTCAGATGAAGAATTCTTTACAGAAAGCCAGCTTGCAGAAGTTTTCCGTGACGAAGCTGGAAATGTGACGGGCGGTATCGCTCCATCTGGTCACGAGGTTGAATGGGTTTCAGAAGAGTCTTACTTCCTTCGTCTAAGTAAATATCAAGATCGCTTGGTTGAATTTTTTAAATCACATCCTGACTTTATCACTCCAGATGGTCGTCTTAATGAAATGCTACGTAACTTCATCGAGCCAGGATTGGAAGACTTAGCGGTTTCTCGTACAACCTTTACATGGGGAGTACCAGTGCCGTCCAATCCTAAACACGTTGTCTATGTTTGGATTGATGCCCTTCTTAACTATGCGACAGCTCTTGGTTATGGTCAAGATGAACATGGTAACTTTGATAAGTTCTGGAATGGAACGGTCTTCCACATGGTCGGAAAAGACATTCTTCGTTTCCACTCTATCTACTGGCCAATCCTTCTCATGATGTTGGATATGAAGTTGCCTGACCGCTTGATTGCCCACGGTTGGTTTGTCATGAAAGACGGCAAGATGTCTAAGTCTAAAGGGAATGTCGTCTATCCTGAAATGTTGGTAGAGCGTTATGGACTGGATCCGCTTCGTTACTACCTCATGCGTAGCCTTCCAGTCGGTTCAGACGGAACCTTTACTCCCGAGGACTACATAGGCCGTATCAACTATGAATTGGCCAATGACCTAGGAAACCTCCTCAACCGTACGGTTTCCATGATTAACAAGTACTTTGATGGACAAATCCCTGCCTATGTAGAAGGTGTGACAGAATTTGACCATGCTCTTGCTCAAGTAGCTACTGAATCAATTGCTGATTACCATACACACATGGATGCAGTTGACTACCCACGTGCTCTAGAAGCAGTTTGGACGCTTATCTCTCGTACTAACAAATATATTGATGAGACAGCCCCATGGGTCTTGGCTAAGGATGAAGCTCTTCGTGACCAATTGGCAAGTGTCATGAGCCACTTGGCAGCCAGCCTTCGTGTCGTAGCACACTTGATTGAGCCATTTATGATGGAAACCAGTCGCGCAGTCTTGACTCAGCTTGGTCTCGCAGAAGTTACTAGTCTTGAGAACTTGAGCTTGGGGGATTTTCCTGAGGGTGTAACAGTAGTAGCCAAAGGAACACCAATCTTCCCACGTTTGGATATGGAAGAAGAAATCGCCTATATCAAGGAACAAATGGAAGGTAGCAAGCCAGCAGTCGAAAAAGAATGGAATCCAGACGAAGTCGAACTCAAACTGAACAAGGATGAAATTAAGTTTGAAGACTTCGATAAGGTTGAGATTCGTGTTGCTGAAGTCAAAGAAGTGTCTAAAGTGGAAGGCTCTGATAAGTTGCTTCAATTCCGCCTAGATGCTGGTGATGGCGAAGACCGTCAAATCCTCTCAGGAATTGCGAAATACTATCCAAATGAGCAAGAATTGGTCGGCAAGAAAGTCCAAATCGTTGCCAACCTCAAACCTCGCAAGATGATGAAAAAATATGTCAGCCAAGGCATGATCCTCTCAGCTGAACATGATGGCAAACTAACCCTTCTCACAGTTGATCCAGCTGTACCAAACGGAAGTGTGATTGGATAAAAGCAAAAAACCAACGTTAGGTACGTTGGTTTTTCTTGTTATGTGTGAGCTTTTCTAAGAACTGGTCCATCTCCTTTTGTGACCTGAGGACAATTACTTTCTCCGGATAGGTTTCTTGAATCTGCTGATAACGTTCTTTAGCGGATTTGCTCCGTCCATCCCAGAGAATCCATCTGATAAAGTTCCAGTCAAAGCGTTCAGGGCAGCCTGCTGCCATGCTTTCTCTGACCTTGCCTCGGTATGTGAGATACCGTTTAAAGGCTCGAAAGAGACAAGTCCATGGGGAAAAATTTAGAAAGATAATTTGCTCAGCTTCCTGCATTCTTTCCTCGTAATAGCACCAAGAGTAGTTACCGTCGATGACCCAAGCTTCATGCTTTGTGAGAAAGTTTTTCATCTCGGTCAACATCCATTCGCGGTCACTGTCTTGCCAACCAGGTTGAAATTGGAGTGTATCCATATGCAGTTTTGGGATGGAGTAGTAGTTTGATAATTTTTCAGCTAGGGTTGACTTACCAGCTCCAGAATATCCGATGATTGCGATTTTCATTTTCTACCTTTTCTTATTAGAGGACAAAAAAACAGCCTCTATGGACTGTTTCTTATTTAGCAAGTTTAGCTGAAAGACGAGCTTTATCGCGGCTTGCTTTGTTTTTATGAATCAAACCTTTAGTTTCTGCTTTGTCGATAGCTGAGCTAGCAGCACGGAAAAGTTCTTCAGAAGGGTTTGCTTCGAAAGCTTTGATAGCAGTACGCATAGCTGATTTTTGAGCTGAGTTTTTTTCGTTTTGTTTAACGTTCAATTCAGCGCGTTTGATAGCTGATTTAATGTTTGCCAATGTTCTTACCTCCATATTTACTAACTATACCATTATATCTGAAAACTCAGGTTTTGACAAGGGGAAATTATTTTTTTAGGTAAATTTCATCGATTTCATGGTTTTTAGCCTTGTGGAGAATGATCTCGGCACGATTCCTTGTCGGTTCGATATAGTTTTGTAGATTTATTAGATTAATGCTGGTCCAGATCTGATGAGCGAAGGCTTCGACCTCTCCAATCGGCATTTGCGTAAAGCGGTGGTAGTAGCTGTTGGGATCATTTTGGGCAAAGCTGAGGAGTTTTAAGAAACGATCCAGATA
Source organism: Streptococcus mitis bv. 2 str. SK95 (assembly GCF_000222705.1). Classification (GTDB taxonomy): domain Bacteria; phylum Bacillota; class Bacilli; order Lactobacillales; family Streptococcaceae; genus Streptococcus; species Streptococcus mitis_AY. Next base: position 17,889 of record NZ_AFUB01000063.1, on the reverse strand, counting down.
CCAACCTTCAATGTCTTCGACAGCAGCATCCACATAGATGGAGAAATCAAAGAAATCAGTGATGTAAAGGCGCTCATTTTGAGGATTTTGGAAGACATTGATTCCTTCAACGATGACAAAATCCGCAGCCTTAACGCGTTGTTTCTCCCCAGGGACGATGTCATACACTTCATGAGAATAGACTGGAATATCGACATCCTGTCCATTTTTTAGGCGGTCAAGAAAATTCAGCAAGGCTTCCATGTCATAACTCTCTGGAAAACCTTTGCGATTTAAGATACCTTGCTCAATTAAAGTTTGGTTGGGATAGAGAAAACCGTCAGTTGTCACCAATTCTACAGTAGCATCCGGGAGAGTACGTGATAGAAGAATCTGAAGTAAGCGACTAGTGGTCGATTTTCCTACAGCAACACTACCAGAAACCCCAATAATAAAAGGTTGGGGCTTGCTATCTCTTTGAAGAAAGATTTCTTTTGAGAAAGACAAATCTTCTTTGGCTTTTTTATAGATATGGATAAGGTGAACCAGTGGCAGATAGATGTCTGTCACATCTTGTAGGCTGATTTGGTCGTTAAAACTCTTGATGGAGTCCAGTTCTTCTTCCGTCAAGGGAGGAGTTGTTTTGCGATGCAAGGACTGCCAGGTTTCACGGCTGATTTTCTCAAAATGTAAAAATTCGTTGGTCATAATTTTTCCTCGTTCGATATCTTAGTATATCATATTTCGTAGTCAAAGAGAGAATGAAATTCGATATTTATCATTCTGATTCTTGAAAGTTGCTATAAGTTGCCTCTAACAGGGAAAAATAGAGTGAAAAATACAAAGATCATTTAATTATTATCATAACAGATTTAGTTTGTTTGTTGAATTTCAGCTTTGTAAACGATTTAACATTTCACTAAAATATGGTAAAATAGTTTCATGAGTAAAATGTATTATGCAGAAAATCCTGACGCTGCTCACGACATTCATGAGTTGAGAGTAGAGTTGCTAGGACATAAAATGACCTTTTTCACGGATGCAGGTGTTTTTAGCAAGAAAATGGTTGACTTTGGGAGTCAGCTCTTGCTCAAGTGCCTAGAGATCAACGAAGGAGAAACGGTCCTTGATGTAGGCTGTGGATATGGTCCCCTAGGGCTTTCTTTGGTCAAGGCCTATGGTGTCCAAGCGACCATGGTTGATATCAATAATCGTGCCTTGGACTTAGCGCGACAAAATGCTGAACGAAATAAGGTTGAAGCGACGATTTTTCAGTCTAATATCTATGAGGAAGTTGAAGAGGAATTTGACCATGTTATTTCCAATCCGCCTATTCGAGCGGGTAAACAAGTTGTTCATGAGATTATCGAAAAGAGCAGAGATTTCTTGAAAGACGAAGGAGATTTAACCATCGTCATTCAGAAAAAACAAGGAGCTCCAAGTGCTAAAAGTAAGATGGAAGACGTTTTTGGAAATTGTGAAATCGTAAAGAAAGATAAGGGATACTATATCCTTAGAAGTGTGAAAGAATGAGAGCAGTTGATTTAATCCAAAAGAAACGAGATGGTCAAGAACTAACTCCAAATGAAATCAAGTGGCTAGTAGAAGGCTATGTGGCAGGAACTGTTCCAGACTATCAGATGTCTGCCTTTGCTATGGCTGTTTATTTTAAAGGAATGACGACACGAGAGATTTCTGACCTGACGATGAATATGGTCAAGACAGGTCAGGAGTTTGATTTGTCAGCTATTGATGGGGTTAAAGTTGATAAGCATTCGACTGGTGGGGTTGGCGATAAAGTAACCTTGATTTTAGCTCCTTTAGTAGCCAGCTTTGGTGTGCCCGTTGCTAAAATGAGTGGTCGTGGCCTCGGTCATACTGGTGGGACAATTGATAAATTGGAGTCCATTAAGGGCTACCAAGTTGAGCGTAGTCAAGAGGATTTTATCAAACAGGTTCAAGATATTGGTGTATCCGTCATTGGTCAGTCTGACCAGCTGGTTAAAGCAGACAAACTTCTCTATGCGCTTCGTGATGTGACAGCGACTGTCGACACTATTCCTTTGATTGCTAGTTCTGTCATGAGTAAGAAAATCGCTGCTGGAGCAGATGCCATTTTGCTAGACGTGACTGTCGGTGAGGGTGCCTTTATGAAGACTGTTGAGGAGGCGCGCGAATTGGCTCAAACCATGGTGGATCTTGGTAAGGCCGTTGGTCGAAAGACGGTAGCAGTCATTACCGATATGAGCCAACCCTTGGGAAGAGCCATTGGGAATCGTCTCGAAATCCTTGAGGCAATCGAGATTCTTCAAGGAAAAGGCCGAGAAGATATTAGTCACTTTATCTGCGAGTTAGCCCAGATTATGCTTGGTTTGGCTGATGTTGAGAAAACGGTCGAGGAAATCCGTCAACATCTTGAGAATAGCAAAGCACTGGCTAAGTTTGAAGAAATGGTAGCAGCACAAGGCGGTGATTTAGAAGATCTCTATCGCCCCGTCAAAGTTGACCATGTGGTGGAAGTCCCTGCTCAAGAAACAGGTGTTATTTCAGCCCTTCCAGCAATGGAATTTGGACTCTATGCCATGAGACTAGGAGCCGGTCGTGCAGTCAAGTCTGATGACTTGGACTATGAAACAGGGATTGTTTTTGAAAAGAAAGTTGGAGACTCCGTTCAAAAAGGAGAAATTGTTGCAAAAGTTTATACAAATGGAAAAATTTCTTCTGAACTAGTTACAGAATTTCAAAAATATGTTAAAATAAATGATGGAGTGCAAAGTTTACGAGAAATTATAGAAATTATCTCATAAAATCAGGGAGAATCCGAATATGAAGTTAAATAAATATATTGATCATACGCTTTTAAAGCAAGATGCAAGCCAAGAACAAATTGATCGTTTGCTATCTGAAGCGCGTGAGTATGACTTTGCCAGCGTTTGTGTCAATCCCACATGGGTGAAACATGCGAAAATAGGACTTGATGGTTCAGATGTAAAGGTTTGTACAGTAGTAGGTTTTCCTTTGGGAGCAACAACTTCAGCTGTGAAAGCTTTTGAAACAAAAGAAGCTGTTCAAAACGGTGCAGATGAGATTGATATGGTTATCAATGTTGGTGCTCTCAAATCAGGCAATCTTGATTTAGTTGAATCGGACATCCGTGCTGTCGTCGAAGCAAGTGGTGACAAGTTAGTAAAAGTTATTATTGAAGCCTGCTTGTTGACAGACGATGAAAAGGTTGTGGCTTGCCAATTATCCCAAAAAGCAGGCGCTGACTTTGTCAAAACATCAACTGGATTTTCAACTGGCGGTGCTACGGTAGCAGATGTTAAATTAATGCGTAAAACAGTCGGGCCAGATATGGGAGTTAAGGCAGCTGGTGGAGCTCGTTCATATGCGGATGCTGTTGCTTTTGTGAAAGCAGGTGCTACCCGTATCGGAACATCTGCTGGCGTTGCGATTTTAAAAGGAGAATTAGCGGATGGCGACTACTGAGTTAATTGAACTAGCAATTGAAACCAGCAAGCAAGCCTATGTACCCTATTCTCACTTTCCTATTGGAGCTGTTTTAGTAGCTAAGGATGGTAACGTTTATACGGGTGTTAATATTGAGAATGCTAGCTATTCTTTGACAAACTGTGGAGAGCGTACAGCGATTTTCAAAGCAGTTTCCGAAGGCCAAAGAGAGTTTTCAGAGTTGATTGTCTACGGACAAACTGAAAAACCCATCTCGCCATGTGGTGCTTGCCGCCAGGTCATGGTTGAATTTTTTGAACAAGATCTAAAGGTGACACTTGTCGCCAAAGATAAATCGACGGTCGAGATGACGGTCGGGGAGTTACTTCCATACTCATTTACAGACTTAAATTAGTCTGGGCCACTCTTGCAGTGGCTGTGGTCTGTGTGACCAAACAATCCATACTTGCAACATCGTTGCACATCTTATTTAGGAGGTTCAGTAATGAACAAGAAACAATGGCTAGGCCTTGGTCTAGTTGCAGTAGCAGCAATTGGTCTCGCTGCATGTGGTAACCGCTCTTCTCGTAACGCAGCTTCATCTTCATCTGATGTGAAGACAAAAGCAGCAATCGTAACTGATACTGGTGGTGTTGATGATAAATCATTCAACCAATCAGCTTGGGAAGGTTTGCAAGCTTGGGGGAAAGAACACAACCTTTCTAAAGATAACGGTTACACTTACTTCCAATCAACAAGTGAAGCAGACTATGCGAACCACTTACAACAAGCGGCAGGAAGCTATAACTTGATCTTTGGTGTTGGTTTTGCCCTTAAAAATGCAGTTGAAGAGGCAGCAAAAGAACATACAGACTTGAACTATGTCTTGATCGATGACGTCATCAAAGATCAAAAGAACGTTGCAAGTGCTACTTTTGCAGATAACGAGGCGGGTTATCTTGCAGGTGTTGCTGCCGCAAAAACAACTAAAACAAAACAAGTTGGTTTTGTAGGTGGTATGGAATCCGAAGTTATCTCACGTTTTGAAGCTGGTTTCAAAGCAGGTGTTGCTTCAGTAGACTCATCTATCAAGGTTCAAGTAGACTACGCTGGTTCGTTTGGTGACGCAGCTAAAGGTAAAACAATCGCTGCCGCTCAGTATGCTGCAGGTGCTGATGTCGTGTACCAAGTAGCAGGTGGTACAGGAGCAGGTGTCTTTTCTGAAGCTAAATCACTTAACGAAAGCCGTCCTGAAAATGAAAAAGTTTGGGTTATCGGTGTAGACCGTGACCAAGCAGAAGAAGGTAAATACACTTCTAAAGATGGTAAAGAATCAAACTTTGTTCTTGCTTCAACTTTGAAACAAGTTGGTACAGCTGTAAAAGATATCGCTAATAAAGCGGAAAAAGGTGAATTCCCTGGTGGACAAGTTATCGTCTTCTCATTGAAAGATAAAGGGGTTGACTTGGCAGTAACAAACCTTTCAGAAGAAGGTAAAAAAGCTGTCGAAGAAGCAAAAGCTAAAATCCTTGATGGAAGCGTAAAAGTTCCTGAAAAATAATGGATAAAAGTCATTTCTTAGGAAGCGGCCATCGGTCGCTTCTTTAAGAATTGAGGCAATTTTTGTCTCAATAGAGCTTGTTAATGTGATTAGCAGGTTTTATTGAAATAAAATAAACCTCTGAAAGGAAGAGCATATGGCACACGAAAATGTCATTGAGATGCGTGAGATTACCAAGGTGTTTGGTGAATTCGTCGCCAACGATAAAATCAACTTGCAACTGCGAAAAGGTGAAATTCATGCACTTTTAGGAGAAAATGGAGCAGGGAAATCCACTCTGATGAACATGCTAGCGGGGCTTCTTGAACCAACTAGTGGTGAGATTGCGGTGAATGGTCAAGTTGTAAAACTAGACTCACCGTCTAAAGCTGCTAGTTTGGGAATTGGGATGGTTCACCAACACTTTATGTTGGTTGAAGCTTTTACAGTGGCTGAAAATATCATTTTGGGGAGTGAAGTCACCAAAAATGGCGTGCTAGATATTGCAGGGGCTACCAAAGAAATTAGGGCACTTTCAGAACGTTATGGCTTGGCGATTGACCCTGCTGCTAAGGTGGCGGATATTTCCGTTGGTGCCCAACAACGTGTAGAAATCTTGAAAACACTCTATCGTGGTGCTGATATCCTTATCTTTGACGAGCCAACAGCGGTATTAACTCCTTCTGAGATTGATGAGTTGATGGCCATTATGAAAAACCTTGTCAAGGAAGGCAAATCCATCATACTAATCACCCACAAATTGGATGAAATCCGTGCAGTCTCCGATCGTGTTACGGTTATCCGTCGTGGAAAATCAATCGAGACCGTTGAGATTGCAGGGGCAACAAATGCAGACTTAGCAGAAATGATGGTGGGACGTTCGGTATCCTTTAAGACAGCCAAACAAGCAGCCCAGCCAAAAGATGTGGTCTTGTCTATCAAAGACCTAGTTGTCAATGAAAACCGTGGTGTACCAGCTGTGAAGAACCTTTCTTTGGATGTTCATGCTGGTGAAATTGTCGGTATTGCGGGTATCGATGGAAATGGCCAGTCAGAACTCATTCAAGCCATCACGGGTCTTCGCAAGGTTGAGTCAGGTAGCATTGATCTAAAAGGCAAATCAATTGCAGGTCTGCATCCTCGAAAAATTACAGAGATGAGTGTTGGCCATGTTCCAAAAGACCGCCACCGTGATGGTTTGATTTTAGATATGATGATTTCAGAAAACATTGCTCTTCAAACCTACTACAAAGAACCGCTCAGTAAAAATGGCATCTTGAACTATGCCAATATCACTTCTCATGCCAAGAAACTGATGGAAGAATTTGACGTCCGTGCTGCTAGCGAGTTTGTTCCAGCAGCAGCTCTTTCAGGGGGAAATCAGCAAAAAGCAATTATCGCTCGTGAGATTGATCGAGACCCTGATCTCCTGATCGTCAGCCAACCGACACGTGGTTTGGACGTTGGTGCCATTGAGTATATTCACAAACGCTTGATTGAAGAACGTGATAATGGCAAGGCTGTTCTCGTTGTCAGCTTTGAATTGGATGAGATTTTAAATGTCTCAGACCGTATTGCTGTTATCCACGATGGGAAGATTCAAGGTATTGTGTCGCCAGAAACAACCAACAAACAAGAACTTGGTGTCTTGATGGCTGGTGGAAGCTTGGGAAAGGAGAAGAGTGATGTCTAAAAAATTACAACAAATTTCGGTTCCCATGATTTCCGTATTCTTAGGAATCTTACTCGGAGCCCTTGTTATGTGGATCTTCGGCTACGATGCTATTTGGGGTTATGAGGAGTTGTTCTATACAGCTTTTGGTAGCCTGCGTGGTATCGGTGAGATTTTCCGTGCCATGGGACCTCTTGTCTTGATTGGTCTTGGTTTTGCAGTAGCCAGTCGTGCAGGCTTCTTTAACGTTGGTCTTCCTGGACAGGCTCTTGCAGGTTGGGTTATGAGTGGGTGGTTTGCCCTTTCAAATCCTGATATGCCACGTCCTTTGATGATTCTTGCGACAGTTGTTATTGCCCTTATTGCTGGTGGGATTGTCGGAGCTATCCCAGGTATCCTCAGAGCTTATCTCGGAACATCGGAGGTTATCGTGACCATCATGATGAACTACATTGTATTGTATGTGGGAAATGCCTTTATCCGCTCTTTCCCTAAAGAATTGATGCAAAGTACAGACTCGACAATCCGTGTCGGTGCCAACGCCGCCTATCAGACACCATGGTTGTCTGAGTTGACTGGAAATTCTCGTATGAATATCGGAATTTTCTTTGCGGTTATTGCGGTAGTTGTCATCTGGTTCTTGCTCAAGAAAACAACTCTTGGTTTTGAAATCCGTGCAGTTGGTCTCAACCCAAATGCTTCTGAGTACGCAGGTATCTCTGCCAAACGCACAATTATCCTATCTATGATTATTTCAGGAGCCTTGGCAGGTTTAGGTGGAGCAGTTGAAGGTCTGGGAACTTTCCAAAACGTTTATGTTCAAGGTTCGTCATTGGCTATCGGATTTAACGGAATGGCAGTTAGTCTCCTTGCAGCAAACTCTCCAATCGGTATTCTATTTGCAGCCTTCCTATTTGGAGTTCTCCAAGTCGGAGCACCTGGTATGAATGCTGCGCAAGTACCATCAGAGCTTGTTAGCATCGTAACGGCGTCTATTATCTTCTTTGTCAGCGTTCACTACCTTATCGAGCGTTTTGTCAAACCGAAGAAACAAGCAAAAGGAGGTAAGTAAAGATGTCTATTACAACAATGCTAACCCTCTTGGTATCCTCTATGTTGATCTACTCAGCACCTCTTGTCTTTACGAGTATTGGTGGGGTCTTCTCTGAACGTGGAGGGGTAGTCAATGTCGGTCTTGAGGGAATTATGGTTATGGGTGCCTTTTCTGGGGTAGTCTTCAACCTTGAATTTGCAGAACAACTTGGATCAGCAACTCCTTGGCTTGCCTTATTGGTCGGAGGAATTGTGGGAGCGATTTTCTCAATTATCCACGCAGCTGCAACCGTTCACTTCCGTGCGGACCATGTTGTCAGTGGAACAGTGTTGAACTTGATGGCGCCAGCTTTAGCAGTCTTTTTGGTCAAAGTTCTTTATAACAAAGGACAAACCGACAACTTGAGCCAGACTTTTGGACGTTTTGATTTCCCAGTTTTGGCTAATATCCCAGTGATTGGAGATATCTTCTTCAAGTCTACCAGTCTACTAGGTTATATCGCAATTGCCTTCTCATTCTTTGCTTGGTTTATTCTCTTTAAGACACGCTTTGGTCTTCGCCTTCGCTCTGTCGGTGAACACCCTCAAGCAGCGGATACCTTGGGGATTAATGTCTACAAAATGAGATATCTTGGGGTTATCATTTCAGGTTTCTTAGGGGGGATTGGTGGAGCGATTTATGCTCAATCCATTTCTGTCAACTTCTCAGTAACGACTATTGTCGGTCCTGGATTTATCGCTCTTGCTGCGATGATCTTTGGTAAATGGAACCCAATCGGTGCTATGCTTTCTAGTCTCTTCTTTGGACTTTCACAAAGTTTGGCAGTTATCGGTTCTCAATTGCCTTTCCTACAAGGAGTGCCAGCTGTTTACCTTCAAATCGCGCCTTATGTTTTGACAGTCATTGTCTTGGCAGCCTTCTTCGGAAAAGCAGTTGCTCCTAAGGCAGATGGTATCAACTACATCAAATCAAAATAAGCATACAAAAAAACGTCAGTTCATTCAAACTGGCGTTTTATTTTTTAGGATTTTGATGGGTTAGGTTCAATCCCCAAGGGACGAGATTTTCAGTTTTATTTTTGATACGTGTGATATTATCCTTGTGACGAATGATAATCAAGCTAGCGAGTGCTAGGATAATCAAAATGAAGAGAGGGTCATAGCTGTTCAGGATAAATCCAAATAGTGGGAATAGGAGAACTCCGATAACGGCTGCAATAGAAGCAGTAACGCTAGACAGTGAAATCATACTACCTAGATAGAGGCTTCCAAAGAATACGATTGCTAGATAGAGACAGAAAATAGGCGCAAATCCGAAAATAACTCCAGCGCTAGTTGCGACAGCCTTGCCCCCTTTAAACCCTGCAAAGATAGGAAAGGTATGTCCAATCACGGCCAAAAGTCCAAAGACAAGAGGTGATACACCTTGTTGGTGGAATAGAATAGGAAGGAGAGTTGCCAAGGTCCCTTTGAAAAAGTCAATCACAAAGGTTGCCATACCTGCTTTTTTTCCTAAAATGCGGAAAGTATTGGTTGTTCCGGTGTTTCCAGAACCGTGTTCGCGCAGATTTGTTTGAAAGAAAATTTGTCCAATCCATAGACCAGACGGAATCGAACCTAGTAGATAAGCTAAAATTAATAATACAAATGTCATCATGGTTCTATTATACCATGAAATGGTGTAGAAAGGCTGAGAATCTCATTTGAAATTGTGACAGCTAAATGGGAAAACTTTGCAAAATCGCTAGAAAACCTGTAAAATAGAAAAGATGAACAAATAGGAGGTTCCTTGTGTCAAAAAAGGAAATCAATATTAATAACTACAATGATGACGCCATTCAGGTGCTAGAAGGGTTGGATGCGGTCCGTAAACGTCCGGGGATGTATATTGGTTCGACCGACGGTGCGGGTCTTCATCACCTAGTCTGGGAAATAGTGGACAATGCAGTTGATGAAGCCTTGTCTGGATTTGGTGATCGCATCGATGTGACTATCAATAAAGACGGCAGTCTAACCGTTCAAGACCATGGTCGAGGGATGCCGACTGGGATGCACGCCATGGGAATTCCAACTGTTGAAGTTATCTTTACCATTCTCCACGCTGGAGGAAAATTCGGACAAGGTGGCTATAAGACATCTGGAGGTCTCCACGGGGTGGGTTCTTCCGTTGTTAATGCCCTTTCTAGTTGGCTAGAAGTTGAAATTACTCGTGACGGTACAGTCTACAAGCAACGTTTTGAAAATGGTGGAAAACCCGTCACAACCTTGAAAAAAATTGGTACAGCACCCAAGTCTAAGACAGGTACCAAGGTTACCTTCATGCCTGACGCGACGATCTTTTCTACGACTGACTTCAAGTACAATACCATTTCAGAACGACTCAATGAGTCAGCCTTTCTCTTAAAAAATGTTACCTTGTCTTTGACAGATAAGCGAACAGATGAAGCAATCGAATTCCATTATGAGAACGGAGTACAGGACTTTGTTTCTTACCTCAATGAAGACAAGGAAACCTTGACACCAGTTCTATACTTTGAAGGGGAAGATAATGGTTTCCAAGTGGAAGTTGCTCTCCAGTACAATGATGGATTTTCAGATAACATTCTATCCTTTGTCAATAACGTTCGTACCAAGGACGGTGGAACGCATGAGACGGGACTCAAGTCTGCCATTACAAAGGTCATGAACGACTATGCGCGTAAGACGGGACTTCTCAAAGAAAAAGATAAGAACCTTGAAGGTTCCGACTATCGTGAAGGATTAGCAGCCGTTCTATCAATTCTGGTTCCTGAAGAGCACCTCCAGTTTGAGGGACAGACCAAGGACAAACTTGGAAGCCCTCTGGCTCGTCCAGTTGTGGATGGAATTGTGGCTGATAAGTTGACCTTCTTTCTTATGGAAAATGGTGAACTGGCTTCTAATCTCATTCGCAAGGCTATCAAGGCGCGTGATGCTCGTGAAGCAGCACGTAAAGCGCGTGATGAGAGTCGCAATGGCAAGAAAAACAAAAAAGATAAGGGATTGCTTTCTGGTAAATTAACGCCAGCTCAGTCTAAAAATCCAGCTAAGAATGAACTCTACCTAGTCGAGGGGGACTCTGCCGGTGGCTCTGCCAAACAAGGTCGTGACCGCAAGTTTCAGGCTATTTTGCCTCTTCGTGGTAAGGTGATCAATACAGCCAAGGCCAAGATGGCAGATATTCTCAAAAATGAAGAAATCAATACCATGATTTATACCATCGGTGCAGGTGTCGGAGCAGACTTTTCTATTGAGGATGCTAACTATGACAAGATCATTATCATGACCGATGCGGATACTGACGGTGCTCATATCCAGACCTTGCTCTTGACATTTTTCTACCGCTACATGCGTCCGCTAGTTGAGGCAGGACATGTCTACATCGCCCTTCCGCCTCTTTACAAGATGTCCAAAGGAAAAGGCAAGAAAGAAGAAGTGGCCTATGCTTGGACGGACGGAGAGCTAGAAGAACTCCGCAAGCAGTTCGGCAAAGGCGCTACCCTCCAACGCTACAAAGGTCTTGGTGAGATGAATGCGGACCAACTCTGGGAAACAACCATGAATCCAGAAACCCGCACTCTTATCCGTGTCACAATCGAAGACCTAGCCCGCGCTGAACGCCGCGTAAACGTCCTCATGGGAGACAAGGTCGAACCACGCCGTAAGTGGATTGAGGATAATGTCAAGTTTACACTGGAAGAGAGTGGGGAGATGGTGTTTTAAGATAGTATAGGAGATATTATGGCGAGACGAAATTATTTTGATATTTTGAACCAGATGGAGTTTGATCCACAGAGAGAACTGAAAAATTTAGTGGACTTACTTAAAATGGAGAATAATTTGGGCCGCGGCTATTATACAACGATAAATAGTGCCATTTCTGATAATTTCTTAGATTATCCTAATCGATCAACGTTCACCAGTTATTCACAAATGATAGAAGTTATTATTTCAAACATCTATGATACAACTGAACAACTATTTGTTTTCTCTGAGTTATTAGTCGATATATTTAATAATCTTGAGGGAAAATTTACAGAAAAAGAATGCCAGTTTATTCAAGTTATATTTGATAATATTACAAGATTCTTAGAATTATCAAATCATGAATTGATTACATTGGATAATGGTAACAAAATCATTGTTGAAAAGAATGTATATGCCTCAGAAGCTTCTCAGATTGTATCTGAAACTAGTATTGAGGAGGCGATAAAGGTCTTAGAATATAATCATTTTTCAAATAAGGGAAATATTCAGCGTAAGAAAGAAATACTTATTGCTTTAGCGAACTACCTTGAACCGTTTAGGAAAGAATTAAATAATTCTGAAGAATTAAAAGATATTTTGAAAGTTAACAATCAAAAGGTTATCGCGTTTGAAAAACTTTTTGAAATGTATAATAATTTTGGTTTAAGGCACAATAATTCAAATCAATATCATCTTGATTTGGCTGATGATGAACTGGAACAATGGTACGATGACATCTATACTTCGACTTTATTTGTTATTTTAAGCATGGATGAATCTAGAATTTTGTCGAAATTAAAAACTTTGAGAGAAGGATAGCTAAATCTGTTATAATTGATTAACTAATTTAACTTGAGAAATAGTATGCTAATAGACAGTAATATCAAATAAAGAACAGGTGTTAATATGAGAACTGAATCCGAAATGCTTGGTTTAATTTTTCAAACCGCAAAAGTGCTCCAAGTCGAGGCTGTCGCCATGTCTGGTTCACGGACAAATCCAAAAGCACCAAAAGATGAGTTTCAGGATTACGACGTGGTCTATATTGTGGGGGATTTAGATGCCCTGATGAGTGACCTTTCTTGGTTGGATTGGTTTGGCAAACGCTTGATTGAACAGTATAATGTACTGGGACACCGTCGCCTTTATCTCATGCTCTTTGAAGATGGCAATCGAATTGATTTGACCCTCTGCCCCAAAAGTCACATCCAAGAGTGGGTGGATAGCGAAGCTGATTATACAGTTTTGAAAGATGAGAAAGGCTTGTTTGAGTCCTATACTACAAGCTCTCAACGTTACTGGACGAACCCAGCTAGGCCGATTGATTTTGAAAAAGCCTGTAATGAATTTTGGTGGGTGTCAGCCTACGTAGTCAAGGGAATCTGTCGCAAGCAAGTCTTCTATGCGACTGATCATCTCTACGGCATTTGTCACCAAGAACTCTTGAAGATATTGGCTTGGCAGGTAGCAAGTGATAGGGGGACGGTTGATGTTGGCAAGAACTACAAGTACCTCTTTAGCTACTTGCCTGCTGAGAAAGAGAAGGAATTCTCAAATCTACTTGATTTTTCAAGTAGTGACAAAATCACTCAATCTTTGTTTGCTACGATGCAACTTTTCCACAGAGAAGCGCAAATCCTTGCCAAAAATATGAGCTTTGACTATGATATGGAAGTAGCTGAGAAGATGATTGAGTATGCTGAGGAGAGGTTGAAATAGTATGTTGAATTATGTGTTTGCTATATTTTTTATGGGATTCCCAGGAGTACAAATTTTAGTATTGGTGTCCTCAATCTTTCTAGCTATTAAAAGAAATAAGTTACATAAAAGGGTGTATGGATTATTTTTCCCGATTATTATAACGATGTGTAATATTTGGCTTATTTCAATAGATCGCACAGAGCTTTTTGATGATGCTTTAAGATTTTCTTTCTTTCTAATTTCTTTTTGTTTACCTATGCTTATTTCTTCCACGCTCTATCACTCAATACGCTTATATTATTTATACAAATCAATCAAGTGGAGAGTCTTCCCTATAAGTATCTGTTATTTATTCGGTTTAATTTTTCATTATCTTAATACAATGCATTGGGAGGAGCTATTTCGAGAGCAAAAGCTTGTATTTGATATCTTGCTGATATCAACTGCTATAATTTCTTATTTACCTTGTCTATATTTGTACGTACTTCAAAGAAGAAAGAACGATCCATAGGGAATAGATGCTTTTGGTTAATCTAAATAAGTGTTTGTGAATGACTTAAATAGTATCTAAAAATATTTTTCTCAAGTACCAATTTTAATGTAAAACCTACTCTACATTCTTTGAAAGGAGTTGAACACGCCCTAAATACTGTGTGAAAAAGATAAATTCTCTTGTGAGCATCGCTCGCTTTAAGAATTTCCTATTTTTACTTTGCATTTTACGGGCTTTGTATCCTATATGAGTAACATTCAAAACATGTCCCTAGAGGACATCATGGGGGAGCGCTTTGGTCGCTACTCCAAGTACATCATTCAAGACCGAGCTTTGCCAGACATTCGTGATGGATTGAAGCCGGTTCAGCGTCGTATTCTTTATTCGATGAATAAGGATGGCAATACTTTTGATAAGAGTTATCGCAAGTCGGCCAAGTCTGTCGGGAACATCATGGGGAATTTCCACCCACACGGTGACAGTTCTATCTATGATGCCATGGTTCGTATGTCTCAGGACTGGAAAAACCGTGAGATTCTAGTTGAAATGCACGGTAATAACGGTTCTATGGACGGTGATCCGCCTGCAGCAATGCGTTATACCGAGGCGCGTTTGTCTGAGATCGCTGGTTATCTCCTTCAGGATATCGAGAAGAAGACAGTTCCTTTTGCATGGAACTTTGACGATACCGAGAAAGAACCCACTGTTTTGCCAGCAGCCTTTCCAAACCTCTTGGTCAATGGTTCGACGGGAATCTCGGCTGGATATGCCACAGACATTCCACCGCATAATTTAGCTGAGGTCATTGATGCGACGGTTTACATGATTGATCACCCAACAGCTAAGGTGGACAAGCTCATGGAATTTTTACCTGGACCAGATTTTCCTACAGGAGCTATCATCCAAGGCCGTGATGAAATCAAGAAGGCCTATGAAACTGGGAAAGGGCGCGTGGTCGTTCGTTCTAAGACGGAGATTGAAAAGCTAAAAGGTGGTAAGGAACAAATCGTTATCACTGAGATTCCTTATGAAACTAACAAAGCGACTCTAGTCAAAGATATTGATAAAATCCGTGTCAATAACAAGGTGGCTGGTATTGCTGAGGTTCGTGATGAGTCTGACCGTGACGGTCTTCGTATCGCTATTGAACTCAAGAAAGACGCTAATACCGAGCTCGTACTCAACTATCTCTTCAAATACACCGACCTACAAATCAATTACAACTTTAACATGGTGGCGATTGATAATTTCACACCCCGTCAGGTCGGGATTGTTCCAATCTTGTCTAGCTATATCGCCCACCGTCGTGAAGTGATTTTGGCACGTTCCCGCTTTGACAAGGAAAAGGCTGAGAAACGCCTTCACATTGTTGAAGGTTTGATTCGCGTGATTTCGATTTTGGACGAAGTCATTGCTCTTATCCGTGCTTCTGAGAACAAGGCTGACGCCAAAGAAAACCTCAAGGTCAGCTATGATTTTACAGAAGAGCAGGCTGAGGCTATCGTTACCTTGCAACTTTACCGTTTGACCAATACCGATGTGGTTGTCTTGCAGGAAGAAGAAGCAGAATTGCGTGAGAAGATTGCTATGCTTGCAGCCATTATCGGTGATGAACGTACCATGTACAATCTCATGAAGAAAGAACTCCGTGAGGTCAAGAAGAAATTTGCGACACCACGTTTGAGTGCTTTGGAAGATACTGCGAAAGCAATCGAGATTGATACAGCTAGTTTGATTGCCGAGGAAGATACCTATGTCAGCGTAACCAAGGCGGGCTATATCAAGCGTACTAGCCCACGTTCCTTTGCAGCATCCACTCTGGAAGAAATTGGTAAACGTGATGATGACCGTCTGATCTTTGTGCAAGCTACTAAGACAACCCAGCACCTCTTGATGTTCACGACTCTTGGGAATGTCATCTATCGACCAATCCATGAATTGGCAGATATTCGTTGGAAGGATATCGGAGAGCATCTGAGCCAGACAGTTACAAACTTTGAAACTAACGAAGAAATACTCTATGCAGAAGTCGTGGATCAGTTTGATGATGCTACAACCTACTTTGCTGCAACTCGTCTTGGTCAAATCAAGCGCGTAGAACGAAAAGAATTCACTCCATGGCGGACCTACAAGTCTAAGTCTGTCAAGTATGCTAAGCTCAAAGACGAGACAGACCAGATTGTAGCAGTGGCTCCGATTAAACTAGATGATGTACTCTTGATTAGCCAAAACGGTTACGCCCTTCGTTTCAATATCGAAGAGGTTCCGGTTGTTGGTGCCAAGGCTGCGGGTGTCAAGGCTATGAACCTGAAAGCAGATGATGAACTTCAGGCTGCCTTTATCTGTAACACCACCTCCTTCTACCTCTTGACCCAACGTGGAAGCTTGAAACGTGTTTCTATTGACGAAATTCCAGCGACCAGCCGTGCCAAACGAGGCCTACAAGTCTTGCGTGAGTTGAAAAACAAACCGCATCGTGTCTTCTTAGCAGGAGCAGTTGCAGAGCAAGGCTTTGTTGGTGACCTCTTCAGTACAGAAGTAGAAGAAAACGACCAAACGCTGCTGGTCCAATCCAATAAAGGAACAATCTATGAGAGTCGCTTGCAAGACCTCAACTTGTCAGAACGTACTAGCAATGGAAGTTTTATTTCTGACACCATTTCAGATGAGGAAGTTTTCGATGCTTACCTCAAAGAAGTCTTTAAAGAAGACAAAGCAAATCCGTAAAAAGAATCAGCCCAGAGGGCTGATTTCTTTATGTTGAAAAAATTTTCAGAAAATTACAAATAATACTTGAAATTTTACTAGAAAAGTGTAGAATAGAACACATAGTTTGAATAGTATAAAGGAGAAACACATGACAGTTGCAATTGATTGGGAAAATCTTGGTTTTGCTTATATGAAACTACCTTACCGTTATATCGCTCACTACAAAAATGGTCAATGGGATCAAGGAGAATTGACAGAGGATGCAACCTTGCATATTTCAGAGTCTTCTCCAAGTCTCCACTATGGACAGCAAGCATTTGAAGGTCTGAAAGCCTATCGTACGAAGGACGGCAGTGTTCAATTGTTCCGTCCTGACGAAAATGCCAAGCGTTTGCAACGTACTTGCGACCGTCTTTTGATGCCACAAGTTCCGACAGAAATGTTTGTAGAAGCTTGTAAAGCAGTTGTGCGTGCAAATGAAGAATACGTCCCACCATATGGAACAGGTGGAACCCTTTATCTTCGTCCACTTTTGATTGGTGTTGGAGATATCATTGGGGTAAAACCAGCAGAAGAGTATATTTTCACCATTTTTGCTATGCCAGTTGGTAACTATTTTAAAGGTGGATTGGTTCCAACGAATTTCTTGATTCAGGATGAATACGACCGTGCAGCTCCAAATGGTACGGGTGCGGCCAAGGTAGGTGGGAACTATGCTGCCAGTCTTCTACCAGGTAAAATGGCCAAGTCTCGCAACTTTTCTGACGTTATCTACCTAGACCCATCTACACATACAAAGATTGAAGAAGTAGGATCAGCCAACTTCTTTGGAATCACGGCAGACAATGAATTTGTTACGCCATTGAGTCCATCTATCTTGCCATCCATTACCAAGTACTCTTTGCTTTACTTGGCAGAACACCGCTTGGGCTTGACTCCGATCGAAGGCGATGTCCCAATCGATAATTTGGAGCGTTTTGTAGAGGCAGGTGCTTGTGGAACAGCAGCGGTTATTTCTCCAATTGGGGGAATCCAACACGGTGACGATTTCCATGTTTTCTATAGTGAAACAGAAGTAGGTCCTGTTACGCGTAAACTCTATGATGAATTGACCGGTATCCAATTTGGTGATGTAGAAGCGCCTGAAGGATGGATTGTCAAAGTGGACTAAAAGACATGAAATAAAGAAGAACTCCATAGCAGTTGTAAGTGCTGAAATGGAGTTTTTTCTTGCTAGTTTGAACATTTTCTTGTACAATAGAAAAAGTGAAAAGAGGTACAGTATGAGTAAAAAAGATAAGAAAATTGAAATCCAATTAACTGATGCTAAAGTGACTGTTGGAAAAGACAGTTATGAAGGATACGTTTTGACGATTGGGAAAAAGGTCATTGGAGAAATTGCCGAATTAGATAGCCAATTTGCCATCATAAAGAATGGAAATGTCGATAGTTTTTATAAAAAACTTGAAAAAGCTGTGGAAATTTTGATTGAAAACTATAATTTAACAAAATAATGCTTGTTTTTTG
>NZ_AFUB01000064.1 GCF_000222705.1 Streptococcus mitis bv. 2 str. SK95 | reverse complement strand
ACAAATTTATAATACAACGAATATAGGTATAAAATCTCCTATATTTAACAATAATGAAAAGCGTTATGAATATGAAAGAGGTTTTTCACCTACTTATTTAGAAGAAAAATATCAAAGTACTTACTCGCAAATTGATAATGTTTGCTGTGTTTTTAGAAGTGGCATGTCTGCTCTAGATGCAATCTGTAAAACTTTGATCAAAAATTTTTCTTTAAAGAAAATGAAAGCTTTAGATGCAACATATTATTTTGAAACATCAAGCTTATTATATAATGTTTATGATAGGTTTTTAAATATCCATCGTAGTGAAGCATTTAAAAAAGTATATGATCAACTAAAATCTAATGATTATACAATTGTTTTTTTAGAGTTAGTTAATCTAAATTATCCCAATGAACAACTTGACTTAGGCCTTTTATTGGATTCTCTAAATCATAGTTCTTTACCATTAATATTAATTATAGATAGCACTGCCGATATTTTTTTTGATGTGTCTTATATTTTGAGAAAACTCAAAAGAGATACTATAATTTTTGATTTTAAATCGGGGATTAAACTATATCAATTGGGGTTAGAACTTTCTAATTTAGGTATTGTTCATATAACTTCCAATAAAATAAATACCTCTTTATTAAGCAAATCTTTAATTGGATTTCGTTCATTAACAGGTACAAGTATTTTACCATATGAAGAAAAAATACTTTGTAACTCTATTTTTAACTTTAAAACTCAAGCCATGTATGTGGAGCGATTGAATATATTATGTCAAGATTTCTTTTATCAGATAAAATCTAATAAATTCTTAGATGTTCATTTTGGTGAAGGTAGTGTGTTTTTGATTATAAAGATTAAAAATTCAAATGAAATTAAAGATTATAAACAGTTTTTAGATGATTTGAAAGTTTATTTAGATGATAAACAGCTTTCTTTAATGATAGGAACAAGCTTTGGCTTTAGAACACCTAGAATTGAAATAATAAATAGATTTAACAATGACTTATGTCTGCGATTATCTGTAGGAGTGTATAAAGGCGTGCTATATTACAGTATGCAAGAATTTATAAGAACGTGGAGGTCGTAAAATGTATAATTACTTAACTGACTCAATAAAAAAATCGCTTATTCCTGTAACAGAAAAACATCTGGAGCAGAAATTTATAAAATTGGGAATAAAACAGGGTGACATTGTAATGGCACATGTTTCTTTGTCATCTTTGGGTTATGTTATCGGAGGTTCAGAGTGTCTTTATAATGCTCTGAAAAACGTTGTAGGAGAGGAGGGAACAATTGTTGTACCATCTCAAACAGTAGAGATCTCTGATCCCGCAACTTGGGAATATCCTCCAGTCCCTATGGAGTGGCATGATTTAATTAGAGATTCTATGCCAGCATATAATACAAGACGTTCCTTTTCTAAGGCAATGGGGAGTTTTAGTAATTTTCTTGGGATATTACCTCAAGCAATTAGAAGTTCTCATCCTATGTATTCATTTACTGCAGTAGGTAGAAAAGCGTTGGAAATAACTTCTACAGTTGGCTATGATTTTCCCTTTGGAAAAGAATCGCCACTTGGGAAAATGTATAAATTGCAGTCAAAAATATTGATGATAGGGACTGATTTTGAAACTAATACTTCTTTACATCTCGCAGAGAATAAGCTAAATCGAGATGTTTTAATAGAGCGGAGTAAAATTTCGACATTAAAAGGTGAGGAATGGATTGAATTTAAAAACATAGATTTGGATATCTATGACGATTATTTAGAAATTCAAGAAGAATTTATGAAGCTTCATCAAGTAAGAAAAGAAAAAATCAATGAAGCCGATTTATATTTGTTTGATATGTCTGAATGTGTAGACTTTGCGAAAAGCTATTATATTGAAAGAGGTTTAAACTGAAATGAGAGTTTTTATAAGAAATAAATTATACCGATATATTACAATCTCAGATAGTTTATCTGTAATAGGTGACTCTATATTTTATTTAGCTTTGATTGCCTATGCTAGTCAATTACCTGATAGTATATTTGCAATATCTATCATTAGCCTTTCGGAAACTTTTCCCCCTTTTTTAGCATTTTGGACAGGTCATATTGTAGATAAAACGCCAGACAAATACAAAGCTGGTGCCGATATTGCCACTAATTTATTGAGAGGGATTATATATATTGTGGTAGCTACTATTTTATATTTTCAATCGGGTATGATAGTCGTTATTCTTATTTCTATTTTAAATTTTATTTCGGATTTGATAGGGACATATTCTGATAATTTGCGCTTTCCAATAGTATATTCAATAATACCTGAGGAAGACATGGAAGAAAGTCTTGCTTTTTCTAATATTAGCTATTATCTATTTTCGTTTTTAGCTAAAGCATCGGGAGGTATTGTTTTATTATTATTCAATTCTAATTTTGAACTACTATCTCTAGCTAATTCGTTAACATTTTTGATAGCTGCCGTTTTAATGATGAAAGTTTATCCGTCCTTAAAATTAAAAATGAGCACAAAAATTGATGATGGAGATAGTGAAAATGATTCAGAGTCAGGAATTTTCGCTAGTATCAAAACACTGCTGTCCAATAAAAGAATAATGAGTGTGATTGTACCTGTTGCTTTGGTTAATGCTCTTGTAGGATGTATACTACCACTTGTATATATATATTTTAATAATCATTCATCCAAAAACTATGAGGTACTTATTAGTTTAGTTGGAGGAGCATCTGTATTAGGAATTGTGGTAGGAAATGCAGTAGCACCAAAAATAATGAAAGAATTGTCAATTCATAAGATACTGATTACTAACTTAACATTCATCGCTATAATTACATTGATATTAGGTTTTGAAACTTCTAACATAGTAATCTTATTAGCAATTTTTCTATTGTTTTTAATGGAAGGATTTGTCTCTCCTAAATTTACAATGTTTATTATGCAAAATCAAGACTATAATAGTTTAGGTGTTTCTAGTGGTGCTGTTAATACTATTTTGGCCTCTGTTGTACCGTTTCATATGTTTATTGTATTGAGTATGATGAATATTTTTGGTGAGGCAATCGCGTATAGTTTAGTTGTTCTATTATCTTTGGCTTATGTTGTGTATACATTTAAAATGGAGAAAAAAAATGAGATTAAAAGATTACTTGCTTGTTATTCCTAAGGAAGATTTTATTTATGTTGGATATGAGGAGGGCATTAAATTTCCTAATACTGAGATTATATCGGAATTGTTGAGTCATCTGAAACAGGGAATTCAAGAAGAAGTTTTTTATAATCAATATTCTAATCATATAGTAAAAAAGGTAATAGAAATTTTAGAGAAAAAGAACTTCATCGTGTATGAAGAATATGATAAATATGAAGATACAATTTTTAGTAGAAATTTTTACTATTATGAAAGATTTAAACCTACAAGTATTGAACTTCATAATAAACTGTCAAAAGTATCAGTCTGTATTATTGGACTAGGTGGGATTGGTGGAAATATATTACAAATGCTAATGGCAGCTGGTGTTCAATCATTTCACCTTATTGACTTTGATAAAGTGGAATCTCATAATCTGAATAGACAGTTTTTGTATAGAGTTGAAGATATAGGAAAATATAAAATTGATGTATGTAAAGATTATATCATGAATTTTAATCCTAAAAGTAATATTAAATTATACAAGGAGAGAATAGTTTCTCTATTTGATTTGACACGTATTTTAAAGCATGTAGATATAGACATTATTATTCAGTGCGGCGATTATCCAAGTAATATCAATTCAGAAACTCTACTTGCTTGTAAAGAGTTAAAAGTACCTATGATTTCTGGAGGTGTAGGTATTGACTTTGGTTTTTTTGAATTATTAGATGTAGAAAAAATAGAAAAAACTAAAAAAATTAATATGGTTGATAACTATGCAGTTCCAAAAGGGTCATTCGGTACTACTAATTCTATCATTGCATCCTATATGGCACACGACATCACACATTATCTCATGGGAGAGATGTATTTTTCTAAATTTGGTCGCATGGTTATAAAATTTCCAAGATGAAGAATAAGAGGATACAAATTATGCAAAACAGCAGATACAATAAAAATTTTTCTATGTTCTATCGAGAACAGCTGACCGGTCAAGCTAAAATATATAGCCGTTTCATATTTGATTTGATAAAAGACAAACCTATAGAACATTCGATTATTGATTATATGTGTGGAACAGGAGAGTTACTTCAATATTTTAAATCAAAAGGTTGGGAAACCACTGGGATAGATTTATCGGAAGATATGTTAAATATTGCCAAAAAATATGATACTCAAACTAAATTTATCTGTGAGGATGCAACAAAATATCAAGCAGATAGGCGTTATGGTCTTGCAGTATCAACTACAGATGCTTTGAATCATTTGGCATCAATTTCTGATGTGAAAAAGGTATTTGAAAATGTCTATAAGAGTTTGAAAGGTTGTGGATATTTTATATTTGATATGAATAGCCCGAAAGGTATAGAGTCGGATAATGGCTATGTATCAATAAGTAACGATAGATCGATAGCTATTAGGGAGGGATTCGTAGATTCTGTAAATAAAGTAGGATTCAGTAGATTTCAAGGGTGCTATGACTTAAAAAAAGATGGGAATTATATCAGATTTGATAATACAATCTACAATTATATGTATGATATATCGGAAATTGTAAAACTTTTAGAAGATGTAGGATTTACCCTTGTGGAAATGAGAGATGGTTATTCTGATACGATTATAGATAAAAATGAAATTAATATTGATAGAATTTTATTTATTGCTCAGAAAAAATCATTAGTAAAAAAGACATTAAAACTCGGTACAAATAAAAATAATACTTTTGGATAT
>NZ_AFUB01000065.1 GCF_000222705.1 Streptococcus mitis bv. 2 str. SK95 | reverse complement strand
CAATCAGTGCATCTGAATCAGCAAGCAACAACTCAAGTAGTACTTCAGTAAGCTTGAGTAACAGCGTAAGCACATCTACATCACTTAGCAATAGCGTTTCAAGTAGTTTGAGTACAAGTGCGTCACAACAATCTAACTCATTCAGCTATAGTAAGGGTGATCCAACAAGCGAATCTAAGCCAGAGTTTAACCTTCCTAGCTACCTTGAATCTGTAAGTGCAAGTGAATCAGTTTCACTCAGCAAATCAGTAAGTGTGTCATTGAGCGATAGTACTTCAGCATCAATCAGCGCAAGTGAGTCAGTCTCAACAAGCACAAGCTTGAGTGACAGCATTTCTGCATCAATCAGTGCAAGCAACAACTCAGGTAGTGGTTCAGGTTCAACAAGCACAAGCAATGGCTCAGCTAGTCAATCAGCTAGCGCATCAGTATCTGCAAGTCAAAGCACTTCAGCGTCTGTATCAGCTAGCCAATCAGCTTCAGCTTCAATTAGTGCAAGCAACAACTCAGGTAGCGGTTCAGGTTCAACAAGCACAAGCAATGGCTCAGCTAGTCAATCAGCTAGCGCATCAGTATCTGCAAGTCAAAGCACTTCAGCATCTGTATCAGCAAGCCAATCAGCTTCTGCTTCAATCAGCGCAAGCAACAACTCAGGTAGTGGTTCAGGCAATGCCTCAACTTCAGCAAGCTTGAGCGATAGCGCAAGTACCTCAGCTAGCTTGTTTGACAGTGCTTCAATCTCAAGTGCATTGAACCACTCACAAGCTCCTGCACAACAACCTGCTGGACCAGGACGTTCAAACGGTAGAAAACTTCCAAATACAGGAACTGCAAGTAACCATTTTGCTGGTCTTGGATTAGGAGTAGCTGCCTTGGCAACTGCCTCTCTTCTTGGCAAGAAGAAGAAATCAGCAGCTTCTGAAATGGATTTAGAAGACTAAGTCCCAAAAATCGACTAAAATGGAATTGTTGATATCATTTTAGCGATGAAAACAAGAACCCCAGATGGCTCAAGGCTATCTGGGGTTTTTGGCCCTTTGTCAACTGTTGAGAGTGACATCTAACTAAGCATGAGAGAGAGTCAGATTGGTGAGAGTCAGATTGGTTCTCTCTTTTCTAACATTCAAAGTAACGAGAATTATCACTCTAAATTTTTGAAATTTTGAAAATCAAATACTAGACATCTTATATTCTTACTAATTGCTTCCAACTTGGTATTGAAATGAAGGGATTCAAGGATATTATTGATATAGGATTTAGATTTAAGAAAAGTTTGAAATAGCGTCTGAAAAGGAGTGGATACCCCATCAATTTTATTTTTGATGGATTTCCATTTCTAAACCTCCCAAAGAACTTAATGATGTCTTACTGTTTATTAATCACAGTCAAAAAGAATATCCAAATTACAAGACAGCTTTTAAAGCACTTAGGAATAAGAGGTAAAAATATTACACTACTCATTGCATATACCTAACGAAATAGATAAAATTCTAAAATTTGTAGAGAAAATAATATAATTTCGACCTTTTGTGACAGGAATTGCTTGACTAAATAAAACTAAAGCTGTATAATAAGGCAAATATCTAAAACAGGAGGTTCTGGAAATGAAAAAGTCTAAGGCCAAGTATCTGACACTGGCAGGTGTCGTGTTAAGCGCGGGTATCCTACTAAGCGCATGTGGGAACTCAGCAAGTTCATCTAAAACATATAACTATGTCTATTCTAGTGATCCATCTAGTTTGAACTATCTAGCAGAGAACCGTGCAACAACTAATGATATCGTTACCAATCTGGTAGATGGTTTGATGGAAAATGACCAATATGGTAACTATGTTCCATCTTTGGCAGAGGATTGGACCGTTTCCAAGGACGGTTTGACTTATACCTACAAACTTCGTAAAGATGCCAAGTGGTATACATACGAAGGTGAAGAATACGCCCCTGTAACTGCTCAAGACTTTGTGACAGGTTTGAAATATGCGGCAGATAAAAAATCTGAAGCCTTGTACTTGGTTCAAGATTCTGTAGCAGGTTTGGATGACTATATCAACGGAAAAACAACTGACTTTTCAACTGTCGGTGTTAAGGCGATTGATGACCAAACAGTTCAGTACACTTTGACTCGACCAGAACCTTACTGGAATTCTAAAACAACTTCAACCATTCTCTTCCCTGTCAATGCTGATTTCTTGAAATCAAAAGGGGATGATTTTGGTAAGGTTGATCCTTCTAACATTTTGTACAATGGTCCCTTCTTGATGAAGTCCTTTGTTTCAAAATCCGTCATCGAATACAAGAAAAATCCGAATTACTGGGATGCTAAAAATGTCTTTGTGGACGATGTGAAATTGACATACTATGATGGAAGTGATCAAGATGCCCTAGCACGTAACTTTACAGAAGGAGTATACAGCTACGCACGTCTCTATCCAAATAGCTCAAGTTTTGAAGGGATTAAAGAGAAGAATAAGGACAATATCATCTACAGCATGCAAGATGCCACTTCTTTCTACTTGAACTTTAACCTAGATAGAAAATCTTATAATTTCACTTCTAAAACGACTGACATCGAAAAGAAATCTACCCAAGAAGCAGTTCTTAACAAAAACTTCCGCCAAGCCATCAATTTTGCCTACAACCGTACGGCCTATGGGGCACAATCTCAAGGGGAAGACGGAGCAACGAAGATTATTCGTAACCTAGTTGTACCTCCTACATTTGTAAGTATCAACGGAAAAGACTTTGGTGATGTTGTTTCCGAAAAGATGGTCAACTATGGCCAAGAATGGCAAGGAATCAACTTTGCTGATGCTCAGGATCCTTACTACAATCCTGACAAGGCTAAAGCTAAGTTTGCGGAAGCTAAGAAAGAACTAGAAGCCAAGGGTGTTCAGTTCCCAATTCACTTGGATAAGACTGTTGAAATGACCAATAAGTCAGAAATTCAAGGGATTAGTTCAATGAAACAATCCATCGAATCTATTCTTGGAACTGAGAACGTGGTTATCGATATCCAACAACTGTCAACAGAGGATTATGATAGCTCTGGTTATTTAGCTCAGACAGCAGCCCAGAAGGATTTTGACCTTTACAATGGTGGTTGGAGTGCTGACTACTTAGATCCGTCAAGCTATCTTGATATTTTTAATGTTAATAGCGGAGGTATGTTGCAAAACTTTGGTTTAGAACCAGGTGAGGTCAATGACAAGGCTAAGGCAGTTGGACTTGATACCTATACTCAAATGTTGGAAGAAGCCAATAAAGAGCAAGATCCAGCAAAACGTTATGAAAAGTATGCTGAAATTCAAGCTTGGCTCGTTGATAGCGCCCTTGCAATTCCAAACGTTTCCCTTGGTGGAACACCTAGCTTGAGAAAGACAGTTCCATTCTCTGCACCATTCTCACAAGCTGGAAATAAAGGTGTAGAGTCATACAAGTATCTTAAGTTGCAAGATAAGACGGTGACAACTGCTGAGTATGAAAAAGCTAAAGAAAAATGGCTGAAAGAAAAAGAAGAGTCAAATAAAAAAGCCCAAGAAGAATTGGCAAAACACGTTAAATAACCAGTCTATTCAACAGGAAAAGCGATAGTTTCTCAAGGAACTATCGCTTTTATATAGTTTGAAACTATAACTAGCTCTTGAAAAGAAGAAAATGAGTTGGCGAAAATAAGTGGTACAATAGTTACTATAGATTTGGAGGTATTGTATGAGCAAAGAACTACACATCAACACAATTTTGGCCCAGGCGGGAATCAAGTCAGATAAGGCAACAGGTGCCTTGGTGACTCCACTTCATTTTTCAACAACTTATCAGCATCCAGAGTTTGGCCAGTCTACTGGATTTGACTATACCCGTACTAAAAACCCAACTCGCAGTAAGGCGGAGGAAGTCTTGGCTGCAATTGAATCAGCAGACTATGCCCTAGCAACGAGCTCAGGTATGGCTGCGATTGTACTGGCTTTTAGTGTTTTTCCAGTGGGAAGTAAAGTCTTGGCTGTGCGCGATCTGTATGGGGGTTCTTTCCGGTGGTTCAACCAAGTGGAGAAGGAAGGTCGTTTCCATTTTACCTATGCTAATACTGAAGCAGAGTTGATTGCTGAGCTGGAAAATCATGTGGATGTTCTCTACATCGAAACGCCAACCAATCCTTTGATGTTGGAATTTGATATTGCCAAACTAGCCAAACTAGCTCATGCTAAGGGTGCCAAGGTTGTGGTGGACAATACCTTCTACAGTCCGATTTACCAACGTCCGATTGAAGATGGTGCAGATATTGTTCTTCATTCGGCTACCAAATATCTAGCAGGGCACAATGATGTCTTGGCTGGGGTAGTTGTGACTAATAGTTTAGAACTATATGAACAACTGTTCTACAATCTCAATACGACAGGTGCGGTCTTATCACCGTTTGATAGTTATCAGTTGATTCGTGGTCTTAAAACTCTACCTCTTCGTATGGAACGTTCTACAGCCAATGCCCAAGAAGTGGTTGCCTTTTTGAAGGATTCACCTGCTGTCAAGGAAGTTCTCTATACTGGTCGTGGAGGAATGATTTCCTTTAAAGTAGTGGATGAAAAACGTATTCCTCACATATTGAACAGCCTCAAGGTCTTCTCTTTTGCAGAAAGTTTGGGTGGGGTAGAAAGTCTCATTACTTATCCAACGACGCAGACCCATGCGGATATTCCAGCAGAAGTGCGCCATTCCTATGGTTTAA
Source organism: Streptococcus mitis bv. 2 str. SK95 (assembly GCF_000222705.1). Taxonomy (GTDB): domain Bacteria; phylum Bacillota; class Bacilli; order Lactobacillales; family Streptococcaceae; genus Streptococcus; species Streptococcus mitis_AY. The sequence continues at coordinate 2,254 of NZ_AFUB01000065.1, read as the reverse complement.
CAGATGACCTCTTGCGCTTGTCTATTGGGATTGAAGATGCCAGAGATTTGATTGCGGACTTGCGCCAAGCTTTGGAAGGATAAAACAGATATGGGAAAATATGATTTTACAAGCCTGCCCAATCGTTTTGGACACCATACTTATAAATGGAAAGAAGCGGAAGCTGATCGAGAAATTCTACCAGCCTGGATAGCAGATATGGACTTTGTGGTTTTGCCTGAAGTTCGACAAGCTGTACAAGCCTACGCAGATCAGTTGGTCTATGGCTATACTTATGCAAGCGACGCTTTGATTGAGTCGGTTCAGGACTGGGAAGCCAGTCAACACGGTTATCACTTTGACAAAGATGCTCTCGTCTTTATCGAGGGGGTGGTACCAGCTATTTCAACAGCTATTCAAGCCTTTACAAAAGAAGGAGAGGCTGTTCTGATTAACACACCGGTCTATCCACCTTTTGCTCGCAGTGTCAAGTTGAATAACCGCAGATTGATTACCAGTTCTTTGGTGGAAAAGGATGGTTTGTTTGAGATTGACTTTGATCAGCTGGAAAAGGAATTGGTAGAAGAGGATGTGAAGCTTTATATCCTCTGCAACCCTCATAATCCTGGTGGACGTGTTTGGGAAAAGGAAGTGTTAGAAAAGATTGGCCGTCTCTGCCAAAAATACGGTGTTTTGTTGGTTTCAGATGAGATTCACCAAGATTTGGCCCTCTTTGGTCACAAACACCAGTCTTTTAATACCGTAAATCCAGACTTCAAAAAATTTGCTCTTGTTTTGAGCAGTGCTACCAAGACTTTTAATATTGCTGGAACGAAAAATTCCTATGCAGTTATTGAAAATCCAAAGCTTCGTGTGGCTTTCCAAAAACGCCAGTTGGCCAATAACCAGCATGAGATCTCAGGCTTGGGTTATTTGGCGACAGAAGCTGCCTATCGATATGGAAAGGATTGGCTAGAAGAACTCAAGCAAGTCTTTGAAGACCACATCAATTATGTGGTGGATCTATTTGAAAAAGAGACTAAAATCAAGGTCATGAAACCGCAAGGAACCTACTTGATCTGGCTGGATTTTTCAGCCTATAACCTAACGGATGAGCGCTTGCAAGAGCTTTTGAGAAATGAAGCTAAGGTTATCTTGAACAGAGGTTTGGACTTTGGGGGGGAGGGAACTCTTCATGCCCGCCTCAATGTAGCCATGCCTAAAACACTTTTGGAAGAAGTTTGCCAACGCATCGTGACTACTTTTGCTACACTTTAAGAATCGAGCCTTCTAGGAGAAAAGTCTTCCTAGAAGGCTATTTTCATAGGGGAAAATGTGGTATAATGAAGAGATAAGATAAAGGGGTAATTATGGCTAAATTGATTCCGGGAAAGTTGCGCATGGAGGGTGTTACACTCTATGAAACAGGCAACATTGAGATTATCAAGGAAAAAGGGAATCGCCTCTATACTCGTGTGGCGGGAGAAGACTTGCGTTACAGTTTAGAGGATGATCTTGTTTTTTGTGCTTGCGATTTTTTCCAAAAAAGAGGTTACTGTGTTCACCTCGCAGCGCTCGAGCATTATCTGAAGAACGACGAAAAAGGCCATTTTATTTTACAAGCCTTAGAAAAAGGCCATGAAGAGCAAGAAGAGGTCGAAACCAAGGTTAGTTTTGGTGGTAGTTTTTTGGAGCGTATCCAACCTCAGAAGAGAGAGAAAATCTACACTTTGTCGGCTCAAGGCCAGGTGGAAGCTGGGACCAATCGCCTCCTTTGGACTCTCCGAATCGGTTTGCTTGAGAGTCAAAAATATTACGTCATCCGTGATATTCCACTCTTTTTGAAGGTCTTGGTCCATCGAAAGCCATATATGATTGGGAAACACTACGAGAATGGCTTGTCTTGGGATGCTTTTGATACAGCTAGTCAAGAAGTTCTTACTTTTTTATGTGGCTTGATTGAGGAGGGGCTGAGTCAAGACCTCTTTTTCCCTGATCAAGGTCGTCATCTCTTTTTCCCTCTAACCTTTTTTGAGCAGGGGGTGGAGTTGCTGATGAACTTGGAGGATTTTCATTTTGAACACCAGATAGATAGTTATGCAAATCTCCTCTTTCATGATTTAAATCCCAATGCAGAACTTTTCTCTTTTTCCGTGCAGGAGTATCCAGATTATTTTGAGATGGAGATCTCTGGAAATGAGCGAGTCAACGTATTCTATGGGGGAGCAGTTCTCTTTCGTAAGGGGAATTTTTATCTCTTAAATCCTAAACAAAT
>NZ_AFUB01000066.1 GCF_000222705.1 Streptococcus mitis bv. 2 str. SK95 | reverse complement strand
AGGGTTATTTCTCTTCACTCATTTTTGATTTTACTTCATCATAAGATAGGGCATGGGATTCCTCTTCTACATTCTCAGGCATTTTTCCTGTCTCGTAAAGAGATTTAATCTGTGTACTATCCAATGTTTCGTATTTCAACAATGCTTCTGCAATCAGTTTGTGAGTTTCACGATTTGATTGAATAATTTCAGCTGCTTTGTTTCGTGCTTCATTTAATAATGAACGAACTTCCTCATCAATCTCATAGGCTGTTTGTTCTGAAATTGATTTTTGAGGACTTTGTGCACCAAACATAGCATGATTACCTTCGTATTGAACTGGGCCAAGTTTTTCACTCATACCGTATTCAGTGACCATTGCACGCGCCATCTGTGTAGCTTGTTCAAAGTCATTTGAAGCTCCTGTCGTTTGGACATTAAAGATAATCTCTTCAGCTACACGACCACCCATCAAACCTGCCAATTGCTCTTTCATATCTTCTTTAGAAAGAAGCATTTGATCCTCTTTAGGAAGCGCAATCATGTATCCGCCTGCACGGCCACGTGGTACAATGGTAACCTTATGGACAACACGAGCATTTGACAAGACTAAACCAACAATGGTATGTCCAGCCTCGTGGTAGGCAACCAATTCACGTTCTCTTTGTGATACTGTTTTATCTTTCTTAGATGGTCCAGCAATCACTCTGTCCTCTGCCTCATCAATATCTGAAGCATCAATGACTGATTTATTGCGACGGGCTGCAACCAAGGCCGCCTCGTTTAGAACATTTTCTAAGTCAGCTCCCACAAAACCTGGGGTTTGTTGGGCAACTAATTTCAAATCAACATCGTCTGCCAGAGGTTTATTTTTAGCGTGAACTTTCAAGATTGCTTCACGACCTTTAACATCAGGACGGCCAACCAAGACCTTTCTATCGAAACGTCCTGGACGGAGAAGAGCTGGATCTAGAACATCTGAACGGTTCGTTGCAGCGATAACGATGATTCCTTCATTTCCCTCAAAACCATCCATCTCAATCAAGAGTTGGTTCAAGGTTTGTTCACGTTCATCATTTCCTCCACCAAGGCCGATACCACGTTGGCGACCAACAGCATCAATTTCATCGATAAAGATGATGGCTGGTGCTGCTTTTTTTGCATCCTCAAAAAGAGAACGAACACGGCTTGCACCAACTCCGACAAACATTTCTACAAAGTCAGATCCTGAGATGCTAAAGAATGGAACTCCTGCTTCTCCAGCAACCGCCTTAGCAAGCAAAGTCTTACCTGTTCCCGGAGGACCCTCCAAAAGAACACCCGCAGGAATACGCGCACCAAGTTTTGTAAATCGTTTTGGATCTTTTAGGAATTCAACAACTTCGACTAATTCTTGTTTTTCTTCCTCGGCACCTGCAACATCTGAGAATCGTACCTTGATATCTTCTTTGTTAGCAGCTTTGGCCTTGCTACGTCCAAAACTCATTGGATTTCTACTATTATTTCCTCCCATATTTCCCATCATAGAGAATAGGAAGAAGAAGAGAATAGCAAATGGCACAACAGAGACAAGGATATTGATCCACATACCGCTTGAACTCTCATGTTTGACTGTTACCTCAGCCTGGTGTTCAGAAGCAAGCTTTTGCAATTCTGAAACTGTTGAATCCGACGGAAGAATAGTACTTGAGAATCTTTCTACTGTTGTAGCTGTAGGAGTGAAAAATTGAATTCCTGTTTCTTCTTTACTAGTCTTAGGATTTTTATAAACACCAGACACTTCAATGATGCTACCATTTGGCTGATAGGTTAATTCTTTTACATTGTCTGCAGTAATTTCTTTTACCAGTTCTGTATAGTTAATTTTTTCGCTTCGTCCAGCAGTATTTCCAGAGTAAAAATACTGGAATCCTGTCACTAGGAAGAAGATAATTAACAAGTATAGAAATGGATTTCTAACTAAACCATTATTTTGTTTTTTCATTAAAGATAAATCTTTCTAATTTGAATAAACTTCTTCTTTCAAAACTCCGACATAAGGAAGGTTACGATAATTTTCTTTATAGTCCAAACCATAACCTACTACAAACTCATTTGGAATAGTAAAACAAGTATAATCCGCTTCAATTTCAACAACACGTCCCTCTGGTTTGTCCAACAAAGTCGCGATTTTAACAGAAGCTGCTTCTCTTGCAATAAACATATCTCGCAAATTTTTCAAAGTTTGACCTGTATCAATGATATCCTCTACAAATAAAACATGTCTCCCTTTGATATCTTGCGTAACGTCTTGCTTGATATTGATGACACCACTACTTGCTGTTCCACCATGGTAACTAGATACCATCATGAAGTCCATCTCAATATGCGTATCAATATGTTTGACCAATTCAGCCATAAAAGGAATCGATCCTTTCAGAATTCCAATAAGAATTGGATTTTTCCCCTCATACTCTTTTGTTAGTTGCGCACCTAGCTTTTTAGCTGCTTCTGTAATTTCATCATGTGAAACGAGGATTTTTTTAATATCGTGTTCTAACATCTTTTTACCTATCTATTTTTTCTATATAAATTACAGTGTTCATTATATCATTTTTCGTGTTTTTACTCAAATCACTGGTCGCAATTCCTAAAATTGAGACAATTTCTCCAAATTGCTCAATAATAGGGGTTGTTTTTCGTTTTTCAATAGGGATTTTCAAATCTATAAATAAACGCCTCAGTTTCTTTCGATGCCCATTCAGGATAAGAACATCGCCAGGTTTTCGACATCTAATATGTACAGCTGTTTCCCGTGAAACCGTTACTTTTTGAACAAAATCCCCTTCAATAGGGATGCCAAAGGAAAATAAATAGCCCTTATGTCGAACTTGATTTTGATAGTGTAACACAAGTTCATCTTTCTTTTCATCAGACTGTGGACTGATTTTGCAAACTCGAAAATTTTGATACTCTTTTATCAATTCATAACCATTTTTCAGTGAGTGACGATACTGACTTTTAGTTGCTAAAATCTGTCGAACTTCTGCAAACTGAGCTTTCGTAAGATTTAAGTCAGGGAATTGATTGAGATAGTTCTGCAGTAAAACCCCTTGAGTTTGTTGAGAGTATGAAAAGAGCACATTCAAATCTTCCACATCAATCTGTTCAGAGAGCTCCATTATGGCTACTTGGTAATCTGAAATTTCCCTTCCTAAATCTAAAAAAGCGGATTTAAGACGAGGATTTTCTTTTTCAAGCTCTGGTAAATACCTATTTCGAATACGATTGCGAAAATAGGCATTCTCACGATTTGATTGATCTTCGAAATGAAAAATTGGTAGAAAATCCTTTTTATGAAAATGTAACAAGGGGCGAATGATTTCGATATCATCAACTACTTGACTTTCTTTTATTCCTGTCAAATGACGTAGCCTACTTCCTCGAATCAAGCGCATCAAAATCGTTTCAACTTGATCATCTGCATGGTGGGCAGTGACCAAAGCAGTTGCTCCAACCTCTTTCATAATTTTTCTAAAAAAATCATAACGAAACTCCCGAGCACGCGCCTCTGAAAAGTCTCCTGAAAAACTTGTGATATAAATAGGAAGTCCAGCTACATCAGCTAACTTCCTTAGTTCATTTTCCTCCCAGTCAGACTCACTTCTCTGCTTATGATTTACATGTGCTAAAATCACCTCAATTCCCAACTCTTTTTGATAAGTGGACAATAGATGGAATAAAAACATCGAATCCAGTCCGCCAGACAGAGCTAATACGATTTTAGAATGTTTTTTGAAATACTCTTTTCTGAGAAAATGATTTAAAAAATCCTGCTCCCTCATTTTAGAACCTCATAGACATCCTTAGCTATCTTAGCAATGGTGTCATAATCAGAATTTTTAGTGAAAATAGAGAGAACGAAAGGTGAGTCTGTAAATACAATGGCAGTATCGTGTTTAAACTCGTCAGCATCTCCGATTTTGTGAGCTACCTTAACCGAAACACCTTTCGCAATTCGTTGGTTATCAAAATTCGTCTTGCTTAGAGACTCTAGTACAAAGCCATTCTGATTATAAATAGCCTCTATGACTTTTCCAGCCATTTTTGAAGAAGTTAATTTATCATTCACATCCCAATCTTCACCCATAATGGTGGACATTTTTTCTTTAAAAGCCCCGTCAGATTGATTGGTCACATAATAACCTAAAATATTATGAGCAACATTGTCAGACTCCTTTGTTACCTTGGTAATTAATTGTTGGAGACTGTAGTCTTTGTTGTCTCCTGTTTTAGGTAAACTACCACTACCTTCTGGTTTATAGGATCCAGGGAAATTATTCACTTCTGGGACATACTTGAAGCTACTGTCCAGCGTATAGTCACCTTTATTTATCTTATCTTGAGCATAATAAAGGTAGGCTAGTTTCAAGATGCTAGCTGCATAGAGTTTGCTTTCTTCATTCACCCCAGCCTCTTTACCTGTACTCAGTTGTTTAACATAAATAGAATAATTTTCATTCTGATAGTTGTTTGACAAGACTTCTTGAACCTTCTGGATACGATTGTCCTCTTCTGAGACGAACTCTTTTGATACCCACCCAACTTGATCAATATGAAGAAATTCTTGTCCCTCAGCAAAGAGGGTTCTATCTACTGTTACGCGTTGATAGGGAGAGAGGGATGAAGAAATTTCTTTAGCACCATAAGGACTGTTATAGATAACAAACCCCGGTTCCAACCATACTTGTCTATTTTGAATTTGAACTTGACTTTGATCATAGACTAAACGCTTATCTGCAACGATAAATTGATGATTGTTTAATTTAAAAACAGGAATACCTTGTCTATTCAAACGCCATTCTACGATTTTAAAGGTGGTTCCAGAAGTCAATTTTCCAGACTCCTTTACAAGATCTTCATTAGCATAGACAGCTGTTTCTCCATAAACCATTGGCGATTCAAGGGGTTCTTTATAGTAGAATCCATGATCAGACTCAGTTAGATAATAAATTTCTTGTGAAGAGTAAGGGAGCTGTTTTTCTGTGCTAACTACTCTTGAAGTTATGATAAAAACAGATAGTAGTGATAACACTACTAAGAACTTACGCATTCTTCTCTTCCCTTTCTTCTTGTAATCGTAATAAATGGTTTTTAGCTGCCAATTCCTCTAATTTTTCATCTGATAAACTTAAAAATTGCTCAACAACTTCTAATAAATTTTCCATGACATTACCTCGGAAGCAAATCAGGAATCGTGTAAATTGCTTCTCGTTTCTTTGAGTAATAGTACTTGGCGCGTGCATATTTCGCTACATAGTCTTCATCTTTCAACTTTGCAGCAAAAGCAGATTCCTTATCCTTTTCATCACTAAGAGTTTGGTATTGTTCTTTCAACTCTGTCAATTGCTGACGACGTTGCAATAACTGATTATAGCTTTGGGCCAGATTATAGGTCGGTAAAATAAACAATAAAATCATCAAAATAAGAACCCAACCCATAAAGCGATTCCTCTTTTGTCTTTCCTTCATCAGGTAACGACGACGTTGGTGTTCATTTTGAATAAAAGGATTGTTCATCTGTACAATATTTTTAGACATTTTCTTCTACCCGTGTTTCACTGATAATTTCATACATGCCAGCTGCATCTTCTTTTTTTGTACTATCTTTCATCTCCAGTACTTTAACAAGCAACAACTTATTTCCAAAGCGAATTTCAACTTGGTCATCAACTTTCAAATCCGTTGAACTTTTGGCCAAGATTCCATTTACCTTGATTCTACCTTTATCTGCTACTTCCTTTGCGACTGTACGACGCTTAATAATTCGTGATACTTTTAAATACTTGTCTAATCTCATTTTTATTACCTCAAATTATTATTGTACCATTTTTATCCCTTTTATAGAAGAAAAACGTCAAAGAGAATTAGCTTTCTTTGATTCTTTTATCTCTACTAAACTTTCTCCAAAAATCAGAAGACCTTCTAAAATTTCATAATCCTTCTTGTTTCGGACATCAAATACAACTTCCATTAATCCCTTATTCTCAGCTATAGCTGCCTTTAAGTTTGTTGCAGATAAGGCTTTAAAATAATCTTGAGCTAAGAACAGCCGCTGAGTAATTGTTTCAAATTGAACTGTAATCTTATTTTCTTTTCTTTCCACACGTTCTACAAAGACCTTATCCAAGTAAGATTTGACCAAACCAATCTCTAAAAGATATGCTACTACATCTGGATATTCTCCAAAGCGGTCCATCAACTCTTCTTGTAATTCTTCATAGTTGACACGATTGTCAATTTGACGAATTTTCTTGTAAATTTCAATCTTATGTCGTTGGTCTGAAATATAAGTATCAGGAAGATAAGCATCAATTTGTAAAATCAACTCAGCATTTCCTTTGGTTCTTGTATTCCCATTGCCGTTACGTTTAGCAATAGCTTCCTCTAATAACTGCGAATACAATTCAAAACCAACAGAATCAATGAAACCAGACTGCGATTTTCCTAATAGATTTCCTGCTCCACGAATTGAAAGATCTCGCATAGCAATCTTAAATCCTGAGCCCAATTCCGTAAACCCTTTGATTGCTTCTAATCTCTTCTCAGAGACTTCACTGATTGATTTTTCTGGACGATACATGAGATAGGCATAGGCAATGCGATTACTCCGACCAACTCTCCCTCTTAATTGATACAAGGTTGACAAGCCCATATGGTCCGCATTTTCAATAAATAAGGTATTGGCATTTGGAATATCAACTCCTGTCTCAATAATGGTAGTTGTCACCAAAATATCATACTGACCTTCAATAAAGTCCAGTAGAGTATTTTCTAACTGAATTTCACTCATTTGCCCATGAACATAACCAATTGAAGCCTCTGGAATCAACTCCTGTAATTCTGAAACCTTCTTGTCAATCGTGTCAACTTTATTGTAAAGATAGTAAACTTGACCTCCACGCTCCATTTCACGCAAGACAGCATCACGAATCACACTGTCATTCTTTTCTAAAACATAGGTTTGAACCGGATAGCGATTGGTTGGAGGAGTTTCAATAACAGACAAATCTCGGATTCCCAGCATAGACATATGAAGGGTTCGAGGGATTGGTGTTGCTGTCAAGGTTAGAACATCTACTTGTTTTTTCAGTTCTTTCAAAGTTTCCTTATGCTTGACACCAAATCGTTGTTCCTCATCAATAATCATCAAGCCCAAATCAGAAAACACAACATCTTTAGACAAAACACGATGGGTTCCAATCAAAATATCAACTTGACCATTCTTTAATTTTTCAAGTGTCTCTGCCTGCTCTTTTTTACTTCTAAAGCGACTCAACACATCAATATTAACTGCAAAATTTTGGAATCTTTCCTTAAAATTCGTATAGTGTTGTTGTGCTAAAACCGTCGTCGGAACTAGAACGACCACCTGTTTGTGATCATTAACTGCCTTAAAAGCAGCACGCATTGCAACCTCAGTCTTCCCAAAACCAACATCTCCAACCAGAAGTCGATCCATGGGATGAGAATCTTGCATATCTCTCTTAATTTCCTCAATACTACGAAGTTGATCATCCGTTTCAACATAAGGGAAGGCATCATCAAAAGCATGTTGATCATCATCATCAGCTGAGAAAGCAAAACCCTTCAACTGACTACGCTCAGAATACAGTTTGATTAAATCGTCAGCTATATCCTCTACCTGGTTCTTAACTTTTTGCTTGGCCTTTTTGAAATGACCGTCATTTAATTTATTAAGTTTTGGCGCTTTACCATCACTTGAAACATATTTGGACAGTAACTGAATCTGCTCTACTGGGATGGAGATTTGATCCCCATTTTGATATTGAACACTGACATAATCACGGTGAATCCCTTTGATTTCAATTGTTTCAATGCCTAGATATTGACCAATTCCATGGATATGGTGAACAACGTAGTCCCCTTTTTCAAGTTCATTATAATCTTTTAAGCGCTCTGCATTTGACGTATGTTGTCTTCGAAAACGACGTTTTAATTTCTTTTGAAAAATCTCATGTTCAGTAATCAGGAGGATTTTTTCATCTACAAAATGAAAACCATGTCTTAGATTACCCTCGATCAAATTTACAGATTCTTTACAGATACTTGACTTATCTCTGAAATCCAGTTTGATCTGATATTCCTCTAAAATATCCTCCAATGTTTTACTTCCCATTGAATTGCTAGACTGCAGAACAATGGTGTAGTCCATTTTTTTATATCGCTCAATTTCTTCTTTAAGAAAAGAAAATTGATTGAAAAACTCCTGCATAGGATATTGATTAAATTGGTAAATGTGATCAAACTTGAGATTTCCTAAACCCTTTTGAAGATTAGAGAAAAAGGTCACTGGACTTTGTTTTTTATAGATTTGCTCTGTATCTGCAAAATACTGCATCTCAGAAAATGATTTACCATTCTGTAAATCTTCTGTAAAGTATTGCGCTAATTCTCTTTCAAAAACTTCATACTGATTCATCAATTTTTGATAATCATCAAAGAATACTGGTGTATCTTTTTCAATATAATCAAATACAGTCCATGTTTTATCGTAACATAAGGATAAAAACTTGCGGCTATCTGAATGTACTTGTTTTTGATGAAAACTTGACAAAATCTCTTCCAAGTATGATTTTAAAATTGGTGATAAAGTCTTCGAAATTTGCTTTTCTAAAGCTAACTGACCTCGTAGATAGTCCTTTTCCCTCAAAAGCATATCACTTGCTGGAAAGATGGTGAGTTCTGTTTGATTTTCTTTTGATAATTGTGTCTCTACTTCGAAAGTCCGAATTCCATCTACTTCATCACCAAAAAACTCAATTCGAAAAGGTTCTAACTGAGACATTTCAAAAATATCTAAAATATCTCCTCGAATACTAAACTCCCCCTGAGTCTGTACTTGTGTAACTTTGCGATAGCCTATTTCCTTTAATTTGTGAAGAAGGTCATGTTGATCATATTCTTCACCAACCGCAATCTTTATAATACTTTCTTTAAATCCAGTTGGAGAAGGTAAAATTAATCGACTTGCTGCGATATTACAAACTAAAATCCCTTTCTTAGATGAATCAGTTAAAAAACGCAAGGCTTCAACTCTGGAAATGATTTTTTCTTGTGAAGACATCAAAAACTCTACCATAGGAGAGTCGTCTACCAAAAATGGATAGACAAATTCCTCTCCTAAGATAGAAAGAAGATCACTGATAATTCGTTCCGCCTCTCCATAAGTTGAAGTCAGTAACACAATCTTATTTTCTTTTTTTAGACTACTTGCAATTGCAAGAGCCTTGGTAGAAGTTGACAGACCTAGTATTAGTTGTCTTTTCTTATCTGTCAGACTTTGATGCCATTTTTCTATCTGATTATTTTCTGAGAATAAATCTAATAAAGTCACCATTTAGCCGTTATACCTCTGCATTGTTTTCTCAAAGTTTTTTTCTTGTAAATAGTAATTTACAGCATCGTCAACCTTGTCAATTGACTGTAAAATACCTACATAGTCATCCTGATCAAACTTACTTAAAACATGGTGAACAACTGACATACCTTTTTTAGGTCTTCCAATACCTATTTTAACACGGTTGAAGACCTGAGTACCTATATGTTGAATAATAGACTTTATACCATTATGACCACCTGCTGAGCCCTTTGATCTTAAACGAATTTTCCCAACTTCCATGTCAAGATCATCGTAAATGACGAGTAAATCTTCAATATCCAAACCATAGTAAGTCAATAAAGCATGAACAGCTTTCCCGCTTTCATTCATAAACGTCGTTGGTTTGACGAGATAAATTTTTTCTCCATTGAAGAAAAAAGATGCTAGGTCAGCTTGAAATATCTTGTCATGTGTAAAGGTGACATTTTGTTTTTTAGCCAATTGGTCAATCAACATAAATCCAACATTGTGTTTGGTTTCAAAATATTTATCCCCTGGATTTCCCAATCCTACAAGTAATTTGGTCATTTATTTTTCCTTTCAAAAGCCAAAAGGGTTGGAATTTTTTTCCAACCTAATTGACACTATTTGTTAAATGTTATTAGACATTAAAGCGGAATTCCATGATATCGCCATCTTGAACGATATATTCTTTTCCTTCTTCACGCAAGCGTCCAGCTTCTTTTACAGCTTTTTCAGATCCGTATTTCACTAGATCCTCATATGACATGGTTACTGCACGAATAAAGCCTTTTTCAAAGTCTGAGTGGATAATACCAGCTGCTTGAGGAGCTTTCATGCCACGCTTAAAGGTCCAAGCGCGAACTTCTTTTTCACCAGCTGTGAAGTAAGTTCCCAGTCCAAGCAAGTGGTAAGCTGCACGAGTCAACTTGTCAACGCCTGATTCTGTCAAGCCAAGTGCTTCAAGAAACTCTTGCTTGTCTTCATCGTCTAACTCAGAAATTTCTTCCTCAGCACGCGCGGAAATAACTACTACTTCAGCATTCTCTGTCGCTGCGAATTCACGAATTTGTTTAACATAATCAATAGATTCTGGGTCTCCAACCACATCCTCGTCCACATTGGCAACATAAAGAACTGGTTTAGTCGTCAAAAGGAAGAGACCTTTGACAACCTTTTGTTCTTCATCTGTGAATTCAATGGTACGTGCTGATTTTCCATCCTCAAGAACAGGCTTAATCTTTTGAAGGACGTTGAATTCTGCCACAGATTCCTTATCTTTTTGTGTGCGTGCCATCTTTTCTACACGCGCATAGCGTTTATTAACTGATTCTAAGTCAGCAAGAATCAACTCTAGGTTAATGGTATCAATATCTGCAAGTGGATCCACAAAGGCGTCTTCACGTCCTTGCTCGCGCATAACATTTTCATCCTCAAAAGCACGAACTACGTGAACAATCGCGTCTACTTCACGGATATTGGCCAAGAATTTATTACCTAGACCTTCTCCTTTTGATGCTCCTTTTACAATCCCTGCAATATCTGTAAATTCAAATGTTGTTGGAACTGTCTTTTTAGGTGTAATCATTTCCGTTAGTTTTTGTAGGCGTTCATCTGGAACTTCCACCATCCCAACGTTTGGATCAATAGTCGCAAATGGGTAGTTTGCGGCCTCTGCTCCTGCTTTTGTAATTGCATTAAAAAGGGTTGATTTACCAACGTTTGGCAAACCAACGATACCTGCTGTTAAAGCCATATTTTCTCATTCTCCGTTCTCATTTCAATCCCTAACATTATAACACAAAAAGGGAAAACTTGCTAACTCTCTAACTAAGGGTTCTTAGTCAATAATCTTATTCATTTTTCGTTCAAAATCATGGCGACTCATCATAACAAGATGTTCGCAATTGCTACATTTGATTTTGATATCTGCTCCAACACGTGTAATTTCCCAACGATTGGCTTTTTTACCAGTTGATTTAATGGTACAAGCATGTGGTTTTTTCATTTCAACAAAATTTCCAACTTGATACATACTACTCTCCTTTTCTTTTTCGATTATATCATAAAAGAGGCGAGCTAGGCTCAACCTCTTTAAGTTAATTTGTACGGACTGGTGTGATGAGCTGCATGAAGTCTTCATCAGTATCTGCTGGAACAAGAGTGAATGGACGAACAGCTGAGATAAAGCTAATAGTCACTTTTTCGCTATTTAAAGCCTTGAGGGAATCAATCAAGTAAGTCGGGTTGAAACTAATAGTCAAATCATCCCCAGTTACCTGCTCAGTATCGATTTCTTCGTTTACTTTACCAACTTCAGGAGAATGAACATGGGCGCTAACAACACCACCTTTAATTTCAAGCTTCACAGTACCATTTTGAGTCGCACTTGATAAGAGACGTGCACGTTCCATAGATTGACGCAAATTAACAACATCAAAAGTTACTGTCGTATTAAAGTCGGTTGGAATCAAACGATCTGTATCAGGATAGTTTCCTTCTAGGAGACGAGTGTAGAAGCTAATATTTTCGCTTCTAAAGAGGATTTGATTATTGGCAAAGAAAATCTCCACAGTTTCGATATCATCTGTAAATACCGCTGAAAATTCGCGTAGAGAACGGCTAGGAATGACCACATCGAAATCATCACCATTTTTTTCAAGAGTCAATTTTTTCTGGCTAAGGCGATGAGAGTCTGTCGCAACTGTTTTTAGTTCCTTGTGTTGGCTCAATACGAAGTGGACACCTGTTAAGATTGGACGACTTTCTTGCGTACTTGCAGCAAAAGCTGTTTCATTGATAATTTTCTTGAGTAGTTTGGTTTCAAGAACCAAAGGAGTGCTTGCTGAAATTTCTTGAATACGTGGATATTGTTCGCTATCTTTTCCTTTTAGGGTAATTTCTGATTTGCCACTTGTTAAGACAATTTGTTTTTGTTCAATCTCTTTGAAATCAAGTGTTACGTCTGGAAGACTGGATACAACATTGATAAAGAAAGAGGCTTCAAGAAGAACCGAACCTAAGGAAGTAATCAAAAGACCAGCATCTTTATTCTTTTGAGAAATGAAATTTTCAATGGAGATTTGACCATTTGATCCAATTAAAGTAATTCCTTCATTTGTAACATCAATTTTAATTGTTGATAAAATTGGAATAGCATTTTTTGAGCTAATTGCTCTTTTTGTGGTATTTAAGGCTTGTAGAAATAAATTTTTATTGATTGAAAAATGAATCATGGATTCTCCTTTATTTATTTTTTAGTATTAGAAGGATAATAGAAATAATAGAGTGTGTGAATTCTGTGGAAAACTGATTTCTATTTAGTGACTTCAAGCTTTTTAGCTTGTTTAAAAAATGTGGATAAAAAAGATAGAAAAGGAAAAGTTATCCACAAACTATTTAATTTTCTTTTTGATTGCTTCGATTTCTAAGCGTAAATTATCGTCTTCATCAATCAAGGATTTTATTTTAGCATGGGCATGAATAACGGTGGTGTGATCCTTTCCGCCAAATTCTTTTCCAATTTTTGGAAGACTATTATCTGTCAGTTCTCTAGCTAGATACATGGCTACTTGACGCGCCAAAACGATATTCTGAACTCGTCTCGTCCCTTTCATTTCTTTGACACTCACTCCATAAAAATTACCAACTTCAGTTTGGATTTTGTCAATTGGAATGACTAGCAGTTGGCTAACATCTTGTTTGCGAGCTCTGATAGCTTCAGCAGCGATATCAATAGTGATGTCTTTAATCTTCTTTACTCTGGCAATTAAAGTGATATCGTTGATTGCTCCTTCAAGTTCTCGAACATTTGAATCGAATTGACCAGCCAGATATTCTAGGGTATCACTCTGGAAATGGTAGTTTAAATGTTCCGTTTTACTTTGAAGAATGGCGATACGTGTCTCAAAGTCAGGAGGGGTGATATTTTGAGTCAATCCCCAGCTAAAGCGCGTGACAAGCCTTTCCTCAAGGCCCTCTAAATGTTTAGGACTTCGGTCACTAGTCAGAACGATTTGTTTTTGATTGCTATGAAGAGCATTGAAGGTATTGAAAAATTCTTCTTGAGTTGCAACTTTTTTACCGCTGAGAGATTGGATATCATCAATCAGTAAGAGATCAAGGCTACGGTAAGTTTTTTTAAATTTTTCCATTTCCCCGAGCCTCAGGTGTTCAAGAAAATCATTGATAAAACTTTCAGCAGGAATATACTTAACCCGAGCTTCAGGAATATTTTTTAGAATTTCATTTCCGATAGCATTCAGTAAGTGGGTTTTCCCTAGTCCAGGACCACCATAAATGAAAAGGGGATTATAAGTCAAGGCGAGATCTTCGGAAACAGCCAGAGCAGCAGACTTAGCCCAGATATTCCCATCTCCTTGAATAAAGTTATCAAAGGTATATTTTTCCTTCAATCCTGTTTCAGAATATGGAATAGCAAGATTGGCCTGTGAAGCAACATAATGATTGCTATTTTCAGAATCCATGACATAGGTTGAAGATTCTTCCTCAGGTTTTGTTAAGACAAATTGAGTTTTTATTTCAGTATCGTAAACTTCAAAACCAGCAGCTACAATGATATCCTTGAGCTGTTTTTTCCAAACCATTTCCATTTCAGGTCTAGGTAAAAAGATAGTAGCTACATTTCCCTCCACTTTTATGAGTTCAGCAGGTGTGGCATAGAAATCGTACATAGAACGTGTCAATCTTTCTTGAGCCAATTCTAAGATTTGATTCCAAAATTGTTTTTCTTTCACCAATTATCCCCTCCTTTGCTATATTTGATGTGAAAAGGTTTACTGTTAGATTTATTTTACCATAGATGCTAGCATTTTTCCACAATCTGTGGAAAAGAATCCACAATGTTTACACTTTTTATCCACAGGTTGGGGATAAGTAAGGAATTCCCTTGAATTCTTTGGTTTTTTGCTATAAAAAATAGTGGATAAATTTGTGGGTTGAAAAAAATAAAAGAACAGCCTTATTTCAGGCTGTTGATAATTCTGTCATATTCTTCTTGGCTTGAAAAAGAAATAATAACCTTTCCAGTATCTTTTTTAGAAAGTTTAATTTCTACATTTAACCCAAGTCGTTTTTTTAATTTATCTTCCTCATCTTTGATGAAAGAATCACTTTTTTTCTGCTTCTTTTGTTTTTTCTCTGTCAGCAGTGTTTCTAACTTTCTCACAGAGATGTCTTCATTTTTGATTAGTTGAAAAAAATAGTCTTGCTGCTCTTTATTCAAACCAACTAGTGAACGTGCATGAGCTTGAGAAATTTTTCCATTTTCTACTTCAGATAAGATATGCTCTGGTAGGGAAAGCAAACGAATAAAATTAGTGATATAAGGACGAGATTTTCCCATTTTATCCGCTATCTCAGTGTGAGTAAATCCTTTTTCTACCAAAGATTCGTAGGCGCGTGCCTCTTCAACCGGATTCAAGTTTTCTCTCTGTAAATTCTCAATGATAGACTGAATCATCATTTCCTGATCTGAGAGGTGTTTCACAACGGCTGGAATAGAAGTCAGACCAGCCAAGAGAGAAGCCCGATATCGTCTCTCTCCTGCAAGGATTTCATAACCAATTACAGGAGATTGACGAACGATGATGGGTTGGATGACCCCATTTTCTTTGATTGACTCAGCCAATTCCCTTAGTTTATCTGCATTAAATTCTTTTCGAGGTTGATAGGGATTTTTTTGTATTTCCGAGATAGAAATCATTTCAAATTTTTCCATGATTCTACACTAACATATCTTTTATTATATGTAAAGTTTTCTTTACACTGATGTCAATTAAGATTCTAAATCACTTGTACTTTTATCTAGTTTAACAGTTGTAGTCTCCTCTTTCCCATTCCGATAGTAGGTGATTTTAATGGTGTCTCCGATAGAATGGTTGTAAAGAGCACTCTGTAAATCTGTTGACGAAGAAATCTCCTTGTCGTCAACTTTGGTAATAACGTCGTATTTTTCAAGGTGACCAGATGCAGGCATATTACTTTGAACAGATTTTACCACTACACCAGAAGTTACGCTACTTGGAATATTGAGTTTTCTAAGATCACTAGCTCCGATATTAGCTAAATTAACCATTTGAATTCCAAGAGCAGGGCGAGTCACTTTACCATCACTTTCAAGCTGTTTAATAATATTTTGAGCATCATTTGATGGGATTGCAAAACCAAGACCTTCGACAGAGGTTCCACCATTACTTGCAATTTTACTTGATGTAATACCGATGACTTGTCCTTGAATATTTACCAGTGGACCACCAGAGTTACCAGGGTTAATAGCCGTATCTGTCTGAATAGCTTTTGTAGAAATCGCTTGACCATCTTGAGATTTTAGAGAGACATTTCGATTGAGACTTGAAATGATTCCTTGGGTAACTGTATTGGCATATTCTGAGCCCAGAGGACTACCAATTGCGATTGCAGTTTCTCCGACATTAAGCTTGCTAGAATCTCCAAATTCTGCTACGGTTGTGACTTTTTCTGAAGAAATTTTTACGACAGCAATATCAGAGAACGTATCAGAACCGACAATTTCACCAGGAACTTTTGTACCGTCTGCTAAACGGATATCAACTTTTGAAGCTCCTTTAATAACGTGGGTATTTGTCACAAGGTAGGCATCTTTCCCATTCTTTTTGTAAATAACACCAGAACCTTCACTTGCTACCTGTTGAGAGTCGGTATCCGTATCTGTCTCGTCATTTCCAAAAACACTATTTTGCCGATTTGCTGAATAAGTGATGACCGACACAACGGCATCTTTTACCTTATTAACGGCCTGAGTTGTTGCATTTTCATTTTTGTAGGAAGTCTGAGTAACAGTGTTTGTAGTGTTATTTGTGGCTTGACTTACTTGTTTTTGATAAAGTTGCAGTGTCACAAAACTTCCTAGGGCACCACTCAAAAATCCTATCAGAATGATGATAAGAAAGGTAACTCCTTTTTTGTAAAATTTTTGTAAGTGTTTCATAAACGCCTCCGTTTGTTTTTTATTTGATTAAAGTATAAATCTATTAACTTAATTCAAGCTTAAAGGTAGAAGTTTTACACAAGTTGTGGATAACTCGCTTTTTTCTGTGAATTTGCTAGTTTTTCTAGATGATTCTTTGTGAATAAGATGTGAAATGAAGTGTGAATATGTTAGAATAGAAGAATGAAAATAAAAATCGTAACAGTTGGAAAACTGAAGGAAAAATATCTTAAAGATGGCATTGCTGAATATACTAAACGAATTTCTCGTTTTGCTACTGTAGAAATTATTGAATTAGCCGATGAAAAAACTCCAGATAAGGCAAGTGAGTCAGAAAATCACAAAATATTAGAAATAGAGGGAAATCGAATTCTTTCTAAAATTGGAGAAAGAGATTTTGTAGTTGTGTTAGCAATTGAAGGAAAAATTTTCTCCTCAGAAGAATTCAGTAAACAACTGGAACAGGCTTCTATAAAGGGATTTTCTACCCTTACATTTATTATTGGTGGAAGTCTGGGACTATCCCCTGCTGTGAAGTATCGAGCGAATCTTTCTGTTAGTTTTGGACGTTTGACCTTGCCACATCAGTTAATGAGATTAGTTCTTGTTGAACAAATTTATCGTGCTTTTACCATTCAGCAGGGATCCCCTTATCATAAATAGAAGATTGACTTACTTCTTGTTTTTTGATAGAATGGTCATGTTAGGTCTCATAGCTCAGCTGGATAGAGCATTCGCCTTCTAAGCGAACGGTCGCAGGTTCGAATCCTGCTGGGATCAGTACATTAAAGAAAAAGCTGGGATTATTTCCCAGCTTTTTTCTTCAAAAGGTGCATTTCAGGTGTAAAAAAGTACAGTTGAGAAGAAATTTTTCTTAAGTGATCTTCATTTTGTATAATAGATTTGTAAGATAACTTACAAGAAAAACAATACAGGAGATTTCATTATGAAAAATACAGTAAAGTTGGAACAATTTAAAGAAGTAACAGAAACAGAATTGCAGGAGATTTGGGGTGGGGAATGGAGAATTCCAGAATTAATACGTAATCTTATTTTTCCAAAAAGAAAATAACTAAAATAAAGGTAAAAAGTAATGAATTTATTTGGATTAGTAATAGCTTTTTTTTATGTTTTTATCATTAGTAAAATTTATGAATGGACTTGTAATGCAACTAAAAAAGAAAAATATATTTATAGTCTTTATGTATTTTTACTACAATTAATATTAGAAGAAATAATGTATTTGCTAGCCTTAGATGGTTACGGTTTGTCTAAATTTTTATTTCCTTTACTCATATTCGGTTACTTTGTTGGATTTCAGAAGTATGATAAGTCTAAGGGAGTTTTTATAAGCCTATTATTTTCTCTCTTATATCATAGTAGTAATAACTTTATATCGGTAACTTTATCATCTATAACAGGAGATGATATTGCATTAGAATATAATAATTATTTTATTATATTTGTACTTATTTTAACCTATTTGGTTATTAAAATTGTCATATCTTATTTCCATTTGGAGTTTAAATATTTTGACAAAGAATATCTCTATTCTTTTTTGAAAAAAGTGCTATATGTATTTATCTTCCTGCATATCGTCTCTTTTATTTCAGATATCGTGAGTACTATTTCTCATTTAAATAGTTTTGGAAGTATTTTATCATCCGTAGTTTTTGTTGGGCTCCTTTTAACCTTCTTTGCAATGAACTCTTACAAGGTTCAAATTGAAAAAGAGATTGCTCTAAAACAAAAGAAATTTGAACAAAAACATTTACAGACTTATACTGACGAAATTGTGGAGTTATATAATGAAATTCGAGGTTTTCGTCATGACTATGCAGGGATGCTTGTCAGCATGCAAATGGCGATTGACAGTGGAGATTTACAAGAAATTAACAGGGTTTACAATGAAGTCCTAGTAAAAGCAAATCAGAAATTGAGGTCAGAAAAATATACTTACTTTGATTTAAATAATATAGAAGATTCTGCTTTACGAAGTTTAATTGCTCAATCGATTGTCTATGCACGAAAAAATGATGTAGAGTTTACATTGGAAGTAAAGGATATCATTACTAGACTGTCAATAGATTTACTTGATCTTGTTCGTATCATGAGTATTTTATTAAACAATGCTGTTGAAGGTGCCGCAGATAGTTACTTGAAACAAATTGAAGTTGCAGTCATTAAAATGGATTTTGAAACAGTTATAGTCATCCAGAATTCATGTAAAATCACTATGACGCCTTCAGAAGACTTATTTGCCTTAGGTTTCTCTACCAAGGGAAGAAATAGAGGTCTAGGGCTTAATAATGTCAAAGAGATTTTAGATAAGTATGACAACATTATTTTGGAAACAGAGATGGAAGACAACACATTTAGACAAATTATTAGATTTAAGAGGGAATTTGAATGAAAGTACTAATTTTAGAAGATGTTATTGAGCATCAAGTGAGACTTGAGAGAATATTGAATGAAATCTCGGAGGAATCAAATATTCCTATTTCTTACAAGACAACAGGAAAAGTTCGTGAGTTTAAGGAATATATTGAAAACGATGAAGTAAACCAGCTCTATTTCCTAGATATCGATATTCATGGAATTGAGAAAAAGGGCTTTGAAGTAGCTCAGTTTATCCGCCATCACAATCCTTATGCTATTATTGTCTTTATTACCAGTCGATCTGAATTTGCTACTTTAACTTATAAATACCAGGTATCAGCTCTAGATTTTGTAGACAAAGACATCAATGATGAATTGTTCAAAAAACGTATCGAGCAGAGTATTTTTTACACTAAGAGCATGCTGCTTGAAAACGAAGATGTTGTAGACTATTTTGATTACAACTATAAGGGAAATGATTTGAAAATCCCTTACCATGATATTTTGTATATCGAAACAACAGGTGTTTCTCATAAACTGCGAATTATTGGTAAGAATTTTGCCAAAGAGTTCTATGGAACAATGACGGATATTCAGGAAAAGGACAAACATACCCAGCGATTTTATTCTCCTCATAAATCTTTCCTAATCAATATTGGAAATGTTAGAGAAATTGATCGAAAGAATCTAGAAGTTGTCTTTTATGAAGATCATCGCTGCCCCATCACTCGTTTGAAAGTTCGTAAACTAAAAGATATTCTAGAGAAAAAATCTAAAAAGTGATTGACAATCAGTAAGAAATTGATATAATGGTTATATCTGCTACAGATAGATGGTCCGTTGGTCAAGGGGTTAAGACACCGCCTTTTCACGGCGGTAACACGGGTTCGAATCCCGTACGGACTATTTTATCCGCCATAGCTCAGTTGGTAGTAGCGCATGACTGTTAATCATGATGTCGTAGGTTCGAGTCCTACTGGCGGAGTCAGATAAAAAGAACACCACTCGGTGTTCTTTTTTATTCTTAGTTTGCATCACCTAACATTTTCATAAGGAAGTCTGTCATTTCTTGCGGGCTTTCTTTTTTTCCGTGGGCAATCCACGTCTGGCAAACACCAAATAGGGCATTTGTTAGATAAATGCTGCTGTATTCTAATTCAATTGGATTGAGTTGTAGTTTCATAAAGCGTTTCTGAAGGTCAGTGCTAAGTATAATATGCAGTTTATTTCTCAAGAAATTTTGGATTTCTTTTGTACCATTTTCAGATAAGAGTGCAGCCAAGAGTGGCTCAGACTCTAAATATTCAAATACTTCTAAAATAGCATCTCTTTTATGATGAGCATGTTTTTGGAAAATATACTCAAAGGTATGAAAGAGCTTACTTTGGTAATGCTCAATCATATCATACTTATCCTTGTAGTGAGTGTAAAAGCTGGAACGACTGATTCCGGCTTTTTCTGCTAACTTGACAGTAGAAATTTGATCAAAGGGTTGGTCCATCAATAATTGAACCATGGCATTTTCGATAATTCGTTTTGTTTTTAAACGTTTGTTACTTTCTTTCATAATTCCTCCTTGTATACAAAAATAGACAATATGTCTAAAAAAGTATTTTTTACCTTGTAATTTGGATTTTTTGATGTATAATCTATTATATCAAAATTTTAGACAATATGTGTAAAAAAGGAGGAAACATGTTTAAAGAATGGAAAGCAATATTTAAAAAACCGACCTTTATCATTGTAATGATAGGGATTTCTCTCATTCCAGCATTATACAACATCATATTTTTATCATCCATGTGGGATCCATATGGTCAATTGTCAGAGTTACCTGTAGCAGTTGTCAATAAAGATAAGGAAGCTTCTTATAATGGACAGACAATGACAATAGGTGAAGACATGGTGTCTAATTTAAAAGAAAATAAGGCTTTAGATTTTCATTTTGTTAATGAAGAGGAAGGGGAAAAAGGGCTAGAAGATGGTGATTACTACATGGTAGTGACTTTACCAAGTGACTTGTCTGAAAAAGCTGCTTCTATCCTAACAAATCATCCTGAACAGATGCAGATTGATTATCAGACTTCAAGTGGGCATAGCTTTATTGCAAGCAAGATGAGTGATTCTGCGATGACACAATTGAAGCAGAATGTTTCTACCAATGTAACCGAGACCTATACTAAAGCTTTATTTGATAAGATGGTCGAATTAAAGGATGGTATGAGTCAAGCGGCTTCTGGTAGTGAAAAATTAACTGATGGAGCGAATCAGTTAGTGACAGGAAGCCAAACATTGACTACTAACCTACACTCTTTAGCAGATTCAAGTTTAACATTTTCAAATGGAACGGAGCAGTTTACTAAAGGATTATCCTCTTATGTCTCTGGTGTTGAACAACTTCATCTTGGCTTAGGGAATTTTAATAGTGGTTTAGTTACATATACTGGTGCAGTGAGTCAATTAGATAGGGGATTAGGTCAATTATCTTCTAAAAGTCCTGAATTAGTAAGAGGAATCAATCAGTTATATACTGGTGTAGAATCCTATACTGGCGGTGTTTCTCAGCTTAATGCTGGTCTTAATCAATTTTCATCTGGTGTTAGTGCCTACACTAATGGAGTGGGAAGTCTTGCAACAGGTGCTAATCAGTTATCTAATCAATCAGCTACACTTCGAATGGGGGTGGAGCAATTAAGTGAAGGGATTCAACAACTTTCTAGCAAGTTAGATGCTTCGTCTGGGAAAAAAGATCAAATTAATCAATTATCTTCTGGTCTGAATCAGTTAAATCAAGCTATTCAAAATATTGATGTTGGAGATACAAAACAATTAGATTCTGTTTTATCAAGTATAGTATCTCTTTCTAATCAAATGTTAGCAAGTGCTCAGTCTGATAAAGCAGCTACATTAGCAAATATTCAATCGACAGCAGCTTATCAATCCTTGACAAGTGAGCAACAAGCTGAAATAAGTGCTTCTGTATCTCAAAATTCGACTGATAGTATTCAATCGGCTCAGTCAATTATAGCTTTAGTACAAGGTTTACAGGGAAGTTTAGAAAACTTACAAAATCAATCTTCAAATCTTTCGACGTTAAAAAATCAAGCTAATCAAGTATTACCTATTGCTTCTACTTCTTTGACAGGATTGTCAAGTGGATTAACAGAAATACAGGGAGCAGTGACGAGTAAATTAGTTCCTGCTAGTCAGTCGATTGCATCAGGTGTAAATGCATATACTGCAGGTGTTGATAAAGTTTCTCAGGGCGCAAGTCAACTAAGTGAAAAGAATTCCACCTTGACAGGTAGTTTGGATCAACTAGTTTCAGGCTCAAACACCTTGACACAAAAATCTTCTAGCTTGACAGCAGGAGTTGGTCAATTAGTTGAAAAAACTCCAGAATTAGTATCTGGTATTGAAAAATTATCAACTGGCTCTAACCAATTGAATCAAAAGAGTCAAGAATTAATGGCAGGAGTTGATAAATTACAATCAGGATCTGGTCAATTAGCAGACAAATCCAGTCAGTTACTTTCAGGTGCTTCTCAATTAGAGAATGGAGCTAATAAATTGGCAGATGGATCTGGGAAACTTGCAGAAGGTGGAACAAAGTTAACTTCTGGATTGGAAGATTTACAGGCAGGAGTTGCTTCTTTAGGACAAGGACTAGGTAATGCTAGTGATCAACTCAAATCAGCATCAACAGAATCTAAAAATGCAGAGATTTTGTCAAATCCACTCAATCTTTCAAAAATAGACAATGATCAAGTTCCTGTAAATGGGATTGCTATGGCTCCTTATATGATATCAGTCGCTCTCTTTGTCGCTGCATTATCAACAAATATGATTTTTGCTAAATTACCTTCAGGTCGTCATCCTGAAACTCGCTGGGCTTGGTTCAAATCTCGCTTTGAGATAAATGGAGTTATAGCTGTTTTAGCCGCTGTCTTAGTCTATGGTGGCGTTCATCTTATTGGTCTAACAGCAAATCATGAAATGAGAACCTTGTTCTTAATTATTATCGCAAGCTTAACATTTATGTCTATGGTAACTGCATTAACAACATGGAATAGCCGTATAGGAGCTTTCTTTTCTCTTATTTTGCTTTTATTACAGTTAGCATCAAGTGCAGGTACCTATCCACTTGCTTTGACAAATAATTTCTTTAGAGCTATTAATCCTTGGTTACCAATGAGTTATTCGGTTTCTGGATTACGACAAACAATTTCTATGACAGGAAATATTCATCAACAAGTCATTTTCCTTATTATAATACTAGTTTTCTTTACTGCTTTAGGTATGCTAGCTTATCAACCTAAGAAAATAGAAGAAGATTAAAAAGATTGACCAATTCCTTGGTCAATCTTTTTATGTCTTAGATAAATTTCGTATGTGATTATAGATCCCAAAAAGAAGAAGGGCAGTTAGTGAGCAGGCTGCTCCAATAACAAAACCATTGGGGATAAAGGAAAGTGTAATGGTGCCTTTTCCCTTTGGAACATCAACTTTCATAAAACCAGTTTGAGCCTGCTTGATTTCAAGTTTTTTCCCATCTTGGTATGCAGACCAACCTTTGTCATAAGGAATAGTGAAGAAAATAGAGGTATCTTGTTTTACTTCATATGTAGCAAAGACTTTATTTTTAAAGGTGGATACTTCTACAGGTTGTTCTTTAATTTTTTGAATTGCCTCAGTAAGAGCCTGAGTATTTAAACGATAGAAGGTTGGAGATTCAAATGACACCTGAGAATTTTCAGGGAAACTAACACTGATATTGAAAGCTTTCTGTTCTTCAGTATAACCCAAATTAAAGAAATTAAAGGCATTGTCAGTTGTAAAAGTCTTTTTTTCACCATTGACAAGGATGTCAACTTTCTTTTGCTTATCATTTGTAAAATGAAGATTTGAAAAAGAGAGATAGACTTGGCTATTTTGAGGAACCTCAATTTGATAATCAATCTTTGCATCTTCATTCGCAGAACCTGTGATGCTCGTTAAACCATCTGAAGTATCTGTTTTATCAGATGCTATTTGGGAGAAGTAATCTAAGTTGAGATTAGCAAGCTGGTTTATAAATAAAGCCTGATTATCCAGAGTATGATTATTAAAGTTTACATCTGTGTAAATAGATTGAGTAGCAAAGACAATGGGTAAAGAGAGTTGATTTTTATATAAGGTTAAATGATCCTTTTGATAAATCTCTTGAAAGCCATACTTATCAAGTGAATTTTCAGAAATATTGTACTGGATTCCAAATAAACTATCTGCTAAAAGACTATTATTTGCATAACGGAGATTGAGGTTGGTTCCAGAGGATTTGAATCCCAGTTTATCCAAACTAGTGCTAGCTGAACGATTTCGTACAGACGAAAATTGAGAGATTCCATTGTAGTTAAATTTCATACTGTCATTCCCAGTCTGAATTTGCAGTTTTTCAGTACGTGTAAATGGATTGTCAATTTGGTTTAGAATGGATTCCATAGCGGTGATATCTCTATTATAGGCGCTACGAGAAGCAAAGGCCCATTCTTTAGCTATTCCTTCCATTTGAGATGAAGCATTTAAGCTTATCTCAACTGTTATAAATAAAGACAAAAGAATTGCAAATAGATTTATAGAGATAAATTTTCTAATGACTGCAAGAAGTAAAAGAGCATAAACTAGTAGAAATTCAAGAGTGAGTAGGATATTCAAATCAGTTAAAAAAGAATAGTGTGATTTAAAGTATACAGTAGCCAAAAATCCTGTCAGTACAAGAAAAAGTGAGACAAATAGATTCCAGAGTTTCAGTTCTTTTAGGCGATTTAAGACTTCTGCTGCAGTATAAATTAACAGAGTAGAAAAGATCCAAGCATAGCGATGCAAAAACATATTTGGGGTATGCATCCCTTGCCAAAATAGATCAAGTGCCTCTATGTAAAAGCTTGTTATTAAAAAAGTAAAGAAAATTGCATAGGTAAGTTTCACGTGAAACCTTATGGATTTTATTGTGAAAAATAGAATAGTTAAAATAAAGGGAAGCAATCCAACAAAAATCATTGGTATAGCTCCATACTTAGTTGTATCAAAAGATCCAATGAATTGTTTTGCGAAAATATCCAGATACCAGCTACTATCTGTTTTTAATTTTGTGATGGCAGTTAACTTCTCCCCATGAGTTTGTAAATCAAACAGTGTAGGAAGAGTCATAATCAAACTAGCCATTCCTGCTAAAAAGGAGGTAACAACAAAATCAAGAAAAGATGATTTTCGAGTTTTAAAGTCCCAAGAAATTTGGCAGAGATACCAGAAAATTAGGAACAATGCCGTCATATATCCAAAATAATAATTTTGGATAAACAAGATTGACAAGCTTGTAAAGTATAGTAGGCGCTTGTTTTGTGTTATAAGTAGGTGTAAACCAGTTATAATAAAAGGAATCAAGATAAAAACATCTAGCCAGGTTTTTATCTCTAACTGACTGACAGTGAAGCTCATTAAAGCGTAGGAAGTTGATAAGGTCAGTTTTAAAGGCTGAGGGATAGATTGAAATAATTTATTTAAACTAAAGTAGGTTGACAGACCAATCAATCCAAATTTTAAAAGAGTTGTCAGATAAACAGCATCTGGCATATTCGACAGATTAAAAAAGTAAACTAGGGGTGAGAGAAAACTACCCAAGTAATAACTAGATAGAGCATAGAAATTTAGTCCGAGGCCACTTGTAAAGGTGTAAAATAAACTACCATTTCCATGTAAAATATTTCGTAAAGCTACATCAAAAATAACGTATTGATGGAAACCGTCTCCTAATAGTGGAGATGTATTGCTATTCCAGTAGATACCTTGAGTTAGGTATACTCCAGTCATAATTACTAAAGGAATGATGAAAGAAACAAAATAGGTCCAATATGTTTTAAAAAATGATTTCATGTTACCTCGTAGAATGATAGAAAACTCAGTTGGTTACCCCAACTGAGTTTTGAAGTCTTATTTTAGTCTTTCCAAAGTTCTTTAACTTTTGCTTGTACTTCTGCATTTTCTAG
This sequence comes from Streptococcus mitis bv. 2 str. SK95, assembly GCF_000222705.1. GTDB lineage: Bacteria > Bacillota > Bacilli > Lactobacillales > Streptococcaceae > Streptococcus > Streptococcus mitis_AY. Next base: position 84,124 of record NZ_AFUB01000066.1, on the reverse strand, counting down.
GAATTCATCATAAGTTTCATCGATACGATCAATGACGCCATTCTTAGACAAAACAATAATATGGTTTGCTAAAGTTTGAATGAACTCGTGATCATGACTAGCAAAGATGATTGATTCTTTAAAGTTTTTCAATCCATCGTTCAAGCTTGAGATAGATTCCAAGTCCAAGTGATTTGTTGGATCATCGAGTACAAGGACATTTGATTTCAAGAGCATGAGTTTTGAAAGCATGACACGCACTTTTTCTCCCCCTGATAAGACGTTTACAGGTTTATTAACCTCATCTCCAGAAAAGAGCATACGACCAAGGAAACCACGTAGGAAGGTATTGTCATCTTCTTCTTTACTTGCAAATTGACGCAACCAGTCAAGGATTGACTCTCCTCCTGCAAAATCAGCCGAGTTGTCTTTTGGCAAGTAAGAACGGCTAGTAGTAACTCCCCACTTGACGGTTCCTTCATAGTCGATGTCACCCATAATTGCACGAATTAATGCAGTCGTTTGGATGTCATTTTGTCCAATCAGAGCTGTCTTATCACCTGGACGCAAGATGAAACTAATATTGTCCAAGATAGTTTCACCATCGATCTTTACAGTTAGATTTTCTACTGTCAAGAGATCATTACCAATCTCACGTTCTGCTTTAAAGTTGATAAATGGATATTTACGACTAGATGGCACAATCTCTTCTAGTTCAATCTTGTCAAGCATTTTTTTACGAGACGTTGCCTGTCTTGACTTAGAAGCGTTAGCAGAGAATCGAGCAACGAATTCTTGCAATTGCTTAATTTTTTCTTCTGCCTTGGCATTACGGTCTGCTAGCAATTTAGCAGCAAGCTCAGAAGATTCCTTCCAGAAGTCATAGTTTCCGACATAGAGTTTGATTTTTCCAAAGTCAAGGTCGGCCATGTGAGTACATACTTTGTTTAAGAAGTGGCGGTCATGGGATACAACGATAACAGTGTTATCAAAGTCAATCAAGAAATCTTCTAACCAAGTAATAGACTGGATATCAAGACCGTTGGTCGGCTCGTCCAAAAGAAGAACATCAGGTTTACCAAATAAGGCTTTAGCAAGGAGAACCTTCACTTTTTCACCATTGGCCAATTCGCTCATGTTTTGATAGTGCAATTCTTCTGGAATATTAAGATTTTGAAGTAGTTGAGATGCTTCGCTCTCTGCCTCCCAACCTCCAAGTTCGGCAAATTCACCTTCAAGTTCAGCCGCACGAACACCGTCCTCGTCTGAGAAATCTTCCTTCATGTAAATAGCATCTTTTTCTTTCATGATGCTATAAAGTTTTTCATTTCCCATGATAACGACATCAATTGCTCGTTCATCTTCATAGTCAAAATGATTTTGACGGAGAACAGAGAGACGTTCATCTGGACCAAGAGAGATGTGGCCAGTTGTAGGTTCGATATCACCAGCTAGAATTTTTAAGAATGTAGACTTACCAGCACCATTAGCACCAATTAATCCGTATGTATTTCCTTCTGTAAATTTGATGTTGACATCATCAAAAAGTTTGCGATCACTAAAACGTAGTGAAACATCAGATACTGTAAGCAATGTTTTTCTCCTATAATATGTAATACATTTATTCTACTAGAAAAGAGAGAAATATTCAAATTTTTATCTGTCAATTTTGTGTCAATTAAGTTTACAATTTTATTTACAATGAGTTAGTCGTTTGATTTAAATAATTTTCTGTTATTTTAACAAAAAAATGCTATAATTGAAGAGACCATTTCGAAGGAGAAAAAAATGACGAAACCCATTATTTTAACAGGAGATCGCCCAACAGGAAAACTGCATATTGGACATTATGTTGGGAGTCTAAAAAATAGAGTATTACTGCAGGAAGAAGACAAGTATGACATGTTTGTTTTTTTAGCGGACCAACAAGCCTTGACAGATCACGCCAAAGACCCTCAAACGATTGTAGAATCGATTGGGAATGTTGCCTTAGATTACTTAGCAGTTGGATTAGATCCAAGTAAATCAACTATCTTTATTCAAAGCCAGATTCCAGAGTTGGCTGAACTATCTATGTACTATATGAATTTGGTGTCACTAGCTCGTTTGGAACGTAATCCGACAGTAAAAACAGAGATTGCTCAAAAAGGGTTTGGAGAAAGTATTCCGACAGGATTTTTGGTATATCCGATTGCGCAAGCAGCAGATATTACTGCCTTCAAGGCCAATTATGTTCCTGTTGGAACAGATCAGAAACCAATGATTGAGCAAACTCGTGAGATTGTTCGTTCTTTTAACAACGCATATAACTGTGATGTCTTGGTGGAACCAGAAGGTATTTATCCAGAAAATGAGAGAGCAGGACGTTTGCCTGGTCTAGATGGAAATGCTAAAATGTCTAAATCCCTTAATAATGGTATTTATCTAGCTGATGATGCTGATACTTTGCGTAAAAAAGTCATGAGTATGTATACAGACCCGGATCATATTCGGGTTGAGGATCCAGGTAAGATTGAAGGAAATATGGTTTTCCATTATCTAGATGTGTTTGGTCGTCCAGAAGATGCTCAAGAAATTGCAGATATGAAAGAACATTATCAACGTGGTGGTCTTGGTGATGTGAAGACGAAACGTTATCTACTTGAAATATTAGAACGCGAACTTGATCCTATTCGTGAGCGCCGTATCGAATTTGCTAAGGATATGGGTGAAGTGTACAATATGCTTCAAAAAGGTAGTGAAAAAGCTCGTGAGGTTGCAGGGCAAACTCTATCTGAAGTTAAGGGAGCAATGGGACTAAATTATTTTAAATAATAGATAAAATATGAATCGTAAAACTATCTCTTCCATAGAATCACAGGGATAGTTTTTTTATGTTTTCTGTTATAAATATAATTGACAAATTTTCGTAGAATGGTATGATAGATACAATACAAAAAGAGTCAAGCTCAAAAAGAAAGAAAAGAGGAAACTTCAATGTCTAATTGGGATACTAAATTTTTAAAAAAAGGTTTTACCTTTGATGATGTATTGCTCATTCCAGCAGAAAGTCATGTGTTGCCTAATGATGCAGATTTAACAACAAAATTGGCAGATAATCTGACTTTAAATATCCCAATTATAACAGCCGCCATGGACACGGTCACAGAAAGTCAAATGGCCATTGCCATTGCTCGTGCAGGTGGTCTTGGAGTAATCCATAAAAATATGTCAATTGCGCAACAAGCAGACGAAGTTCGCAAGGTAAAACGTTCTGAAAATGGTGTTATTATTGATCCATTCTTCTTGACTCCAGAACATACCATTGCTGAAGCAGACGAACTGATGGGACGCTACCGTATCAGTGGTGTTCCAGTCGTAGAAACACTTGAAAATCGTAAATTGGTTGGTATTCTAACAAACCGGGATCTTCGTTTTATTTCAGATTACAATCAACCAATCTCAAACCATATGACCAGTGAAAATCTTGTCACTGCTCCAGTTGGAACAGATCTTGCAACAGCTGAAAATATTCTTCAAGAACACCGTATTGAAAAACTTCCTTTGGTTGACGAAGAAGGTCGTCTTTCTGGCTTGATTACTATTAAAGATATTGAAAAAGTGATTGAATTTCCAAATGCGGCTAAAGATGAGTTTGGTCGTCTTCTAGTTGCTGGTGCGGTGGGTGTCACTTCAGATACATTTGAACGTGCAGAGGCTCTCTTTGAAGCAGGAGCGGATGCGATTGTTATTGATACTGCGCATGGTCACTCTGCTGGGGTTCTACGTAAAATTGCTGAGATTCGTGCTCACTTCCCAGATCGCACTTTGATTGCTGGTAATATTGCAACTGCAGAAGGTGCGCGTGCTCTTTATGATGCGGGTGTGGATGTTGTCAAAGTCGGGATTGGACCAGGTTCTATCTGTACTACTCGTGTGATTGCAGGTGTAGGTGTCCCACAAGTGACAGCAATTTATGATGCGGCAGCAGTTGCGCGTGAATATGGAAAAACGATTATTGCTGATGGTGGAATCAAGTACTCTGGAGATATTGTGAAAGCTCTTGCTGCAGGTGGAAATGCAGTTATGCTTGGATCAATGTTTGCTGGAACAGATGAAGCACCAGGTGAAACTGAAATTTTCCAAGGGCGTAAGTTTAAGACTTACCGTGGTATGGGATCAATCGCTGCAATGAAGAAAGGTTCAAGCGACCGTTACTTCCAAGGTTCTGTCAATGAAGCAAACAAACTTGTTCCAGAAGGAATTGAAGGTCGTGTTGCCTATAAAGGTGCAGCAGCTGATATTGTCTTCCAAATGATTGGTGGTATTCGCTCTGGTATGGGTTACTGTGGTGCAGCTAACCTTAAAGAATTGCACGACAACGCCCAATTTATTGAAATGTCTGGTGCAGGTTTGAAAGAAAGCCATCCTCATGATGTACAAATTACTAATGAAGCACCAAACTACTCTATGTAAGAAGTAGAAAAAGAACTCCTGATTTTCAGGAGCTCTTTTTGTTTACAGTGTTGTCAATGTTGATTTACAGATATTTTTCCGTTTTGAATATTGAAAATACTAAGGTTTTCTGGCAAGTTTTGTAAGTGATCTAAACTTGTTGTTGTAATAAAGGTTTGGATAGATTGAGAAATGGTTTCTAGTAATTTTAGTTGCCGTGTGTTGTCAAGTTCACTCATGACATCATCAAGCAGTAGTATTGGAGACTCGTTGGTAATACTTTCCATTAACTCAATCTCTGCCAGTTTGATAGAAAGAACAAGGCTGCGATGTTGACCTTGGCTTCCAAAACTAGCATCCATACCATTGATATAAAAAGCAATGTCATCTCGATGAGGGCCGACACCAGTATTCTTTTTAAACAAATCTCTTGATCTGCTTTTTTCTAAAGCCATTTTAAAAGAACTTGTTAGCTGTTTTTTATCAGTGAAGTTGACAGATGATTGATAAGATATTGACAACTCTTCTAATTTATTTGAGATTTCTAAGTGTTTTATTTGACCAAATTTCTCTAAATCTTTAATGAATTTTATCCGATGCTTTATGACGCGACAACCGTACTCTACTAACTGATCATCTAAGACTGACAGAAATGTTTCATCAATCTTTTGACTGGATTTTAGGTAAGTATTTCTCTGCTTGAGTATATGGTTGTAGTTTGACAGGTCTGACAAGTAAATTGGTTTAATTTGTCCCAGTTCGATGTCTATAAATTTTCGACGAACGGATGGCGCTCCTTTAATTAACTGGAGATCTTCAGGTGCGAAGAGAACAACATTCATATGTCCGATATAGTCTGATAGGCGAGCTTGTTTTAAGTGATTGACTTTAGTCACACGCCCTTTTGGTGTTAAATCAATTTCTAGAGGGATAGAACCTGTTTTTTTCTGTAGCAAGCCAGAAAGATGAAGTTGCTCGTCATCAAAATGAATGAGATTTTTATCTGTACGAGTCCGATGACTACGTGTCAAGGCTAAGAAATAGATTGCTTCTAGAATATTGGTTTTTCCTTGAGCATTTTGGCCTAAAAAGACGTTTAATTTTGGATTGAAATCAATTTTTGCCTCTTTGTAATTTCGAAAGGTCTTAATTGTTAAATGTTGAAGCCACATAGTTATCTTCCTGGAAAACGTGGAGCTTGTTTGGCTTTAGGTGATGAAGAAGTTTTTTGTTTTTCTTTCTTGACACCTTTATTCATCTCTTTGACAAGTTTAGCAATTCGCTCTTTTTCAATCTTATCCGCTTGGTATTCTTCTTGTTCTTTTAAACTTGGTTGTGTCAAGGTGATGTCAATCTTTATATCAGGAATGTCAATCGTATCTCCAATACGGATTTTTTTCCCACGTCTACTTTCTAACTCACCATTAAAGTAAACTTGATGCTCCATTAAAAAGGATTTAATAGCACCACCGCTCTGTATAATTCCAAGCTCTTTTAGAAGGGCTTGGAGCGTAATAAATTCTTCAAATAATTTGTATTCCATAATTCACCTCAATCTTTGGTATTATACCATATTTTCCCTGAAATAGCTGAAGGAAAGTCAGTTAAAATGAAAACGGTTTTACTTTTTAAAGCTATAAAGAGAACAAGAAAAATTTTGATTTTCGTGGTATAATAGAACTCTATATGTAAGGAGGTAAGGTATGGAGTTGGTGTCTGGAATTTCAGCACATTTTATTCAATCCAAAAAGTTTAAAATAAATAAAATCACTATTCGTTTTACTGCTCTCTTATCTCTTGAGACAATAGCAGGACGCATGTTAAGTGCAAGTATGTTGGAAACTGCCAATAAAGCTCACCCAACATCTCAAGCTTTTCGCAGATACTTGGCAAGTTTATATGGAACGGATATTTCTACGAGTGCTTATCGTAGAGGACAGGCACATATTCTTGACCTAACATTTACCTATGTGCGGGACGAGTTTTTGAGTAAAAAAAATGTCTTGACTTCTCAAATTTTTAAACTGGTGAGACAGACTTTATTTGCCCCCTTAGCTCAAGATGGTGCTTTTGAGCCAGCCTTATTTGAAATTGAAAGAAAACAGTTATTGGCCAGTTTGGCTACTGATATGGATGATTCATTTTATTTTGCTCATAAGGAGTTGGATAGCTTGTTCTTCCGTGATGAGCGTCTTCAATTGAGATACAGTGATTTACGAAATCGCATTTCAAATGAGTCTCCGGAAAGTAGCTACACTTGCTTTCAAGATGCTCTGAAAAATGATCGAATTGATTTCTTTTTCTTGGGTGATTTTAATGAAGTAGAAGTGAAGGAGTGGTTGAGGTCATTCTCCTTTACTGGGCGTCAAATCGATGTCAAGCCTCAGTACAAACAACCATATTCAAATGTCCTTCGGGAAGGAATGGTTCGTAAGAATGTGGGCCAATCTGTTTTGGAATTGGCTTACCATTGTTCTACGAGCTATGGAGACAAGCATCATTTGGCCATGGTAGTAATGAATGGTCTATTAGGTGGTTTTGCTCACTCTAAGCTTTTTACAAATGTTCGGGAAAATGCTGGTCTAGCTTACACTATCTCCAGTCAATTGGATTTATTTAGTGGTCAATTGAGGATGTATGCTGGCATTGATCGGGGAAATCGCAATCAAGCTAGGAAGTTGATGAATCATCAATTACTTGAACTAAAAAAAGGTAATTTTACAGATTTGGAGATTGAACAGACTAAGGAGATGATTCGCAGAACCTTGTTGCTTGCGCAAGATAGTCAGAGCTCACTAATCGAGCGAGTTTACTTGAAAAGTTTGTTAGGGAAATCTACATCAGATTTTGACAATTGGATTGAAAAATTAAATAAAGTTGATAAAGAAGCTATCTGCAAAGCAGCAAATAGTGTTCGGTTACAAGCGATATACTTTATGGAAGGAATAGAATGACACCAGTTACCTTTGAAGAAAAATACTATCCTGCTGTAAAGGAGACGGTTTATCAGACTCGTCTATCAAATGGATTGACAGTTTCTCTCCTTCCTAAGAAACAATTTAATGAAGTTTACGGAGTTGTAACAGTTCAATTTGGATCAGTAGACACAAGCTTTACACTATCTGAAAAAGGTTTACAGTGTTATCCAGATGGAATTGCACATTTTCTTGAACATAAATTATTTGAGAGAGAAAATGCTGAAGATATTATGGAGTCTTTTACACGCTTGGGAGCTGATAGCAATGCTTTTACAAGTTTTACAAAGACGAGCTATTTGTTTTCAACAATAGATCATTTATCAGAAAATTTGGATTTGCTTGAGGAATTGGTAACAGTTGCTCATTTTACAGAAGAGTCAGTTGAGCGAGAGCGGGAAATCATTCAACAAGAACGTGAGATGTACCAAGATGATCCAGATTCGCGTCTGTTTTTTGCAACATTAGCAAATCTTTATCCCAATACTCCTCTGGCGGCAGATATTGTTGGAAGTGAAAAATCAATTAACAATATTCAGCTAAATGACTTAAAAGATAACTTTACAGCCTTTTACAAACATGTCAATATGTCTTTGTTTTTAGTTGGCAATTTTGATGTAGATACGGTTGAGAAGTATTTTTCACAAAAGAAACTTAGAAACGTGGAAGAAATGGTAGTAAGGAAGGAGAAGCTTACTTTACAAGCTGTCAAAGAAACAGATAGCCTTCGGATGGAAGTCTCTTCACCAAAACTTGCTGTTGGAATTAGGGGAGCAGGTGAGGTGGCAGAAGAAGATTGCTACCGTTATAATGTTTTGCTAAAATTATTGTTTACGATGATGTTTGGTTGGACTTCTGAGCGATTTCAAAAGTTATATGAGACAGGGAAGTTGGATGCCTCGCTGTCCTTAGAGGTAGAAGTCAACAGTCGCTTTCATTTTGTGATGTTGACGATGGAAACGAAAGAACCTGTTTCTTTGTCGCATCAATTTCGAAAGGCTATTCGCAACTTTACGAAAGATTCAGATCTTACAGAGGAACATCTTGATCTTGTCAAGAGTGAGATGTTTGGGGAATTTTTCAGTAGTATGAACTCCTTGGAGTTTATTGCAACACAGTATGAACCAGTCGACAGAGGAGAAACTATTTTGGATTTACCAAAAATTTTACAAGAAATTACTTTAGACGATGTTCTTGAAGCAGGTCATCGTTTGATAGATGATGGTGATCTAGTTGATTTTACAATCTTTCCAGCTTAAAAGATTAAGTAACCCTAGAAAGAAGGAATGCTAAGTATGAGAAAAAAAACAATTGGTGAGGTTCTGCGTCTAGCCAGAATTAACCAGGGATTGAGTATAGAAGAACTGCAGACAAAAACGGATATTCAGATGAATTTATTAGAGGCTATGGAGGCTGATGATTTTGATCAACTTCCTAGTCCCTTTTATGCTCGTTCTTTTTTGAGAAAATATGCTTGGGCAGTTGAATTGGATGAACGAATTATTTTGGATGCCTATGATTCAGGTAGTATGATCACTTATGAAGAGGTAGATGTCGATGAAGAAGACTTGTCTGGTCGCAGACGATCAAATAAGAAAAAGACTTCTTATCTGCCCTTGATTTATTTCATTTTATTTGCCTTGTCGATTTTAATTTTTGTGACTTATTATGTTTGGAATTATATCCAGACTCAACCAACGCGTCCTTCTTCGCCTAATTATAGTGTTGTTAGCTCAACTAGTTCCACAACCTCATCTAGTTCATCTTCTAGTAGTCAGACGTCTAGCCCATCTTCTACTACGGAATCAACTATTACAGTGTCAGGCGAAGGAAACCGCATTGAAGCTCGGTATAAAACGAGTAAGGAAACAGCTACGGTTCAGCTGGCAGTTTCGGATGTAACTAGCTGGGTTAGTGTTTCAGGAAGCGAGCTAGAGGGTGGTGTGACACTATCCGCAGACAATAAAAATGCAAAAACAACAGTTTCAACTAAGAATCCCGTTACTATCACCTTAGGTGTAGTGAAGGGAGTTACTGTGACTGTAGATAATCAAACAGTTGATACTTCCAAGTTGACGACTGAGACTGGAACTGTAACACTTACATTCACTACAGACTAAGGAAGAAACAATGAAAAAAGAACAAATCCCTAATGTATTAACAGTTGGTAGAATTCTCTTTATACCTCTCTTTATTCTTATTTTGACTTTGGGTCATTCACAAGGCAGTCACCTGCTGGCAGCAATCATCTTTGCAGTTGCTAGTATAACGGATTATCTCGATGGCTATCTTGCTCGAAAATGGAATGTGGTCAGCAACTTTGGGAAGTTTGCAGATCCAATGGCGGATAAGTTGTTGGTTATGTCAGCTTTTATCATGTTGATTGAGTTGGGTATGGCTCCAGCTTGGGTTGTTGCTATTATCATATGTCGTGAACTTGCGGTGACAGGCTTGCGTTTGTTGCTTGTTGAGACGGGGGGGACAGTTCTAGCAGCAGCGATGCCAGGGAAAATCAAGACCTTTAGTCAGATGTTTGCCATTATCTTTTTGCTCTTACATTGGAATTTAATTGGTCAGCTGTTGCTTTATATCGCTTTGTTTTTCACTATCTACTCTGGCTATGATTATTTCAAGGGTAGCGCTCATGTATTCAAAGGGACATTTGGTTCGAAATGAAATCGATTATTGAAGTAAAAAATCTGTCTTTTCGTTACAAGGAAGATCAGGATCATTATGATGTTAATAATGTATCGTTTCACGTGAAACGTGGAGAATGGCTTTCGATTGTAGGTCATAATGGGAGTGGGAAATCGACAACTATCCGTTTGATTGATGGATTGCTTGAAGCAGAGTCTGGGGAAATCTGGATAGATGGGCAATTGCTGTCCTCTGAGAATGTTTGGGACTTGCGTCGTCAAATTGGTATGGTTTTTCAAAATCCAGATAACCAATTTGTGGGTGCGACTGTTGAAGATGATGTTGCCTTTGGCCTAGAAAATCAGGGACTTCCTCGTGAAGAAATGAAAAAGAGAGTGGCTGAATCTTTGGAGTTGGTAGGCATGCTGGACTTTAAGAAGAGAGAACCAGCTCGTTTGTCTGGTGGACAAAAACAACGGGTGGCTATTGCAGGAGTTGTTGCCTTGAGGCCAGCTATTTTAATTTTGGACGAGGCTACAAGTATGTTGGACCCCGAGGGTCGTAGAGAACTGATTCAGACAGTTCAAGAGATTCGAAAAGACCACCAGATGACAGTCGTTTCCATTACACATGACTTAGAAGAAGTTGCGATGAGTGACCGTGTCTTGGTCATGAAAAAAGGCCAAGTGGAGTCAACCAGCAGCCCAAGAGAGCTTTTTTCTCGGGATGATCTTGACCAGATAGGGTTAGATGAGCCTTTTACGAATCAATTGAGAGAATCTTTGAGAGAGACGGGCTATCAGTTGCCAGATGGCTATTTGACAGAAGGAGAGCTAGAGGACAAGTTATGGGAATTACTCTAGAAAATGTGAGCTTTACTTATCAAGAGGGGACCCCCCTATCTTCATCAGCCTTGACTGATGTTTCCTTGACGATTGAGGATGGTTCCTATACAGCTTTAGTAGGGCACACAGGTAGTGGGAAATCAACGATTTTACAGCTTTTAAATGGCCTATTGGTACCAAGTAAGGGTTCTGTTCAAGTTTTTGATACCGTCATTACCTCTACATCAACCAATAAAGAAATTCGTCAGATTCGAAAGCAGGTTGGTCTAGTGTTTCAATTTGCTGAAAATCAAATTTTTGAAGAGACTGTTTTGAAAGATGTTGCGTTTGGACCGCAAAATTTTGGAGTTTCTGAGGAAGAAGCTAAGAAAATTGCGCGTGAAAAGTTAGCCTTGGTGGGCATTGATGAGTCACTTTTTGAGCGCAGTCCTTTTGAACTTTCGGGTGGTCAGATGAGACGTGTGGCTATAGCAGGTATGCTAGCTATGGAGCCAACTGTCTTGGTTTTGGATGAGCCAACAGCAGGGCTAGACCCTTTGGGCAGAAAAGAATTGATGACCTTGTTTAAAAAACTTCACCTTTCTGGAATGACAATCGTTCTGGTAACGCATTTGATGGATGACGTAGCTGAGTATGCTGATCAGGTTTACGTTATGGAAAAGGGGCGTTTAGTCAAAAGTGGCAAACCGAGTGAAGTTTTTCAAGATGTAGCCTTTATGGAAAATGTGCAGTTAGGTGTGCCTAAAATCACAGCCTTTTGTAAACGTTTGGCAGATAGAGGTGTAGCTTTTAAAAAACTGCCAATCAAGATAGAGGAGTTTAAGGAGTCGCTAAATGGATAGTATGATTTTAGGGCGTTATATACCAGGAGATTCCATCATTCATCGCTTGGATCCCCGTAGCAAATTGCTCGCTATGATCCTGTTGATTTTGATTGTATTTTGGGCCAATAATCCTCTCGCTAATCTCATTCTTTTTGTAGCGACAGGTATATTTATCGCTTTGTCGGGCGTTTCCCTCTCATTTTTCGTTCAGGGATTAAAGTCCATGTTCTTCTTGATTGCTTTTACGACTCTTTTTCAGCTCTTTTTCATTTCAAGTGGAAATGTCTTATTTGAGTTTTCTTTTATAAAAATAACGGATTATGCTTTGCAACAAGCAGGGATTATTTTCTGTCGTTTTGTGTTGATTATTTTCTTTTCAACTTTGCTAACGTTAACGACCATGCCTTTGAGTCTGGCAGCTGCAGTTGAAGCTCTTTTAGCACCTCTGAAACGCGTGAAAGTTCCCGTTCATGAAATTGGTCTCATGTTATCAATGAGTTTGCGTTTTGTTCCAACCTTGATGGATGACACGACGAGAATTATGAATGCTCAAAAGGCCCGTGGAGTTGACTTTGGCGAAGGTAGCATTATTCAAAAAGTAAAGGCTATGATTCCAATTTTAATTCCTCTTTTTGCGACGAGCTTAAAGCGTGCAGATTCATTGGCAATAGCCATGGAAGCGCGTGGTTATCAGGGAGGAAAGGGTAGAAGTCAGTATAGACAATTGAGATGGAGTCAAAAGGATACACTGGCAATTCTTGTGATTTTGGTGCTGGGATGTTTCTTATTTTTCTTAAAATCTTAGTGGATTTATAAGATTGATAAAAAATCACAGTAGTAGATCTTTAGTAAAAAGGTAGGAATATGAACCGTTTTAAAAAATCAAAATATCTAATCATTGTTTTTGTCACAGTTCTAGCAGTTTCTGTACTATTAGTGACAACCTATTCAAGTGCTATTGTGACAAAACTAGGAGATGGGATTTCCTTAGTAGATCGAATTGTTCAAAAACCTTTTCAGTGGTTTGATGCTTTCAAATCAGATTTGGGACATTTGACACAGACTTACAATGAAAACGAAAGTCTGAAAAAACAACTCTATCAATTAGAGGTGGAGTCTAATCAATCAGAACGTTTAAAAACAGAAAATGAACAACTACGTCAGCTTCTAGAGATGAAGTCAAAATTACAGGCTACAAAAACCTTAGCAGCAGATGTGATTATGCGTGCTCCAGTATCTTGGAAGCAAGAGTTAACAATTGATGCGGGAAGTTCAAAAGGAGTTTCTGAAAATATGTTGGTCATCGCTAATGGTGGATTGGTTGGTAGTGTTTCAAAGGTGGAAGATCATTCAACGACTGTCAATCTTTTAACCAACGCTGAAAATACGGATAAGATTTCTGTTAAAATCCTGCATGGTTCTACTGAAATATACGGAATCATTGTTGGTTATGACAAGGAAACTGAACTTCTTAAAATCAGTCAATTAAATAGTAATAGTGATATCAGTGCTGGAGACAAGGTGACTACAGGGGGGCTAGGAAACTTTAATGTCAAAGATATTCCTGTTGGAGAGATTGTTGGTACAACGCACAGCAGTGACTATCTAACACGAGAGGTAACTGTAAAGTTAAGTGCTGATATCAAAGATCTTCATGTGGTAGAGTTAGTGGGGAATTAGCAATGAGACTGTTAAAACAAATTGGTATTTTCTTTTTACTCCCTTTTGTTGTGCTAATTGATGCTCATATTGGACAACTGGTGGGATCCTTTTTCCCCCACTTTCATTTAGCCAGTCATTTTCTATTCTTGTTTCTCTTATTTGAGACAATCGAGGTCTCGGAGTATCTCTATCTAGCCTATTGTTGTATAGTGGGCTTGGTTTATGATATTTATTTTTTCCACTTGATTGGAATTGCCACGCTTTTGTTTATCTTGATAGGTGCTTCGCTCCACAAGTTTAACAGCGTGATTTTGACAAATCGTTGGACAAGGATGTTGACCATTATTGTGATCAGTTTTCTGTTTGATATGGGGAGTTATCTTCTAGCTCTTGCTGTGGGATTGACTGTAGATTCTATGTCGGTTTTCATTGTCTATAGCCTTGTTCCTTCAATGATTCTGAACTTCTTATGGATGGCGATTTTCCAATACATTTTTGAAAAATATTATCTATGAGAAAGAAATATAAATGTAACAAAGGCGTAATATTTATTATGTCTTTTTTTGGTATACTAGTAATGTCTCAAATAGAAGGAGTATCGACAGAATATGAAGAAAAAAATCTTAGCGTCACTTTTGTTAAGTACAGTATTGGTCTCACAAACGGCAGTATTGACAACTGTTCGTGCAGAAACAACTGATGAAAAAATTGCTGCTCAAGATAATAAAATTAGCAGTTTAACAGAGCAACAACAAGAAGCTCAAAAGCAAGTGGATCAAATCCAAGGTCAAGTTTCAACAATTCAAGCAGAGCAAGCAAGCTTGCAAGCTGAAAACGAAAAATTACAAGCTGAATCTAAAAAACTTGAAGGAGAAATCACAGAGCTTTCTAAAAATATCGTGGCTCGTAATGCTTCTTTAGAAAAACAAGCACGTAGCGCACAGACAAATGGAGCTGCGACTAGCTACATTAATACAATTGTAAACTCAAAATCAATCACAGAAGCCATTTCGCGTGTTGCTGCAATGAGCGAGATTGTATCGGCTAACAACAAAATGTTGGAGCAACAAAAGGCTGATAAAAAAGCAATTTCTGATAAACAAGTAGCCAATAATGAAGCAATCAATACAGTTATTGCTAACCAACAAAAATTGGCTGATGATGCGCAGGTATTGACAACTAAGCAAGCTGAGTTGAAGGTTGCAGAGTTGAATCTTGCTGCTGAAAAAGCTACTGCAGAAGGTGAAAAAGCTAGTTTGCTAGAGAAGAAAGCAGCAGCGGAGGCAGAAGCGCGTGCGGCTGCAGAAGCAGAAGCAGCTTACAAAGCACGTCAAACAAGCCAACAGCAGTCGGTTGTTGCTTCTGGGAACACAAGTTTCTCAGCTCAAGTACAGGCAACATCAACAACTGACGAGGAAGATTCAAGCTACACTCCAGCACCTGCGCCAGCGCCTGCTAGACAACGTCCAACTTACAGCTCAAATGCTTCAAGTTATCCAACTGGTGAATGTACTTGGGGAGCTAAAACATTGGCACCTTGGGCTGGAGATTACTGGGGTAACGGAGCTCAGTGGGCAACAAGTGCAGCTGCAGCAGGATTCCGTACAGGTTCAACTCCACAAGTTGGTGCGATTGCATGTTGGAATGATGGTGGTTATGGACACGTAGCGGTTGTTACAGCAGTTTCATCATCAACTCGTATTCAAGTATCAGAATCAAACTACGGTGGAGATCGTACAATCGGAAACAAACGTGGATGGTTCAACCCAACTACAACTTCTGAAGGTTACGTAACATACATCTATCCAAACTAATGTATAAAACGAAGAGACTCAATCGAGTCTCTTTTAATGTTTTTATTCGAAAGTCCTACTAAAATTCTACTAAATAGCTTGAAAATACTGTTGAAATATGATAAAATAAAACCTGTCGTGTAAACGATAATACTCATTCTTGATGAATTGTGAAACTGTTGCCCTTGGGTCGTTTTGCAAGCTGAAATCTAGAAGAGGAAAAAACAAAAAGGAGAAATACTCATGGCAGTAATTTCAATGAAACAACTTCTTGAGGCTGGTGTACACTTTGGTCACCAAACTCGTCGCTGGAACCCTAAGATGGCTAAGTACATCTTCACTGAGCGTAACGGAATCCACGTTATCGACTTGCAACAAACTGTAAAATATGCTGACCAAGCATACGACTTTATGCGTGATGCGGCAGCTAACGATGCAGTTGTATTGTTCGTTGGTACTAAAAAACAAGCTGCTGATGCTGTTAAAGAAGAAGCAGAACGTTCAGGTCAATACTACATCAACCACCGTTGGTTGGGTGGAACTCTTACTAACTGGGGAACTATTCAAAAACGTATTGCTCGTTTGAAAGAAATCAAACGTATGGAAGAAGAAGGAATCTTCGACGTTCTTCCTAAGAAAGAAGTTGCACTTCTTAACAAACAACGTGCACGTCTTGAAAAATTCTTGGGTGGTATCGAAGACATGCCTCGTATCCCAGATGTAATGTACGTAGTTGACCCACATAAAGAACAAATCGCTGTTAAAGAAGCTAAAAAATTGGGTATCCCAGTTGTAGCGATGGTTGACACAAACACTGACCCAGACGATATTGATGTAATCATCCCAGCTAACGATGACGCTATCCGCGCGGTTAAATTGATCACAGCTAAATTGGCTGACGCTATCATCGAAGGACGTCAAGGTGAAGATGCAGCAGCAGTTGAAGCAGAATTTGCAGCTTCAGAAGCTCAAGCTGACTCAATCGAAGAAATCGTTGAAGTTGTAGAAGGCGACAACGCTTAATTCAAATACGTAATCATTACCTAGGAGGGCAGGGCTTAGCCCGGCTCTCCTATTTTTAAAAAATATAGGAGAATCAAAATGGCAGAAATTACAGCTAAACTTGTAAAAGAGTTGCGTGAAAAATCTGGTGCCGGTGTTATGGACGCTAAGAAAGCATTGGTTGAAGTTGAAGGTGATATCGAAAAAGCAATTGAATTGCTTCGCGAAAAAGGTATGGCGAAGGCAGCTAAGAAAGCTGACCGTGTTGCTGCAGAAGGTTTGACTGGTGTATTTGTTAACGGTAACGTTGCAGCAGTAGTTGAAGTAAATGCTGAAACTGACTTCGTTGCGAAAAACGCTCAATTCGTTGAGCTGGTAAATGCAACAGCTAAAGTAATTGCTGAAGGTAAACCAGCTAATAACGAAGAAGCACTTGCTTTGACAATGCCTTCAGGTGAAACTCTTGAAGCAGCCTATGTATCTGCAACAGCTACAATCGGTGAAAAAATCTCATTCCGTCGTTTTGCTTTGCTTGAAAAAACAGATGCACAACACTTTGGAGCATACCAACACAATGGTGGCCGTATCGGTGTCATCTCTGTTATTGAAGGTGGAGACGAAGCACTTGCTAAACAAATCTCAATGCACATTGCTGCGATGAAACCAACAGTTCTTTCTTACAAAGAATTGGATGAGCAGTTCGTTAAAGATGAGTTGGCACAATTGAACCACGTGATTGACCAAGATAATGATAGCCGTGCAATGGTTGGTAAACCAGCTCTTCCACACTTGAAATATGGATCAAAAGCTCAATTGACTGGTGAAGTGATTGCTCAAGCTGAAGAAGACATCAAAGCTGAGTTGGCTGCAGAAGGCAAACCAGAAAAAATCTGGGACAAAATCATTCCAGGTAAAATGGATCGCTTCATGCTTGACAATACTAAAGTTGACCAAGCATACACACTTCTTGCACAAGTCTACATCATGGATGACAGCAAGACAGTTGAAGCTTATCTTGAATCAGTAAATGCTTCAGTAGTTGAGTTCGCTCGCTTTGAAGTTGGTGAAGGTATCGAGAAAGCTGCAAATGACTTCGAAGCAGAAGTTGCAGCTACAATGGCAGCAGCCTTGAATAACTAATTAAAAAGGAAGCAATTTGCTTCCTTTTTCTTTTGCTGTAGAGAACTTAGATTTTTCTTTAAATTGGTCAAAGAAAAAGCCCTTTAATAAGGGCTAAGTGCATTTAGGAGACTACACTTCAAATTCATAGAGTGCTGTAGACAAATAACGTTCGCCGTTATCTGGTGCTAAAGCAAGGACTTTCTTACCTGTACCTAATTTCTTGGCAACTTCAATTGCCCCGTAAATAGCTGCAGCTGAAGAAATCCCAACAAGGAAGCCTTCTTTTCCACCAATTTCACGGCCAAGAGCTAGAGCATCATCTGACGTTACGCGGACGATACCATCATAGGCCTTTGTATCAAGTGTTTCAGGAATAAATCCAGCTGAGATGCCTTGAATTTTGTGAGGCCCTGGTTTTTCACCAGATAAGATCGCAGATTCATCTGCTTCTACTGCATAAACTTGAATGTTTGGATTTGCTGCTTTAAGAGCGTGAGAAACACCTGAGATCGTTCCACCGGTACCAACACCGCCTACAAAGGCATCTAAACCATCAGAACCGAAAGCAGCCAGAATTTCAGCTCCTGTTGTCCTTTTGTGTACTTCAGGATTAGCTGGATTATTAAATTGGAGCGGAAGGAAGCCGTCACGTTCAGCAGCGATTTCCTGAGCTTTAGCAATAGCCCCTTTCATTCCTTCGCTACCAGGAGTAAGGACGAGTTCAGCACCATAGGCTTGGATAATCTTACGTCGTTCCACACTCATCGTTTCGGGCATGACGATAACAACTTTATATCCCTTAGCAGCACCTACCCAAGAAAGTCCGATACCAGTATTTCCACTCGTTGCTTCAACAATGGTAGCACCCGGTTTTAGAATACCATCTTGTTCCGCTTTTTCAATCATGCTAAGGGCAATACGGTCTTTTACTGACGATCCAGGGTTAAAAGCTTCAAGTTTTACATAAACATCTGCAGCACCCTCTGGAACGATATTGTTGAGTTTAACAATTGGTGTTTGTCCAATTAGTTCAGTGATATTGTTATAAATAGTCATAGATATACCTCTTTGTATAAGATGATACTAGTATAACGTGCTCTAGGCTATTTGTAAAATATAGAAATCCTATCGAAGCGATAGGATTTTTTTATATCAAAGCTCTAAGCCATTAATTTTCAATCGATTGTGATAAGCAAGTTCTAGTAAATAAGTGTAGAGGGGAAGAATATCCGTTTTCTTAGGAAATTCAAATTTGTGGTAACTAAAATGTTCATTATGTGCTTTTAGAAAGACATTCTCTAAATAAGTGATCGTAATCTCACTATCGTCTATACCTGCTCCCGCAGTTTCCATTTCAACGTTGACAATGTTCATCAAAAAGAGTGACTTAACAGACATCTTGCGACCAGTAGCGCCTTGCTTATCTGTAAAGATGATACGAATATTTGTAAAGATGATTGCGTCACGAATGAGTTTATATCCACTTTGGATTTCTTCATTCTCTAGTAGGTATTGACCATATTCTTTGATAAGAGCTTCTTTGTTTTGCTCGCTAAAATTACCAGCAAGTCCTTGAATAAATTTTCCAAACGCCATGTATTTCTCCTTTATTTACACTAGGTTTACAGGAACTTCAACTTCTCGTAAACCTTGATCTGTTAAAGTAACCTTTCCATTAAAAAACTCTACAAGAGCAGACTTGATATTTTCTTTCTCTTCCTTATCAACATAAATTATGGTATCGATTTGATCTGTAAAGTTTGTCTCGAGTTCCATGAGATTATGTTCTTTAAGGAAATTACCATACTCTTGGTATTGAGCGTAAGACATTTGAATGGCTATACCAGCCTGCTCTTTGATTTCAATAATGCCAATCTCTTTGACAGCCAAGGCTACACTACCTGCATAAGCACGAATCAAACCACCAGCACCTAACTTAATCCCCCCAAAGTAGCGAGTAACCACTACGCAGACATTAGTAAGATTATGATTTTCTAAGACGCCAAGCATTGGGACTCCAGCGGTACCACTAGGCTCGCCATCATCACTCGTACGCTTGATCTCACTGCGTTCCCCTACAATAAAAGCAGAGCAGTTATGGGTGGCTTTGTAGTGTTCTTTTTTGATAGCAGTGATAAAGTCACGAGCCTCTTCTTCACTATAGACACGCTTTGCGTGACAGATAAAGCGTGACTTTTTAATTTCTTCTTGGACTTGCCCGTCCTCTTTAATTGTTCTAAATTCCATGATTTAATTGTACTAAAAAAACACCTAAAGCGCTAGATTTTTACGAATAAAGAAGTATGAAAGTAAATCCAAATTATCTCGGTCGCTTGTTTACTGAGAAAGAATTAACTGAAGAAGAACGTCAGATGGGCGTGAAACTGCCAGCAATGAGAAAAGAGAAGGGGAAACTTTTCTGTCAACGTTGTAATAGTAGTATTCTAGAAGAATGGTATTTGCCTATCGGTGCTTACTATTGTAGGGAGTGTTTACTGATGAAGCGAGTCAGGAGTGATCAAGCTTTATACTATTTTCCGCAGGAGGATTTTCCGAAGCAAGATGTTCTCAAATGGCGTGGTCAGTTAACCCCTTTTCAGGAGAAGGTGTCCGAGGGATTGATTCGAGCAGTTGAAAAGAGAGAACCGACCTTAGTTCATGCTGTCACGGGAGCTGGAAAGACAGAGATGATTTATCAAGTTGTAGCCAAAGTGATTAATGATGGTGGTTCAGTTTGTTTGGCCAGTCCTCGAATCGATGTTTGTTTGGAGTTGTATAAACGACTGCAGAATGATTTTGTTTGTAGAATAGCACTGCTCCATGGCGAATCAGAACCCTATTTTCGAACGCCACTAGTTGTTGCAACGACTCATCAGCTATTAAAATTTCATCATGCTTTTGATTTGCTGATAGTGGATGAAGTAGATGCCTTTCCTTATGTTGACAACCCTATGCTTTACTATGCTGTAAACAAGTGTGTAAAGGTTGAGGGGGTAAAGATATTTCTTACAGCGACTTCTACAGATGAGTTAGATAAGAAGGTTCGCACTGGAGAATTAAAAAGGTTGAGCTTGCCAAGACGATTTCATGGAAATCCATTGATCATTCCAAAGCCAGTTTGGTTATCAGATTTTAATCGTTATTTAGATAAGAGTCAGTTGTCACCTAAGTTAAAGACCTCTATTGAGAGACAGAGAAGAACAGGTTATCCCTTGTTAATCTTTGCATCAGAGATTAAGAAAGGCGAGAAACTAAAAGAGATCTTGCAGGAACAGTTTCCAAATGAAAACATTGGCTTTGTATCCTCAGTCACAGTAGATCGATTAGAGCAGGTACAAGCTTTTCGAGATGGAGAGTTGACGATACTTATCAGTACGACAATTTTGGAGCGTGGAGTTACCTTCCCTTGTGTGGATGTTTTTGTAGTGGAGGCCAATCATCGCCTCTTTACCAAGTCTAGCTTGATTCAGATTGGTGGGCGAGTTGGGCGTAGTATGGACAGACCAACTGGTGAGTTGCTCTTCTTTCATGATGGATTAAATACTTCCATCAAAAAGGCAATCAAGGAAATCAAGCAGATGAACAAGGAGGCGGGATTATGAATTGTTTATTATGTGATCAGTCAACAAAGAGTGACTTGACATTTAGTCACCTCTTACTGTTTAAGAATAAGCACAACTATCTTTGCTCAGCTTGTGATTCTACTTTTGAGAAGATTGGTGAAGGCCATTGTCCAAACTGCATGAAAAGAGGGTTGTTAACCACGTGTCAAGATTGTAAACTTTGGTGTGAAGATGGGATTCAAGTTGATCATAAAGCAATCTTCACCTATAATCAAGCTATGAAAGACTTTTTCAGTCGATATAAGTTTGATGGGGATTTTCTGCTTAGAAAGGTTTTTGCTCCTGTACTTGCAGATGAGTTGAAAAAGTATGGAGACTATGAATTTGTGCTAATTCCTCTAAGTCCTGAAAGATTGCTTGAGAGGGGATTTAATCAGGTTGAAGGTTTGGTTGAGGCGGCAGGATTTTCCTTTCAAGACTTACTAGGGAAAAGAGAGGAGAAGGCTAGTTCTTCTAAGAATCGCTCAGAACGATTAGCTACTGAAATTCCCTTTTATATTAAAACGGAAGCCCCTCTTCCTAAGAAGATTTTGGTTATTGATGACATCTATACGACAGGGGCGACTATCAATCGTGTGAAGCGAATTTTTGAAGAGGCAGGTGTATTGGAAGTCAAAACTTTTTCTCTTGTAAGATAAGGAAAAAATTTGCAAAATGAAAATGAAAGCGTTATAATATAGTTAGAAAAATAAAAATGTTTAGAAAGAAGGTACTTATATGATTAAATATAGTATCCGTGGTGAAAACCTAGAAGTAACAGAAGCAATTCGCAATTATGTAGTTTCTAAACTCGAAAAGATCGAAAAATATTTTCAACCTGAACAAGAGTTGGATGCACGTGTCAACTTGAAAGTTTACCGTGAAAAAACAGCAAAAGTTGAAGTAACAATTCCACTTGGCTCAATTACTCTTCGTGCAGAAGATATTTCTCAAGATATGTATGGTTCTATCGATCTTGTAACAGATAAAATTGAACGCCAGATTCGAAAAAATAAAACAAAAATCGAACGCAAGAATAAAAATAAAGTTGCAACAAGCCAACTCTTTACAGATGCTCTAGTTGAAGATGCAAATGTTGTGCAGCCAAAAGTGGTTCGTTCAAAACAAATTGATTTAAAACCAATGGATTTGGAAGAAGCTCTTCTTCAAATGGACTTGTTGGGACATGATTTCTTTATCTATGTAGACGTAGAAGATCAAACAACAAATGTTTTGTATCGTCGTGAAGATGGTGAAGTTGGTTTGCTAGAAGTTAAGGAATCATAAAATCTTGACAACTATGTAAAAGTGGTTTACACAATTGTAAACCACTTTTGTATTGCATCATTATACAAGGTATAAATGGAGATAGTCATGAAAGACGTGGTGATTGTTTCGGCGGTGCGAACTCCTTTAGGTTCCTTTGGTGGGAGCTTAAAGAATGTTTCTGCTGTTGATTTGGGCTCTTTGGTCATTAAGAGCGCTTTGGAAAAAGCGAATATTAAACCAGAGCAGGTAGATGAAGTGATTATGGGGAATGTCCTAGGCGCAGGTTTAGGCCAAAACGTGGCTCGCCAAATGAGCATTCAAGCGGGGCTCCCTGAATTTACACCAGCCTTTACCATTAATAAGGTTTGTGGTTCTGGGTTAAAGGCAGTTCAGTTAGCTGCTCAAGCGATTCAGTGCGGCGATGCAGATATTGTCGTGGCTGGTGGTGCAGAAAATATGAGTCAGGCTCCATATGTTTTGCCAAACTTCCGTTGGGGCGGCCGTATGGGCGATTCGAAAGTTGTAGATACCATGATTAAGGACGGTTTGTCTGATGCCTTTAACGAATACCATATGGGGATTACAGCTGAGAATGTGGCTGAAGAATATGGTATCAGTCGAGAAGAACAAGACGCTCTTGCTTTAGAATCACAAAAACGAGCAGTTGCGGCTATAGAATCTGGCCGCTTTAAGGAAGAGATTGTGCCAGTGGTCATTCCTCAACGCAAAGGCGATCCTATCGTTTTTGATACAGATGAATATCCTAGAAAAGATGCTAGCTTGGAGAGCCTGTCTAAGCTAGGTCCTGTTTTCAAAAAAGACGGTTCAGTTACAGCTGGTAATGCTTCAGGAATCAATGACGGGGCAGCAGCTGTCTTGGTCATGAGTGCTGAAAAAGCTGAAGAATTGGGACTTCCAGTCATTGCTCGCATTCGTTCGCATGCAAGTGCAGGTTTGGATCCTAAGATGATGGGATGTGGACCGATTTATGCGACTCGCAAGGCTCTTGAAAAAGGCAATTTGACAATTGATGATCTCGACTTGATCGAGTCAAATGAAGCCTTTGCTGCTCAGGCTTGTGCGGTTGGGAAAACACTTGGTTTCAACACAGATATTGTCAATGTCAATGGTGGTGCCATTGCTCTCGGTCACCCAATTGGGGCTTCTGGTTGCCGAATACTAGTGACGCTGGTACATGAGATGATGAAACGTGATGCTAAAACTGGGTTAGCGACTCTTTGTATCGGAGGAGGGATGGGAACAGCCCTCATCGTTGAACGTTAAGTGACAGTAACCAGAGTATATAGATGTGCAGGAGGATGGTTAGCTTATCCTCCTTTTTGCATTAAAACCATAAAAAAATCAATAAGGAAAAGGAGGCTTACCACTTTTTAAAGGTCGCTTTTTAAGGGCTTTTGTGATATAATAATGCGCAAGAGGTTTAGAATGAAAAAAAATAATTTAACTCCGATTTCTGCGGTTCTACTAGGGATTGCAACTTTCGGAACCTTAACAATGCTGATTATTTTTTCACAAAATAATGTTGTAACAATCAGTGCCTTGTTTTTATTTGTACTTCTTTATCTGCTTTTATTTGTATGGCAAAAAAAACAGTATGAAAAGAGCGAAATTGAACAAATCCAATACGTAAACCATCAAGCGGAAGATAGCTTGAACACGCTGCTTGATCAAATGCCAGTTGGTGTTCTGAAATTAGACTTATCTAGTGGCGAAGTCGAATGGTTTAATCCTTATGCTGAGTTGATTTTGACGACTGAAGAAGGCGAAATTGATGTTGACTTGATTCAAACCATTATCAAGGCTTCTGTGGGGAACCCTGGTTCTTATGCTAACTTGGGCGAAACACGCTATGCCGTTCATATGGACAAGGTTTCGGGTGTCCTGTATTTCTTTGACGTTTCAGGGGAATACGAAGCAACT
The DNA here is from genome assembly GCF_000222705.1 of Streptococcus mitis bv. 2 str. SK95. Lineage (GTDB taxonomy): Bacteria > Bacillota > Bacilli > Lactobacillales > Streptococcaceae > Streptococcus > Streptococcus mitis_AY. The sequence goes on along the minus strand of NZ_AFUB01000066.1, from coordinate 60,039 downwards.
GTTGAATTGGTAACTAGCCGTCCAGTCATTGGAGTCATCTCGGTAGATAACTATGATGATTTGGAGGATGCGACATCCGATTCCGATATCAGCCATATCAATAGTTTTGTGGCCAATTTTGTTTCAGAATTTGCTAGTAAGTATGCTATGTTCTCTCGTCGTGTGGGGATGGATCGATTTTATCTATTTACTGATTACACAGTTCTTGAGGGCTTGATGAATGATAAATTCTCTGTGATTGATGCCTTTCGTGAGGAGTCAAAACAGAGACAGTTGCCATTGACCTTGAGCATGGGCTTTTCTTATGGTGATGGAAATCATGATGAGATAGGGAAAGTTGCTTTAAGGAACTTGAACTTAGCTGAGGTTCGTGGTGGGGACCAAGTGGTTGTCAAGGAAAATGATGAGACCAAGAACCCTGTCTATTTTGGTGGTGGCTCTGCAGCCTCTGTTAAAAGAACAAGAACACGTACTAGAGCGATGATGACAGCTATTTCAGATAAGATTCGCAGTGTAGACCAAGTCTTTGTAGTCGGTCACAAGAATCTGGATATGGATGCCTTGGGATCTGCGGTTGGCATGCAGTTGTTTGCGAGCAATATCACTGAAAATAGCTATGCTGTTTATGATGCAGAACAAATGTCGCCAGACATTGAGCGCGCCGTCAAATTCTTGGGGAAAGAAGGAGTCACTAAACTCTTGCCTCTTACAGATGCGATGAAGTTAGTCACAAATCGTTCGTTGTTGATTTTAGTGGATCATTCAAAGACAGCTTTGACTTTATCGAAAGATTTTTACGAACTGTTTACTCAAACCATTGTCATTGACCATCATAGACGTGATCAGGACTTCCCTGAGAATGCCGTTATAACGTATATTGAGAGTGGGGCAAGCAGTGCGAGTGAGTTGGTAACAGAATTGATTCAGTTCCAAAATTCTAAGAAAAATCGTTTGAGTCGTATGCAGGCTAGTGTTTTGATGGCTGGTATGATGCTGGATACCAAGAATTTCACATCTCGCGTGACGAGTCGAACTTTTGATGTGGCCAGCTATCTCAGAACACGTGGAAGTGACAGTATTGCTATCCAGGAGATTGCTGCGACAGATTTTGAAGAGTACCGTGAGGTAAATGAACTCATTTTACAAGGTCATAAGTTGGGTTCAGATATCTTGATCGCCCAAGCTAAGGACTCAACGACTTATGACACAGTTGTTATCAGTAAGGCTGCCGATGCTATGTTGGCTATGTCTGGCATTGAAGCCAGCTTCGTTCTAGCAAAAAATACACAAGGATTTATCTCTATCTCGGCTCGAAGTCGTAGTAAAATCAATGTGCAACGTATTATGGAAGATCTGGGTGGTGGAGGTCACTTTAATCTAGCAGCTGCGCAAATCGAGAATATGAGTCTGTCAGAAGCAGGAGAAAAATTGACTCAACTTATTTTAGATGAATTAAAAGAAAAGGAGAAAGAAGAATGAAAGTAATCTTTTTAGCAGATGTCAAAGGAAAAGGGAAAAAAGGTGAAATCAAGGAAGTGCCAACTGGCTACGCTCAAAACTTCCTGATTAAAAAGAATTTGGCCAAGGAAGCGACTGCTCAAGCAGTGGGTGAATTGCGTGGAAAACAAAAATCAGAAGAAAAGGCTCATGCTGAAATGATTGCTGAAGCAAAAGCCATCAAAGCCAAGCTTGAAGCTGAAGAGACTGTTGTAGAGTTCGTTGAAAAGGTTGGCCCAGATGGTCGTACCTTTGGCTCTATCACCAACAAGAAAATTGCAGAAGAACTGCAAAAGCAATTTGGAATTAATATTGACAAACGTCACATTCAAGTAAAGGCACCAATTCGAGCAGTAGGTTTGATTGATGTACCAGTAAAAATCTACCAAGATGTTACAAGCGTCATCAATCTTCGTGTAAAAGAAGGTTAAGTTTACAACATCTTGACAAGATTGTAAAAGGAAGGAAAGTCGGATGGCAGAAGTAGAGGAACTGCGAGTTCAACCTCAGGATATTTTGGCCGAACAATCTGTTCTGGGGGCTATTTTTATAGATGAGAGCAAGCTCGTTTTTGTCCGAGAATATATTGATTCTCGAGACTTCTTTAAGTATGCTCATCGGTTGATTTTCCAAGCGATGGTAGATTTGTCGGATCGTGGGGAAGCGATTGATGCGACAACGGTTCGGACAATTTTGGATAGCCAAGGGGATCTCCAAAATATTGGTGGCTTATCCTATCTTGTTGAAATTGTCAACTCTGTACCAACTTCTGCCAATGCAGAGTATTACGCTAAAATCGTTGCAGAAAAGGCTATGCTACGTCGCTTGATTTCCAAGTTGACAGAGTCTGTCAACCAAGCCTATGAGGCCTCTAAGCCTGCAGATGAAATCATTGCTCAAGCTGAAAAGGGCCTCATTGATGTCAGTGAAAACGCCAATCGTAGTGGTTTCAAGAACATCCGTGATATTCTAAATATCAACTTTGGGAACCTAGAAGTTCGGTCACAACAAACAACGGATATCACAGGTATTGCGACAGGCTACCGTGATTTAGATCATATGACGACTGGATTGCATGAGGAAGAACTAATTATCATCGCAGCTCGTCCAGCGGTTGGTAAGACAGCCTTTGCCTTGAACATTGCTCAGAATATCGGAACCAAATTGGACAAGACTGTAGCCATCTTTTCACTAGAAATGGGTGCAGAAAGCCTAGTAGACCGTATGTTGGCAGCAGAAGGCTTGGTGGAGTCCCATTCTATCCGTACGGGTCAATTGACCGATGAGGAATGGCAAAAGTACACGATTGCCCAAGGAAATTTAGCCAACGCGAGTATCTATATCGATGATACTCCAGGGATTCGGATTACGGAAATTCGTTCTCGTTCTCGTAAACTGGCTCAAGAAACAGGCAATCTTGGTTTGATTTTGATAGACTATTTGCAGCTTATCACAGGGACTGGTCGTGAGAATCGTCAACAAGAGGTTTCAGAAATTTCTCGTCAGTTGAAAATTCTAGCAAAGGAACTAAAGGTTCCAGTCATTGCTCTTAGTCAGTTATCTCGTGGAGTGGAACAGCGTCAGGATAAGAGACCAGTCTTGTCTGATATTCGTGAATCGGGTTCTATCGAGCAGGATGCGGATATCGTAGCCTTTCTATACCGTGACGACTACTATGATCGTGCGGGTGAAGAAGAGGAAGGAATTCCAAATAACAAGGTTGAGGTTATCATTGAGAAAAACCGTAGTGGAGCTCGTGGAACGGTGGAATTGATTTTCCAAAAAGAATACAATAAATTTTCAAGTATCTCAAAGAGGGAGGCATAAGATGTCAGATGCATTTACAGATGTAGCCAAGATGAAAAAAATCAAAGAAGAGATCAAGGCGCATGAGGGACAAGTCGTTGAAATGACTTTGGAGAATGGCCGTAAGCGCCAAAAAAATAGACTGGGTAAGCTAATTGAAGTTTATCCGTCTCTATTTATCGTTGAATTTGGGGATGTTGAGGGAGACAAACAAGCTAACGTCTATGTTGAATCCTTCACCTACTCAGATATCTTGACAGAGAAGAACTTGATTCGCTATCTAGACCAAGAATCCTAAAATGAAGTGAGCTTTGCTCACTTTTTTCTTTTTCTCCCGAATAGTATAAAGGAGGGTAACCTCGGAAATTTATATTATTAAGGAGAATGAATGACGTTTTTAAAATCAGAAGTTAAGAAGAGTGGATATACTCAGTTGGGTGTAGGGCTGGCTACATTGTTGGTTACGAGTGCTTTTTTGTTTGGTGGTGAATCGGTTCAGGCTGACAGTGTAGCGCGTGGTGATGACTATCCGCTTCACTACAAAAATGGCAGTGTTGAAATCGACCAGTGGCGGATGTATTCTCGCCAGTGTACGTCTTTTGCGGCCTTTCGTTTGAGTAGTGTAAATGGCTTTGAGATTCCGCCTGCTTATGGAAATGCAAATGAATGGGGGCACCGCGCAAAGCGAGAAGGCTACCGTGTTGACACGAAGCCAGAAGTTGGCTCTATCGCTTGGTCGACAGAAGGTTATTATGGGCATGTGGCCTGGGTATCAAATGTATCAGGAGATACGATTGAGATCGAAGAGTATAACTATGGAGTTAGGGAGAAATACAATCGTCGCAGCGTAAAAGCTAGTTCTATGACAGGCTTTATCCACTTTAAGGACTTGGTAGGGAATGGTGGTAGAACTGGAAATCCTATCAGGTCAGGGTTGGCGTCTAGTGGGACTCACACGTTTACTCAAAAGTCTGCCATTCGAAACCAGCCGTCAAGTACAGCACAAGTTATTGACTACTACTATCCTGGTGAAAATGTTAGCTACGATCAAATCGTAGAAAAGGACGGTTATAAGTGGCTTAGTTACCTGTCCTATAGTGGAATGAGGAGATACATCCAGTATATGGAAACAGAATCGGTGGAGAATGGTTGGAAGAAGCAAAACGGTATTTGGAATTACCGTGAGAACGGGAAACTCGCAACTGGTTGGAAGAAAATAAATGGCAGTTGGTATCACTTCAAAGAAAATGGAACCATGTCAACAGGTTGGGTGAAGGATGGCTCGCATTGGTACTATCTAAAGGCATCAGGGGAGATGCAGACAGGTTGGCTCAAGGAAAATGGAACATGGTATTATTTGGAGAGTTCAGGGGCTATGAAGTCTAGCCAGTGGTTCCAGGTAGGAGGAAAGTATTACTATGTCAATGCTTCAGGGGCTTTAGCAGTGAATACTACTGTGGATGGCTATCGAGTGGACAGTAACGGAGCTAGAATCTAGAAAGAATATAAAAAAGAGGACTTCACTACCATTTGCCTATTCTTTCCGATGGTATTTTTCCTTGCTTTCCTTTATAATGGGTGTATGGACAAGAAAAAATTATTATTAATTGATGGATCTTCAGTTGCTTTTCGAGCTTTTTTTGCGCTCTATCAGCAGTTGGATCGTTTTAAAAATGCTAATGGCCTTCATACCAATGCAATTTACGGCTTTCAACTCATGTTGAATCATGTCTTAGAGCGGGTTGAGCCCAGTCATGTTTTGGTAGCTTTTGATGCAGGTAAGACGACTTTTCGAACAGAGATGTATGCAGACTACAAGGGTGGCCGTGCTAAAACTCCAGATGAGTTTCGTGAGCAATTTCCCTTCATTCGTGAGTTGTTAGACCATCTTGGGATTCGCCATTATGAGTTGGCCCAGTATGAAGCGGATGATATCATCGGGACCCTAGGTCGCTTGGCTGAGAAGGATTCTTTTGATGTGACAATCGTTAGCGGAGATAAGGATTTGATCCAGTTGACGGATGAGCGTACGGTGGTCGAGATTTCCAAGAAAGGTGTGGCTGAGTTTGAGGCCTTTACACCAGATTACCTTATGGAAAAAATGGGCCTCACACCAGCTCAGTTCATTGATCTTAAGGCTCTTATGGGTGATAAGTCTGATAATATCCCTGGTGTCACGAAAATCGGTGAAAAGACGGGTATCAAGCTCTTGCTGGAGTATGGTTCGCTTGAGGGTATTTATGAAAATATTGATGGGATGAAGGCTTCTAAGATGAAGGAAAATCTCATCAATGACAAGGAACAAGCCTTCCTGTCTAAAACCTTGGCGACCATTGAGACTCAGGCACCGATTGAGATTGGCCTTGATGATTTGGTCTATAATGGCCCAGATGTGGAAAATCTCGGGAAATTCTACGATGAGATGGGTTTCAAACAGCTCAAACAAGCTCTAAATGTTTCGTCGAAGGATGCGCCTGAGAGCTTGGATTTCACTATCGTTGACCAAGTCAGTCAAGACATGCTGAGTGCGGATTCTATCTTCCACTTTGAACTCTTTGGCGAGAACTACCATACAGATGATTTGGTTGGTTTTGCATGGTCTTGTGGGGATAAACTCTACGCTACAGATAAACTTGAGCTCTTGCAGGAGCCGATTCTCAAGGAATTTCTAGAAAAAACACCTCTGAAAGTGTATGACTTTAAGAAAGCTAAGGTTCTTTTAAATCGCTTGGGCTTGAATCTCCAGGCCCCTGCTTTTGACAGTCGTTTGGCCAAATACCTCCTCTCTACTGTCGAGAATAATGAAATCTCAACCATTGCGAATCTCTACGGCCAGACTTATTTGGTCGATGATGAGACGTTCTACGGTAAGGGTGTTAAGAAAGCTATCCCTGAGAGAGAGAAATTCTTGGAGCACTTGGCTCGCAAGGTTGCTGTATTGGTTGAGACTGAGCCTGTTTTACTTGAAAAACTCAGTGAACATGGGCAGTTAGATCTCCTCTATGACATGGAGCAACCTCTGGCTTTTGTCCTTGCCAAGATGGAAATCGCTGGAATCAAGGTCAAAAAAGAAACCCTGCTTGAGATGCAGGCTGAAAATGAGGTCGTCATTGAAAAACTGACTCAAGAGATTTATGAGCTAGCTGGTGAGGAGTTTAATATTAACTCGCCTAAGCAGTTGGGCGTGCTGCTCTTTGAAAAGCTTGGTCTTCCTCTAGAATATACTAAGAAAACCAAGACAGGTTACTCGACAGCCGTGGATGTGCTAGAGCGTCTGGCTCCTATTGCGCCAATTGTTAAGAAAATTCTCGATTACCGTCAGATTGCGAAGATTCAATCGACTTACGTGGTTGGCTTGCAGGACTGGATTTTAGATGATGGCAAGATTCACACACGCTATGTGCAGGATTTGACTCAGACAGGGCGTCTGTCTAGTGTGGATCCAAACTTGCAAAATATTCCTGTTCGTTTGGAACAAGGCCGCCTCATTCGTAAGGCTTTTGTGCCAGAGTGGGAGGATAGTGTACTACTCAGTTCGGACTATTCACAGATTGAGTTGCGCGTTTTGGCGCATATCTCTAAGGATGAGCACTTAATCAAGGCTTTCCAAGAAGGAGCTGACATCCATACTTCAACGGCCATGCGGGTCTTTGGAATTGAACGTCCAGAGGATGTGACTCCAAACGACCGTCGCAATGCCAAGGCGGTTAACTTCGGAGTGGTTTACGGGATTTCAGACTTTGGTTTGGCAAACAATCTTGGTATCAGCCGTAAGGAGGCTAAAACCTACATTGACACTTACTTTGAACGCTTCCCAGGTATTAAAAACTACATGGATGAGGTGGTGCGTGAAGCGCGTGATAAGGGCTATGTAGAGACTCTCTTCAAGCGTCGTCGTGAGTTGCCAGATATCAATTCACGAAATTTCAATATTCGTGGTTTTGCGGAGCGGACAGCTATCAACTCCCCTATTCAGGGTTCGGCAGCAGATATTCTCAAGATTGCCATGATCCAGCTAGACAAAGCTCTAGTTGAGGGTGGTTATCAGACCAAGATGCTCTTGCAAGTGCATGATGAAATCGTCCTTGAAGTTCCGAAATCAGAACTAGCAGCTGTCAAAGTACTAGTGAAACAAACCATGGAAGAAGCCATCCAGCTCAGTGTTCCCCTCATCGCTGATGAGAATGAAGGAGCAACTTGGTACGAGGCTAAATAAGAAAGATATGATAGAGTTTGAAGCATTTGTCTTCAAACTCTTTTTCAAGATTTTCTGTAAGCAGTTTCCTTGACTTATCCTTGCTTTTGCGTTATCATATGTCCATATAAGATACGGGAGTCTGTGTACAGTCTGAGAGGAAGTGTTAAACTTCGACCGCACCTGATCTGGGTAATGCCAGCGTAGGGAAGGATACTTAGTCGAATTCTGCACCTTTTCCGTATATATGGTAAAGGTTTTTCTTTTTGTCAAAAGGAAACCTGAGAAGAGGAGGTTTTTATGAAAGCAAGCATTGCCTTGCAAGTCTTGCCCCTATCACAGGGGATTGATCGAATCGCTATTATCGATCAAGTGATTGCTTATCTGCAAGCTCAGTCCGTGACCATGGTGGTGACACCCTTTGAAACGGTCTTGGAAGGAGAGTTTGATGAGCTTATGCGCATTCTCAAAGAAGCGCTTGAAGTGGCCGGGCAGGAGGCAGATAATGTCTTTGCCAATGTCAAAATAAATGTAGGAGAGATTTTAAGCATCGATGAGAAACTTGAAAAGTATGATGAGACGACAGATTAGTCTTTTGGGATTTCTCGGAGTCTTGTCGGTCTGGCAGTTAGCGGGAATATTCAAACTTTTACCCAAGTTTATCCTGCCAACTCCTCTTGAGATTCTCCAGTCCTTTGTCCGTGATCGAGAATTTCTCTGGTATCATAGCTGGGCAACCTTGAGAGTAGCTTTACTAGGGCTAGTTTTAGGAGTCTTGATTGCTTGTATCATGGCCGTGCTCATGGATAGCCTGACTTGGCTCAATGATCTTATCTATCCCATGATGGTGGTTATCCAGACCATTCCGACCATTGCCATAGCCCCTATTCTGGTCTTGTGGCTAGGCTATGGAATCTTGCCCAAGATTGTCTTGATTATCTTGACGACAACCTTCCCTATCATCGTCAGCATTTTGGACGGTTTTAGGCATTGTGACAAGGATATGCTGACCTTGTTTAGTCTGATGCGTGCAAACCCTTGGCAAATCCTGTGGCATTTTAAAATCCCGGTCAGCCTGCCTTACTTTTATGCAGGCCTGAGAGTCAGTGTCTCCTACGCCTTTATCACAACCGTGGTGTCTGAGTGGTTGGGAGGTTTTGAAGGACTAGGTGTTTACATGATTCAGTCCAAGAAACTGTTTCAGTATGATACTATGTTCGCCATTATTATTTTGGTGTCGATTATCAGCCTTTTGGGTATGAAATTGGTCGATATTAGTGAAAAATATGTGATTAAATGGAAACGTACTTAAATAGAGCGTTTTAGAAAAAGAAAAGAGGAAATCAAAATGAAGAAAACATGGAAAGTGTTTTTAACGCTTGTAACGGCTTTTGTAGCTGTCGTACTTGTGGCTTGTGGCCAAGAAACTGCTTCTAAGGATAACAAAGAAGCAGAACTCAAAAAAATTGACTTTATCCTAGACTGGACCCCAAATACCAACCACACAGGGCTGTATGTTGCCAAGGAAAAAGGTTATTTCAAAGAAGCTGGAGTGGATGTTGACTTGAAATTGCCACCAGAAGAAAGTTCTTCTGACTTGGTTATCAATGGTAAGGCACCATTTGCAGTGTATTTCCAAGACTACATGGCTAAGAAATTGGAAAAAGGGGCAGGAATCACTGCCGTTGCCGCTATCGTAGAGCACAATACATCAGGAATTATCTCTCGTAAATCTGACAATGTAAGCAGTCCAAAGGACTTGGTTGGTAAGAAATACGGTACTTGGAATGACCCCACTGAACTTGCTATGTTGAAAACCTTGGTAGAATCACAAGGTGGAGACTTTGAGAAGGTCGAAAAAGTACCAAACAACGACTCAAACTCAATCACACCGATTGCCAATGGCGTCTTTGACACTGCTTGGATCTACTACGGTTGGGATGGTATCCTTGCCAAATCTCAGGGCGTAGACGCTAACTTCATGTACTTGAAAGACTATGTCAAAGAGTTTGACTACTACTCACCCGTTATCATCGCAAACAACGACTATCTCAAAGACAACAAAGAAGAAGCTCGCAAAGTCATCCAAGCTATTAAAAAAGGCTACCAATATGCTATGGAGCATCCAGAAGAAGCAGCCGATATCCTCATTAAGAACGCACCTGAACTCAAGGAAAAACGTGACTTTGTCATCGAATCTCAAAAATACTTGTCAAAAGAATACGCAAGTGACAAGGGAAAATGGGGACAATTTGACGCTGACCGCTGGAATGCCTTCTACAAATGGGATAAAGAACATGGTATCCTCAAAGAAGACTTGACTGACAAGGGCTTCACTAACGAATTTGTAAAATAATGACAGAAATTAGACTAGAACACGTAAGCTATGCCTATGGCGATGAAAAGATTTTAGAGGACATCAATCTGCAGGTGACTTCGGGTGAAGTGGTTTCGATCCTAGGTCCAAGTGGTGTTGGAAAGACCACTCTCTTTAACCTAATCGCTGGGATTTTAGAAGTCCAGTCGGGGCGAATTGTCCTTGATGGCGAGGAAAATCCTAAGGGGCGCGTGAGTTATATGTTGCAAAAGGATCTACTCTTGGAGCATAAGACGGTGCTTGGCAATATCATCTTGCCCCTCTTGATTCAAAAGGTGGATAAGGCGGAGGCCATTGCCCGAGCAGATGAAATTCTTGCGACCTTCCAGCTAACGGCGGTACGGAACAAGTATCCTCATGAGCTCAGCGGTGGGATGCGACAGCGTGTGGCCTTACTCCGGACCTACCTTTTTGGGCACAAGCTCTTTCTTTTGGATGAGGCCTTTAGTGCTTTGGATGAGATGACAAAGATGGAACTCCACGCTTGGTATCTGGAGATTCACAAACAGTTGCAACTAACGACCTTGATCATCACACATAGTATTGAAGAGGCCCTCAATCTTAGCGACCGCATCTACATCCTAAAAAATCGGCCTGGGCAGATTGTTTCAGAAATTAAACTAGATTGGTCTGAAGACGAGGACAAGGAAGTCCAAAAAAATTGCCTACAAACGTCAAATCTTAGCAGAATTGGGCTTAGATAAGTAGAAAAATAGGGAGTTGGTGAAGATTATTCTTTACTTGCTCCCTTTTTCTTTAAAAAAATCAAAAATTTCGGTATAATAGTCAAAGATAGTCAAGGTTCAAAGAAGGAGTTTGATTTACTATGAGATTTAAAAATACATCAGATCATATCGAAGCCTATATCAAGGCAATTTTAGACCAAGCTGGTATCGTGGAATTGCAGCGGAGTCAGTTGGCGGATACCTTTCAGGTTGTGCCTAGTCAGATCAACTATGTCATCAAGACACGTTTTACTGAAAGCAGAGGATACTTGGTTGAGAGCAAGCGTGGTGGCGGAGGCTACATTCGCATCGGACGGATTGAGTTTTCCAATCATCATGAGATGCTCCGTGATTTGCTTTACTCGATTGGTGAGCGAGTTAGTCAGGAGATTTATGAGGATATTCTCCAGCTTTTGGTGGAGCAGGACTTGATGAGCAAGCAGGAGATGACCTTGCTGACTTCAGTAGCAACAGATCGTGTCCTAGGGGAAGAATCCTCAGTTGTCCGTGCCAATATGCTCCGACAGCTATTACAAGAGGTAGATAGAAAAGAGAAGTAAGATGAACTATTCAAAAGCATTGAATGAATGTATCGAGAGTGCCTACATGGTTGCTGGCCATTTTGGAGCTCGTTATCTAGAGTCTTGGCATTTATTGATTGCCATGTCCAATCACAGTTACAGTGTGGCAGGTGCGACTCTAAATGATTACCCATACGAGATGGACCGTTTAGAAGAGGTTGCTTTAGAACTGACTGAAACGGACTATAGCCAAGACGAAACCTTTACGGAATTGCCCTTTTCCCATCGTTTGGAGGTTCTCTTTGCAGAAGCAGAGTATGTGGCTTCAGTGGTCCATGCTAAGGTGCTAGGGACAGAGCATGTCCTCTATGCGATTTTGCATGATGGCAATGCCTTGGCAACTCGCATCTTGGAGAGAGCAGGCTTCTCTTATGAAGACCAGAAAGATCAGGTCAGAATTGCTGCTCTTCGTCGCAATTTAGAGGAACGTGCTGGTTGGACAAGAGAAGATCTTAAGGCTTTGCGCCAACGCCATCGCACGGTAGCAGACAAGCAAAATTCCATGGCCAATATGATGGGCATGCCTCAGAATCCAAGTGGCGGTCTAGAGGACTACACGCATGACCTGACGGAGCAAGCGCGCTCTGGCAAGTTAGAGCCAGTTATCGGTCGTGACAAGGAAATCTCACGTATGATTCAGATTTTGAGTCGAAAGACCAAGAACAATCCTGTCTTGGTTGGAGATGCGGGTGTTGGGAAAACCGCTCTGGCCCTAGGCCTTGCCCAGCGTATTGCTAGTGGGGATGTACCTGTGGAAATGGCCAAGATGCGCGTTTTGGAGCTTGATTTGATGAATGTTGTTGCGGGGACACGTTTCCGAGGAGATTTTGAAGAGCGCATGAACAATATCATCAAGGATATCGAGGAAGACGGCAAGGTAATCCTCTTTATCGATGAACTCCACACCATCATGGGATCTGGGAGCGGTATTGACTCGACTCTAGATGCGGCCAATATCTTGAAGCCAGCCTTGGCTCGTGGAACTTTGAGAACGGTTGGTGCCACCACTCAGGAAGAATATCAAAAACACATCGAAAAAGATGCAGCCCTTTCTCGTCGTTTTGCCAAAGTGACGATTGAAGAGCCAAGTTTAGCTGACAGCATGACTATTTTGCAAGGTTTGAAGGCTGCCTATGAGAAACACCACCGTGTGCAAATCACAGATGAAGCTGTCGAAACGGCTGTTAAGATGGCCCATCGTTACTTGACCAGTCGTCACTTGCCAGACTCTGCTATCGATCTCTTGGATGAGGCGGCAGCAACTGTGCAAAACAAATCCAAGCATGTGAGAATGGACGAATCCGACTTGAGTCCAGCTGACAAGGCCTTGATGGATGGCAAGTGGAAACAAGCAGGCCAGCTAATCGCAAAAGAACAAGAATTGCCTGTCTATAAAGACTTGGTGACAGAATCTGAAATTTTAACCACCTTGAGCCGCTTGTCAGGGATCCCAGTCCAAAAGCTGACGCAAACAGATGCTAAGAAATACCTGAACTTGGAAGCGGAGTTGCACAAACGTGTCATTGGCCAAGATCAAGCTGTTTCAAGTATTAGCCGTGCGATTCGCCGCAATCAGTCAGGTATTCGCAGTCACAAGCGTCCAATTGGTTCCTTTATGTTCCTAGGGCCAACGGGTGTCGGTAAGACCGAATTGGCCAAGGCTCTGGCAGAAGTTCTCTTTGATGACGAATCAGCCCTTATCCGCTTTGATATGAGTGAATATATGGAGAAATTTGCAGCTAGCCGTCTCAACGGTGCCCCTCCGGGCTATGTGGGCTACGAAGAAGGTGGGGAGTTGACGGAGAAGGTTCGCAACAAACCATACTCAGTGCTTCTCTTTGACGAGGTAGAGAAGGCCCACCCAGATATCTTTAATGTTCTCTTGCAAGTCTTGGACGATGGTGTCTTGACAGATAGCAAAGGACGCAAGGTGGATTTTTCAAATACCATTATCATCATGACGTCAAACCTTGGTGCGACAGCCCTTCGTGACGACAAGACTGTCGGCTTTGGGGTCAAGGACATTCGTTTTGACCAGGAGAATATGGAAAAACGAATCTTTGAAGAGTTGAAAAAAGCTTATCGACCAGAGTTTATCAACCGTATTGATGAAAAGGTAGTCTTCCATAGCTTGGATAGCGAACATATGCAGGAAATTGTCAAGATCATGGTCAAACCATTGATTGCTAGCCTAGCAGAGAAGGGCATCGACTTGAAACTGCAAGCTTCGGCCCTGAAGTTGCTAGCTAGTCACGGTTACAATCCAGAAATGGGAGCCCGTCCACTTCGCAGAACCCTGCAAACAGAAGTGGAAGACAAGCTAGCAGAACTCCTTCTCAAGGGAGATTTGGTGGCAGGCAAAATCCTCAAAATCGGTGTCAAAGCCGGACAATTGAAATTTGATATTGCTTAAAAATGGAGAGTCAGGAGCAATCTTGATTCTTTTTTGCTACTTTTTTATAAAAAATGATATAAAAGTATTGACAAAATAAAAATATAAGATATAATAAAAACATAGAAAAATAAAAATATCAAAAATTATAAAAAGGTAAACGTTTATGAAAAAGAAAACAGCAGTGGTATTTGGGACTTTTGCTCCTCTCCATCAAGGGCATATCGACCTGATCCAGAGAGCGAAGCGCCAGTGTGATCAGGTCTGGGTAGTCGTTTCAGGCTATGAGGGAGACCGAGGGGAGCAGATAGGCTTAACTCTTCAAAAAAGATTTCGCTATATCCGAGAGGCTTTTCGTGATGACGAGTTGACCTCTGTCTGCAAGCTGGATGAGACCAACCTTCCCCGTTATCCTATGGGCTGGCAGGAGTGGTTGGACCAGATGTTATCGGAGATTTCCTACGATGAAGCCCAGCAAGAACTGACTTTTTTTGTGGGAGAAGAAGACTACCAGCAAGAGCTATCTAAGCGTGGCTTTGAGACCGTCTTGCAAGAAAGAAAGTTTGGTATCTCAGCGACTATGATTCGAGAAAATCCAAGCAAATATTGGAAATACATCGCACAACCCTTCCGTCGTCAGTTTACAAAGAAAGTGTTGATTATGGGAAGTGCCAGCAATGGGAAGACCACTCTGGCCAAGGATTTGGCAAGGTATTACGATGCGCCGGTCAGCCTGGAATACGCACGTGAGTACCAGATCAAAAACAATGTCCGCGACGATGAATTGACTCCAAAGGATTACTATTATCTCCTTTTAGGGCAGTATGACCAGACCTCCAAGTTAATAGATAGCAATGCCAATCGAGGCCTAGTAATAGCTGACACCAACTCCTTAGTAACCAAGGGCTACTATGATTATTACATGGAGACTGAGGACCAAGGGGACTTATCAGGAGAAACCTTTGACAATCTCTTTGTTTCTATCTTGGCTAAGGAAAAATGGGACTTGATTCTCTTTGTGCAGCCTGTCGGTTCTTATGTCAATGACGGATTTAGAGATATGACCATGGCGGAAGACCATATTCGCTACAGTTTTTCCCAGCATCTGGACCAGATGAGAGAGCGATATTTAACCACCATTCCACTAGTTTATCTAGCTGAGGATTACCTAGGCAATTATGAAGCAGCCAAAGTGGCTATCGATGCCATTTACCAAGCAGATTAGGAGAAAATGATGAAAACAGTAACTAAAAAAATCACACAATTTATCGAAAACTTTAACAATGTCCATGCAGAAGCTCGCAAGATTGGTTTTGCAGGGATCATGCGCCTGCTCTGGAAAGATCTCTTTGTCGGACGTAGCCTTTTCCAGTGGTTGTATCTCATCGCCTTGTCAAGTGTTCCCTTGATCTTGGAATTCACACAAAATACGGAAAGTCATGACTGGCTGAGCTTGTTTGCATCCTGGACTGGGATTGTCTGTGTTATCTTGGTAGCAGAAGGTCGTGCAAGCAATTATCTCTTTGGGGCTATTAACTCGGCTATCTATTTGATTTTAGCCATGAATGCGACTTTTTATGGCGAAGTCTTGACGACTGTTTACTTCTTTATCATGCAGCCGATTGGTCTCTATGCTTGGCTGTCCAATCGTATCAATGACCAAGGAAAACCAGAAGAATCCCACTTTGAAGCTAAGAAATTATCTGTTCTTGACTGGCTCAAGTACTTGGCCTTGACTGCCATTATCTGGATTGGTATGGGCTTGGCTTATCAAAGTATCAATAGTGCTCGCCCTTTCCGTGATAGTGTAACCGATGCGACTAATGGTGTTGGTCAGCTCTTGATGACACGTCTCTACCGTGAGCAATGGATTTTCTGGATTGCAACCAATCTCTTTAGTATTTATCTCTGGTGGGGTGAAAATATCCACATTCAGGGGATGTACTGGGTTTACACACTCAATAGTCTAGTGGGTTGGTACCAATGGACCAAGGCAGTTCGAAAGGAGGCATAAGATGGCAGACATAAAGATTCCAGCCGGGATGACGGAAAAAGAATATTATGAAATCCATGCCAGTCAGGAGGAGTTTTTAGACTGGTACTACAAGCAAGAACTCCCTCAATATGAAAAACCAAGTGTGACAGTGGATATGGTGGCCTACTGCTTTGTCGAAGGAAAAATCAAGCTCCTGCTGATCCGTCGCAAGGCTCACCCTTATCAAAACTGTTTGGCTCTGGTTGGAGGCTTTATGGATAAGGGGGAAGATGCTGCACATGCCTGTCAGCGCGAAGTGAGAGAAGAAGTCAATCTGGATCTACCTTTGGAAAAAATCGAGCAATTGATGACGGTATCGACCCCCGGTCGTGATCCACGGGGCTGGACAGTGACCATTGCCCACTTAGTGTACCTACCTAGTCGTGCCTTAGACCTCGTTCAGGCAGGTGACGATGCTAAGGATGTCGTTTTCGTAGATGTCGATTTTCAGACAGGCAAATGCTACCTAGATGGAGTCGAGCTGGAGGAGCAAGCCTTCGCCTTTGACCATTATGCCATTATCCAAGAGTCCATCAAACGAATCCAAGGGCGACTTGACTGGAATCCTACCTTCCTTTATCTACTGGAGGAGGAGTTCACTGTCTATGAAGGGACTGAACTGGTCAATCTCATCAACCCCGGTCGCACAATCGTCAGCAATAACTTTCTCGTAAAATACGGAGAATATGTAGAAGAAGTCGGACTCAAGCGAGTGCCCAAAAAGAAACCAAGAAAAACCTATCGATTGAAATAAAAAGTGAGGTCGGGAAAAGTTCCCGACCTCTTTATTTATCATCATTTTTATGAATGGTTATCTTTCTTAGAATTACACAAGAGCGGTGCAAAAAATAGGACTTTTATCTAAAAAATTTTCTATTTTTTTGTTTCAATTTCGAATAAAAATAGTAGAGAGAATAATTTTTAAAATAGTTTCTCTAAATAGTTGACAGATTCAAAGTCCAATGTTACAATTATATTACAAAAAGATTTCTTAACATTTCAAAAATGTTACAAAGGAGTAGAAAAATGAAAAAGAAAACCTATATCAAATTGATGGCAGCGATTGTATTGGCTTCTACCTTGCTACTGGGAGCTTGTGGAAATAAAAATGAAACCACTCAAACTAGCAGCTCTGCAAAAACAAGTCAGTCATCAAGTTCCAAAGCGGCTTCTTCTAGTAAAGAAAGCAAGACTCAAAAATCTTCAAGCTCAGCTTCATCTGAAAAGGCTCAGGCATCTTCTGGTCAGTCTTCTACAACGGCAGATCAGTCACAAGCGAAACCAGCACCTGAATCAAGACAAGAACAAGCAGCTCCTAGTCAACAAGCCCCATCTCAGGCACCATCAACTCAGCAAGGCTCTCAAGACCAGTCTAACCAGTCAAGCTATGATCCAACAACTGACCGCAAACTTCAAGACAAGCAAGCAGAACACAACAAACGCTACAAGGGTGTTTTAACCATGGTTGATGGTGATTTCTCAGCAGCTGCAGGCAACTGGAAGGGAGCTAATGGCGAAACTATTACAGTTTCATCAGGAGGCCAATTTACAGTAGAAACTGCAGATGGAAAGAAAGAAAACTATTCTATCAGAGGCTACTCTTACACACTTGATGATGGCAAGTATAATGCCAAAATCGGTGGTGGAAAAATCATTCAAATTACAACAGGTGCGGATGGTAAAGTTTCGAGCGTTGCCTTGATTCAATAATAAAATTTGGTGTTTTAACTCTTACTAGAAATCGTTCTGTAAAAGAGTGAGTCAACTGTTTTTCACTTAGTTTCTCCAAGAGAAAGTGGTATAATAAAAAAATCAAAGGAAAACGAGTGATAATACATGGCGGATAAATTAATCTTACCTCAAAACACACGATTGATGGGAGTATTTCTTGGATTTGTAGGTGGTTCTTTGGATGTGTTTTGCCATATTCAATACCATAGTTTGGTAGCGACACAGACAGGGAATATTCTCCTACTGATATCTGATTGGCACGACTCAAATGTCATTAATACGATGCTACGATTCTGCTCCATTATTTTCTTTTCTCTAGGATTTCTGTTTGCATTGCACATGAAAGAATACCGTAAAACGGCCTACTGGCGGGTTAAGATGCTGCTTCCTTTATTTATTGGAACTCTTATTCTACCTTTCTTTTCACGATTTCCTCTATTAGAAGTTCCTTTCATCGCTTTTGGAACAGGAATGATGATGCTAACATTTACGGGCAGTTTGATTGAAGATCATCCCTATGTCATTTTTATGACGTCTGGAAATTACCGAAAGATGTTGACCGCTTTGTATCGCATTGCTAGAAGAGAAGGAAATATCCAAGAATACCGCCGTCAGGCCTTAAATTATGGGATTGTTGTGGGAAGCTTCATAGTGGGCGCAATCAGCTTGGCTGTATTGATGCATTTTCTTCATGAATGGTCTATATGGATTGTCAGCCTCAATTTGTTTTTGATTATGTCCTACTATATAGCTAGAGTGAAGCAATTAGATTTACAAGATGAAAACATATAAAAACGGCAAGACTCATTTTTGAGCTTTGCCGTTTTTGTGAGTTGTAGATGTGAGACTATGCTTTGTCTAGTTGCAAGAGTGCCTCAATTTCTGCCAGAGTGCTAGCTTGTGAAATAGCTCCACGAAGCTTGGCTGCACCAGATGTACCACGAAGGTAGTGAGGAGCGAGGCCACGGAATTCACGGACTGCAATTTTTTCTCCTTTGAGGTTAATCAAGCGTTTCAAATGTTCGTAGGCGATTTTCATCTTGTCTTCAAAAGTCAAATCAGGGAGAATTTCTCCAGTTTCAAAGTAGTGATTGATCTGGTTGAAGAGGTAGGGATTTCCCATGGCTGCGCGGCCAATCATAACCGCGTCAGCCCCGACTTCTTCGATACGCTGTTTGGCTTCTTGGACCGTACGGATGTCACCATTGGCGATAAATGGAATCTTGGTCAGAGCTTGAGCGACCTTGTGAAGGGTCTCAAGGTCTGCGTGACCTGTGTACATTTGTTCGCGGGTACGGCCGTGCATAGCGAGAGCAGAGACACCTGCAGCCTCAGCAGCTAGGGCATTCTCCACGGCTAGGGATGGATCAGACCATCCTGTACGCATTTTGACAGTGAGGGGGATATCAAGGACAGATTGGACCTTGTTGATGATAGAGTAGATCTTATCTGGATCCTTGAGCCACATCGCGCCAGCTTCGTTCTTCACGATTTTGTTAACAGGGCAGCCCATGTTGATATCGACGATATCAGTCTTGGTGTTTTCTTGGATGAATTCTGCTGCGCGTGCGAGGCTGTCTTCGTCGCTACCAAAAAGTTGGATAGAAACAGGGTTCTCTCCTTCATCGATATGAAGCATATGTAGGGTTTTTTCGTTGTTGTATTGGATTCCCTTGTCAGAGACCATTTCCATTACAACGAGTCCAGCTCCGAGCTCTTTTGCGATGGTACGAAAGGCTGAGTTGGTGACACCAGCCATGGGCGCTAAAACAGTACGATTGGGAATCTCAACATTGCCAATCATAAAGGGTGTATTAAGATTTGTCACGAATGAGTTCCTCCAGGTCGTTTTCATCAAAGTTGTAAGTAGTTTGGCAGAATTGACAAGTGATTTCTGCCCCGTGGTCTTCCTTTTTCATTTCCTCAAGGTCTGAGTTTGGAAGGCTGGCAAGAGCGTTTAAAAAGCGATCTTTGCTGCAGTCACATTGGAAACGAATTTCTTCTTCAGATAGACGTTTGTAAGATTCGTCACCATAGATGGCCTTGAGGAGGGCTTCGATATGGTCTTCACTTTCCAGAAGGGTTGAGATAGCTGGCATTTCTTGGATGCGTTTTTCAAAGCGAGCAATCTCTTCTTCCTTGGCTCCTGGTAATGCTTGGAGAAGGAAACCGCCGGCAACTTCGACCTTGTCGTCTTTATCTAAAAGAACATTGAGGCCGACTGCTGAAGGGGTTTGTTGGCTTTCTGTCAGGTAATAAGCCAAGTCTTCACCGATTTCTCCAGAGATGAGAGGAGTCATGGAGTTGTAGGGATTTCCAGTACCGTAGTCGGTGATAACGAGAAATTGACCATTTCCGACAAAAGGTCCGACAAGGACTTCACCAGTTGCAGTCTTTTTGATGTCAACACCTGGATTTTGAACGTAACCTTTGACATTGCCCTTGGTATCTGCGACCGTGATGATGGCACCGAGAGAGCTCGTTCCAAGAACTTTAACCGTTAGCTTGGTATTTCCTTTTTCATTGGCTGCGAGAATTTGGCTAGCGATAAGGGTACGACCAAGTGCAACGGTTGAACTGGCTTGGGTTTGATGTTTTTCTTGAGCAGTGCGGACGGTTTCTGTACTGTCAAGGACAAAAGCACGAAAGGCTCCGCTTTCTGATATAGTTTTAATAATCTTATCCATACCTTCTATTTTAGCATAAAAATGCCCAAAGGGGGAGCCGTGTGTTTGCTGTCAATTTTTAAACTGTTTAATTTCTGATGACTGGTATAGGAGATTTATAGAAATGGAAATTTTTGTTCACATTTATTGTTAACATTTTAATTTATCTTAAAATAAGCTAAACCGAACTGTTAAGTGACGGTAAACAGTTGAAAAAAAGGTTGATAAAATGGTAAAATGTTAGGAAGATAAGATAGTAAATGCATAGTTGCATAGCTTTTTTGAAAAATCATAGAAAATTGAACACACTAACTATGGGAAAACACAGAAAATTGTATATGTTTTTGGGACAGACCGTCCTATATTTTGTAATCTTACTTGGTTTGCTTTATTTTTTTAGTTACCTTGGTCAGAGTCAAGGAACCTTTATTTATAATGAGTTCTAGTTTGAAGGAGAAGAAAAACCGTGTCTAATAAACCGATAAAAGATATGATTGAAACGATTGAGCACTTTGCTCAAACACAGCCAACATATCCTGTCTACAATGTTTTAGGCCAAGAGCACACTTATGGTGATCTGAAGGCTGATTCAGATAGTTTAGCAGCAGCTATTGATCGACTTGGCTTGCCTGAGAAATCTCCAGTCGTCGTTTTTGGTGGTCAGGAGTATGAGATGTTGGCTACCTTTGTAGCGCTGACTAAGTCGGGGCATGCCTATATTCCAATTGACAGCCATTCGGCCTTGGAACGAGTTTCTGCTATCGTAGAAGTTGCAGAGCCAAGTTTGATTATTGCCATCTCGGATTTTCCATTAGAGCAAACTAGCACACCGATGCTGAATTTGGAGCAAGTTCATGAAGCTTTTGCTCAAGCTTCTAGCTACGAGATTACGCATCCAGTCAAGGGAGATGACAACTACTACATCATCTTTACTTCTGGTACGACTGGTAAGCCAAAGGGAGTGCAGATTTCCCATGACAATCTCCTCAGTTTTACCAACTGGATGATTACAGATAAAGAGTTTGCGACGCCAAGTCGTCCACAAATGTTGGCCCAGCCCCCTTATTCTTTTGACCTATCTGTCATGTACTGGGCGCCAACCTTAGCACTGGGTGGTACGCTTTTCGCTCTTCCTTCAGCCATTACTCAGGACTTTAAGCAACTATTTGCGACCATCTTTTCATTGCCAATCGCTATCTGGACCTCAACGCCTTCCTTTGCAGATATGGCCATGTTGTCAGAAGATTTCAATGGTGAGAAAATGCCTGGAATCACGCATTTCTACTTTGATGGTGAAGAATTGACTGTCAAAACAGCGCAAAAACTGCGCGAGCGGTTCCCAAATGCCCGTATTATCAATGCCTACGGCCCGACAGAAGCAACAGTAGCCCTATCAGCTGTTGCCGTAACAGACGAGATGTTGACGACTCTCAAACGTCTACCAATCGGCTATACCAAGGCCGATTCTCCGACCTTTATCATTGACGAGGAAGGCAAAAAACTGCCAAATGGTGAACAGGGAGAAATCATTGTTTCTGGGCCAGCTGTTTCAAAAGGCTATATGAATAACCCTGAAAAAACAGCAGAAGCTTTCTTTGAGTTCGAAGGTCTTCCGGCCTACCACACAGGGGATGTAGGAACTATGACAGATGAGGGCTTGCTTCTCTATGGTGGACGCATGGATTTCCAGATTAAGTTTAACGGTTATCGTATTGAGCTTGAAGATGTCTCTCAAAACCTCAACAAATCTCGCTATATCGAGTCGGCTGTTGCTGTTCCACGTTATAACAAGGACCACAAGGTGCAAAATCTACTGGCCTATGTTATCCTAAAGGACGGTGTCCGCGAGCAGTTTGAACGTGATATCGATATTACCAAGGCTATTAAGGAAGACCTAGCAGATATCATGATGTCTTATATGATGCCATCGAAATTCCTCTATCGAGATAGTTTACCACTAACGCCTAATGGTAAAATTGATATCAAGGGCTTGATTAATGAGGTAAACAATAGATGATGGAGCTTTACAAACAGCTACCTCATTTGGAACCTTATGGCAATCTTTATTATTTTTTGTATGTGATTGCTGCGACCCTACCGATATTTATCGGGCTCTTTTTTAAGAAACGTTTTGCCTGGTACGAGGTGCTGGTTAGTCTCTTCTTTATTGTCACCATGTTGGTCGGTGGAAAGACGAATCAAATAAGCGCTCTTATCCTTTATGTTATCTGGCAAGTACTTCTCGTATCTTTCTACAAAAGGTATAGGAAACGACGGGATAGTAAATGGATATTTTACCTGGTTAGTTTTCTATCCCTATTGCCAATCGTCTTTGTGAAAGTATCTCCTGCTATTCACGGCCCCCAATCTTTGTTTGGCTTTTTAGGGATTTCTTACTTAACCTTTCGTGCAGTTGGGGTTATCGTTGAGTTGAGAGACGGTGTCATCAAGGATTTAACGATTTGGCAATTCTTACGTTTTCTTCTCTTTATGCCGACTTTCTCAAGTGGTCCCATTGATCGTTTTAAACGTTTCAATGAAAATTATGAGACCATTCCTGAGCGGGATGAGCTGATGGATATGCTAGAAGAGGCTGTCAAATATATCATGCTTGGGTTTCTCTACAAGTTTATCTTGGCTCATATTCTAGGAGAGACATTATTGCCTCCGCTGAAAAATTTGGCTTTGCAGACAGGCGGTTTCTTTAATCATTATGCTCTGGCGGTGATGTATACCTTTGGTTTAGAATTGTTCTTTGACTTTGCGGGCTACTCTATGTTTGCCTTAGCCATCTCCAATTTGATGGGGATTCATAGTCCCATCAACTTTAACAAGCCCTTTTTATCAAGGGATTTAAAGGAGTTTTGGAATCGCTGGCATATGAGTCTGTCTTTCTGGTTCCGTGACTTTGTCTTTATGCGGATGGTCATGGTATTGACCAGAAAGAAGGTCTTTAAAAATCGCAATGTGACCTCAAGTGTAGCCTATATTCTCAATATGCTGATTATGGGATTTTGGCATGGTGTGACCTGGTACTACATCGCTTATGGACTCTTTCATGGGATTGGACTGGTCATCAATGACGCTTGGGTTCGTAAGAAAAAAGCGCTCAATAAAGAACGGAAAAAAGCTGGGAAGGGTTCCTTACCTGAGAATCGCTGGATTCAGTTGCTTGGCATGGTTATCACCTTCCATGTCGTTATGTTCTCATTCTTAATCTTTTCTGGATTCTTGAATGATTTGTGGTTTAAAAAATAGAAAGATATAAAAAATGGATATCAAATCAGAAGTTATTGAAATTATTGATGAGTTGTTTATGGAAGATGTTTCTGACATGATGGATGAAGATCTTTTTGATGCCGGTGTCTTGGATAGTATGGGGACGGTTGAGTTGATTGTTGAGATTGAAAATCGTTTCGACATTCGTGTTCCAGTGACGGAGTTCGGTCGTGATGACTGGAATACAGCTAATAAAATTGTAGAAGGTATTGCGGAGTTAAAGAATGCTTAAACGCTTGTGGCTGATCTTCGGGCCTATCTTCATCGCTGGATTTTTGGTTCTTCTACTCATCTTTTTTTATCCAAGTACAACAAGCCATAATCTGACGGAGGAGAAGTACTCTGCAGCTTCCATCAGTAGAGAAAGTTTTAAAGAGAGAAGTCAAAAAGTGAGGGCGCTAACGGATCCCAATATGCGTTTTGTCCCTTTTCTAGGGTCAAGTGAATGGATTCGATTTGATAGTGTCCATCCAGCTGTTTTAGCAGAAAAATACAATCGTCCCTATCGCCCGTACTTTATGGGTCAGGCAGGAGCGGCCTCGCTTAATCAATATTTTGGTTTGCAGCAGATTCTGCCAGAAATCGAGGAAAAGCAGGCGGTGTTTGTCATCTCTCCTCAGTGGTTTACAGAGACGGATTACGAGCCAGCGGCGTTTCAGAGATTTTTTAATAGCGACCAGTTGACAGCTTTTTTGGAAAATCAATCTGGGGACATCTCGGCTAAGCATGCTGCGACGCGTTTGTTAAAGCAGAACCCGAGTGTGGCATTGAAAGGCATCCTTCAAAAGCTTTCAAAAGGAGAGGACTTGTCAGATGCTGATCGACTTATCATCAACGTCTTTGCACGATTCAATGAAAAGCAGTCCTCTCTTTTTGGTCAATTTTCAATTCGGGGGAAACTCAAGTACAAAGAACATGTAGAAAACTATTTAAAAGATCTTCCTGATCAGTTTTCTTATGACGCTTTAGAAGAAATTGCCCGTAAGGATGCAGAGGCAAATACGACCAATAACGATATGGGGATGGAGAATCATTTCTACACGTATGAGGTCAAAAAAGACTTAAAAAAATGGGAAGGGTATCAAAAAAATTATAACTTCCTAAAGTCGTCTGAATACAATGATTTGCAGCTGGTTCTCAATCAATTTGCCAAATCAAAAGTCAATGTGCTCTTTGTTATCCAGCCTGTCAACAAAAAATGGATGGAATACACAGAACTCAGTGAAGAAATGTATCAACATGCAGTGGAGAAAATTCGTTACCAGATAGAAAGTCAAGGCTTTACCAACATTGCTGACTTTTCAAAAAACGGAGGAGAACCTTACTTTATCAAGGATACCATCCACTTAGGTTGGTTGGGCTGGTTGGCTTTTGATAAGGTTGTGAATCCCTTCTTGACGGATCCGAAACCAGCTCCAGACTATAAGATGAATGACCGTTTCTTTAGTAAGGACTGGGCGACCTATGATGGAAATATCAAAGATTTTCAATAAATTGATTAAAAAAACTTGAACTGTTTGGTTCAGGTTTTTTGGTTAAATGGCGAATGTTTTAGATGAAAAAAAGTCAAAAGTTTTATTTTTTCTAGAAATATCGTATAATATAAAGGAAAAAAGAAAAGAAAAGGATTTCAAAATGAATAAACGCTCTTTGTTACCTGTCTTGTCGACAGCTCTATTAGCTCCAGCTTTTTTAGCTGGACAAGTCTATGCTGAGGAAGCAACAACTCCTGCAGAAAGTTCAGCTGTTGTAGCAACTCCCGCTACGTCAGCAACTCCAACAAATGAGGTAGAGACTCCATCAACCGTTGCATCTGCAGAAGCCCCGTCAGCTCCTGTTGAATCTACTAAAAACGAAGAAAAGGACACCGTTATCTTACACACCAATGATGTCCATGGTCGTATTGTAGAGGAAAAGGGAGTAATTGGAGATGCAAAGTTAGCGACTGTCATTGAGCAGGAACGTGCGAAATCAAACCAAAATACTCTAGTTGTTGATGCGGGAGACGCTTTCCAAGGTTTGCCGATTTCCAACTCTACTAAGGGTGAAGCACGCGCTGAAATTCTCAATCAGATGCAGTATGATGCCATGGCAGTAGGAAACCATGAGTTTGACTTTGGTCTTGATGAAGTTAAAAAATACAAGGAAATCTTGAAATTCCCATTACTTAGCTCAAATACCTATGTCAATGGAGCTCGTCTTTTTGAAGCTTCTACAATCGTTGATAAAGATAAGACTGTGGAAGGTGATGAATTTGTTGTAATTGGTGTGACAACACCTGAAACGGCTACAAAAACCCACCCTAAAAACATTAAAGGGGTAACTTTTACTGATCCAATCTCTGAAGTCAATAAGATCATCGAAGAAGTTCAAGCCAAGGCGCGTGCAGAAGGTAAGGACTACAAACACTATGTGGTGCTTGCTCACCTGGGTGTAGATACTACAACTCCAGTCGAATGGCGTGGTTCAACCTTGGCAGAAGCCCTGTCTAAAAATCCTCGTTTGAAAGGGAAACGCGTAACAATAATCGATGGTCACTCTCATACAGTAGAATCAACGACTTATGGAGATAATGTTACCTATAACCAGACGGGAAGCTACCTTCATAATGTAGGAAAAATCACCTACAAATCACGTAAGCTTTTGGGCAATCCAACTCAGATTCCGGCTGCTGATGCTAAAAAATTACCAGCTAATCCAACAGTTGAAAAACTAGTCAAAGACATTAAACAAAAATACGATGCTGAAAATGCTGTTGAAGTCGTTTCAAACAGCCCTGTAGAACTCAACGGAGATCGTGAAAATGTTCGGGTTCGTGAAACCAACCTCGGAAACGTCGTAGCGGACTCCCTCTATCAGTACGGTCAGACAGGATTTAGCCATCCGACTGACATCGCTGTGACAAATGGTGGTGGTTTGCGTGAAACTATTGCAAAAGGCAAACCGATCACTAAAGGAAATGTTATTGCCGTTCTTCCATTTGGAAATACCATCTCACAAATCCAAGTGTCTGGGCAACAAGTATTGGATATGTTTGAAAAGTCACTCGGATCTATCTTGCAGGTCGATAAGGATGGCAAGAAGGTCTTGGATGAGAACGGCCAACCATTGCTAGAACCAAGTGGTGGTTTCTTGCAAGTGTCAGGTGTGAAGGTCTACTATGATACCAACCTACCATCAGGTAAACGTGTCTTGGCCATCCAGGTCAAAAACCGCACGACTAGTCGTTATGATCTCCTAGACCTCGCAAAAACGTACTATCTTGCAACCAATGATTTCTTAGCTGCGGGTGGTGATGGCTACACTATGTTAGGTGGCGCGCGTGAAGAAGGCCCATCTATGGATGCAGCCTTTGAAGAGTATCTGAAGACTGCTGATTTGACCCAGTATGAAAAGATCAATCCGAACTCACGGACGATTTCTGTGGATTCTAAAAACTTTAGTCTACCAGTAGAAACGCCTCAAACGAATGCAGCTGCTAATGATGCGACTACAAATGTGCCACTGACTTATGAGGTGGCAGGTCAATTTAGCAAGAAAGCAGTTGTCTCAGAAAAAGCCCTCCCAAATACAGGAAGCGAACAGTCCATCTTCTTGCTCTTGATGGGAATGGTAGCTGGTTTGGCAGGTATCTTATCGAGCCGAAAACCGAAGCTAAAATAGGTTAAATTTCACATCTAGAAGAGTCTAGGGAAACGTTTTTACGCCTTTTTCCCTTGACTCTTTTTTGGTTTATGATATAATTAACCAGTAAAGAATTGGTGGCTATCTATGCTTTTTACAAAAAAGATAGCTAGGGAAGGAGTAACACATGAGACAGCTTGCACAGGAAATCGATAACTTTTTAAACGAGGTGATCCTGAGATCTGAGAACCAGCATGAAATTCTGATTGGGCATTGCACAAGTGACGTAGCCTTGACCAATACTCAGGAACACATCCTCATGCTCTTGTCGGAAGAATCCCTAACTAACTCGGAGTTGGCCCGTCGTCTCAATGTCAGTCAGGCAGCAGTGACCAAGGCTATCAAGTCTTTAGTTAAAGAGAGCATGTTAGAGACATCGAGAGACCCAAAGGATGCGCGCGTGATTTTTTATCAGTTGACAGATTTAGCTCGACCAGTAGCGGCAGAACACCACCATCATCATGAACACACGCTCTCAGCCTATGAACAAGTAGCAAATCAGTTTACTCCAAATGAACAAGAAGTTATTCAGCGGTTTTTAACTGCTTTAGTAGGAGAAATCAAATAATGCGGTATATTACAGTAGAGGACTTGTCTTTCTATTATGACAAGGAACCTGTCCTCGAGCATATCAACTATAGTGTTGATAGTGGGGAGTTTGTCACCCTGACTGGTGAAAATGGGGCTGCCAAGACGACGCTTATCAAGGCGAGTCTGGGCATCTTGCAGCCGAGATTTGGCAAGGTAACCATCTCAAAGACAAACACTCATGGAAAAAAGCTAAGGATAGCTTATCTTCCCCAACAGATAGCCAGTTTTAATGCTGGCTTTCCAAGTACGGTTTATGAATTTGTCAAGTCGGGTCGTTATCCGCGAAAGGGATGGTTCCGTCGTTTGAATGCTCACGATGAAGAGCATATCAAGGCCAGTCTAGACTCAGTTGGTATGTGGGAACACCGTGATAAACGAATTGGCTCCCTCTCGGGAGGGCAAAAGCAACGGGCAGTTATTGCACGGATGTTTGCTTCTGACCCAGATATCTTTGTCTTGGATGAGCCGACGACAGGGATGGATGCGGGGAGCAAAAATGAATTTTACGAACTTATGCACCACAGTGCCCACCATCATGGCAAGGCCGTTTTGATGATTACCCATGACCCTGAGGAGGTCAAGGATTACGCGGATCGAAATATCCATCTAGTGCGCAATCAAGACTCGCCGTGGCGTTGTTTCAACATTCACGAAAGCGATCAGGAGGTGGACCATGCTTAGTTTGTTATCCTATGACTTCATGCAGCGTGCCTTCTTGGCTGTTATTGCCATGAGTCTCTTTTCTCCAGTCCTTGGGACCTTCCTAATCTTGCGTCGTCAGAGTTTGATGAGTGATACACTCAGCCACGTTTCTTTGTCTGGTGTAGCCTTTGGTCTGGTTTTGGGAATTTCTCCAACCATTTCAACCATTGCTATTGTCTTGATCGCTGCGGTCTTTCTGGAGTATCTCCGGACAGTCTATAAGAACTTTATGGAAATCGGGACTGCCATCCTCATGTCAACAGGACTTGCAGTGTCTCTTATCGTGATGAGTAAGGGTAAAAGTTCGAGCTCCATGAGTTTGGACCAATATCTCTTTGGGTCTATTGTGACCATTAGCCAGGAGCAGGTGATTTTCCTCTTTGCCATTGCGGCGGTCGTTTTACTCTTGACTTTCTTGTTCTTGCGACCAATGTATATCCTGACTTTTGATGAGGACACGGCTTTTGTAGATGGACTTCCAGTGCGGACCATGTCTATCCTCTTTAACATGGTGACAGGGGTGGCCATTGCCCTCATGATTCCAGCGGCAGGAGCCCTTTTGGTGTCGACTATTATGGTCTTGCCAGCTAGTATTGCCCTTCGTCTGGGGAAAAACTTTAAATCCGTTATGTTACTAGCCAGCGCTATTGGCTTTTTGGGAATGGTGGCAGGACTTTATATTTCCTACTATGCGGAAACACCTGCCAGCGCTAGTATCACCATTATCTTTGTAGCTGTCTTTTTGTTAGTCAGTCTACAGAAACGCTTTATCAAATAGGAGAATGAAATGAAAAAAATTAGCTTACTACTAGCTAGTCTATGTGCTTTGTTTTTAGTGGCTTGTTCCAATCAAAAACAGGCAGATGGGAAGCTAAATATCGTGACAACCTTTTACCCTGTCTACGAATTTACCAAGCAAGTCGCAGGAGATACTGCTAATGTAGAACTTCTAATCGGTGCTGGTACAGAACCTCACGAATACGAACCGTCTGCCAAGGCAGTTGCTAAAATCCAAGATGCAGATACCTTTGTCTATGAAAATGAAAATATGGAAACATGGGTTCCTAAATTGCTAGATACTTTGGATAAGAAAAAGGTGAAAACCATCAAGGCGACAGGTGATATGCTCCTTTTGCCAGGTGGTGAGGAAGAAGAGGAAGGTCATGATCACGGTGGTGAAGGTCACCATCACGACTACGATCCCCACGTTTGGCTTTCACCAGCACGCGCCATCAAATTAGTAGAGCATATCCGTGACAGCTTGTCAGCAGATTATCCTGATAAAAAAGAGACTTTTGAAAAGAATGCGGCTGCCTATATCGAAAAATTGCAAGCCTTGGATAAGGCCTACACAGATGATTTGTCTCAAGCCAAACAAAAGAGCTTTGTGACCCAGCACGCTGCCTTTAACTACCTTGCCTTGGACTATGGTCTCAAGCAAGTATCCATCTCAGGTCTATCACCAGATGCAGAGCCATCAGCAGCACGTTTGGCAGAATTAACAGAGTATATCAAGAAAAACAAGATTTCTTATATCTACTTTGAAGAAAATGCCTCACAAGCCCTAGCCAATACACTCTCAAAAGAAACAGGTGTCAAACTAGACGTGCTCAATCCGCTAGAAAGTCTGACAGAAGAAGATACCAAGGCGGGAGAAAATTACATCTCTATCATGGAGAAAAACCTCAAGGCTTTGAAACAGACAACGGACCAAGAAGGACCAGAAATCGAGCCAGAGAAGGAAGAAAACACCAAGACAGTTCAAAATGGTTACTTTGAGGATGCAGATGTCAAAGACCGTACCTTGAGTGACTATACTGGTAACTGGCAGTCGGTCTATCCTTTCCTTGAGGATGGGACCTTCGATCAAGTCTTTGACTACAAGGCTAAGTTGACTGGCAAGATGACCAAGGATGAGTATAAGGCTTACTATAGAAAAGGCTATCAGACAGATGTGACTAAGATCAACATTACGGATAACACTATGGAATTTGTTCAAGGTGGCCAAAGCAAGAAATTCACCTACAAGTATGTCGGCAAGAAAATCTTGACTTATAAGAAAGGCAATCGTGGCGTGCGCTTCCTCTTTGAAGCGACAGATGCGGACGCTGGACAGTTCAAGTACGTTCAGTTTAGTGACCACAATATCGC
Source organism: Streptococcus mitis bv. 2 str. SK95 (assembly GCF_000222705.1). GTDB lineage: Bacteria > Bacillota > Bacilli > Lactobacillales > Streptococcaceae > Streptococcus > Streptococcus mitis_AY. The sequence goes on along the minus strand of NZ_AFUB01000066.1, from coordinate 29,627 downwards.
CCCAGTCAAGGCAGAACATTTCCATATCTTCTTTGGAGGTACTAGCCAAGAAGCCCTCTTTGAAGAGATGGACAACTGGCCAACCTACTATCCAGATAAGCTATCTGGTCAAGAAATCGCCCAAGAAATGTTGGCGCATTGATGCAAGAAAAAATCCCGCAAATCTGCGGGATTTTTTGGTAGAAACGATCATCCAGTTAGGTTGCGAGACGGTAAACCGCCTCTGCGTAGATGTCCATAGCGCGATAAAGATCGTCTAGGACAGCTGCTTCATTTGCCTGATGTTCAGTTTGTTGTGCTCCTGGAAAAAGAGCGCCAAAGGCTACACAGTTTGGCATGGTACGGGCAAAGGTAGCACCACCTGACGAGAGAGGAGGAGTCTCATCTCCAGTTTTTTCTTGGTAAACTTGCATAAGAGTAGTAACGAGTTGGCTATCTCTTGCGACATAGAGGGGTGCTAGATAGTCAAATTCTTGGTAGTCAAGTTGGTAGTCTTTGGCGCACTGAGTGAGCTGTGCCACCAGTTTCTCCTTATCTGCTAGCACAGGTATACGTATGTCGATCCGAATTTCGGAGCGATCGGGATTGATGGTCAACCCTGCAACATTAAAGGAAAGGGAACCAGACGGTTCATCAGCAACTTCTCCAAAGATTCCAAGCCCTCTACCATCTTGCCCTGCTTTGTCGGCTAGAAAATGGAGGGCAGGGTGGGGTTGGAGAGGTGCGAGTACACTAGCAAGCCGAATGACTGCATTGACACCTTGACTAGCATCTTTGGCGTGTTTAGGTACCCCGAGTACGGTCACGGTTTGGTCTGTGGTTTGGTGATCATAATCAGCTTCTTTCAAACCTCTACAAACCGCTTCATAAAGAGGACCTTGGTAACTTGCCTTGTCTGGTACGACATTAAAGGCACCTCCGACATCGAGCTTGAGAAGATCAGAGCCGGGGCCATGAATCTTGACTTGAAGGAGCCCCTTTTCAGCGTATGTCAAAGGAAATGACGAATCCGGTGCAAATCCCATGCTGGCTTGTTCTTCGAGGGTGTTGTAGCGTGCCATACATCTCCAAAGAGTTTCTTCATCCGTACCAAAGATAAAACGCACGCGCTTCTTAAATTGGATGCCTTGGTCAAGCAAGCTTTTCACTGCGTAGAGAGCTGCCAGTGAAGGACCTTTGTCGTCTTGTGCCCCTCGTCCATAGAGTTTGCCTTCTCTGATAGTTGCTTCAAATGGAGGAGATTGCCAATCTGACAAATCTCCTGTAGGCACAACATCTAAGTGGCAGAGGATGGCAAGGAGTTCTCCCTCACCAACCTCTGCATAACCATAATAGCCCTTGGGATCAATATAAGTTTTAAAGCCAAGTTCACGGCAGATTTCCAGCGTCTTTTCTAGAACGTCTTGAATAGCTTGTCCAAAAGGTGTGCCATTTTCTCCTTCTTTGAGAACAGATGGGTAGGAGATAAGAGTCTTTAAACTCTGTAAAAAGCTCTGTTTAATGGAGTCGGTGATATATGAATTCATCCGTTTTACCTCACACTTTGTTCTAAAGGAATGGTAGGAAGGTACCTAGGATAAGAAGGAGCATGCTCACGATGACAATAACGACAATGAGTTTAGTAACAAATTTCCACCAAGTTCCTAGACTGATACGGCCGAGCGCGAGAGCCCCCATAACGATACCAGAAGTTGGAGCGACAAGGTTTAGTACACCAGATGCAGATTGATAGGCAGTGATGATGAGACTAGGTTTTACGTTAACGAACTCACCAAGTGGTGCCATGATTCCCATTGTAGCGCTAGCAAGTCCAGATGAAGATGGGATAAGGAATGACATAGGAAGGTAGAAGAGGTAGGTCAAAACGATGAAGACCTGAGAAGAGAGACCTTGAAGTCCGACTTCACCCCAGTGTAGAATAGTTGCAGTAATCATACCGTCGTTCATGATAACTTGGATACCACGAGCTACTGCACAAATCAAGGCTACGGTGAGAAGATCTGCTGCACCAGCCATAAAGGTAGAGATAATCTTGCTTTCCTTAAGACCGTAAACAACACCAATAAGAATACCCATCACAGCAAAGAGCATCGCACCTTCTGGGAAGTACCAGCTACCGAATGGTAGAGCAGATGAACCGATAGCTCCACCAATAACAGGAAGACCAATCAACCAATTCTTGAAGTCTTCAAATAGAGTGATGTGCAAGTCTACCCAAGGGATAAAGCTGGCGATCATGATGATGAAAGTCAAGATGAACAAGGCAAGAACATGTTTTTGTTTCTTGTTCAAGACAGATGGAGCATTTTCGTTATCAGTGACATTGAAGTGTTTAAGGTCTTCTTCACGTTGAGAGTAGACAAGTGATTTTGTAGGATCCTTTTGAATCTTTTCTGCATAGCGGTAGACAAAGTAAGTACTAATACCTGTCATAACAAACCAGAAGATGATACGAAGGATAACTCCGTCCATAGATGACACACCTGCGGTATCAGAAGCGATAACAGTAGCAAAAGGATTGAGAGTAGAGGCAAGACAGCCGACTTGTGAACCGAGTAGGATGATGGCAACGGCAGTAATGCTATCAAAACCAACAGCCATCATAACAGGGACAAGGAGTGGATAAAATGCCATGGTTTCTTCACCCATACCATAAGTTGTTCCTCCAAGCGCAAAGAGGGGCATGAGGATGATGATCAGCATTTTTTCGCGTCCTTTGTATTTCTTAACAATAGAGGCAATACCAACATCTAATGTGCCTGTTGCATTGACGACACCTAGAAATCCCCCAACCATGAGGATGAAGAAGGCTACGTCAATAGCGGCTTTAGTTGGTTCGTGACCGAGCATCGCCCGAATCGGAGCCATTAGGATATCGTAAATCCCTTGGGGATTAGATTCAACAGTTTGATAGGTACCTGCAATGAGGTCACCTGCTTCGTTCGTGTCATACTTACCTGCTGGAATGATCCAAGTCAAGATTGCCATGATAGCAATAATAATGATCAAAACAGTGTAAGATGAAGGCATTTGGAACCTTTTTTTTGTTTTTTCACTCATTTGTTTTTCCTCCTAAACTATGCCACAAAGTATAAAAACGAATGATGTTGGTTTACCTGAGTACTCCTAGTTAGAGCTTGTACTAGGGCTAAAATGGCTAGTCTTTAACAATAATTGTTCCGCTTTCGGACTCGATCAAGGCGCCTAGATTGCTGAGGGAAGTGATAACAGCCTTGCCTTCTGGGCGGTTGGATACAAAATCGATAGCAGCCTCGACTTTTGGTAGCATGCTACCCGGTGCGAATTGTCCTTGTTTGATGTATTCTTTTAGTTGACTGACAGTAACGTGTTCAAGTTTTTCTTGGCCTGGTTTATTGTAGTTGACATAAACATAGTCTACGCCAGTAAGGACGATAAAGAGGTCAGCTTCGACGAGTTCTGCTAGTCGTTGAGACGCAAAGTCTTTGTCGATAACGGCTTCGACCCCACGCAAGTAACCGTTTTCATTTTTAACAACAGGGATACCTCCTCCACCTGCTGCGATGACAACTTGACCATTATCGAGCAAGGTGCGGATGCTGTTGATTTCTTTGATGTCGATTGGTTTTGGTGAAGCTACTACTTTACGCCAGCCACGACCAGCATCTTCTTTGAAGGTTGCTCCTGTTTTTTCGCTCTCAGCTTTAGCATCCTCTTCTGAGTAGAATGGACCGATTGGTTTGGTTGGATTGATAAAGGCAGGGTCTTCTTTGTCTACTATAACTTGGGTAACAACAGAAGTGACATTTTTATCAAGTCCTACATCAAGCAATGCGTTATCAAGAGCACATTGTAGCCAAAAACCGATACTACCCTCGGTCATGGCAACCAAAGAATCAAGGGGGAAGGCAGGGTTTTTTTCCGAATCTGCCATCAAGTGTTGAAGCAAGAGATTACCCACCTGAGGACCATTTCCGTGAGTAATGATCAGTTCATCTCCGTTTTGAATCAACTTGACCAGATGACGAGCTGTTTCTACCAGAGCAGCTTGTTGAGCTTGGGCAGATGGGTCAGTGGAGAGGATGGCATTTCCGCCTAAAGCAACGACGATTTTTCTATGAGACATGAGCTCTCCTTTCTTTAATATGGTAAACCTGACAGAACTCCAAGAGCTACAGGCAGGTATGATGATAAAATATGAAGTGGAGGTAGCGTCTTTTCAAAAGACAAATTAGTCATTACTACTAGTAAAAGGGGTTGAACGCATAGCCGACGTTTATCAGAATGAGACTAGGAAGCAGGAAGATGACAAGAGTAAGGTGGCAAATTTGTCAAAGAGGATCCTTGCTTTCTTTCGCTAGAACTGATAAGCTATCATAGCTTTCGTCTCAACCCCTGTGTTGTGTATACGAGTAAGTTTTATACTTTAGGAATGTAGAGATTTCCAAGAGTAGCAGCCATAACAGCTTTGATAGTGTGCATGCGGTTTTCTGCTTGGTCAAAGTGGCGAGCATACTTGCTACGGAAGACCTCGTCTGTTACTTCCATTTCTTCTACGCCAAATTTTTCAGCAACATCTTTACCATAAACAGTGTGAGTGTCGTGGAATGCTGGTAAACAGTGGAGGAAGATCAAGTTTTCGTTGTTTGCTTTTTTCACTAAGTCCATATTGACTTGGTAAGGTTTCAAAAGTGCAACGCGTTCTGCGAATTTGTCTTCTTCACCCATAGATACCCAAACGTCTGTATAAAGTACATCTGCACCTTTGACAGCTTCGTCTGCATCTTCGGTGATGAGGATGTGTGCACCACTTTCTTTAGCAAATCCTTCAGCCAATTCAACGATTTCTTTTTCTGGGAAGAGTTCTTTTGGTGAGAAGATGTGAACATTGACACCAAGGATAGCACCTGTTACGAGCAAGCTGTTGGCAACGTTGTTACGTCCATCACCACAGTATACCAATGTCAAGCCTTCCAAGCGGCCGAAGTTTTCTTGAACAGTCAAGTAGTCAGCGAGCATTTGAGTTGGGTGCCATTCGTCAGTCAGACCATTCCATACTGGAACACCTGAGAATTCTGCCAGTTCTTCAACCATACGTTGGCTGAAACCACGGAATTCAATCCCGTCAAACATACGACCCAAAACTTTTGCAGTATCTTCAGTAGATTCTTTTTTACCTAACTGAATGTCATTTGCTCCGAGGTATTCTGGATGAGCACCAAGGTCAATAGCTGCAGTTGTAAAGGCTGCACGTGTACGAGTAGAAGTTTTTTCAAACAGGAGGGCGATATTTTTACCAGCAAGGTAGTGGTGTTGGATATTGCGTTTTTTCAAATCCTTCAAGTGAGCTGAAAGACCGATAAGGTATTCTAACTCTGCGCGAGTAAAGTCTTTTTCTGCTAAGAAGCTGCGTCCTTGGAATACTGAATGTGTCATTCTATTATTTCCTCTTTCTATTTTTTTACATTTTTTATTGACAAATACTGAACAGCGATTATACTTCTTCACGTTCAAATGGCATAGACATACAACGAGGTCCACCACGGCCCCGAACCAATTCACTTCCGCGAATCTTAATCAAGCGAAGCCCGTATTCTTCTAGGATCTTATTGGTAATGGTATTGCGGGCATAAACGACGACTACACCAGGTGCGATAGTCAAAGTGTTGGAACCGTCATTCCATTGTTCACGCGCAGCTGCTACGATATTGCCACCACCGCAACGGATCAAATGAACTTTTTCTACGCCGAGGTTCTTCGCAAGAAGTTCAGCTAAGTCACCTTTTTCTTCAACAATCTTGAGTTTTTCATCTTCATAAGTGACAGAGTACACACGAAGATCGCCTTCGATTTCTGGGTGAATTGTGAACTTGTCATAGTCAACCATGGTGAAGACAGTATCCAAGTGCATGAATTTACGGTTGTTAGCAAATTCAAATGCCAATACTTTCTTGAAGCCAACATTTTTCTTGAAGATGTTCACCAAGAGTTTTTCAATCGAAGCTGCATCTGTACGTTGAGAGATACCTACTGCAAGAACGTCTTTAGAAAGAACGAGCTCATCTCCACCTTCAATACGTGTATCTTCTTCACGGTTGTAGACTAATTCTACTTTTCCACCATAGATTGGATGGTGTTTGAAAATGTATTTACCATAAAGAGTTTCACGGTTACGAGTATCTGCATACATGTGGTTAAGCGATACAGCATTACCAATAGTTGCAAATGGGTCGCGAGTGAAGTAGAGGTTTGGCATTGGATCAATAGCAAATGGATAGTCTGACTCAACCAAGTCAGTTAAGCCTTTTGCTTCTTCAGGAATTTCTGGCAATTCAACTTTTTGAACCCCCGCCATAGTTTTTTCAACCAATTCTTGGTTGTCCTTGATACCGTGAAGCAATTCACGAATAGCCGCCTTGGTTTGACGACCACGGATGTTAGCTTCGTCTAAATATTCCTCGATAAATTGATCGCGGATTTCTGGGGAAGTCAATGATTCAGCAGCCAATTGCTCTAGGTAAAGGACCTCAATTCCTTCATCACGAAGAGCTTGAGCAAATGCGTCATGTTCTTTTTGAGCATCTTCCAAGAATGGAATGTCATCAAAAAGAAGCCTTTCGAGATAGTCCGGCAACAAGTTTTCCAACTCTTTGCCTGGACGGTGCAACATAACTTTTTTCAGTTTCCCAATTTCTGAGAATACCTGAATTGGATGTGAAGACATGTGTTTTCCTCCTTAAAAATTTTCACGGTGGCACCTTTTTGGTACCGCTTACATTTACGTTATATCATATTCTCAGAGGCGTGTCAATAGTAAAAAATGATTAAAAATTCGGACAAAACAAGGTTTTAGTAGTATTTTATGTTATTATACGATAGCAAAAGGAATTAGAGGAAATAAATGTATAAACTTCTACTATAAAGAATATAATATTTTTTGAAAAATTATGCTAAATTTCACATTTTAAGAAGAAATGTCCAGATTTTAAGTCATTTCTGACGAGGAATTGAGAAGAGCAATGGTTGAAAGCCACTTAGAAAATTATATGAAATCTATCAGAAAAGTCTTTCTTCTAGGCCACTTTAAATGTATATTGTACAAATTATAGAATCTTTTCTGAGTATTTAGGAAGACAGCCTTGTCTTATTGACGGTACCTAGATTTTTTGTTATAGTCAACGCGGTAAGAACTAGGAAGAAGGACTTATTCACAAGTTGTGGATAAGTCTGGGGAGAGCAGGATATTCAGCTAATATCCTAGAGGGTTCTTGAGAATAGTACCGGCAACTAGTAACTGGCCAGCTTTCTAGTAGAAATCCTAGTGCAGTGGGGATTTGAGCAGAGTTTGCTGAAGGTGATAGGTTCAAAGTCAAAGAGCTGGAGTCTAGAAAAGCTAGTTTTTAGGCATGTTTTCTTATCCACAGATTGTGGATAACTTTGTGAACAAGAGAAATAATCAGAGAAAGAGATACGAGATGATGACGAAAATAAAACCACATGGACCATTACCAAGTCAGGCCCAGCTGGATTATTTAGAGGATGAACTAGCTGCCTTTATCCATTTTGGCCCCAATACCTTTTATGACCAAGAATGGGGAAGTGGGCAAGAGGATCCTAAGCGTTTCAACCCGACCAAGTTGGATACGCGTGAATGGGTTCGGGTACTTAAAGAAACGGGTTTTAAAAAGCTGATTTTGGTGGTCAAGCACCACGATGGATTTGTGCTCTACCCGACCGCATACACAGACTATTCGGTCAAGGCTAGTCCTTGGAGGAAAGGAGCGGGGGACTTGCTCCTTGAAGTTTCCCAAGCTGCAACTGAGTTTGACATGGATATGGGAGTTTATTTATCTCCTTGGGATGCCCATAGTCCCCTCTATCTTGTGAACCGAGAAGCAGACTACAATGCCTATTATCTGGCTCAGTTGAAGGAAATTTTATCAAATCCTGCCTATGGCAATGCTGGCAAGTTCGCTGAGGTTTGGATGGATGGTGCTCGAGGCGAAGGGGCCCAGCAGGTCAACTATGAGTTTGAGACTTGGTTTGAAACCATTCGTGACTTGCAGGACGATTGTTTGATTTTCTCAACTGAGGGAACTAGTATTCGCTGGATTGGCAATGAACGGGGCTATGCAGGGGATCCCTTGTGGCAAAAAGTCAAGCCTGACCAGTTGGGGACAGAGGCTGCATTGGATTATTTACAGCACGGAGATACCTCGGGGACGCTATTTTCAATCGGTGAGGCAGATGTTTCGCTTCGCCCGGGCTGGTTTTACCATGAGAATCAGGATCCCAAGTCTCTCGAGGAATTGGTCGAAATCTACTTTCACTCAGTGGGACGGGGAACCCCTCTTTTGCTCAATATTCCCCCTAATAAAGATGGGCTCTTTGATGAGAAGGATATCCAGCGTCTCTATGAATTTGCTGCCTACCGTGACGAGCTCTATAAAGAAGATTTGGATTTGGGAGCCAAGGTATCTGGTCCGGCTCTATCACCAGACTTTGCCTGTTCTCACCTGACAGATGGACGGAAGACCAGTTCTTGGGCAAGTGATGCAGAGTTGCCAATCCAATTAGAGCTCGATTTAGGATCACCTAAAACTTTTGATGTGATTGAGTTAAGAGAAGATTTGAAGTTGGGGCAACGCATCGCGGCTTTCCATGTTCAGGTAGAGTTGGATGGTGTATGGCAGGAGTTTGGCTCTGGTTATATTGTTGGCTACAAACGTCTCTTGCGAGGAACAGTCGTTGAGGCGCAGAAGATACGTGTGACCTACAGAGGCACAGGCTTTGCCTTTGTTGACCAAGATTTCACTCTATAAAACACCTACCTTGTCGAAAAAAGAAACTGTTCAGCAACTAGAGTTCTCAGAAAAAAGTCTAGCTGTGACCAAGGGAGAAAATGTCCGCTTTACAGTGAAGCGCAGAGAATCTAATAGTCCTTTGGAAGCTAAGATTTCGATTCAACCAGGGACGGGTGTGCATGGTGTCGTTTATCGGGACGAGATTCAAGTCCTTGTGTTTCAAGTTGGCGAGATTGAAAAAAGGCTGACGATACCAACCTTGTATTTTTTAGGAGATAAAAGCTTAGATTTTTATCTGAATTTGACGGTAGATGGGCAGCTGGTTGACCAGCTTCAGGTCCAAGTTTCATAAAAGAAGAACCTTTGCGCGATGCAAAGGTTCTTTTGGTTATGAGTGATTTGGCAACCAGCTAAGTGTAAAGGTTAGTTGCTCAGCTTTCAAGAGGTCTTGGTGTTGAATGCTAGATACTATGGTCTTGTCCAATCGGCATTCTTTGACAAAGTTGAAATGGCTGTGGTTTTGCTCGGCATGGATATCCAGCCATTTATTTTCCTTAGCTAGGTGGATACGGAGGTGGTCAAAGAGAGGGACTCCGAGATCATAGCTGGTCTTGCCCGGACAGGTCGGATAAAAACCAAGAGCTGACCAGATGTACCAAGCGGAGAGACTGCCATTGTCCTCATCGCCAGGATAGGCTTCCCAGCTTGGGTGAAAGGCTTTCTGACGCAGGGCCTTGATGAGAAGGGCAGTGTAGTCTGGGTAGTTGCTGTAGCGGAAGAGATAAGGGATGTGGAAGCTAGGCTGGTTGGAAATGGCGACTTGTCCAAAAGGAACGGTAGCCATCTCGCTCATTTCATGAATCTCGTAACAATAGCCTGTCGTCTCAAAGAGGGGAGCATCCTGACAGGCTTTCAAAAGATAATTGCTGAAGGCTTCTTTTCCGCCCATAAGTTGGATTAAGCCTGGGATGTCGTGGAGGATGCCTAAAGTCGCTTGAATGGCAGAGCATTCGGCGTAGTCGCGTCCCCAACTATAAGGAGAGAAGTCAGGGCGGAAGTTGCCTTGGCTATCTCGCGCACGCATGTAGCCCGTCGCAGTGTCAAATAGATGACGGTAATTTTGTGACGAAGTTCTATAAGTTTCCGCGATGTCATTCTGACCAAGCTTTTCGGCACAGCTAGCGATACAAAAGTCACTATAGGCATAGTCTAGGGTGTGGCTGACGCTTTCGTGGTGGTCGGTAGAGAGGTAGCCAAGCTCTTGGTATTGGGCTAGTCCGTGACGACCATTGATGCCGAGAGGGTCGGACTTAGTGGCTGTTTCAAGCATAGCTTGGAGGAGTTCTTTTTCTAGGTCGGGGGCCATGTCCTTGCAGGCGCTGTCTGCGATAATGCCATCTAGCAGAGTACCAGGCATCATGCCACGTTCATCTGGAGCCAGCCATTTTGGAAGGAAACCAGTATCGCGGTAGCTATTGAGGAAACCTTCTAAAAAGCGGTGATAGTGTTCCGATATGATCAGGGCAAAGAGGGGGAAGGTGGTGCGGAAGGTATCCCAGAAGCCATTGTTGCTAAAGAGGACGCCGGGCTTGACAGTACCAGAAGCCAAATCCATGTGGATGGCCTGCCCTGACTCATTCACCTCATAAAATGTCTGTGGGAAGAGGAAGAGTCTGTAGAGGCAGTGATCAAAGAAGGTTCGGTCAGCTTCTCCTGTATCCATAATATCAAAACGATGGAGGAGATTTTCCCAGTCCGCTTTCGCACTTACTTTACAGCTATCAAAGTCCTTTTGAGGTAGATTGACTAGAGCTTGAGAAGGGGAGATGAAAGAAGTGCCTAGTTGAATCTCGGCTTGACTGCTTGCTAAGTCAATTCGCCAGTCTCCCTCTTCTTGTGTGATAGCAAGAATATCCGTATTCATTTGTAGAGCAGTAAACAGTATCAGCGGATTTTTGTTGGTCTCTGTTTTTCCCTCTTGACGCAGGGCAAGAGTCCGCTTATCTATTTGTTCTACTGTCAGTTCATCTGCTGCGTGAAGGTAGAGGGAGAGGGCTTTGCCTTGCTTTTGCTCTAGGCGAATAGAGGCGCCGTAGCAAGTTGGTGTCAGTTGGGCTTCAATCTGATAGCGCAGGGAGAAAATCTTCAGATAATGAGGCTGGAAGCAAGCTTTTTCGATATCATAAGAAGACTGGCGGTGAAAGAGACTGTCTCCCCGAATCTGGTCTATGACAGGTGTTAGGAGTAGCCAAGAATAGTCGCCAATCCAAGGACTTGGTTGATGGGTCAATCGAATCCCCTGAAAAATGGGCAGATGCGGATCGAAAAACCAAGCTCCCTCCTGGTCACTGGTCTGAGGTACAAAATAATTCATCCCAAAAGGGACGCCCGTGTAAGGCAGGGTATTTCCCCGAGAAAAGGCATGCTTGCTAGCAGTCCCAAAGCGGGTATCGATGGTTTCAAGTAGTGGTTTCATAGTATTTCCTTTAGCTGTTTTTCTACATTATATCAGAAAAAGGGGGCCTTTAGATATGGAGCTCGAAAGTAAGCAATTTTGTAGAAAAATGACTATCATTTGTGTATGTATTTTCTGTCTCAAAAACTATATACTGAACATGAAACTTGTTTGAAAGAGGAAACTGCACGATGATTTATTCGAAAGAAATTGTTAGAGAATGGCTGGATGAAGTAGCAGAGCGGGCCAAAGACCATCCAGAGTGGGTGGATGTCTTTGAGCGTTGCTACACAGACACCTTGGACAATACGGTCGAGATCCTCGAAGATGGTTCGACCTTTGTACTGACAGGGGATATCCCTGCTATGTGGCTTCGGGATTCGACGGCCCAACTCAGACCTTACCTTCATGTAGCTAAAAGAGATCCTCTCTTGCGTCAGACCATTGCAGGTTTGGTCAAGCGTCAGATGACCTTAGTACTCAAAGATCCTTATGCCAACTCCTTTAACATTGAGGAAAACTGGAAGGGCCACCATGAGACTGACCACACAGAGCTTAATGGCTGGATTTGGGAGCGCAAGTACGAGGTGGACTCGCTTTGCTATCCTTTGCAGTTGGCTTATCTCCTCTGGAAAGAAACAGGAGAAATTAGTCAGTTTGATGGGACTTTTGTCGCTGCGACCAAGGAAATTCTTCATCTTTGGACGGTAGAACAAGACCACAAGAACTCTCCTTATCGTTTCGTTCGGGATACAGACCGCAAGGAAGATACTCTGGTAAATGATGGCCTTGGACCTGATTTTGCAGTGACAGGTATGACCTGGTCAGCCTTCCGCCCGAGTGATGACTGCTGTCAGTATAGCTACTTGATTCCGTCAAATATGTTTGCCGTAGTAGTCTTGGGTTATGTCCAAGAAATCTTTGCAGAATTAAACTTGGCTGATAGCGAGAGTATTATCGCAGACGCTAAGGGTCTCCAAGCGGAGATCCAAGAAGGCATCGAAAATTACGCCTACACAACCAATAGCAAGGGTGAAAAGATTTACGCCTTTGAAGTGGATGGTTTAGGGAATGCTAGCATCATGGATGATCCAAACGTACCAAGTCTACTGGCTGCTCCATATCTTGGTTACTGTGCGATTGACGATGAGGTTTACCAAGCAACTCGTCGTACCATTCTGAGCCCTGAAAATCCATATTTCTACCAAGGGAAATACGCTAGCGGTCTCGGAAGTTCTCATACCTTCTATCGCTATATCTGGCCGATTGCTCTCTCTATCCAAGGTTTGACAACAAGAGATAAGGCAGAGAAGAAATTCTTGCTCGATCAGCTCGTTGCCTGCGATGGGGGCACAGGTGTCATGCATGAAAGCTTCCACGTTGACGACCCAACGCTTTACTCACGTGAATGGTTCTCATGGGCCAACATGATGTTCTGTGAGTTAGTCTTGGATTACCTGGATATCCGCTAATACTCTTCGAAAATCTCTTCAAACCACGTCAGCTTCGCCTTGTCGTAGGTATGGTTACTGACTTCGTCAGTTCCATCCACAACTTCAAAACAGTGTTTTGAGCTGACTTCGTCAGTTCTATCTACAACCTCAAAGCAGTGCTTTGAGCAGCCTGCGGCTAGCTTCCTAGTTTGCTCTTTGATTTTCATTGAGTATAAAAGGGGCTCGCTTTAGTTTCACCGATTCGTGTCAGAATCACGAATTCACATTTAAAACGTTAAAAATAAAAATTTAAATTTAGAATGAGGTTTTACTTCATGGAAAATGTTGTCGTACATATTATCTCACACAGTCACTGGGACCGTGAGTGGTACTTACCTTTTGAAAGCCACCGTATGCAGTTGGTGGAATTATTTGACAATCTTTTTGATCTTTTTGAAAATGATCCTGAGTTCAAGAGCTTCCACTTGGATGGACAAACCATTGTCCTTGATGACTACTTGGAAATTCGCTCTGAAAATCGCGACAAAGTTCAAGGTTACATCGACCAAGGCAAACTCAAAATTGGTCCATTTTACATCTTGCAGGATGATTACTTGATTTCCAGTGAAGCCAATGTCCGCAATACCTTGATTGGTCAAGCAGAATGTGCAAAATGGGGCAAATCAACCCAGATTGGTTATTTCCCAGATACCTTTGGAAACATGGGACAAGCGCCTCAAATCCTTCAAAAATCAGGTATTCACGTGGCAGCCTTTGGCCGTGGTGTGAAGCCGATTGGCTTTGACAACCAAGTCCTCGAAGATGAGCAGTTTACTTCCCAGTTTTCAGAAATGTACTGGCAAGGTGCAGACGGAAGTCGTGTCCTCGGTATTCTCTTTGCCAACTGGTATAGCAATGGGAATGAAATCCCAGTTGATAAGGATGAAGCCCTAGCCTTTTGGAAACAAAAACTGTCAGATGTGCGTGACTACGCTTCGACCAACCAGTGGTTGATGATGAACGGATGTGACCACCAGCCTGTACAGCGAAATCTGAGTGAAGCCATTCGTGTGGCCAATGAACTCTTCCCAGATGTGACCTTTGTGCATAGTTCCTTTGATGACTATGTTCATGCAGTAGAAAGTGCTCTACCAGAGCAACTATCTACGGTTACAGGTGAGTTGACCAGTCAAGAAACAGACGGTTGGTACACACTTGCTAATACTTCTTCATCACGGATTTACCTTAAACAAGCCTTCCAAGAAAACAGTAACTTGCTAGAACAAGTGGTGGAACCATTGACGGTCATCACTGGCGGCCACAACCACAAGGACCAGTTGACCTATGCTTGGAAAGTCCTTCTACAAAATGCGCCCCATGATAGTATCTGTGGCTGTAGTGTGGACGAAGTTCACCGTGAGATGGAGACACGTTTTGCTAAGGTCAACCAAGTCGGTAACTTTGTGAAAACTAACCTTCTCAACGAGTGGAAGGGTAAAATTGCAACTCATGAAGCCCAAAGCGACCATCTCTTTACCGTCATTAACACAGGCTTGCATGACAAGGTTGATACGGTCAGCACAGTGATTGATGTGGCGACTTGTGATTTCAAAGAATTGCACCCAACAGAAGGCTATAAGAAGATGGCAGCCTTGACCTTGCCAAGCTACCGTGTTGAAGACTTGGAAGGGCATGCTGTAGAAGCGAAAATCGAAGATTTGGGAGCTAATTTTGAGTATGATTTACCAAAAGACAAGTTCCGCCAAGCTCGTATTGCTCGACAAGTGCGCGTGACAGTGCCTGTTCACCTGGCACCACTTTCTTGGACAACCTTCCAATTGCTCGAAGGAGAACAAGAACACCGTGACGGTATTTACCAAAATGGAGTGATTGATACGCCATTTGTAACGGTTAGTGTGGATGAAAATATCACAGTCTACGACAAGACAACTCATGAAGCTTATGAAGATGTTGTTCGCTTTGAAGACCGTGGTGACATCGGAAATGAGTACATCTATTTCCAACCAAAAGGAACAGAGCCTATCTACGCAGAACTCAAAGGCTATGAGGTCTTGGAAAATACAGCTCGTTTTGTCAAGGTTTTGCTCAAGCATGAATTGACAATTCCAGTAAGTGCAGACGAAAAACTGGATGCGGAACAAAGAGGTATCATCGAGTTTATGACGCGTGAAGCTGGACGTTCAGATGAACTGACAAGCATTCTTCTTGAAACAGAGATGACCGTCTTTGTTGATAATCCACAAATCCGTTTCAAGACTCGCTTTACTAACACAGCCAAGGACCACCGTATCCGTCTCTTGGTTAAGACTCATAATACGCGTCCAAGCAATGATTCGGAAAGCATTTATGAGGTAGTGACACGACCAAACAAACCAGCAACTTCATGGGAAAATCCTGAAAATCCACAACACCAACAAGCCTTTGTCAGCCTTTATGATGATGAAAAAGGAGTGACGGTGGCCAATAAAGGATTGCACGAGTATGAAATCCTTGGAGATGACACCATTGCCGTGACCATCCTTCGTGCCTCAGGTGAGCTAGGAGACTGGGGTTACTTCCCGACACCAGAGGCTCAGTGCTTGCGTGAGTTTGAAGTCGAGTTTGCTCTCGAATGCCACCAAGCAGGGGAACGCTTCTCAGCCTTCCGTCGTGCTAAAGCCTTCCAAACACCATTCACTAGTCTTCAAGTTGCTAAACAAGAAGGAAGTGTTGCTGCGACTGGTAGCCTCTTGAGTCATGCGGCACTTAGCTTACCACAAGTTTGCCCAACAGCCTTTAAAGTGGCGGAAAATGAAGAAGGATATGTACTCCGTTACTACAATATGAGTCAAGAAAATGTGCGTATATCAGAGCACCAACAAACCATTTTGGACTTGCTTGAGCGACCTTATCCGGTTCATTCAGGACTCTTAGCTCCACAAGAAATTCGCACAGAATTGATTAAAAAAGAAGAAATCTAACAGTTTTAAAGTGTTTGATAACGAATACTATGAGATAGAAAGGAGGGGCGAAAGAGTAAGGATAAACTACTGATTCGCCCCTTTTTTGGTGAAAATATGACGATTGCAACCATTGATATCGGAGGGACTGGGATTAAGTTTGCCAGTCTGACTCCTGATGGAAAAATACTAGATAAGACAAGTACACCGACACCAGAAACCCTAGAAGATTTACTGGCATGGCTAGACCAACGCTTGTCAGAGCAGGATTACAGAGGGGTCGCCATGAGCGTTCCAGGAGCGGTCAATCAAGAAACAGGTGTGATTGAGGGAATCAGTGCAGTGCCTTACATTCATGGCTTTTCTTGGTATGAAGCTCTTGCACATCATCAACTCCCTGTCCATCTAGAAAATGATGCCAACTGTGTTGGACTTAGTGAACTGCTGGCTCATCCAGAAATTGAAAATGCGGCCTGTGTCGTGATTGGGACAGGAATTGGCGGAGCTATGATTATCAATGGCAAACTTCACCGTGGTCGCCACGGCTTAGGTGGTGAGTTTGGCTATATGACAACCATTGAACCAGCTGAAAAACTCAACAACTGGTCGCTACTAGCCTCTACAGGAAACATGGCTCGATACGTGATTGAAAAATCTGGTCAGACTGACTGGGATGGACGCAAGATTTACCAAGAAGCTGCAGCAGGAAATGCCCTTTGCCAAGAAGCCATTGAGCGCATGAACCGCAATTTGGCGCAAGGCTTGCTCAATATCCAGTATCTGATCGATCCAGATGTCATTAGCCTGGGTGGGTCTATCAGCCAAAATCCAGACTTTATCCAAGGTGTCAAGAAGGCTGTCGATAACTTTGTCGAGACCTACGAAGAATACACGGTCGCACCAGTTATCCAGGCATGCACCTATCACGCAGATGCCAATCTCTACGGTGCCCTTGTCAACTGGCTACAGGAGGAAAACCAGTGGTAAGATTTACAGGACTTAGTCCCAAACAAACGCAGGCAATCGACTTGCTGACAAAACATATCTCTTTACCAGATGTGGAAGTTGCAGTCGCTCAGTCTGATCAAACGTCTATCTCGATTATAGGTCAAGGTGGACACTATCAACTAACCTATCGCAAACCTCACCAACTTTACCGCGCCTTGTCCTTGTTGGCAACAGCTCTAGTAGAAGGTGAAAAAGTAGCGATTGAAGAACAAGCTGCTTATGAAGATTTAGCCTACATGGCAGACTGTTCGCGAAATGCAGTGCTAAATGTCGCTTCTGCCAAGCAGATGATTGAGGTCTTGGCTCTCATGGGCTACTCAACCTTTGAGCTTTATATGGAGGACACCTACCAGATTGAGGGACAACCTTACTTTGGTTATTTCCGTGGAGCTTATTCGGCTGAGGAGTTGCAGGAAATAGAAGCCTACGCCCAGCAGTTTGACATGACCTTTGTTCCTTGCATCCAGACCTTGGCCCACTTGTCAGCCTTCGTTAAATGGGGTGTTAAGGAAGTACAAGAACTCCGTGATGTAGAGGATATTCTCCTTATCGGCGAAGAAAAGGTTTATGACCTGATTGATGGGATGTTTGCCACTCTGTCTAAACTGCAGACTCGCAAGGTCAATATCGGGATGGACGAAGCCCACTTGGTTGGCTTGGGACGCTACCTCATCTTGAACGGTGTTGTGGATCGTAGTCTTCTCATGTGCCAACACTTGGAGCGCGTGCTGGATATCGCAGACAAATACGGTTTCCACTGCCAAATGTGGAGCGATATGTTCTTTAAACTCATGTCAGCAGATGGCCAGTACGATCGTGATGTGGAAATTCCAGAGGAAACTCGTGTCTACCTAGATCGTCTTAAAGACCGTGTAACCTTGGTTTACTGGGATTATTACCAGGATAGTGAGGAAAAATACAATCGCAACTTCCGCAACCACCACAAGATTAGCCAGGATATCGCCTTTGCAGGGGGAGCTTGGAAGTGGATTGGTTTCACACCCAACAACCATTTCAGCCGTCTTATCGCTATGGAGGCCAATAAAGCCTGCCGTGCCAATGACATCAAAGAAGTCATCGTGACGGGTTGGGGGGATAATGGTGGGGAAACAGCCCAATTTTCTATCCTACCAAGTTTGCAAATCTGGGCAGAACTCAGCTACCGCAATGACCTAGACCGTTTGTCTACTCATTTCCAGACCAATACAGGTCTATCAGTTGAGGATTTCATGCAGATTGACCTAGCTAACCTCTTGCCAGACCTGCCAGGCAATCTCAGTGGTATCAATCCCAACCGCTATGTCTTTTATCAGGATGTTCTTTGCCCGATTCTTGACCAGCACATGACACCTGAACAGGACAAGCCCCACTTTGCGCATGCTGCGGAGACTCTTTCTGAAATCAAAGGAAAAGCAGGCATCTACGCCTATCTCTTTGAAACTCAGGCTCAGTTGAATGCTATTTTAAGTAGCAAAGTGGATGTGGGAAGACGCATCCGTGAAACTTATAAAGTCGGTGACAAAGTCAGCTTGCAAGAAATCGCCAGAGAAGAATTACCAAAACTCAGAAGCCAAATCGAACACTTCCATGCCCTCTTTAGCCACCAATGGCTGAAAGAAAACAAGGTATTTGGTTTGGATACGGTCGATATCCGTATGGGTGGACTCTTGCAACGCATCAAGCGAGCTGAAAATCGCATCGAGACTTATCTGGCAGGTCAGATTGACCGCATTGAAGAATTAGAAGTCGAAATCCTTCCATTTAACGATTTTTATGGAGACAAGGATTTCGCAGCAACTACAGCTAACCAGTGGCACACTATTGCGACCGCATCGACGATTTATACAACCTAGAAATTTATCACAGATAGTTAAACATCTCCTTTTAAATACATGGAGATGTTTTTTTGATTTGGAGATAGGGAAGGAGTATAATGAAGGTATAAGGATAGTTTGGAGGTTTGAACATGAAAAAGCTACTACTAGTTCTAGGTGCGAGTGTGCTAGTCTTATCTGCCTGCCATAAATCGACAGAGGATAGAGCACCTAGTCCGTCAATATCAAGGGAGCAACAAACCAAGGAGACAATCAACTGTTTTCACTATTTAGCAGATTCCTATCAAAAGGCTCTTTCGCACGAAAAAGAAGTCAAGGCTGCAACTGTTCAATCACCGATGGCTGCCACAGTTGCAGCCATGGAAGAACTTGAGTTATCTAATCCGACTGATCAAGCCTTGATTATGAAGAACTACTCAGATTTTCAGAAGCTAATCCAATACAATACCGAAAAGTGGGAGGAAGAGTTTGCAAGCTGGGCTTCTTCTATGGGGCAGTCCTATCATAGATTAGAGCATGCAAACTTTGATGAAAAAAATGAACTAATCAAAAAATTAGAAGCTACAACAGTCTCTCAGAAAAGTGTCAAATGGAATGTTTTTGGAGTATCGAGTGACAATGCTTATGACTACTTGATTTTAGATGCTTACTATGACAAGCAGAACAAACATTTCTACTTGTTTACACTGAAGGATGGGCAAGCACAGGTCTTGCATACAGATAAGACGCTAGAAACTATCAGTACTGCAAACTTTGAAGAGACTGAAAATACAGATTTAGCGCAGCGTTTTAAGGAGTTTATTTCCAAAACTAGTGTAACTGTAGAGGATAAGTCGATTACAGATAATAGGTCTCTAAGAGACAAGATAAAAAAAGCCATGGAATCCTACTCGGATAGTAAAGGTGAAGTATTCAAGTCAACCAATTTGGCCACTTATGGTAATTACTATGGGCTTGCAGTGCCAGACCAGATAATGCAATTTGGACAAGTGGATGGAATGAATTATACTTTTAAATGGTATGGCTATATTGCAGGTTCAGGTTCTAGGCGGTTCGATATCCTAGCGTGCTACGTGAATGAAGCAGGGACAGAGGTGATTCTCTTTGGTTGCAAGGATGGCAATCCTACTCTTTTACACACAGAAGGACAGCCGGAGATTGAGAAAAATGAATCAGGGGCTATCATAAATGCCCAGGTTCATTTTGTCGAGTTTCATCATCCAGTATTAGAACAAGTTTTCAATTAGTGAAGAGAAAATACATTTATCGCATGCAAAGGGTTTCTCGTGAAACATCCTTCTTATATAAAAAACTTCTCCACATAAAATAATTTGTGGAGTTTTTTCTATAATTAGTAGTTTAACCTAGCCATCAATTAGGAGTATACTAATAATGTAATCGTTATCAAACCTAAAAATTCGATGAAATCAGTTTTTAGGAATAAAATGGGAGGAAATTATGAAAAAGTTTTCAAAGACCTTGAGAGATAACTGGATTTTTCTCTTGATGGTTTTACCAGGGGCACTTTGGTTGATTCTATTCTTCTACATCCCAGTATTTGGAAATGTGGTCGCCTTCAAAGACTACCATATGAGTGGTGAAGGATTTATCCACAGTATTATGAATAGTAAGTGGGTTGGTTTCGATAACTTTAAGTTCTTATTTAGTTCTAAAGATGCTTTTATTATCACTCGTAATACCGTTCTTTACAACCTTGGATTTATCTTTATCGGCTTGATTGTGTCGGTGGGTATTGCCATCATCCTCAGCGAGCTCCGCTCTAAGAGAATGGTTAAAATCTTCCAAACATCTATGTTGTTCCCTTACTTCTTGTCATGGGTTATCATCAGTTTCTTTACAGATGCTTTCCTAAACATCGACAAAGGGGTTATTAACCGTTTCTTAGAAACCATTGGTGTGAAGGGGATTAACTTCTATGCAGACTTGGGTATCTGGCCATATCTTCTCCTTTTCCTAGGTATCTGGAAAGGCTTTGGATATAGCAGTGTCATGTACTATGCGACTATCATGGGAATTGACCCAACCTACTACGAAGCAGCAACAGTGGACGGGGCTAGCAAGTGGCAACGGATTCGCAACGTAACGATTCCACAGTTGACACCGCTGATAACCGTTTTGACCATTCTTGCAGTCGGAAACATCTTCCGCGCAGACTTCGGTCTTTTCTACCAAATCCCTCACAATGCTGGTCAGCTTTACAATGTTACCAACGTACTAGACGTCTATGTCTATAATGGTTTGACTCAGACAGCGGATATTGGTATGGCATCAGCAGCTGGTCTTTATCAGTCAGTTGTCGGTTTGATTCTCGTTATCTTCTCAAATATACTTGCAAGACGAGTCGATCCAAATTCAGCACTATTCTAGAAAGGAGGAAAGCATGGCAGAAAAAATTAAAAAAGCAAAAATTGATAATGTCGGCATTCACTCCTTTAGTAAGAAGGCAGATATATTCTTCAGTATTATTTCTGGATTGATTGCTCTCTCTTGTATCTTGCCCTTTATCTTTGTCATCATGATTTCCATCACAGATGAAAAGAGCATCCTTCAACATGGATATAGCTTTTTCCCATCACAGTTTGGATTAGATGGTTTCGAGTTTTTGGCTCAGTTTAAAGATAAGATATTACAAGCGCTCTTTATCTCAGTGTTTGTAACAGTGGTCGGAACCTTGACAAACGTCTTTATCACAACGACTTATGCCTATGCCATTTCACGGACAACCTTTAAGTACCGCAGATTCTTTACGATTTTCGTCCTACTTAGTATGTTGTTCAACGCCGGTTTGGTTCCAGGCTATATCGTGGTAACTCGTTTGCTTCAACTGGGTGACACAGTTTGGGCCTTGATTGTTCCAATGCTTCTCTCACCATTTAACATCATCTTGATGCGTTCCTTCTTCAAGAAGACAATTCCAGAAGCCATTCTCGAGTCCGCTCGTATCGATGGTGCTAGTGAAGCCCGGATCTTCTTCCAAATCTGTTTACCATTGTCGCTCCCAGGTATCGCAACCATCACGCTGTTGACAGCTCTTGGTTTCTGGAACGACTGGTTCAACGCCCTTCTTTACATCAAGAGTGACAACTTGTATCCATTGCAGTATTTGCTCATGCAAATCCAGCAAAATATGGACTACATTGCCAAAGCAGTCGGCCTTTCTGGTCAACTGGGAGTCGCTCTTCCAAAGGAAACAGGACGTATGGCCATGGTTGTGGTTGCAACCCTTCCGATTGCCATTCTGTATCCATTCTTCCAACGCTACTTTGTAAAAGGTTTGACCATCGGTGGTGTGAAAGAATAGGACTTACTGAGAAACACCGTTTCTCTCTTCCCAACTTCATCTTAGTAGCTGAAGTTAAAATCATTAAATCGTTTATAAGTTTAAAAATAAAAAAAGGAGTTTTTATCATGAAAAACTGGAAAAAATATGCTTTTGCATCTGCTAGCGTAGTAGCTTTGGCTGCAAGTCTTGCTGCTTGTGGAAACCTTTCAGGTAACAACAAAAAAGCTGCTGACTCAGCTTCAGGTGACAAACCTGTTCTTAAAATGTACCAAATCGGTGACAAGCCAGACAACTTGGATGAATTGCTAGAAAATGCAAACAAAATCATCGAAGAAAAAGTTGGTGCCAAATTGGATATCCAATACCTTGGATGGGGTGACTACGGTAAGAAAATGTCAGTTATCACATCATCAGGTGAAAACTACGATATCGCTTTTGCAGATAACTACATCGTAAACGCTCAAAAAGGTGCTTATGCTGACTTGACAGAATTGTACAAGAAAGAAGGAGCAGAGCTTTATAAAGCACTTGACCCAGCTTACATCAAAGGAAACACTGTAAACGGCAAGATCTACGCTGTTCCAGTTGCGGCTAACGTTGCATCTTCACAAAACTTTGCCTTCAACGGAACTCTTCTTGCTAAATACGGTATCGACATTTCAGGTGTAAATTCATACGAAACACTTGAACCAGTCTTGAAACAAATCAAAGAAAAAGCTCCAGATGTAGTACCATTTGCAGTTACTAAGAACTTCATCCCTTCTGAAAACTTTGACTACCCAGTAGCAAACGGACTTCCATTCGTTATCGACCTTGAAGGAGATACTACTAAGATCGTAAACCGTTACGATGTTCCTCGTTTCAAAGAACACTTGAAGACTCTTCACAAATTCTACGAAGCAGGATACATTCCAAAAGACGTAGCAACAAGCGACACTTCATTCGACCTTCAACAAGATACTTGGTTCGTTCGTGAAGAAACAGTAGGACCAGCTGACTACGGTAACAGCTTGCTCTCACGTGTTGCTAACAAAGATATCCAAATCAAACCATTCACTAACTTCATCAAGAAAAACCAAACAACTCAAGTTGCTAACTTTGTCATCTCAAACAACTCTAAGAACAAAGAAAAATCAATGGAAGTGTTGAACCTCTTGAACACTAACCCTGAACTCTTGAATGGACTTGTTTACGGTCCAGAAGGCAAGAACTGGGAGAAAATTGAAGGTAAAGAAAACCGTGTACGCGTCCTTGAAGGATACAAAGGAAACACTCACATGGGTGGATGGAACACTGGTAACAACTGGATCCTTTACATCAACGAAAACGTTACAGACCAACAAATCGAAGATTCTAAGAAACAATTGGCAGAAGCTAAAGAATCTCCAGCGCTTGGATTCATCTTTAACACTGATAGCGTGAAATCTGAAATCTCTGCAATCACTAATACAATGCAACAATTCGATACAGCTATCAACACTGGTACTGTAGACCCAGATAAAGCGATTCCAGAATTGATGGAAAAATTGAAATCTGAAGGTGCATACCAAAAAGTATTGGATGAAATGCAAAAACAATACGATGAATTCTTGAAAAACAAAAAATCATAAGACAAACTGATTTCGTGTATTCATTCCTAATTCCTAAAAATGTGATCACTGCCTTCCCTAGTTCTCTAGGGGAGGTAGTGATTTTTAGGATGCAAAAATGAAAGAAGTGATTCTGAGAGTTTTGGCGATGTGATACACATACATCTATAGGGGATTTATTATGAAAAAATATCGTCTTCTTTTCAAAATGAGTGCTGTCTTCTCTTACCTATTTTTCGTATTTGGCCTTTCTCAGCTGACGCTTATTATCCAAAACTATTGGCAATTTTCTTCTCAGATAGGAAACTTCTTCTGGATTCGAAATATCTTGAGTTTGCTATTTAGTGGAGTCATGATTGGGATTCTTGTTAAGACAGGCCACGGCTATCTCTTTCGCATTCCAAGAAAAAAATGGCTTTGGTATTCGATTTTGACAGTATTAGTGGTAGTGCTCCAGATCTCTTTTAACGTTCAGACAGCTAAACATGTTCAGTCAACTGCTGAAGGTTGGGCCGTATTAATTGGTTATAGTGAAACCAATTTTGCTGAGCTAGGTATCTATATAACTCTGTTCTTTCTAGTGCCATTGATGGAAGAATTGATTTATAGAGGATTACTTCAACACGCCTTCTTTAAACATTCGCGATTTGGCCTTGATTTGCTTCTTCCTTCTATTTTATTTGCTCTCCCTCATTTTTCAAGCCTGCCTAGTCTGTTAGAAATCTTCGTCTTTGCAACAGTTGGAATCATCTTTGCTGGTTTGACCCGCTATACCAAGAGCATTTATCCATCCTATGCGGTGCATGTGATTAATAATATTTTCGCAACATTACCATTTTTGCTGACTTTTTTACATAGGGTATTTGGGTAAAATATTGGTACGAGAGTTAGGAATTATAGTGTTTCAATTTATAAGCGAATTTCAGGAGGTAAATGAGTATGACACCATTAAAATGGTTTGCTGGAGGAAGCGAAAGACGTTGTGAAGCCATGATGATCATTGATCATCTACTGGAAGATATAAAGGATACGCCTCAACTGACTCCCTTGAAAAATCAGCTAGTGATTTATAAAAGACGATTAGAGGATGATGGGACCTCTACTCCATTTATTCTGAGCCAAATGAACGTTGACATCTCACGTGTGTTGATTGACAATAAGCTGTGTTTGTCAGAAAGTCAAGCTAAGCAAATAAAAAAATTGAGAGAATTATCTGCGATTCGGTATGGTTACTGATGAAGTGCAGTGGCAGGTCTCTCTATATAATTTCCGGTCAAATAAATTGCATTCGTTTTCCCAAGTGGGTATACTAGTATAGTTGAATGAAAAATTCTGAAAATTTAAGAATAGAAAAGAGAACAAATCTTATGGCAAAAGATATTCGTGTCTTACTTTACTACCTTTATACTCCAATTGAAAATGCAGAGCAATTTGCTGCAGACCACTTGGCTTTCTGTAAATCAATCGGCCTTAAAGGTCGTATCCTAGTCGCTGACGAGGGAATCAACGGAACCGTTTCAGGTGACTACGAAACAACTCAAAAATACATGGACTACGTTCACAGCCTCCCAGGCATGGAAGACCTCTGGTTCAAGATTGACGAAGAAAGTGAACAAGCCTTCAAGAAGATGTTTGTTCGCTACAAGAAAGAAATTGTCCACCTTGGTTTGGAAGACAACGATTTTGACAACGACATCAACCCACTTGAAACAACAGGTGCTTACTTGTCTCCAAAAGAGTTTAAAGAAGCCCTTCTTGATGAAGATACAGTGGTCCTTGACACACGTAACGATTATGAGTACGACCTAGGACATTTCCGTGGGGCTATCCGCCCAGACATCCGCAACTTCCGTGAGTTGCCACAATGGGTTCGTGACAACAAGGAAAAATTCATGGACAAGCGTGTCGTGGTTTACTGTACAGGTGGCGTTCGCTGTGAGAAATTCTCAGGTTGGATGGTCCGTGAAGGCTACAAAGACGTCGGCCAATTGCACGGAGGAATCGCAACTTACGGTAAAGACCCAGAAGTCCAAGGTGAACTTTGGGATGGGAAAATGTACGTCTTTGACGAGCGTATCGCAGTTGATGTTAACCATGTCAACCCTACCATTGTAGGGAAAGATTGGTTTGATGGAACACCATGCGAACGTTATGTCAACTGTGGAAATCCCTTCTGTAACCGTCGTATCTTGACATCAGAAGAAAACGAAGACAAGTATCTTCGTGGATGCTCACACGAGTGTCGTGTTCACCCACGAAACCGCTATGTGGCTGAAAACGGCTTGAGCCAGGCAGAAGTGGTGGAGCGTTTGGCTGCGATTGGAGAAAGCTTGGATCAAGTCGCTACTGTATAACATCAAACAGCTCCTCAGGGGCTGTTTTTCTATGCTTTTTATCTAAAAATCTAAAGTTTGTTTCTGTATCTTTCAGGAAAATAGGTTATACTATATGTAAACGATTTCAAAGGAGGCCGGTTATGGCGAAAACATTTTTTATCCCAAATAAAGAAAGCATTCTAGGACAACAGGAGGTCTTGACTGCCAAGTCCATCTTAGCCTTGGTGGAGGGCTTGGAGTCACACAGTTATGATGCGGTCTATCTCCGTCAGCCTCTCAACCGTCTCGAGTATATCGAGTGTGGGATTGTAGGTCAGTCGCAATTTCTCTTCAAGGTCAACTATGCGGATAGTCGAAAAGGCTATCAAGTGGTGATTCCAGATCTCCTTACTAGAGCGGACTGGGAGATTGTAGAAACTCTCCTCCAGGCCCTATCTGGCAAGTTGGGGCAAGCGGTAGAAGGGCTAGAAGGCTTTGGCTTTGAAGCTTATTTCCGACAAACGGTCAAGCATTATCTAGCGGATAAGGCGGCTCGTCTAGTATATTGCCAAGGGCTCTTGTCCCCTATCTATCTCAACAAGGAATACCTGGAGAGCTTTTTGGTTGAGGATGGATTGGCACGTTTTGAAGAGCTGGTCAAGAAGGTTCAAGGCTCTGATGCCTACCTTGCCAGTGTGAAATTTTACCCAGATGCTCAAGGTAAGGTGCACGGTATCTATCACCTAGCCCAGGGAGTCAAGACGATTTTGCCAAAGGAACCCTTTGTACCAGCTCCTTATACCGAGCAGCTGGCAGGCAAGGAGCTTGTTTGGGAGATTGACTTAGTGAAGATTTCTGGTGATGGCTCAAAAGCAGAAGACTATGAAGCCATCGCTCGCTTGGATTATGAAAAATTCCTAGAGTCACTACCAAAAGCATTTTACCAGCAATTAGATGCTAATCAATTAGAAGTACAACCCATCCTAGGACAAGAGTTTGAAGGATTGGCAACCATCGAATAGACACTGTCCAAAAAAGAGTAAGCATAAAAATCCCTGTCATTAATGAATGGCAGGGATTTTGGTTAAAAGAATGTCAGGATGCGAAGGTAGTCCACTGTCAGGGCTAACTCTGCAATGAGGAAGGGTAAGAGAATAGCGCCATCAAGTAAGACAGCTAGCAGGAATCGATAAAATGGGTCGAGGCTACTGGTCTTACTTGGCTTGCTAATCACAAAGAGATTGCCAAGGGCAAAGATGGCCATGCTTAGAAGAGTGAGGATGCCAGCAAATCGCAAGCCACCAAAGAGTGCAAAGAAACTTGCTAGAGCTGTTAGGACAAGTGGGATAGCAAAGAGTCTGCTGTAACGATCAAAGGCTTCTTGGAATGTGAAGTCGCTCTCCTGGTCCAGTACACGTCGGACAGTAAAGCCTCCCAAAATGATAGAAAAGTAAAATAAAGCGCTAGCGACCAAGATAGAAAGTCCAGCAAAGAGATCCAAAGGTGGGAGCTGGTTAGGAGAACCATTAGCAATAGAAATCATATAGCCATAGTAGAGGCGCTTGATATGATAGATACTAAAGAAAAGGTTAATCGAGGACAGAAGAGTGAGCAGGGCAAAGACACTGTAACGATGCTTTTGATCTGTAGTTTTGCTAGCAGTTGGTTCTTGGATAGCATCCAGTAGCCAAGTCCAAAATAGTGCGATTTCTTCTTTTAATCGGGCAGTTTTACGAGGGTCAATATCTGGGATATAGGGGCTTTCTAAAGCCTTGCTGAGGATGCTTTTCTCTTTTACAGAGTTTTCTTGGTTGTGTTCCTCTTCAGCTTTCCCTTCTCCCTCTTCCTCGGTTTGGGTTTCTTCTATCGTTTCGGGAGCTTCCTCCTCATGCGTTTCCGACTCTTCAGGTGAGACAGGTATTTCTTCGCTTGCTTGTGGTTCAGTCTCCACGGTTTCCGAAGTCTCAGGCTCGTCGGGCTGGATTTCCGATTTCGACTGAGGCGATTTCTTCTCAAGATCGGCACTTTCAAACCATTCTTGTGTCATGGTGGAACCTCCTTTTTTATGGTTATTTTCTATTTTTAGACTAGCAGATGAAAGCGTTTTTGTCAATGGTTTCTAGATGCAGCAGAGTACTCTTCCTCCTTGGGTAGGTAGATATCCTGATTGGCTTTTATAATGAGTATATCCTTAACATCTGCTTTGTCTGTCTTGTAGGGGTTGGCAAGTTCATTCTCTTTTTGTTTAGGATGTTCTCTTTGTGCTTTACGATAAATACCGCCGTGCTTAGAAGACATATCTAGATTGATACGATCGAATTCTGTCTTAGAAAGAAAGAGTCTTAAGTCGTTATGAGAGTCTAGTTCAACCTTGCCTTGGATCTTGATGTTTTCAGCATAGATGTGCCCCCCCTCCGTCTTGACTTGACTATCTGTCAATTCTGTATCAAAAATATTGATAATACTAGGTGTCGTTAGTGTACTGTTCTTGATGGAGCTTTCTGTTATTCTTAAGTGGTAGCCTTTTGTTTTGATTGTCGCATTTTCAAGGTTGGCTTGCCGGATAGTGGTCTGTCCACGATTGGCTGAGACGGTGATAGCTTGCAGCTTTCTTCCTTTAGGTAGGGAGAGAACGACTTCGTCAAAGCGGTGAGAATAACTGCTGGCAATACGAAGTAGGCCTTCGATTCCTGAACCGAGAAAACGATGTTGGGAGGCTTGTTTGTCAGTGACGCTCAGTGTTTTGTCACTCATGCCAGTAGTCAGATCGTGACGACCAGACACTGACGGATGATAGGTGATGTGGATCTTGTCATCTACAGACTCTGTGATGGTTAGGCTATGTTCTTCAAGGGTCAAATCAAGTTTTTCCACTTCATTTCCAAAGGTCACTTCTTCGGTACGATTGTCATAGATGGGATCTTTTGACATGGCAAGCAAACTTTGAATACCATTGGACTGGGCCCCTACAATGATCATGATAAAACCAAGGATTGTAGAAACCACACCAAAAATGAGAAATCCTTTCGTCAATTTACGCATGTCTGTCACCTCTCTTTCCTTTTTTAAGAATCCATTGCACCAAGCGAACGACCAGGAGCCCAAAGAAACGAGCTACATAGGAGATGCCTAATAGAACAAGAGAAGAAGCACCGATAGCAAGCAAACCAGCCCCGAAAATCAAGATAAAGGCAGATTTGGCTTCGACTAGGACACTAAAGCTCTCTACGATAAAGAGTCCGCCCAGTAGGATACCCGTCACCGAAACGGTGAAAAAGGCTAGAATGACGGAGACAGCTGCGATAAAAATACCGATGATGGCCATGAGGATGCCGATCCCGACCGGAATGCCGATAGGGGCTGCTAGTAAGGCAAGTAGGGCAATGTGTAGCAGTTGACGGTCATTCTTTTGAGCAGGTGCCTCATTAACTTTTTTGTTGAGGAGGTTAGAGAGGACATCATGAGCTGCTTCTTTTGGAGTTCCTAGACTAGCAATGAGCTCTTCTTCGCCCTCTGGACCTGCATCGTCAAATAGTTCCTTAAAGTAGTCCATAGCTTCGATGCGGTCAGCTTCAGGCAGTTTATGGAGATAGGTTTCTAACTGAGTCAGATAGTCAGTTCTTGTCATGGCGGATACTCCCTTCTATGATGCCGTTGACGGTGTCGGTATAGAGCGTCCACTCTTCCTTTAGAGTAACGAGCTGCTCTACGCCCCGATTAGTCAAGGAGTAGTATTTGCGCATACGCCCCTGAAACTCTCTAGAGTAGGTGGTCAGAAAGCCACTGGCTTCCAATTTTTTGAGAATGGGATAGAGCGTAGATTCTTTGATATTGGCGATGAGCTTAATGGTTTGACTAATCTCATAACCATAAGAATCCCCCTGCTCCAGTACAGCCAAGATGAGAAACTCGATCAAGGCAGAGGATGTTGGGAAGTACATGGGA